>CACXMA010000005.1 GCA_902768665.1 uncultured Bacteroidia bacterium | reverse complement strand
GAATCGAAAAAAATGAAGGATACCGAAATATCTCGATATCCTTCGATTGTCTTAATTGTCAGAGGCCTTCTGGTTAGGCACCTTTTTCAGTGCCCTCCCGACCAGCCGGACTTTTTTGTCTAGAACGGACGCCGTCCGCCGGGGCCGCCGGGACCGCCGCCCATGCGGGAGCGCATCTGCTCGCCGGCCTTTCCGAAGTTGCCAAAACGCCAGGTAAAGGACAGCATGATGTAGCGGCCGAGCGTGTTGTTGCGGACCTCGCTGTGGTAGTTGGAGGCATCCGTGACGGTCAGGTTCTTGGCCTTGTCGAGAATGTCGTAGGCACGCAGCGCCAGGGTAGCCTGCTTCTTCAGGATGGTCTTGGAAATCTGCGCATTCCAGACCAACTCGGAGGGCTGCTCGGTCGTATAACCGCGGTACCAGTTGTACTGGGCGTCGGTCTTGAGCTCAAAGCCGGTCTCTCCGACGGTCCAGTTGAAGGAGCCGTCGATCTGGTTGGCCCAGGTCGCGTTGGCATTAGCCGTTTCAAGGCTGTACCAGGGCTTGCTGAAGCGAACGCGGCCGCCGAGGACAATCTCGAGCTTGTCGCTGCGGTAGGTGCCGCGAAGGCGTTCCATCAGGGTCAGGTTCTGCGTGGAGTTGCGGACGAAGATATCGTCGAGATCCACCTCGCTGTGGAACTTCGCGTAATCGAAGGAGCTGCGGTCATCGTTGAAATAGTTGTCCGCGACCCCCGTCGCCGCCGCCGTTCCGATGTAGCTGCCGCTGCTGGAATAACTGACACGGCTGACATTGGAGATCGAGAAATTGGACTTTGCGATCGGGGCGTTGATCATGAGGCGGGCATTGGCGCTGTAGGAATCCTTGCCGTTGAGCGGCATGGAATACTGGACGCCCTTGTCGTACCAGAGGGCGCTGACAATGGGGTTGTCGGTGTAGTCGCCCTCGACATGGAGCCGCATCGTGAAGAAGGTCTTCTTGTTGGAGAACTCCAGGTCGCTGCGGAGGCCGTGGTTGAAATACGGGGTCAGGTAAGGGTTACCGAGGGCCATGGCAAGCGGGTTGGAATTGTCGAGCACCGGCATGAGCTGGCTTGTCGACGGCTGGGCGCTGCGACCCCAGTAGAAGAGGCGGACGTTGCTGTTGTCGTTGAAATCGTAGAACAGCATCGCGCGGGGGGCCCAATTGACCCTCTTGTCGTCGTAGCTCTGACCGTTGGTCTCGTTGTGGGTGTTGGTCGGGTTGGCCGATACACCGATCTGGGCGCGGGTCTTGCCTTCCTGATACATGAGGGCGAGGCCGGCGCTCTGGTTGATGTAGCGGTTGAGAATCTCGTTGGAATAGTCCGCATCCGGGGTTTCGCCGTCGCGAAGATACTTCATCCAGGCTTCCGCCACATTGTAGTCGAATCCGGCGCCGCTGTTGAAAGCGAACTTGTCGGTATTGTTCTGATTCCAGCGGTACTGGTAGCTCGCCTCGAGATAGAGGTTCCATCCGAGGGGCTCCGTGTAGACGATGCGGGAGCCGAGGCTGCGGGAGAGGGACGTCTGGTCGATGCGCTGGTTGATGATGTCGGGCGTGCCGCTGTACGTATCGGTAATGGACTGGTTCCAGGAATCGAGCTCGTTGCGGGAGAAGTTCCAGGTCAGGTTCGCGGAAATCGTACGGCCCGGCATACCGAGGCGCTGGCGGAAGAGGAAGAAACCGTTGGTCTGCATCGAGCGGGAATCGCCGTTGTTGCTCGAGAAGCCCTGGTTGGTATTGCTCAGGACATCGCCGGCGAGGGTCTTGGTGTCGAACTGCGAGAACTCGTTGTAGCTGCCGCTGCCGATGTTGAACTGCGGCTGGAAGAGGATGGAGGTGTTCTCGCTGAACTTGTGCTCGATGCGAAAGCCCAGCCGGTGACCGTCCGTGCGACGGTTGCTCAGACCCTCTTTGTCCGATATGAGCGTCGATCCGTCCTCAAGGTAGGTCTCCTTGTAGGAATCCTCAACGACATCCGTTTCCGTTCCATTATAGAGGTAATTGCCGCCGAGGTCCATCTTGTCGCCGAGGAGGTCCCAGTTGCCGTTGACGCCGCCCATCCAGCTCGTGAGGATGCCGTTGGTGCGGCCCCAGCCGCCACCCATGCCGCCGCCACGGCCCATTCCGCCGCCGCCCATCGCACTCATCATGTTGCCGGCGAGATCGTTGAAACCGCGGTTGTTGGTGTTGTTGCCGTTGAGGATGACGCTGACCTGGCTCTTGTCGGTGAAGCGGCCGCCCATGAAGGCGCCCTGGTAACGCCAGTCGTTGTTGCCGTTCTCGTCCTTCGGGAGGTCATGGCCGGCTCCGGCCATCGCATTGCCGAAGAGGCCGTTCATCATGCCCCGCTGGACGGTCAGGTCGATGACGGTTTCCTCCTCGCCGTCGTCAATGCCGGTGAATTCGGCCTGTTCGGATTTCTTCTTGACGACCTTGACTTTCTCAATGAGCTTCGCCGGAATGTTCTGGGAAGCGAGCTGCGGGTCGTCGAGGAAAAAGGTCTTGCCGCCGATGGTGATCTTGGAGACCGTCTCGCCGCCGGAGGTGATGGTGCCGTCGGACTCGACTTCGATGCCGGGGAGTTTCTTCAGCAGGTCGACAAGCATGTTGTCGTCGCTGATCTTGAAGGAGGAGGCGTTGTACTCGATCGTGTCCTTCTTGACGATAATGGGATTTCCCGTCGCGGAGACCGTCGCGGCATCGAGCACGCGAAGATCCACGTCCATCTTGAGGACGCCGAGATCGACATCCTTGTCTTCCAGCTTAAATTCCTTTGTAAACGTCTGGTATCCAAGCATTTCAGCCGTTACGGTATAGCTTCCGTGACGCACCTTCTCGAAGATGGCCTTGCCGTCGGCATCGGTCAGCATATAAGTCGGCTTGGCCGCAGAATTGCCCTTGGGGGCGATGGAAACCGTAGCGAAAGGAATGGTCTCGCCGCTCGAGGCGTCTTCGAGGACCAGAGAAACGTTGTGCCTCTGCGCCGCGGCCGGCAGGGCGAACGCCAGGGAGAAAAAGCCGGCAACCAGGGCGGAAATCCACGTGGAAGAAATCTGTAATCTCATTATACTCAATAAAAACGAACGGCTCAATAATGCAAATATCGGGCCGCAAAATCGTTTTACTAAAAAATTATTTCACTCTGTCGGGGTGCTCTTTCAGGAAGGCTTCCCAGCCCCCTTTTCCCTTGGCAGCGCTGATCGGTTTCGTACTTTCGAAATGGTGGCACAGCGCGATGGCAAGGGCGTCCGTCGCATCAAGATGGCGGGCTTCCAGCTTGACGCCAAGCGTCTTTTCCAGCATCAGGCCGACCTGTTCCTTGGAGGCGGCGCCGTTGCCGACAATCGCTTCCTTGGCCTTACGGGGAGCATACTCCGTGACGCTCCGGACCCCGGACTCGAGGCAGGCGATGATGGCGGCGCCCTGGGCCCGGCCGAGTTTCAGCACGACCTGGGCGTTCTTGCCGTAGAAAGGCGACTCGATGGCGAGTTCGTCGGGGTGATAGGACTTGCAGACCTCGGAGATGCAGTCGTAGATGGCCTGGAGCTTGGCATAGGGGTCCTTCTCCTTGCGGAGGTCCAGCACGCCCATGTCGACATACTCGGCCTTCTTCCCGACGGCACGGATGACCCCGAAACCCAAAAGCAGGGTTCCGGGGTCGATGCCGAGAATGATCTTGCCGTCTTCCACGCTAGTCGATGCGGTCAAAGCCGGTGTACGGGCGCAGACAGGCGGGAATCTCGATGTACCCGTCCTTCTGGTTGTCCTCGAGCAGGGCGGCCACGACTCTCGGGAGAGCCAGCGAGCTGCCGTTGAGCGTATGGACGAGCTGGGTCTTGCCGCTTTCGTCCTTGTAGCGGCATTTCAGGCGGTTGGCCTGGTAGCTCTCGAAGTTGGAGACGCTGGAGATCTCGAGCCAGCGGCCCTGGGCGGCGCTCCACAACTCGAAGTCATAGGTGATGGCGGAAGTGAAACTCATGTCCCCGCCGCAGAGGCGGAGAATGCGGTAGCGCAGGCCGAGTTCATTGACGAGGCCTTCCACATGGGCGACCATCTCGTCGAGGGCGGCGTAGCTGTTCTCCGGCTTTTCGATGCGGACGATTTCCACCTTGTCGAACTGGTGGAGACGGTTCAGACCGCGTACATCCTTACCGTAACTGCCGGCCTCGCGGCGGAAGCAGGGCGTATAGGCCGTCAGCTTCTGCGGGAACTGGTCGGCGCCGAGAATGACGTCGCGGAAGATATTCGTCACCGGGACCTCGGCGGTCGGGACCATATAGAAGTCGTCGACCGTGGCGTGGTACATCTGGCCTTCCTTGTCGGGCAGCTGGCCGGTACCGAAACCGGAGGCGGCGTTCACCATCACCGGCGGCTCGACCTCCTGGTAGCCCGCGGCCGTGTTGCGGTCGAGGAAGTAGTTGATCAGCGCACGCTGGAGCTTCGCACCCTTGCCTTTGTAGACCGGGAAACCGGCGCCGGTGATCTTGACACCGAGGTCGAAATCGATGATGTCGTATTTCCTGGCGAGTTCCCAGTGCGGAAGCGCGTTCTCGGGCAGCTTCGGATCCTCACCGCCCATCTTGACGACGAGGTTGTCCTCGGCGCTCTTTCCTTCCGGAACGAGGTCGCAGGGAAGGTTCGGAAGGAGCACGATCTGCGCCTGCAGCTCGGTGTTGTTGCGGTCGGCCTCGGCGAGAAGCTCCGTAGAGCGGGCCTTGAGGGACGCGACTTCGGCCTTGGCCGCCTCGGCCTCGGCTTTCTTGCCTTCCTTCATCAGCTGGCCGATCGCGGCGGCAGCCTTCTTCTGCTCGGCGAGGAGGGCGTCGGACTCCGTCTGGAGGGCCTTCCTGCGGTCATCGAGGGCGATGACTCTCTCAACGATTTCCCTGGCGTCAAAATTCTTGACGGCAAGCTTCCTGATCACATACTCCGGATCATCATGAAGCAATTTCAGCGTAAGCATAGTTATTCGATTTAAAACAAAAAAGGACATGCGATCCGGTGGAGCGCAGGTCCTCTCTTTCCAAACAAATGAGGGATCCCCTCCGCCTAGTTCTCGAACGGAACGACGGAGACGAAGGACTTGTCCTCTTTCTTGCGGGTGAACTTGACAGTACCGTCTACGAGAGCGTAAAGGGTGTGGTCCTTGCCCATGCCGACGTTGCGGCCCGGGTTGTGGACGGTGCCACGCTGACGGACGATGATGTTGCCGGCCTTCACGGCCTCTTCACCGAATTTCTTGATACCAAGACGCTTGCTCTGCGACTCGCGGCCGTTCTTGGAACTGGATTGACCTTTCTTATGTGCCATAATGTTGTCCTCCTGAGAATTAAGCGATAGCGTCGATACGGATCTTCGTCAGTTTCTGACGGTGACCATTGAGGGTCTGGAAGCCCTTGCGA
Source organism: uncultured Bacteroidia bacterium (assembly GCA_902768665.1). Taxonomy (GTDB): domain Bacteria; phylum Bacteroidota; class Bacteroidia; order Bacteroidales; family UBA932; genus Cryptobacteroides. Next base: position 96,552 of record CACXMA010000005.1, on the reverse strand, counting down.
CGGATTTTCTTGAAAACAAGCACCTTCTTTGCCTTGGCGTCGTCGTCGATGACGGTAGCCTTGACAGCAGCACCTTCTACATACGGAGTACCGACCTTGACGGCGCCGTTGTCCTCGATGAGGAGCACCTTGTCGAACTCGACAGTCTCATCCTTGGCAGCCTTGAGGCGGTTGACAAAGATTTCCATTCCAGCTTCAACCTTGAATTGCTGGCTTGCAATATCAACAATTGCGTACATTGTAAAACAAAACTCTTAAAGTTTCGAACCGTAAGCGCCGGCATCTTGCAGCCGGTCTTAACCAGGCTTAGCGGTCATTTCAAAATTTGGGACTGCAAAGGTAACACTTTTTCCTTGATTTCCAAATCTTTTTATCCCTTTCCCTTTCCTTTTTCCCTTACGGTCCCGCAATGCGGCAGCGGGAGAGGCGGTCGGCATCGGCGGCGGAGAGGACGCCTTCGGAGCGGAGGCCCTCTACGGTCCAGGCGTCGCGGGGCATGGAATTGCGGTAAAGAATCAGGCTGTGGGCTGCCCGGCCGATGTAGGGATGGCGTTTCAGGGAATCTTCCGGAAGGGTCCAGAGCGGATAAGGCGCGGGCTCGCTGACAAAGACAAGGTCCGAGAGTCCGTCGTATTTTTCCTTTTCGAAGCGCGGCAGATCCAGCAGCTGCTCCTTGTAGGAGAAACCGTGAAGGGCCTTCCGGTGCTCCAGAATCTTTTTGGCATAATAGGGTCCGATGCCCGGCAAGTCCGTCAGCGCGGCGGAATCGGCTTTGTTGAGATCCAGCCTGGGAATATCGATAAACGGCTCCAGCCGCGCAAAGACGGAATCCGCCACGACATAGCTCCTCGCAAAGTCGGATGGGCGCCGGAAACGGCCTCCCTTTTTGCGGTAATTGTCAATGGCCTGTGCCTGCTTCTCGGAAAAGCCGAGTCGGATAAGATCCTCGACGGAGACGGTGTTCGGGTTGAAGCGGAAGGATTCCGTCTTCCGCCCCCGGGACTGACGGACGATGCGCTCCGCCGCCGGAGAATGCGGGGCCTCCCGGCGGACGCTGACCCGGCGGGAGCCTGCCGGAGACGCTTCCAGCAGGGCTTCGGCCTCCTGCGGAGCCATCCCGGCAAGAAAGGCCTCCGCCAGATCCCGGTCAATGAGATAGACGGTATCGGGGCGGTCACGGTTGCTGACAAGGCGGAGCTCCCCCGCCCTCGTGACAAAGAGCGCGGCCTGGTAGCCGATGATCAGAAAAACAAAGGCGATGACGCCTGTGACAAAGGATGGGGACGGTTTCTTAGATTTCTTCTTCGGGGTCGCTGTCGCCGGCATGGCGGTTCCTTTTTCCCTTCCCTTCTGGTTTGACGGATTCCGCTCCCTTCACGACGATGACGATTTCGCCTTTCGGAGGGTGGGCGGTATACCACGCGGCCACCTCGGCGAGCGGGCCGCGGCGGTGTTCCTCGTGGATCTTGGAGATTTCGCGGGCTACGGAGCACAGGCGGTCGGGGCCGAAAAAGGCGGAGAGCTGCTCCAGTGTCTTGACGAGACGGTAGGGCGATTCGTAGAAGACCATCGTCCGCGTCTCGGTCGAAAGCTGTTGCAAGAGCGTCTGACGGCCCTTTTTCAGCGGCAGGAAGCCCTCGAAGCAGAAGCGGTCGCAGGGCAGACCCGAGGAAACGACCGCGGGGATGCAGGCCGTCGCGCCGGGCAGTGTCCGGACCTCTATGCCCTCTTCGGCGCAAGTCCGCACGAGCAGGAAGCCCGGGTCCGAGATGCCCGGAGTCCCCGCGTCGCTGACCAGGGCCACGTCCGCCCCCGCGAGAATCTTTTCGCGGATGACGGCGACTTTCTGGTGCTCATTGAACTTGTGGTGCGACTGGAGAGGGGTATGGATATCGAAATGCTTGAACAGGACGGAAGTCGTCCGTGTATCCTCCGCGAGCACAAGGTCGGCCGAGCGGAGAACCTCCACCGCCCGGAAGCTCATGTCGTCGAGGTTGCCGACAGGCGTCGGCACGATATAAAGGATACCGGCCATCTCGCTAACGGAGCTTGCGGCGGACGGCCATCATGAAGCGGTAGACCACTTCGGAATCATAGTTCCACTGCGGATAATTCGTCCGGAGATAGTCCTCCGCCTGCGGGAAAGTCTCGAAACCGTTGAGATCGTTCAGCGCGCTTTGGAAACGGACGGCATCCTGCTGGAACAGGACGTTGATGAACAGGACCCGGTCATTGAGGGCGATGGCGCTGCGGATATCCCGGACGGCCAGACCCGGCATGTCCTTCCGCCAGGCGTAACGGTCCGTGCTTTCCTGAATGGCGGCCTTCGGCGACGGCTTCGGGGCGGGCTGGGGCGCCGGCACAGGTTCCGGCTCGGGTTCCGGCACAGGCGCCGGCGCGACTTCCGGTTCCGGGAACGGGAAATCCTCCACCGGGGCTTCTTCCGCGACCGGTTCCGGCTCAGCGATCGGCTTCGGAGCGGCTTCCGGCTCCGAGAACGCACCGACGGCGACGGCGCTGAGGTCCACGGCCTCCGTCTCGGCCGCTTCGGGGGCGGCGGCTTCGCTTTCGAGCTGGCGCTGGAGCTCGTCCAGGCTGGTTTCCATCGTGGATATCCGCTGGCGGAGGGCGTCCAGGTCGCTGCGGAGCTGCTGAAGAAGGCGGGTCGTGTCTTTGTTCATAAACGCGTTGATAAAAAAAATTGACGGGACGGGGCGGATTCACTATCTTTGTGGACAGATAATTCCGTTCCCGGAGCAAGTACAAAATTAAGAATGTTTTCAGAAACTACAAAAAAAACGGGCTGCATCGAGGTCATCTGCGGCTCGATGTTCTCGGGCAAGACCGAGGAACTGATCCGCCGTCTTAAAAGAGCCCAGTTCGCCAAGCAGAAAATCGCGACGTTCAAGCCGACGATCGACAAGCGCTACTCCGATCTCGATGTCGTTTCGCACGACTCCCACAGCATCTCCTGCACGCCGATCAAGACGCCCGCCCGGATGCTCCAGATCGACCCGGACGTGCAGGTCGTCGGCATCGACGAGGCCCAGTTTTTCGATGAAAGCATCATTGAGGTCTGCCAGGAACTCGCCAACCGCGGCGTCCGCGTGATCGTCGCCGGACTGGACACGGACTACATGGGCAAGCCTTTCGGCCCCATCCCGGGCCTTCTCGCCATCGCCGAAGACGTCCAGAAGGTCCACGCCATCTGCGTCCGCTGCGGCGCGCTGGCCAACCACTCCCACCGTCTCTCCGAGAGCAAGAAACTCGTCGTCCTCGGCGAGAAGGACATCTACGAACCCCTCTGCCGCGACTGCTACAACAAGGCCCTGGCCGAAGACCGCGGGGAATAGCGTCAGCAATAAACGGGCACGAAAAAGGCTGTTTTCGTGCCCAAATGCATCAAATAACAGGAAACGGGCACGAAACAACGCGTTTTCGTGCCCGTTTTGTAACTGCTGATCCGGCGCCCTAGTCGTCGACCTTCTTGAGGGCCTCGCGGATCTTGGCCTCGATCTCCTCGCAGAGCTCGGCGTTGTCGGCGAGCAGCTGCTTGGTCGCCTCGCGGCCCTGTGCGAGCTTCGCCTCATTGTAGCTGAACCAGGAGCCGCTCTTGGCGATCACGCCGAGCTCGACGCCGAGGTCCACGATCTCGCCGATGCGGGAGATGCCGACGCCGAAGACGATGTCGAATTCCGCCTTGCGGAACGGCGGGGCCATCTTGTTCTTGACGACCTTGACGCGGGTGCGGTTGCCGAGGGCTTCCTCGCCGTCCTTGATCTGGGTCGTACGGCGGACATCCAGACGCACGGAAGCATAGAACTTCAGGGCGTTGCCACCGGTTGTCGTCTCCGGATTGCCGAACATGATGCCGATCTTCTCGCGGAGCTGGTTGATGAAGATGCAGCAGGTGTTGGTCTTGGAGATGTTGGCCGTGAGCTTGCGGAGGGCCTGGCTCATCAGGCGGGCCTGGAGGCCGACCTTGTTGTCGCCCATCTCGCCCTCGATCTCGGCCTTCGGGGTCAGCGCGGCGACCGAGTCGATCACCACGATATCCACCGCACCGCTGCGGATGAGGTTGTCGGCGATCTCGAGCGCCTGCTCGCCGTTGTCCGGCTGCGAAATCAGCAGCGTCTCGAGATCCACACCCAAAGCCTTGGCATAGGTCCTGTCGAAAGCGTGCTCGGCGTCGATCATCGCCGCGATGCCGCCCTTTTTCTGCGCTTCGGCAATCGCGTGGATCGCGAGCGTAGTCTTGCCGCTGGACTCGGGGCCGTAGATTTCAATGATCCTTCCGCGCGGATAGCCGCCGATGCCGAGGGCATGGTCGAGCGCGATGCTGCCGCTCGGAATGACCTGTGATTCGTCCCATTGTGGCTGATCCCCCAACTTCATGATCGTGCCCTTTCCGTAATCTTTCTCAATCTTGTCGATCGTAGCCTGCAACGCCTTCAGCTTCGCTGCATTGATGTCGGCCGCGGTCTTCTCTACAACTTCTTTAGCCATAATGTTGTCGTTTACTATTATAAAAATGTAGTCTTGTCTGTCCCTTTGGAGCAGACTTGACAAAGATATAAAAATTTCGGGTGAAGGGAACCATTTTTTTGCTTATTTTTGTAGAAAATTAAACCGCCCAGCCGATGAAAACCGTTCTCCTTGGAAAGACCCCCGCAGAGCTGAAGGAAATCGCCCTTTCCTGCGGCCTTCCCGGCTTTGCCGGCGGGCAGATCGCGCGCTGGCTCTACCAGAAAAAAGTCCGGGACATCGACGCCATGACCGACCTTTCCAAAGAAGGCCGGGCGCGGCTCGGGGAGCAGTACGAGGTCGGAATGACCCTCCCGCTGGATGTGCAGACTTCCCGGGACGGCACGCGCAAATACCTCTTCCCTTTCGCGCGCGCAAAGGAAGGCGGGCTCGACAGCATCGAGACGGTCATGATTCCGGACGGGGACCGCAAGACCCTCTGCGTCTCCTCCCAGGCCGGCTGCAAGATGGGCTGCCGCTTCTGCATGACCGGCCGCCAGGGTTTCCACGGCAGCCTGACCGCCGCGGAGATCCTCTCGCAGTACCTCGCCGTCGAGGAATCCGACGGCCTGACGAACACGGTTTTCATGGGCATGGGCGAGCCGCTCGACAACTGGGAGGAAGTCTCCCGGGTCATTACCGTCCTCACCGCCGACTGGGGCTTTGCCTGGAGCCCGAAGCGCATCACCCTCAGCACCATCGGCGTCCTTCCGAACCTGAAGAAATACCTCGACGAGTCCCGCTGCCACCTCGCCGTCAGTCTCCATGACCCGTTCCCCGCCGAGCGCCTCGCGCTGATGCCGGTGGAAAAGGCCTACCCGATCCGCGACGTACTGGAGCTGATCCGCCGGTACGACTTCACCGGCCAGCGGCGTGTCAGTTTCGAATACACCATGTTTTCCGGCTACAACGACTCCCCCCGCCATGCCGACGAGCTCGCCCGCATGCTGAAGGGCCTGGAGTGCCGCGTGAACCTCATCCGTTTCCACCAGATTCCCGACTTCCCTTACAGCACCTCCGACACCGGAGCCATGGAAGCTTTCCGAGAGCGGCTCGAACGCCGCGGCGTGACGGCGACCGTGCGTACTTCCCGCGGAGAAGACATCTTCGCCGCCTGCGGGCTGCTGGCCGGGACCCATTCCCACGGTGATGCGTAAGTACCTCCTCATATCGGTGCTGCTGATGCTCCTGCCGCTGCTGGCAGGGGCCCAGGCCTCTTCTTCCTCGGGCTTCGGCCTCGACGGCCAGAGCGACGAGAAAGCGCTCCGGGAGCTGCGCTCCTACATGAAACGGATCCACCGGAGCCGCCCTTCCGTCGCCCTCGTCCTCAGCGGCGGCGGTGCCAAGGGAGCAGCCCATGTCGGCGCCCTGCGCTTTATGGAGCAGCTCGACATTCCCGTCGACGTGGTGATCGGCACGAGCATCGGCGGCCTGGTCGGCGGCCTCTACAGCGTCGGTTACACCCCGGAATACCTCGACAGCCTTTTCCGGACGGCGAACTGGGATCTGCTGCTGTCGGACCGGATCGCCCGCGAATACATCACCGTGCAGGAAGCCGAGTACAAGCGCAAGTACGGTATTTCCTTCCCGTTTTTCTACCGCACGGCCGATCTCGAGCAGCAGAGCGTCACGGACAGCCTCGGCGTCGACCTCGGCGGCAACGGCACCGGCCGGCTCAACCTGTCCTCCGGCTCCTCCGCCACCTCCTTCAAGCGCCGCAACGTCCTCAACAGCCTTCCTTCCGGCCTCTACAGCGGCTACAACGTCTGCAACCTGCTCTCCTCGCTGACCGTCGGTTACCAGAAGGACAACCTCCACTTCCTCGACATGCCGATTCCCTTCATCTGTGTCGCGACGGACGTGGTGAGCGGCAAGGCCAAGGTCTGGCATGACGGTCCGCTGACGACCGCGATGCGCTCGACGATGTCCATCCCGGGCATGTTCAAGCCCGTGCGCATCGGCAACCAGATCCTTCTCGACGGCGGCATGCGCAACAATTTCCCGGCAGACCTCGCCCGGGACATCGGGGCGGACATCATCATCGGCATCGAGCTTTCCGACGCCGTCAAGGGCTATGAAGAGATCTACAACCTCGGCGACATCCTCTACAAGGGCATCGACATGCTCTCCAACGACGCCTACGAGCGGACGCTCTCCATCCCGACGGTGACCATCAAGCCGGACCTCCACGAATTCGACATGCTCAGTTTCGACGCCGCGTCCATCGAAACCATCATCGCCCGCGGCTACGAGGCCGCCGAGGCCAAGGCCGATTCGCTGCAGATGATCCGCGAGCGGCTGGGGAATGCCCATGCCCGGAAACCTGCCCGGAAGGCCGTCGACCTCAGCCAGGAGTCCATCCGGATCGATACCATCCTCGTTTCGGGCGTATCCCGCGCGGATGCCAACTATATCCGCCACCGCATCGCCTACCTGACGGAAAGCCCCGTCAGCAAGCTTCAGATCGAGGACGCCGTCACCCGTATCTTCAGCACGCGGGCTTTCGAATACGTCAATTACGACCTCCTCGGGGAAGGTGATCCTTACAGCCTGCGCATCCGCTGCCGCCGGGCCCCCGTGAGCCGCATCGGCATCGGCGGCCGCCTCGACACGGAAGAGCTGGTCTCCGTCCTGTTCAACGTCGGCCTCGGGGTCAACAAACTCAGCGGCCAGAAATTCGACTTCACGGCCAAGGTCGGGCAGAATCCGATGATTTCGTCCCTCTATTCCTTCGACGCCCCGGCATGGCCGACCCTCAACATCCTCGTGGACTGGAAACAGAACCTCCGGGACCGGGTCTTTGTTGAAGAAGACCCTTATCTGCTGTCTTCCTGGTCACTGTCGCAGCAGTTCTACCTCTCGAACCTCGAATGGTCGACCATCGACTTCCGGCTCGGCCTGAGGAATGAACTGACCCGCGTCCGGACCTTCGTACCCGAAAACGATATGGACCTTGCTCTCCCCCAGGACCGCAAGATCCGAGACAATGTCGCCTTCTTCTTCCGCTTCCGTGCCAACACGCTGGACCACGCCTATTTCCCGAAGTCGGGCTTCACGCTCGGCATCGACGTAGACCATGTCCTGACCGTGTCGGACGGCTCGCTTCCCAATTTCACGACCGTGTCCGCTTCCTGGCGCCAGGTCTTCCCCCTGGCCGAGCAATGGGACCTGCTGCCCTCCGTGAATGCCAGGATGGTCATCGGAGACGAGGTTCCCCTGACCCACGCAAACTATCTCGGCGGCGAGTTCGCCGGCCGCTACTTCGACTGGCAGATTCCCTTCGCCGGGCTCGACAACATCGCCCTGACCGGGCAGTATCTCGGCGTCGCCCAGCTGGCCCTGCGCTACAACCTCGCGAAGGACCACTTCTTCACCGGCGCTCTCGGGGCTTCGTATGATTTCACGGAGCTGGATACCTTCAAGAGCGGCCGCTCCCTTTTCGGCGCGGCCCTCGGCTATGGATACAATTCCTTCTTCGGGCCGATCAAGGCCAACCTCACCTGGAACAGCCTGACCGGCAGTCCCGGATTCTATCTCTCCCTCGGCTATGAATTCTGATCCGGACCCGAAAAAGATCCTGGAGCGCTACGAGCGCCAGTGCGCCCGCATGGAATACTGCAGCTCAGACATCCGCCGCAAGGCCCTCAAGGCGCTCGGCGGGGACGCTGATGCCGCGGAGAAGATCGTCGCCTCGCTCGTAAAGGACGGCTTCGTAGACGACCGCCGCTACGCCGGCGCCTTCGTCCGGGAGAAATCCGCCCTCCAGGGCTGGGGCGAGGCCAAACTCCGCTTCATGCTCGCCGGCAAGGGCATCTCCCGCGACGTCATCGCCGACGCCCTCACGGAAATCGACGCGGAAAAGGCCTCGGCGCGGCTGGAGAAGCTCCTGCAGGCCAAGGCCCGTACGCTCGAAGGCGATCCCGCCTTCCGGCTGAAACTGCTGAAATTCGGCCTCTCCCGCGGCTACGACTACGACGACGTCGACCGCCTTGTCCGAACCCTCTGACCCCATCCCCTTCCGCGGCCGGTCGGGACTGCGGCTCAGGCTCGGAAGGCGAAAACGGAGCGGCACCGGGGACTGGACGGCTAACTCCTCCTTTTTAGTCGGGGCGAGCCCGCCTAACAGTCGTCAGACACACGCCGTCCTGCCGCTTCGCGTCACCGTCCCCTGCACGTCCCCCCGCACATTTCCGTTTTCACCAACGAGCCCTCACCGCAGCCCCAACCACCCGCTCCAGGGACCGCCATACACATCGTATGCAGAGCTCTTCCCCGTCATGCCCGACCAGATCCTGGCTTGGAACAAGCTCGCTCTCTCCCAGCAGGGACGCTCCGTCCTTGGCTCCTCCGCCAAGATCTCCGGCGCCAACCTCTACACACGCCTCAACTACTGGATCGTAGCCTGCGGCGGCAATCCTCTCACCGAACCCCCGACCCTCGTCGGCGTCGAGACTCCGTCTACCGCGACGATCGTCTGCCAGGGTGACACCTTCACCTTCAAGCTGGACCAGCCCCTCACCGACAACGGCGGCATCGAGCTCGTCATCGAGGCCTCCGAAGGCCAGAGCAACGGCGTCTCCCGCGCCCACGCCAAGGCCGTCGCCATCACCATGGTCGACGAACCCGACACCTCCGTCGAGGACATCCGCGCCGCCTACGTAGCACGCCACGGCGCCCCGAGCGCAGCGGCTCCGAAGATCTTCTTCTGCTACTACTTCGTCAACAAGGACACCGGCGAGAAGTCCGCGACCATGCAGGCGGAGACCAAGTGGATCGCCCCGGCCTCCGTCGCGGCTCCGGAGATCAGCGGTACCACTCCGTTCACCGAGTCCACCCAGGTGACCATCACCGGTCCTGACGGCGCGACCATCCGCTACACTACAGACGGCAGCACTCCGACCGCGGAGAGCACCCAGTACAGCGCCGCCTTCACCCTGAGCGCCACCGCCACCGTGAAGGCCATCGCCATCAAGGACGGCGTCTCCAGCTCCGTCGCGGAGAAGACCTTCACCAAGAGCGAATAGGTCTCTTATCTTGCATTTGTTCTTGGGCCCCGTCGGAATTCCGGCGGGGTTTTCGTATGTGGTTATAAGAATATTTTATTAAATTCGCCACATCAATAAAGACAAGATGAAACTGAAGAAAAGAAAACTCAAATTCGCAGCGATATTTGGAGTTTGCTGGTTTGCCCTCCTAGTCCTGCTGGTTGACGGAATCCTGAAATTCCAAACCTTGGTCGACTATTTCGGATCATACGCTTTGGTGGAAATCTCGCTGCTTCTATTGGTCATTCTGCCGACAGTGGCCGTTTACATCTTTACAAAAGAATAGCAAAGGAAGTCTTGGGCTGTAAAAAGGTAATATACAGTAATACCGAATACCCTTGGAATAGGCAAATCATCATAAAAAGGATTAGGTTATGTTACAATTTGAGAAATTAAAAAAGGAGGATATCAAGGAGGCTTCAGAACTGGCCGCCAGAGCATATTTTGACTATATCTACATAACCATCTTTTTTGATCTTAAGGAGCGGCAAAGGGGGTTGGCCCGATTTCTGGCCATAAACAGGAAAGGAAACTTTAAGGGCTCACATATGTTGACCGCACGTTTGGATGGCCGAATGGTGGCTGAGGCGGCACTTGAGCCACCAGGTTACAAGCAGCCATCGGTACTCAAGTTCATTCTTTGCGGTTATCTAAAGATGTATTTCCTTACAAACTGGAACCACCTGCATGCTTTCTTAGCAAAGGACCAGGAGGCCGGCACCCCTTGTCATGATTATCAGAAGAACAATCCTGATGTATGGTACCTGAGTATGATTGAGGTAGATCCGCCGTTTCACAATCAAGGCATAGGCACTCAGTTCCTGTCTTATCTGGAGGATTATGTACGCCAGCACGGAGGCAAGACTATGGTGCTGTTCACCAACAACCGGGAGAACCTAAGTTTCTACACAAAACGCGGCTACGAGGTGTTCCATGAGTATGAAATAACCCATAACGGTCAAACCATGGGAAACTGGAGTCTTAAGAAATTACTGTAATGTGCCACTGGGAAATCAATATTGCCGACTGGCAGCAGGTTGACGAAGGCGGCAACGGGAAGACTAAACAATAATAACAAAAGCAATGAAAAAGATGAAAAATTGGGTAACTATGAAAATTGTTCCATTGCTGGTAGCGGCATTGATCAGTGTCGTAGTCTCCAGCTGCGCTACGTTCTCGTCATTAAATGCGATTGATACGGGGACAGCGGTAACTGCCGCGAATTTCCATTACATCGGCTCTGTTGAAGGCTCTGCTTCCAGTACGTATCTCTTTGGTCTGTTTGGTGGCAATAACACAGGGAAAGCAATTGAAGAAGCAAAGAAAAAAGCAAACCTAAAAGACAATCAGGCCTTAACCAATGTATCTGTCGTCAATACACAAAAGATACTATTTGGTATTATCATAGTCGTCGAAACGACAGTGAGCGCCGATATCATAGAATTTAGATAAGTACCCCAGGAAGTCTTGGGCATGTAAATAAATCAAAGGGAGCTCGAAAGGCTCCCTTTATTTCCTGCCAAGAGTTAGACAAAGCAGAAATGCCACGATTATGCGCGAAAGAGCGCAATCGTTAATTTTGGACCAACCGGACAGAATACCCTGCTTCACGGTAGAAGTTGAGCATGTCCACACCGTCCTCGTAGAAGTAAATGTACCAGGCGTTCTCGGAACTGTTGGACGTAGACGACCAATAGGCTCCACTTATTCCTACAGTGTCTTGGTAGAGATGGCCATCAATGCTACGAAAGCCGGAGGCGGGCAAGGAAATGGAATTAGCGTTAGGCCCTGTAACAATGTAGCCGTTGCCAGTCCACGACCATTGGCATTCCGCCTTCAACTCCTCCCACTGAGCTTTGGAAGGTAGACGGCTGCCAAACTGCGAGACAGCCTCGTCGTATGTATAAAACCCAGCGGCGTTGAAATTTTTCCACAGGGTGCCGCTAGGCAAGCCAAGATCGGTATACCCCTGAGTTGCCGTTGGTGAAGGAACTGTGCTTCCAGGGGCAATTGCAATCTTTGCCGCTAATCGTTCAGCCAAACTCTGCATCGTGGTTCTATAAGACGAACCGGTAAAAGAGGTTCCTTCAGTGGCGGCAATAGTGCCTGTCTCAACATTTATTACACGGGTGTCAACATTATACTGCCCCATCACAATATTCACGTCACCCACAACCACTTTTGATACATTTAGTATTTGCCCAATGCGTACCATCTGGTTTTCTGTCATACTTGAACGTTGGAACCCTTGCTCGTCAATTGCCTTGTCAATCTGGGTTCGTTCAACCATTGTGTAACCAGCAGGACGGAAATAGGTAATAAATATGGCCGACAACCCATCTACATCAGCCTGCGATATTCCGACACCTGCCCTAAACTCAAGCACAGCACAACGTTGCGCCTGCATCGTCAGCGACATCAGGCACAACGCGAACAATAACAAAGGTTTTTTCATTTGTTTGCTATTACGTTAACTCTATCAAATCGTTTGCCCGTCATCATATAAAACGGATAAAACGAGCCGAGCGATTTAATTTCTTATCAAAGGTCATAATTTTTATCGGTATTTCCAAATCTATCGTAGCGGAAGTCTTGGGCATGTAAATAAATCAAAGGGAGCTCGAAAGGCTCCCTTTTTTGTGGCAAGTTTTCAAAGTCTCTATCTCCGTGTGGCAAAACTGCTCCCAAAAACACTGCGGAAGACACCGGTATTTCTAAGAGGCCGTAGCAAGTAGGCCAAACTTTTCAGCAGCATACTCCTCTATAGTCCAGATCAGGACGCTCCCCTTTCTCCACATCCGTGTAAACAAACAGGCAAGCCGGCAATCCCTCACCAGAGAAGGATTTCCCATTTTGCTCCAGGTTGACAAGACCTTTCGGAGCATCCACCCAGATCTTCGCGCCCTTCGGGAAAAGGTTGCGCGCATCGATGTAAAACCAGATTTGCTTTTCCATGAGCTCTACGAGAACTCGCCAGTTGTGAAGTTGCTTTTTCATATCGCTTTCGTCTTTGTTTCTGTATACAAGATACGAAAAATCCACGACGATAACAAGCTAAAAATCAAATAATTATATATTTTCTTAGCCCGGGCACCGAGCCCCCGAGCGGGGTAGCCCGTTCCTCCAGGATGCACGGGTTTGGGGGCGGGCGTCCAGGATTCGGACCTGGCTGGCGGGGAGGTTTTCGCCCGGGGTGTCTTTGGATCGGAGGTACGGCGCTCGATGGCGAAACCATCCCGGCTGCCAGGGCGCCGGAGCGATAGCGGAGGCTGCCGGAGGGAGCACGGGTGCTCGATTGGTAGAACAGGCGGTGATGTCCCGACGGCACGAGCCCGGAGGTACGGAGGGCTCGATGCCCTGGAACGGAGGTAAGGCAGTAGAGCTGGCACTGCCCTCCTCCGGCTGCCCGAAGGCATAGCAGCCGGAGAGAACCAAGGCGGCGGGAGAAGCGAAGCGGAGCAGGCCGCCTTACCGAGGAGGACGGAAGGAGAAAGCGAGCAGGCACTTGACCCCGGGGCGTGAGACCCGGATCAGGGCAAGTGCCTGCTGGCTTTCGAGGGAGGCCGACCCTGCGGCTCTGCCGCGGAGGCGTCAGGAGCAACCCTCGGGCGGGAGATGGCAGTCGAACTCGCAGTGATGCTTTTGCGGAGCGGCCTCTCGCGGGCGGGGACCCACGAGAGGCGGGGTTTCGCGACGGGCCGGGGCCGGGGTACGGCCCCTGAGCGAAACCCCTTCCTGACGCCGACTCGACCGGCCGGAGGGAAAGAGTCCTACAAAGGGCTCACGGAAGTGCTTAACATAATCCGGATTGTGTAACGGGGCGACTCTCGCCCCGTTTACACAATCAAGACTCGGATTATGTTATGCTCTGGCGAACTCGGGATGGCGGTTGGTCGGAGGGATCGGCCGGGCGTTCATTCCCTCCCCTCGGGGAGCCGGAGGGGCACAGACCAGCTCGGCGAGGCAGCGAGGAGGAAGGGGAAGAGCGAGCCGACAGGCCTCGCTGAAGGGGCCCGCTTCCTCTTCGCTGACTGCCGAGACCGCTAGGGGTGGGTGGCGCAACGCGCCGGGCGGGCTAAGAAAAAATCGCGGGGCTTAAGGCTCCGCGATACCGCTGTTTGGGGGTGCGACGGTGGTTCTAGTGCCACATAACATGGAACCGACACGTCCTCGTTGGTGGGAATGGTGATTATTCCAACACAATCTCTGGTCCGAGAATGAACTTGTCGCGTTGCTTCTTAACTTTGACTGTCTCCGCCACTTTTGCATACTTTAATCCCTCCGGAGTATCAAGGCTCATCCATTCCAGCACAAGCTTCTTTGCCTTCGCATCCTTGGCTGACAATTCAGATACTAGTGCATCGCATACTGCTTTATTGCCATTGTACGTATCGACGGAATTCTTGTCCGGAATCCACTGTCCTTTCTTGAGAATCATCGTTGCCATGTGGTGCTTGATCGTCAGGTTCGTGTGATACTCATATTTTCCAGGGAATGGAATTTCATAGTTGTACTTCTTAAACAGGAGCGTAGAAGGGCGCATAATACCCTTCTCATACAATCCGGCAATTGCATTCTTTACGAAGATTTTATCGATCGTGATATCGCCCTTATTCTTCACCTCTATCCGGTCTTGGGAATAACATTTCGCCTCAACACGCAGTGTATAATCATCTTCTTCCAGCCCCCTGACGAAAGATGAGTAGTCCTTGACGGAGTTGACTACGTTGGTGTGGATAATTCCCTTTAACGTATTGCTTACCCCCGGGAACTCTTCGTTGATGCTGAAGCTGTCATTTTCGTGGGCGGCGGCGAATTCCGCCTTCTCTTGTTCACGCTTCCTCTGCTCCTCATTGAATTGTTTATCGGTCATATGGCAGGAGTAGACATCCGTGAGTTTATATCCATTCTCTTCCTTGGTGAATATGAACTGATAATGCTCGTCAAGGAACACCTCACCATCGCGGACATAACCCATCTTCTTATCATCCAAGGTGGAGGCACGATACCAATAGACCCCATTATCCCATTGTCCGTTGCTCAGAATCAGCAGGCGATAAGGGTCAGCCTGATAATTGACCTTGGAATTCGTATTCCTCTCTTTGTATGCTTTGAGCGGCTTATATATCACGCCAAGCTTAACTCCTTCTTCTGCCCGTTCAATCAGCACGCCTCTGTGTACTTCCTCCTTCCCCTTGAACTGGTCTATACAAGTTGAGTAACCAGGCAGGACATAACATACAGTCCGGCCTCCGGGGCCGCGTTTCTCCAAAGTGCAAGTGCTCTCAATCTCATCAAGGTACGCTGCAAGAGCGTCCAGTCCAGAGAAATAGGGGTCCTTCATATAGTAGGCGAAAGCCTCAGTGTCGTTATCTTTTACGGCCCTGTCCATCTTATAATTCACCAGTAAATCTCCACCGAGGTAAGACGTCAGATCCTGCCGGGCCCTTATCGCAGATTTGAACTCATTGGCATAGGCCAGAAGATCTGCCGGGATGGTGGTCGGTTTGAACGAGACTTTCCCTCCATTGTAGACTTTCGTCGCCCTTTGCTCGTCATCGATGGCTTTCATTCTGGCCATGGCATTCTTGAAAGCCGCTGTATTCTGGACATCAGCAGCGAACAGGGCGGTGTTCATCCATGTTATAGATCCATCCGCTTCTATCTTGAGCGCATCGCCCCAATTGCGCACCCAGAATACTGTCTCGGCTTTGGCACCATCTCCCCATTCTTCCCAGTTGATTACCCTCAACGCCTGAAATGTCCGCCCGTTATATGAAATGGATACTTTGGTTGCCTCGCCGTTATTATAATAGTACACACCCAAACTGCTTTTACCGGAGTTTACCCAAGTGGTGGTCTCTGTTCCTTTGGGGCACTTGTATATGATATAGTCATTGATCTGGGAATCGGTGAGATTGTTTGCCCGTATCCGATTTACGTACAAAGTATAGTTCTTTACGTAGTCAACATCAAGGTCCCTGTATGAGTATCCATTAAAACTTCGGTTGGCCACGACTCGTCTATCTACGACCTTCGTCAAGTTGATGAAATCGTACATGATATAACGATAGCGCGCCTCATACCCATTGTAATACTCTGTTTCAATTAATTGAACTCCCATTGGATAATAGTAATCGTATGGATTGCTCTGAGCGAACAAAGATGCCGTAAAGGCAAACATGGCTAAGGCGATTGTAGATATCTTTCTCATTGATGCTGGTGTTATCGGGTCTATAATTACAAAGATAGGCTTTTTCTGGGGAATATGAGACTTATTGCGGGATAAGGAAAAAATCGCGGAGCATAGGGCTCCGCGATACCGCTATTTGGGGGTGCGATGGTGGTGCTGGCTAACAGGAGAAGATATAATAATAGCACCTCATCAATAGGACAGGCACTGATGAGACCTTTGCGGGCGGGCAGAATGACACAGCTACTCTGCGGGTGCTATTAGATGAGGTGCGGGTTATTTGGAAAGGCTCAGACGGACCTCGGCCAGGCAGTTCTCGAAGCCGAATTCATCGGCCCAGGGCAGAAGATCTAGAGAAGCGGGTTCAGTCCCTTTCTCCAGATGTTCCTTTCGTAGAGCCAGATATTTCTCTGCCTTGAACAGTGGCTGGACGGCAAATAGCAGGTGGTAGTCCGGAATTACTTCCCTTTCTTTGGCAAGCAGTGTGGACGCTTCGGCGTTTTCAAGGATACTGGCTTTCTTTTCCCAGCAAGGGAAGACCTTTTCCTTCCATTTCTCGTCATCCATCCAGAGGTCGGCAAGAGCCACGGCATAGGCGTCGAATGCCAGCAGGTCGAGGCCCTTGAACTTCTCTTCCTTTATGTAGTATTCGTTCCGTATGTCGAAGAGTCGGTTCATGTCACTTTTCAGCTCGTCGATGCGGATTTCCCTAGAGAAGCGCTTGGCCTCCACGAAGATGATGGCTTTTCGGTCAAGATCGACAATAAAGCCGTCGATATGGGCAGTCTTTGCCCTGGTGCGGTGACGGAGTTGGATTACCGGCAGCTCGGTCCAGGTGATGACGTTCCCTCCCTGCTGCTCATAAGCGTTGAGGAAGAAGCGGACCTGGTTGGATTCGTGGAGGGTACCGCGCCTTTCGTTCAGCGGCTTAAATTCATTCTCCCGGAGGATGAAGCAGTATTTCTTGCAATAAGTGTCGAATACTGTTTGGAGGAACTCTTTCATTCGTTTGGTATTTTGGCGTCACGTATTAGTATAACTCTGATGAACTGGTGGCCGCAGCCGGTACATTGCCATTGGGGCATATGCGCTGTAATACAGCAGCCGCCGAGGACGACTTCGCCACGATCTGCCTTCTCAAAGACTTCGTTACGGGGTTCGCCGTAGATGATGGGGACAACTTTGCCGCCGCAGTGAGGGCACTTGCGGGGCTTGCGGAATACGTCGGTGATGTTTGTGGTTTGCTGGTCCATACGCTTTCGTGGGTTAAAGTTACAAAAAATCATTCAGATACAAAGGAATACCGGATGGGAGGACGGGCAACCCCTCATACATCCTTCAGCCGAAGCGGAAGAGGCCGGAGCCCTTTCCGGCCGTACATCCGGCATTCCTGGCGGCAATATGTGGCCCTAAGGCGGGCGATGCACTTGCCGCAAAGGGTACGTAAGTGCCCCTGCAACGGGGAATGCACAGACCCATGCGAATATGGCCCCTTTTTCTGATGAACGCAAATCCTTACAAGGCTTGTATGACCGGAATTGGCGGGAAAATGTGTATCTTTGCTTTCGCTAGCAATTCAAATGAGCGACAGTCTTCCCCATACGGATCTGCGGAAGTATTTCCGGCTGCTTACCGGCGTGAATGCGCCGGTAGATGCGGATGCGTGGGATAACCTGGTTGAAGAGGTAGGAAGCGCCTATGACTCGTTCCTACGTGATAGGGATGGTGGCGGTATCAGATTCTCCAAAGTCAAGCGGGAGATTGAGGCCGTCGATTGGGTTGTGGAGAATACTAGTACTCCTTACCTTGCCGAGGAGGACGGTGATCTGAATAATCTGGCCGCAGAGGTTGAGAGCAAGATCCAGCAGCTTGTGAAGGGCGGATACCCCGTAGAAACTATTGAGAACTGGCTGCAAAAGGCGGTGAAGCTGAGCCGCGTCAAGGTGACGGCCGACTATAGAATCTTCCTGACGGACTACGATCAGGAGATCAAGATGCGTCAGCTGCCAAAGACACTGTACTTCTTCTTCCTCAGGCACCGGGAGGGATGCCGTCTTAAGGACCTGGGCGACCATCGGGATGAGCTGCTAGCCATCTACCGGAAGCTCACCATCAGTGATGACCAGAAACAGGTTGAGGCCAGCATCGACGCGCTGGTGAATCCCGTTGGCAACTCTTTCAGCGAGAAGTGCGCTGCGGTGAAACTGGCCTTCTTGAAAGAAATGCCTGAACGAATCGCCAGAAACTACTACATCCAAGGCCCTCAGGGTGGCGTCAAGAGCATCAGCATTGACCGGGCGCTGGTGGAGTGGGAGGGATAATAAAGCTCCGAAATCGTTTCGCAAGCGATTCTTTCCCTTTGGCGCAAGGCAGCTCGATTGGGCGGAGCTATAAAGAGAGCCGATAGTAGGAATCGACCCCACGACCTTTGCAGTACAGGTGCATTGCTCTACCAACTGAGCTACATCGGCAATTGCGTGTCAAATATCTTCATAATTCCTGACTTTACGAAATCCGTACAAGGCTTGTAATGAATTGTCGATGAACGGCGGTGTGATCGTTCCTTGTCGATTTCCCGAAGATATATCCGTTCCGCCCGTACCGGAACGGAACAGGCGGAACAAGGAACGGCTCTTCCAACAATGCTAGGAAACTACAAAGTGGATGTAGTCCAGGAAGCAGGCCATGCGCTTGTCGAGGGGCTGGCGGGAGGCTTTGGCGGCGGCGCGGGATTCGAGGCGGGCGAGGTAGGCAAGGTGCTCGGTGGCGCCGAGGCGGCGGAGAGACGGGAGGATGTAGTAGGTGAAGTCGTAGAGGAAGCGGAAGCCGGGACGGACGATGTCGCGAGGGTAATCGCCGTTCTCGGCGAGGCCGGAGAGGTAGGCGTTGAGTTTGGCGGTGATGACGCTGCCCTTGACCGGGCGGCGGAGGGTGGAGATGACCTGGAACCATTCGGGGATGTTGAGGCGGGATTCGTCGAGGCCGCGATCCGCAGCCTGAACTAGCCGCAAACGCACCGGCTGGGCGCTATTTCTATTCCAGTTTCTTCACCCTTTCGTTGAGGAGGAAGAGGTTGCGGGAGATGTTGACAATGAGCTTAAAGAAAGCCCAACTGACGATGCCGGAGAAAGCGATAGAGAGGCCGATAACAATGAGGGCTCCACCGCCAGAATCCTTGCCGAAGCTGTAGATAAGACCGATAAAGAAGCACAGCAGGCCTACAAATATACCGAGGTATTTGATGATTTCCGCAATGACGTCAACGACTTTTTCAGCGTTGGGATTGACGGGATATTTCTCCTGTACGGGAGAAGTAGGGGCTCCTTCATTTGAATGCTGCTCCGTTGTTACAGGCTGAGTGCCCTGCATGGCGGAGACAAAGGGGTCTTGAGTGTTCTTATTCTCTTCCATAATGAATTTATACTTTGATTCGTGAAAAGGCATAGAAGAAGGCGGCATAGGAGGAATACGTCAGGGTATCCTCCACGAAAGCGACTACCTGATAATCCCAATCACTACCGTAAGCGGGAAAACAATTTACGCATGCGATTACGGCAATCAAGATTACGGCTACGAGAAAACCGAGTATCTGCTGTATAGACAGCTTCTTGAAATAGAAGGACAGCCATCCTATTGCCAATGCGAACAGAATAAAGCCAATATGTATTATAGTAATTGACAGTGACAACATTTTCCCATCCATTTCAAATGAATTGTAAAGCTTTAGGATAAGGGCAGCATTCATGACATAGCCGGCAATGACAATCAGATAGCCGATGCCGCCTATTAGCGCGGGAGGGATGAGCTTCGAACCCTTTTGCGAAACAAATGCAATCCAGAAGAAAAAGGCAGATACAGCCAACGCATACGCCACAAAAACACTTCTTCCAAGTATCAATGACTCAGAGGGGTCCATTGCATGAGAACGGTCAATCAACCAGAGATCAAAGGCAAGGAATAGAATGGTTAGTACAAAGAGAACGAGGGAATAGGTTTTTAGCTGTTTCATTTGACAGGTCGTTTTACAAAGAATTAACTTCCCGGTCCACAGAGAGGCCGAGGCCCTTCTTATAATCAATACAAAAATACATTAATTGAGAGAGACTTCAAAATAAAACCCCCGCTCCTGCACAAAATCGTGCGTTTCGAGGCCTTCCAGCTGCAAACGCGCCTGGCATGGGCCAATGCGGCATGCCATAATGAAGCGTGCTTTCCCTCTGGCTAAACAGGGAGGGAATGCACACTATTATTCGGGAGAGCAGCCACGCTCGTATGCCCGACCGGATCGGGCATACGGATTCTCTGTTTGCAGTTATACAGGAAATAATCTATATTTGTACCGGCAATGGTCGTCGAATCGGCCGGTAATGAAATCAGGAGTATGGTAAGTCCTCCATTCTGGAGGCTGCTCCCTTCACAAAGAATATCGAATTATTGTTGTTTGTAATCTATGATTGCAAACTGTTCTCCCATCAATTAATCAAGTAAGGAAGAGGGACGTGAAATGAAAAAAGCAGATGTCACTGGCACTGTGAGGATAATGAGCGACCTTGACATGGCCAAGCCGGACACAACAGATTTGATTCATATTGCAGGATGCTTCGCACGAATGGGCTGCGAGGTTACAATATTGCACCCAGTCCATTTCAAGTCTCCTGAGTATGCTCTTGTTTATGGTCCTCTGATTGGAACTAAATATGAGCGGAAATGCCCCGATTTACTTATTGACGGGTTTTATTATGAATATGAGAGCTATGTTCGACCCTGGGCAAAAAGGAAACTGTCGAATATGATTACAGATGGATTACGCCAATCAGACAGAATTATTCTTGACAACAGAGACGGGACATCGTTCCGACAAATCATTCGGAGTATTCGAGCACGACTTAATATTAATGCTCAGATTCAAGAAGTGTGGGTTTACGATGGTGACAGCGTTATAGATATCTTTCCATAAAAAATACAGGAACCCTTTCGGATTCCTGCAAGGAGGCGCACCGTGGTGCCCTCTAGCTTTAAAAGCTACTGCAAAGGTAGTTGGTTTTTCTGATAATTGCAAACAGATTTCTCGACTTCGCTCGAAATGACAAAACCGGTCAGCCCCGCGGATGATGCGAAAGGATGTCGGCCTGCCAGGTGGCGGAGTCGATGTGGGTGTAGATTTCGGTGGTGAGGATGCTTTCGTGGCCCAGCATTTCCTGCACGACGCGAAGGTCCGCGCCGTTTTCCACCAGGTGCGTGGCGAAAGAGTGACGGAATGTATGCGGGGAAATTTTCTTGTAGATGCCGGCAAGCATCGTCTGGTTCTGCACCATTTTAAAAACGGACACCCGGCTGAGGGCCGTTCCCGAACGGTTCAGGAAGAGAATGTCCTCACAGCCCCGTTGCGGCTCAGGCCGGGCCGGCAGGTAGGCGCGGACCGCGTCCGCGGCCATGTCCCCGAGCGGAACGAGCCGCTGCTTGTCACCCTTTCCGATGACGCGGACAAAGCCCTCTTCCAGATAGACCTGACTGATCCGGAGCGCCGTCAGCTCGCTCACGCGAAGGCCGCATCCGTAGAGGATTTCGAGAATCGCCCGGTCCCGGAGGCCGCCCGGCCGGGACAGGTCCACGGAGTCGAGAATCTTCGACACCTCCTCGACCGACAGCACATCGGGTAGATAGCGCCCGATCTTCGGCATATCCACCCCGTCGCAGGGGTCGTCCTTCCGTTCCCCCTCCAGGATGCACCAGCTGAAAAAGGACCGCAGGGCGCTCAGAAGACGCGACTGCGAGCGCTTGGAAAGGCCCTCGTCCCGGTCGCGGGACTTCCCCGCCCCGCCACGCCGGTCCGCCCGGTCCTTCAGATAATTGATAATGTCCTCCGACTGCACGTCCGCGGCCTGCATCCCGGGATGGGCCTCGAAAAAAGCCGTCACATCACGGACGTAGGATGCCACCGTGTTCGGTGACATCCCACGCTCGATGGTCAGGTACGAGCCGTAATCCCGGAGGATGCGGTCAATCATAGGCTCAGAGGGTGCCGTACTTCCTGCCGTACTGCATCATCTGGCCGAGATAGTCGTCGGTATAGACGATTTCGTAGTCGACGATCTCGCCATCTTTTTCGACAGGCACGATCTCCGGGTTGATGAAACCGCCGTAAGGCTTGAGATTCAGCTTCTCATAGCGCTCCAGCACCTCTTTGTGGAGGGCCGAGTCGATGTGGACGGCATAGGTCTCGATAAGGTTCTTTCCGGCCTCATAGTCCCCCTCGGACTTGATGCGCTGGATTTCGCCGAGCAGCTCGGCAAACAGACCGCGCAGGGCCTCGAAGTCGTTGACGACGAAATAGGTCTTTCCGTCCCGCTCCTTGCGCTCGATGACATTGCGGTCCCCGCCCTTCTCGTAGCACCACTCGGCGATGAGCTTGCGGTTCTGCATGTGGGCCTCGGTATTGAGATCGCCGAGCTTGACGCGAGTGAACTGGACCATCAGGCCGTTGCGGATATAGTTCTCATACTCAGCCTTGTACGCCTCGGGATCGGGCATGATGCCGAGCTCGACCATCTTCGGGTCGGCGGTGTAGTAAAGACCGAACAGGTCCGCGCGGGCTTCTTCCAGTGCAGAGGCATACTCGCCCATGGCGGTCGTAGAGACGCCGGGGAGCAGCTGGCCGGAGCCATGGCCGAGGCACTCGTGGAGGTCGGTGTGGATTTCATCCGTGATGCCGCCCCACTTGCGGTAGCGGTCAATCTCTTCCTGCGACCAGGCGAATTCCGTCAGGGTCGAGGTCGGAAGTTCCTGAGCGGCATAATCATAGGCGTGGGTGATGTTGGCGATGGTCACGCTCTTGGAACCATGCTCCTTGCGGATCCAGTCCGCGTTCGGGAGGTTGATGCCGATCGGCGTGGACGGGTAGCTGTCGCCGGCGAGGCAGACGGCGTTGATGACCTTCGCGGAAATGCCCTTGACCGTAGCCTTTCGGAAGCGCGGATCCACCGGAGAATGGTCCTCGAACCACTGGGCGTTGGCGGAAAGGGTCTCCGTGCGCTCGGAAGCGGCGAAGTCCTTGATATTCACATAACCCTCCCAGGACGCCTTGCGGCCGAGCGGGTCGTTGTAATCCTCGATGAAACCGTTGATGAAATCGACCGTACCGAGCGTGTCCTTGACCCACTCGATGTTGAACTCGTCCCACTTGCGGAGGTCGCCGGTCTCATAGTACTCGATCAGCAGGCCGAGGGCGCGGTTCTGGATCTCGTTCTCGGCAAAGCCGCGGGCCAGCTCCAGCTCGCCGCAGATCTTCTCGATGGCGGGGCCATAGATGCCGCCGACCTTCCAGGGCAGCTCCCGGATGACGCCGTCCTCTCCCTTGACGACCTTCGTATTGAGGCCATAGGAAATCGGGGTCGGGTCCTTCGGGTCCATGATGGACGCATAGTAGCGCTCCACCTCGTCGCGGGTCACGCCCTCATAGAAATTGACGGCGGAAGCGGCGACGATGTCTCCGGAGGTCTCCGGCGTGCGGCGCCAGGGATAGATATCGGGATTGTAGATAATCTCCAGCAGGCCTTCGTCCGCACAGCCGACGGCCTCCATCAGCGAAGCGAAATAGGCCCGCGGGCACTCCGGGAGGAACTTTTTCTCGCCGTAGTGGTGGTGCATGCCGTTGGAGAAGAAAAGGCGCTTGGCGTAAACCTCGAAAGCGGCGTAATCGGCGCACTGGCGGTCGCCTTCATAGCCGTCAATGATCGCCTCGACGGCATGGCGGACGCGGAGGTTGTCCTTGCAGTTCTGGTCCCAGAGGATGTCGCGGCCATACTTCGCCGCTTCGGCGAGATGGTACGCATAGGCCTTCTGCTGCAGCGACAGGTTCTCCCATCCGGGGACCTTGTAGCGCATGACCTTGAGGTCCGCGAAGGAGTCGATCTGGTACTTGAAATCGGGGTCGGGATTCTTCCGGGGGCCGAAACAGGACAGCACGGAAGGCAGGGTTGCCAGCAAAAGCATCATTCCTAAAAATCTTTTCATATCGATAGTCAATCAGTCAATGGATGACAAATTTGGGAAAACTTTGCTAACTTTGCAAGTTGAAAAGAAGAAAAGCATGTCCGGACGCTTCGCATACAGGCTCCTTTCAGCGGCACTCCTGCTGCTGGCGCTCGGCGTGTCCTGCCGCAAGGAAGAATTCCGGACCGGCGACATGGAAGATCAGCGCCGCGGCTCCACGGCCGGACGCGTCACCGAGCCCATCCACCGCCGCGTCATGCTCCTGTATTCCGCCGGCTACAACAGCCTCAGCGGCTATCTCCGGGACGATATCGAGGACCTCTCCAACGGAGATTTCGTGCCCGGGAACAAAGTCGGCGACAACATCCTCCTCGTTTTCAGCCGCTTCCCAGTTCACGGCGGGAATTACACGACACCGACGGCCCCGGCCCTCTTCCGCCTCTCCAAAAACAGCCGCGGCGAGGTCGTCCGCGACACGCTCAGCGTCCCGGGCATCGGACCTGAAACCCTGGCCAGTTCTCCCGAGACGCTCAATGGCGTCCTCTCCTTCGTCAAGAACACCTATCCCGGCAGCACCTACGGCATGGTCTTCTCCTCGCACGGCACCGGCTGGCTTCCCGAAGGGTACTTCACCTCTCCGGAGAAATTCGACGGCGGCGGCGACGACATCTGGACGGTGCAGAAAAGAAGCCTCGGGCAGGACCTTGTCGGCACGACCAGCCACGAAATGTCCCTCAAGGACGTCCGCGACGCGATTCCGATGCGCCTCAACTATCTGATCCTCGACGCCTGTCTGATGGGCGGTGTCGAGGTGGCATGGGAACTCCGCGAGGTTGTCGACACCATCGCCTTTACGCAGACGGAGACGCTCGCATACGGATTCGACTACGAGAAGATGGCCCGGCGCCTGCTCGTCCCCGGCGAGGAAGGCGTGCTGGGTGCGACGCAGGACTTTTTCATCCAGTATGATTCCAAGACGGGGCAGGACCGCTCCGCCACCGTATCGCTTCTCGACCTCAGGCAGATGGATCCCCTTGCGGAAGTCTGCGCCCGGCTTTTCGAAAAATACCGGGACGTCATCGCCACGATGAACCACAATCCCGTCCAACGTTACTTCCGCTTCAACAAGCACTGGTTCTATGACCTGGAGGATATCCTGCTGCACGCCGGCATCACGGCCGAGGAGCAGGCGGAGCTGACGGCCGCGCTGGACAAATGCATCATCTACAAGGCTGCGACCCCCTATTTCCTCTCCATCCCCATCGATCATTTCAGCGGCCTGTCCATGTTCCTGCCGTCGAACGGCAGCGACTTCCTGAAGACATGGTACCGGGAAAATATTTCCTGGAACGACGCCACGGCGCTTGTCAAATAAAATATTTTTCCTATCTTTGCGCCCGCAAATAAAAGCCGGTCAGCGGCTTTTGGTGCAATGGGGTCCTCGCAAGAAGGACTGAGTAACACATTTTAAAACAAAAAACAATGCAGCATTTCCAGCTTGAAGGCCAGATCCGCGAGGTCGGAAACAAGGCCGTCATCAAAGCCTTCCGCCGCCAGGGCCTCGTTCCCTGCAACCTCTATGGCAAAGGCATCGACAACATTCTCTTCACTGTCAAGGAAAAGGAACTGAAGGGTCTCCTCTATACCCCCGCGTCCTTCATCGTCGACCTGAAGCTCTCCAACGGCAAGACCTACACCGCCGTGACCCACGAGCTCCAGTTCCACCCGGTGGACGACAACTGCCTCCACATCGACTTCCTGGCCGTCAGCGCCGACAAGCCGATCGCCATCGACGTCCCGATCACGATTACGGGCCACGCCGCGGGTGTCCAGGCCGGTGGTAAGTTCACGCTCGTGAGCCGCAAGCTCCGCGTCAGCGCCCTCATGGAGAACCTCCCGGACACGCTGAACGTCGACATCACCAACCTCCAGCTCGACAAAGCGATCTCCGCCGGCGACGTCCACTACGAGAACGTCACCATCCTCTCCCCGAAGACGACCGTCATCTGCCGCGTGAAGTCCACCCGCCAGATGCTCGCCGCCGCCAAGGCCGAGGCCGAGGCTTAACGGAGTCCCATGGACAGTTTCCTTGTCGTCGGGCTCGGCAACATCGGCAGCGAGTATGCCGGTACCCGTCACAATGTAGGATTTATGGTATTGGATGCCTGGGCTCAGGCATCCAATGCCGTTTTTTCATCCAAACGCTACGGCGACATCGCCGAAATCAGCGTCAAAGGCCGGAAATTCACCCTGCTCAAGCCATCCACCTACATGAACCTCAGCGGGAACGCGGTGAGGTTCTGGCTGCGTAAGCTCAATCTCCCCCTCGAGCGCCTGATCGTCGTCTCCGACGACCTCAATCTCCCGTTCGGGACGGTCCGGATGCGCCGCAGCGGCTCTTCCGGAGGCCACAACGGCCTGGAGAACATCACCCAGGTACTCGGCAGCGACCAGTGGGCCCGCATCCGCGTCGGCATCGGCAACGAGTTCCAGCGCGGCGGCCAAATTGACTTCGTGCTCGGAGAACTGACGGCGGAGGAAAAGGCCGAAATTCACGAGACGGGACTCCGGATCGCGGAAGGGATCCAGATTTTTGCGCTCGCAGGTCCCGACATGGCCATGAATTCCTTGAACAGCAAGCATAAAAGCTGATTTTTTCACAAAAAAATTTGTTTTTTGTTTTTATTTCCCTAACTTGCACAAAGTTTTGCACTTACGCATATACTTACGTTTAACGAACTATAAATAACCAAAGAAATGAAAGCACTTGTTGAAAAAATCAACGCCGAGTTCGCCGAATTTGCGAAGAACGCTGAGGCTCAGGTAGTTAAGGGTAACAAAGCCGCTGGCGCCCGCGCCCGTAAGGCCGCTCTCAACCTCATGAAGGACCTCAAGGAGTTCCGCAAAGTCTCCGTCGAGGCTGCGAAGTAATTTCGCAATTTCGAGGTACGAAACCTGAGCCGAACACTTTTTTTGAAAATTTTTTCAACTTTCGTGCAACGTTTCCAAAACGCTTTGCATCTATAGAGCAGGTTTAGGTTTTAGTACACGTTTAGAAGCCGGTTTCCGATTTCGGGGCCGGCTTCTTGTTTTTCTCCCTTTTTTCGGCTAAATTGCCGTCCGAAACCGTGCCGACCTATGCCGAAAAGAAGCCTTCTCCTGACGTTTTTCCTGCTGCTGAGCCTTCTTGCCGCCGCCTCGCCCGCGAGACGCAGCCGCGTCGTGTTCCGCCAGCCGGACGGGTCGGAGGTGCGCGCCATCCTCCGGGGTGACGAATTCCACAAACTCCTGACGACAGAGGACGGCTGCGCCATCGCCCTGGGTGAGGATGGCTATTACCATTATATTTATTATACGCCCGAGGGCTACAGGGAGCAGACGCCCTGGCGGGTCAACGACCCCGCGACGCCCCCGTCCGTTCTCGCCGCCAGCCGCGTCATCCCGCACGAGGCCATGGCCCGTCTCGCCGCGAAAAGGCGCCGCATCGCCTCCGATCTGCGGGCGCGCAGCCTCGACGTTTCCGTCCCCAGGGCACAGTTCCCGGCCGAGCGGCGCATCCTCGTCATCCTGGCGCAGTTCTCCGACCTGAAGTTCCGCTACAGCCGCGAGGACTTCGACCAGCTGCTCAACACCCGCGCGAAACAATACTTCGAGGATCAGTTCGCCTCCGTCGGCACGCAGTTCAGCTTCGACGTAACGTCCATCGTCACGCTGCCGAACCGCTATTCCTACTACGGCAAGAACGACACGGAAGGCAACGACACGAACCCCCACCTGATGATCCGGGACGCCTGTCAGCTGGCGGATCCGGAGGTGGACTTTTCGCTGTACGACGACGATGCCGACGGCACCGTGGACAATGTCTTTGTCGTCTATGCCGGCGCGGACGAGTCCGAAGGCGCCGGGGACGACCACATCTGGTCGCATCAGTGGTACCTTCGCGACGGCGCCGGCATCACGCTTACGCTCGACGGCATGCTCATCAACAAATACGCGACCACATCCGAGCTGATGTACACCGCCCGCGGAACGACAAAACTGACCGGCATCGGCACCTTCTGCCACGAATACAGCCACACCTTCGGCCTTCCGGACTTCTACGACACCGACTATGAAGGCAGCGGAGGCATCTCCGAGGGCCTCTGGGGGTCGCTGTCTCTTATGGACAACGGAAACCGCAACGACGGCAGCATGACTCCCCCCTATTACAATGCCGTCGAGCGCTGGCTCCTCGGCCTGAGCGTGCCGCGCCCGCTCACGGAAGGCGAGCAGCGCCTCTCCCCTGTTCATAAGGAAGGCGACTGCCTCATCATGCAGACGGACAAAGCCGGCGAATACTACATCTTCGAGTGCCGTGCACAGGAGAACTGGGACGCCTTCATCGGCGGAGAGGGCCTGCTGATCTACCATATCGACCGCTCGGACAACACGGCGGGCGACAAGACAGCGGCAGCCCGCTGGAAGGACAATACCCTCAACTGCGCACCGGTGCATCCCTGCGTCGACCTCGTCGAAGCGGACCCCGCCGTGGTGAGCCGTTTCGCCAGCGCCCGCGCCAGTGGAACGCTCCGGGACCTCATCCCCCGCGTATTCTTCCCGCAGGAAGAGCGCGTCTCCTTCACGCCGAACACCCAGCCCTCCTTCGTTTTCTGGAGCGGCACGGGCTCCGGCCTGTCCCTGACGGACATCCGCATGGACGGGCAGGACATTCTTTTCAGCGTCACGGGCTCCGAGACCATGCGCGTCCCCGAGATCGCCGCCATCTCCGGCGATGTCTTCCAGGACGCCGCCATCATCAGCTGGACCTCGGATATTGACGAATACTACGGCAGCTCCTGGCTCATCTGGGGGCCTGCCGGTAAGGAGCAGCAGGAGCTGGAGGTGCGACCCTGGTCCCCCGGCCACTACAGCGTGACCCTCGAAGGCCTGGATCCCAAGAAAGCCTACACCGCCAAGGCCTGCTTCAAATCCGGAGGCAGCCCCGTCAACGGGCGGAATTTCAACTTCACCACCAAGTCGGTCAATGCCGGCAGCCGTCCCTTCATCTGGCTCCCCTCCGAGGGCAGGAACGCCGACGGAAGCTTCTCCGCCGGGGCGAAACTCCCCCTCCGCATCTACCACCTCCCGGCGGGCGTGAGCGTCAGCTGGCGCTTTGACGGCGCCGAAGTCATGCCCGGCACCGACGGCTACTTCACCCCGGGGCACAGCGGCACGCTGAAGGCCATCCTGATCGCGCCGGACGGCAGCGAAGACATTATCCTGAAAACGATTACGGTCCGATGAAAAGAATTCTCCCCATCCTCTTCGCGGCCCTGCTTCTCAGCGCCTGCCACAGTTCCAAGGAAATGGACCCGTCCTTTGTCAGAGGCGACGGGCTCTACCTCCAGTCCGGCGGCAAGACGGTCCTCCGGTATGATCCCCTCTCCTGGCAACTCGCCTACAGCGCCGATCGCAGGGAATTCCGCGTCTTCTCGGACGACCAGTCATCCTATTACATCCTGAGCTGCAAGACACTCCCCACGAGGGTCGGCGAATCCATCACCGCAGACCTGGAGTGGTCCTCCTCCGGCGGCAGCATCCACAAGGAATCCGGCATCAGTTTCTCGGTCAAGCAGATCGGCGACGACGGCCGCATCTGGCTCTGGAACAAAAAGAAAGGCATCGGACTCGTCGTCCAGGTCCTGCAGAAATAGAAAAAGCCGGCATCGATGTCGGCTTTTCTGTTATAATTTCCTCTGTATCAGAAAGAAAGGGCGATACCGATGAAGTCGTCGGCCTTGAGGGCGGCGCCACCGATGAGACCGCCGTCGATGTCCTTCTCGGCGAAGAGTTCCTTCGCGTTGGACGGCTTGCAGGAGCCGCCGTAGAGGATGGTCATGTCATCGGCGACCTGAGCACCGAACTTCGCCTCGATGACGTTTCGGATGCAGGCGTGGATCTCCTCGGCCTGGGCAGCCGTGGCGGTCTTGCCGGTACCGATGGCCCAGACAGGCTCATAGGCGATGACGATATGCTTCATGTCCTCGGCGGAGAAGTTGTAGAGGACGGCCTCGGTCTGTGCCTTGACGACGTCGAAGTGCTTGCCGGCCTCACGCTCGTCGAGGTTCTCGCCGACGCAGAGGATGACCTTCAGGCCTGCGGCCAAGGCGAGTTTGGTCTTCTCGACAAGCTTCGCATCCGTCTCGCCGTAGTACTGACGGCGCTCGGAGTGGCCGAGAATCGTATACTTGCAGCCGAGCGAGCAGAGCATCGCGACGGAAACCTCACCCGTGTAGGCGCCCTTCTCATGGTCTGCGCAGTTCTGCGCGGAGAGAGCGACCTTGCTGCCCCTGAGGACCTCAGCGACGGAGGCGAGGTGGGTGAACGGCGGAGCGACGACGAGTTCAACGTTTGCGGGGAGTTCCTTGGCCTTTTCGACAACGGCCTTTGCGAGTTCTACACCTTCGGGAACGGTGGTATTCATCTTCCAGTTCCCGGCGACAATGAATTTTCTCATTTTATAGCGTTTGTTAATGATTTTTCAAGTCGCAAAGATACAAAAAAAATGCGTATCTTTGCATGAATATGCATGTATAATCAAGATACTCAAGATACAATGAAGAATTTCGTACAGGAACTCTCTTGGAGAGGCATGATCCAGGATATCATGCCCGGGACGGAAGAAAAACTGATGCAGGGGCCGCAGGCGGCCTATGTCGGCATCGACCCGACGGCCGACTCGCTGCACATCGGCCACCTCGTGAGCGTGATGATCCTCAAGCACTTCCAGAACTGCGGCCACAAGCCCTTCGCCCTTGTCGGCGGAGCGACCGGCATGATCGGCGACCCTTCGATGAAAAGCGCCGAGCGCAACCTCCTCGACGAGGAGACGCTCAGCCACAACGTCTCCTGCATCAAGGCCCAGCTCGCCCGCTTCCTCGATTTCGACTCCGACGCGCCGAACAAAGCCGAGCTCGTCAACAACTACGACTGGATGAAGGACTACAGTTTCATCAACTTCATCCGCGACATCGGAAAGCACATCACCGTCAACTATATGATGGCCAAGGATTCCGTCAAAAAGCGCCTCTCCCGCGACTCCTCGGAGGGAATGTCCTTCACGGAATTCAGCTACCAGCTCATGCAGGGCTATGATTTCTACTGGCTGTGGAAGCACAAGGGCTGCGTCCTGCAGCTCGGCGGCTCCGACCAGTGGGGCAACATCACCACCGGCACCGAGCTCATCCGCCGCATGGACGGCGGCGAGGCATTCGCCCTGACCTGCCCGCTGATCCGCAAGGCCGACGGCACGAAGTTCGGAAAGACCGAAAAGGGCAACATCTGGCTCGACGCCGAAAGGACTTCCCCGTACGAGTTCTACCAGTTCTGGCTCAATGTCGCCGACGACGACGCCGAGCGCTACATCAAGATCTTCACGATGCTGGACCGCGAGACCATCGAAAGCCTCATCGCCGAGCACCGCGAGGACCCCGGCCAGCGCAAACTCCAGAAGGTCCTCGCCCGCGAAGTCACCGTCATGGTCCATGGCCAGGCCGAATACGACAATGCCGTAGCCGCCTCCCAGATGCTCTTCAGCAACGCCACCTCCGAGGCCCTGCGTAAGCTCGACGAACGCACCTTCCTCGCCGTTTTCAGCGGCGTCCCGACCTTCGAAATCAGCAAGGAGGAACTTCCCTGCGGCCTGCTCGACCTTCTCGCGGTCAAAACGGCCGTCTTCCCCTCCAAGGGCGAAGCCCGGAAGATGGTCCAGGGCGGCGGCGTGTCCGTCAACAAGGACAAGATCGGCGACATCGACTATCAGGTCGGTGAGAAGGACATCCTCGACGGGAAGTATATCCTCGCCCAGAAAGGAAAGAAGAACTATTTCATTATAAAGGTATTATAGATTCCCGGTCAAGCCGGGAATGACGAAAGATATGGAAAAACCCGCATCCACCCGACAGCTGAAGGTATCCCGCGAGATCCAGAAGGACCTGGCGGAGATCATCCGCGCCAAGGGCATGGCCGCCATGGGCGGCGCCATGGTCACCGTCAGCGAAGTGCGCATCTCCCCGGACCTGTCCGTCGCCAAGGTCTACGTCAGCGTATTCCCTTCCGACAAGCAGGACACGGCGATGGGCATCATCCAGGACAACATCAAGGCCCTCCGCGGCGAGCTCGGCCGGAAAGTCGGCAAGCAGCTGCGCATCGTCCCTGAGCTGGTCTTCTACCTCGACACGACCCTCGACTACGCCGAGCACATTGACGAGCTGCTCAGACAATGAACGTCCCGCTGCTCATAGCCCGACGATATCTTTTCGCCCGGAAAACCCACCGGGCGATCGGCATCATCTCGGCCGTGAGCGCAGCCGGCATCGCCATCGGAACGGCTGTTCTGGTGATTATCCTGTCCGTTTTCAACGGCTTCGACGGTCTGATCCGCAGCAGCATCGACAGTATCGATCCGGATCTCAAGATCACGCCGGCAAGCGGCAAAGCCCTTGATCCGGGCGATCCGGCCTTCGTCGCCGCGGCGGACTGGGCCGAAGCTGAGGAAGCCGTCGAAAGCCTCTCCGGCATCATCGAGGAGCAGGTCTATCTCCTCTGCGAAGGCCACCAGACCCTTGTGCTCGCCCGCGGCGTAGACGACAGCTGGCTGGCTGCCAGTCCCTTAAAGGACAAAGTCACCGCCGGCAATCTCCAGCTGGGGAATGAGCGTATGGCCTCCGGCATCCAGCTGTCGCAGGAACTGGGCCTGCATCCCCGTCTCGGCAAGGAAATCCGGCTCTACTTCCCCAGCCGCACCAAGCCCGTTTCCCTCCAGAACCCCGCCGCCTCGCTGGAAAGCGTCACGCTCAGGCCGGGCGCCGTCTTCTCTACCGGCAGCGACTATGACGGCCGCCTCGTCATCGTTCCGCTGTCCGCCATGCAGGAACTGCTTGATTATGAGACCGCCTGCTCCGCTTACGAACTCAGGTTCGCTTCCGGCGTTTCCGACGCCGAGAAGGCCCGCATTGAGAAAGAACTCACGGAGCGCCTCGGCGGCGACTACACCGTCCGGGACCGCGTCGCGCAAAACCGTTCCCTCTTCAAGATGCTGAACTACGAAAAGGGCGCCATCTTCCTGATCCTGCTCTTTGTCGTCATTATCGTCGCCTTCAACATCTTCGGCTCGCTGTCGATGCTCATCCTCGAGAAACAGCCCGATATTGCCACGCTCGGCAGCCTCGGCGCCGACCGCAGCCTCGTCCGCCGCATCTTCTTCACGGAAGGAGTGCTCGTCAGCGGCACCGGCCTTGTCATCGGTCTGCTGCTCGGGGTCGGCGTGACGCTCCTGCAGCAATATGTGGGGCTTGTCCGCATGCCCGGCAACTTCGCCATCGAATACTACCCCGTCGTCCTCCGCTGGGGGGACCTCGCCGCCGTTACGGGCGGAGTGGCCGCCGTCGGCCTTCTCATCGCCTTCCTTTCCTCCCGATCCATCCATCCCCTAACACGATAGCCGTATGACTACGCTGACCATCATCTTCATCATCACCACGGCACTCAGCCTTGTCGCCCTGCTGCTTCACGTGTTCTTCGCCTCCCACAAGAGGGAGGAGCTCATCCGCTACTACGAGAGCCAGAAGAACGAGCGCTTCGAGCAGGAGCTCCAGGAAGCCAAGGTGCAGTGGCAGAAGGACAACCTCCGCATGAAGGAGGAGTTCAACCAGATCATCGAGAAGAAGCTCGAACCCATCAAGAACCTCAAAGACAAAATCGACCGCCAATGAAACGTATCGCCATTCTCCTCGCAGCCGCGCTGACCGGCCTGCAGCTCTCCGCCCAGGATCCCCAGGGCGGCATTTCCCCCGAACTCCTGCAGCAGATCAGCCGGAAGGGCTACAAGGGCGATGCGGCCGACAAGGCCCTTCGCAACGCCCTGAACGCCGCCTCCATCACGACGCTCGCCGCCTCCGCGGAGAACCTCGCGATGATCGACACCCATTTCTCCGACGAGGTCAAGACCTATGGCCGCACGGATCAGCAGTCCTCCGGCCGCTGCTGGCTTTTCACCGGGCTGAACGTTCTCCGCAGCAAGATGATCGCCGAGCACAACCTCGGAAGCTTCACCTTCTCGCAGAACTACATCTTCTTCTATGACCAGCTCGAGAAGTCGAACCTCTTCCTCCAGGGCATCATCGACACCCGCGCCCTACCCGACGACGACCGGCAGGTCGACTGGCTCTTCTCGAACCCGATCGGTGACGGCGGCCAGTTCACCGGTGTATCGAACCTCGTCACGAAGTACGGCCTGGTCCCCTCCGAGGTCATGCCCGAAACCCTTGCCGCCAACAATACCGCCGCCATGCGCACGCAGATCGCCACCAAGCTCCGCGAGGACGGCCTGCGCCTTCGCGACGCCTACGCCAAGGCCGTCGGTGAGGCCAAGGGCAAGAAGGCCGAAAAGGCCGATGCCGCCGTACTGCCGCAGCTGATGAAGATGAAGGCGGACTATCTCGCCGAGGTCTACCACATCCTCGCCCTCTGCCTCGGCGTGCCGCCGCAGGAGTTCGAGTGGACCCGTTATGACAAGGAAGGGAAAGCCGTCAGCACGGAGACCTATACCCCCAAGTCCTTCTACGACAAATACGTCGGCAAGGACCTCGAGGGCGGCTATATCATGGTCATGAACGACCCCACCCGCGAATTCTACAAAACCTACGAGATCCAGTACGACCGCCACGTCTATGACGGCGAGAACTGGCTCTACCTCAACCTCCCGATCGAGGATATCAAGGAGATGGCCATCGCCTCCATCAAGGACAACACCGCCCTGTATTTCTCCTGCGACGTCGGCAAGTTCCTCAACCGCAAGACGGGCGTCGCCGACCTCGCGAACTTCGACTACGACTCCTTGATGGGCGTCACCTTCGGCATGAACAAGGAGGAGCGCATCCGCACCCACGCCAGCGGTTCCTCCCACGCCATGACCCTCATCGCCGTCGACATCAGGGACGGAAAGCCGGTCAAGTGGATGGTGGAGAACAGCTGGGGCGCCACGAGCGGCTACAAAGGCAACATCATCATGACCGACGAGTGGTTCGACGAATATATGTTCCGCCTCGTCGTCGAGAAGAAATACGTCCCCGGCCGCATCCTGTCGCTGATGGACCAGGAACCGACCCTCCTGCCGTCCTGGGACCCGATGTTCCTTCCGGAAGAATAGACCTTGGCCGCAAAGCCGCATAAAGCGATTCTGCCGTTACTGCTGGTCACAGCGGTGACGGCAGGTCTGCTTGTGCTGGATCTTCTCAGCGGGGACAGCGGTTTCGGCCCCGCCGACGGCGTACTGCTGAGGCAGATCCGCCTGCCGCGCGTGCTGACGGCCCTTCTCGTCGGCGCGGCACTCGGCCTTGGCGGCACCGAGATGCAGGCCG
This sequence comes from uncultured Bacteroidia bacterium, assembly GCA_902768665.1. Taxonomy (GTDB): domain Bacteria; phylum Bacteroidota; class Bacteroidia; order Bacteroidales; family UBA932; genus Cryptobacteroides. Next base: position 61,399 of record CACXMA010000005.1, on the reverse strand, counting down.
TTTTCCGCAATCCCCTCGCCGACCCCCACATCATGGGCATTTCCTCCGGTGCGGGCCTCGGAGCGGCCGTCGCCGTGCTTGCCATTCCGTCCGCAGCCCTGGGCATTCCCGCCGGAGCGGTCCTCGGCGCCCTGCTGACCTCGCTCGTGGTCATAGCCGCCGCCGGAAAGACCCGCAGTACCGCCACGCTGCTGCTGCTTGGCATCATGCTCGGATTCATCCTCAGCGCCGTCAGCGCCACGCTGCAGTATACGGCCGACGAGGAAAGCCTCAAGCGCTTCTACAGCTGGGCAGCGGGCAGTTTTGTCGGTAACGGGACACAGGAGCTGTGGGTACTGGCGGCCTCTCTGGGCATCGGCGCTCTGCTTGCCGGCCTCAACGCCCGCGGGCTGGACCTTCTCCTTTTCGGGGATGATTTCGCACAGGCAGCGGGCGGGCAGATCCGTCGCATCCGGACCGTTTCCATCCTCGGCGTCTGCCTGATGACCGGCGCCGCGACAGCCTTCTGCGGTCCCGTCGGCTTTGTCGGCATAGCCGCACCGCATGTCGCCCGCTGGATCGGCCGCAGCTCTTCCGCCCGTTCTGTTCTCTCCCTCGGCGCCCTCTGCGGGGCCGCCATCGCCCTTTTGGCCGACATCCTCTCCTTCCTGGGGCCTGTCCCGCTTCCCGTCGGCAGCACGATGGCCCTTGTCGGCATACCCGTCATCCTCTATATCCTGCTGAAGAAATGATCCGGATTGCTCTCTCCTCCATCGGCTACGGCAGTCACGAGCTGGCCCGCGATATCCGTCTGGACATCGCCGGGGGCGAGTGCATTCTCCTCGCCGGCGCCAACGGCTGCGGCAAGACAACGCTGCTGAGAGCCCTCTCCCGGCAGCACCCGGAGGCCCTTTTCCTGCCGACCGGCATTCCGAAAGTAAAGGGATTTACGGTCCGGGAATTCATCCGTACCGGCTGCTTCCGCGAGAGCCGCTGGAAGCGTTCGGAGGGCCTGGAAGGCCGCATCGCCGAAGCGCTGACCGCCCTCGGCATCGCCGATCTGGACGGCCGCGACCTCAGCACCCTCAGCGACGGGCAGTTCCAGAAAGCCTGCCTCGCCATCGCCCTGACCCGCCGGGCCGACCTCCTGCTCCTGGACGAACCGACCGCCTTCCTCGATGCGGAAGGCCGCCGGGCGACACTTCGGACAATCCGGGAAATGAGCCGCCGGAGCGGCCTTCCCGTCCTCTTCTCATCCCATGACCTGCGCGAGGCCCTGGAAATCGCCGACCGCGTCGCCGGCATCACGAAGGAAGGTCAATTCCTCCTCTCCGGCACCTCCGACCGCGAAGCCGTCCTCGACCGCCTCTTTACCTGGCGCTAACGAACTGGACACAAACCGGTGCACCTACGGAAATGGTTTTGCCGGTAAGGCTCAGCAGGCCTGTGTCGGGATCGATGGCATAAATCTCTATGGCATTCTCGTCCCGGCAGGCACAGAGAAGGAACTTTCCGCCGGGAGAAACCGCGAAGTTACGCGGATGCCTTCCGGTGGGCTGGTAGCCGATCCGACGGACCACACCGCTTACCGGATCGACGCAGAAGATGGCGATCCCGTCCTCCTTCAGGCGATGGCTCGTATAAAGGAAACGGCCGTCCGGAGAGAGGTGGATGTCGGCACTGCCATGGCCTTCTCCGTCATAGGCCGTCAGCGTCTGGATCGGGCTCAAAAGACCGTCGGCGTAGGAAAAGACGACGAGTTTGTCACCGAGTTCGCACAGGAGATAGGCATAGCGGCCGTCGGCGCTGAAGACCATATGCCGGGGCCCGAAAGGCTCCTCCGCTGTCGACTGCCAGGCGACGGAACTTTCACCGAGGGGCTTCTCCCCCTCCTCACGCACAAAACGAAGAATATTGTCCCTGCCGAGGTCGGTGACAAAGATATACCGCCCGTCCGGCGACAGGACCGCGCAGTGCATATGGGAAATCCCCGCCGCACTCGAGAAAGACTGCGACATGGCGCCGACCTGGCCGTCCCCGGCAATGGGGAAAGCCGTGACGCTGCCGCCCGTATAATTGGCGGTGACGAGAGCCCCGCCGGTAAAAAGGAGGTTGCAAGGGTCCGCGCCGTCCACTTCCGCACCGGGGATGGGAACGCTGCTGAGGAGCTGAATACTATCCCCCCGGACCTCATAGGAGCTGACCGCCTCCCGACCGTCGCTGTACTCGTTGACGGCATAGGCGATGCCGCCGCGGGGATCCGGGATAACAAAGGAAGGATTGCCGCTTGGGGCAACGCCGAGAAGGGCCGTTTCGGCCGTAGCCCCGTCAAAGGAATAGAGGTAAACGCCTTCTGCCGGCGTACCTTCCGTATAGGTTCCGACCAGAAGACGCAGCGCCTGCCCCTGGGCCGAAGCGGCCAGGGCGAGAGACAGGGTGACGGAAAAAAGGGTGCTTTTGAGGTTCAGCATGGGTTCTCGGGATTATGTTCCTGCAGCAAATCATACAAGCCGTCTTCAGACAGCACGCCGCGCTTGAGGCCAGAGGGGATTTCACCCCGTTCGTCCGCCTCGAAATCGGCCTTCCACCGGCCTGAATCCATATACTCGCGCAGCACGGCCAGATCCTCGCTGTCCGCCCGATCGAATCGCTCCTCCATTTCCTGCACGCGGCAAATCCTCGCGATGCGGCTGAAACTTTCGGGCAGGCAGACATTGTCCATATCCAGCGCGCCGGCAAAGAGCGGCGCAATCTCGTCGTCCCGGAATCCGGCGATGCCGCAGCCGATGCGTGTCACATAGAAGAACTTTTCGGGGTGCTCCCCGGCGAAAGCGATGAACTCGTCTACATAGGGACGGATGGTCTCCACCCCTCCCTGCATGGTCGGAATGGCGTAGCTCTGCCCCTGAAGGCCGACGCCCTGCCCCATAACCGCGCCGAACCGGCGCCAGGCAATATATGCCGCACCGCCGCCGTGCATCCCGGCGAGGTTCGAGCCGAAGACAAAAACCTCATCCGGCCGCAGCTGCGTAATGTATTCCGGGGTATAGACCGGCCGAGCGTCTCTTTCCATAGTCATCGTCTTTTTTTCAAAGATAAGCATTTTTTCCATTTGCTTTAGCGGGGCATTTGGATTATCTTTGCGAAAAAGCGAACCGAATGAAACGAGACTATTTTGAAGGCGCGGATGTCGCCGTGACCGTCTGCGCAAAGGATGGAACCATCCTCGACATGAACCAAAAATCCCGCAAGACCTTCCTGAAGCCCGGCCGCCCGGAACTCATCGGCCAGAATGTGCTGGACTGCCATCCCGAGCCGGCACGGTCTATGCTGGCAGATATGCTCGAGAATCCCCGCACCAATGTCTACACCGTCGAAAAGGAGGGACTGAAGAAACTCATTTTCCAGTGTCCGTGGTATGACGGGGAAGAGTACGCCGGATTCATGGAGTTGTCCATGGTACTCCCGGAAAACATGCCGCACAGAGTCAGAAAATGAAACGTTTATTCCTTTTCCTGCTGTTCGTGCTCCTGCTTGGGATGGCAGGCGGAAACGCCTATGCCCAGCGCGTGACGGACGGCAATTATGCGACGGTCGCCAACATCCGTAGCGACGGGACCATCCAGGACGCTGGTTATCGGACCATCGGCCACATCCGCGACGACGGAACCGTGCAGGACGCCAATTACCGGACGGTCGGCCATCTTCGCAGTGACGGCACCGTGCAGAATGCCAATTATTCCACCATCGGCCACATCCGTAACGACGGGACCATCCAGGACGCCAATTACCGCACCGTAGGCCACATCCGCGATGACGGCACCGTGCAGGACGCCAATTACCGGACGATCGGACACGCCCCGGGCATTCCCAGGGCCTGGGCCGCCTGGTTTTTCTTCTTCTGATTTCTAGATAAAAACGATACGGTGCCCGGAAGCGGGCAGGTATTTGTTCAGCAGGTCCTCCGTACGTAGTTTGACAAAGCAGGTGGCGGTACCGTCCGTACAGGCAAACCATTCGCTTTCGGCAACACGCCGGTCCATCACCAGGTGGACTCCGGCGCAGGATGACAGGATGGAGGAGAGGATGGTCGTGGCACCAACCCGTACGCCGGTCAGCTCCTGCAGCTTTTCCGCCGGGGCGAAGGACACGCGGGGAATGCCCAGCGCACCGCAGAAATCACGGGTAACGAAAGGCTTGTCATCCGTCGTGACATACAGGTAAAACTCCGTCTGCTGCCGGTTGCAGAGAAAAACGGTCTTGACGATCCGCACGCCGATTCTCGCATCGATGTGCTGACAGTCCTCCATCGTCAGGCCCGGATCGGTATCGACCCGGCCGTATTTGATGCCGAGTGCGGAAAACGTCTCATAGACCTTCCGCTGCAGCGGTGAAGAGAACGTTGCCGGCGGCGCAGTGAGGATATCGCTTACTTTAAACATGGGCTTCCTAAAACGTTGCCAGAAGCTGCTCCGGAGAGTCGAAGAATTCGATGAGGGAACGGTCGGCCGGGGTCAGCATCTTCGTGGCGACATAGTGGTCGAGAAGCGCCTTGAACGGCTTATAGAAGCCGGCGGTATTCAACAGGATCAACCGGCCGTGGTACTGCTTGAGCTTGATGAGGACATGCGTCTCGATGAGCTCGTCGAGCGTGCCGATGCCACCGGGAAGGGCGATGGAAGCCACGGTGTCCCTTCGCATTTCCTGCTTGCGCTCTGACATGGTAGGCGTCCAGACCGTTTCGCTGAGTCCGTCATAGACCAAGCCGGTCATGAAGGCGGGCAGTACGCCCTTGTGGTACCCGCCGCAGGCCTTTACCGTATCGGCGACCACACCCATCGTTCCGCGGAAAGACCCGCCGGAGACGATGCCATATCCTTTCCGGCAGAGTCCCTCGACGAGTTCCCCGGCCGCGGCGGTGTAGCGAGGATCGATTCCTTCGCTGGAAGAGCAGAATATGACAATCTTTTTCATTCCCGTTGTTTTCTCCACAAAGATACAGCATTTTTTGACCTTCCGCGACAATTGTGGGGATATTTTCGCAGAATGCGCATCCAATAATAAAGATTATTGCGTATCTTGCCGCCATGAAACGCTTCATCCTTACCCTGTTCAGCCTGCTGGCACTGCCGCTGATCATGCTCTCCTGTGATAAAACGGAGAACGACTCTACCCTGCCCCCGCCGCCGGACGGGAAGGAAACTCCGACCCCTACACCCCCGGGGCCGACTCCTCCCGACCCAACCCCGACGCCGACGCCGGAGCCGGAAGGCGGCTACATCATCGTGGGCTACGCCTACGCCGACAGCGGCCCGCTGCCGGACCCGTCCCTGCTGACCCACATCAACTTCTCCTTCGCCAAGATCAACGACGACTTCGAGACCATCTATATCCGAAGCTCGAAGCAGAAACGCCTCAAACAGATCGTCGGACTCAAGGAACAGAAGCCCTCACTGAAGGTGATGCTCTCCGTCGGCGGATGGGGCGCGGGCAATTTCTCGGAAATGGCCGCAGATGAGACCCACCGCAAGAATTTCTGCCAGAGCTGCCTCAATGCCGTCAACGAGTACGGTCTCGACGGCATCGACCTCGACTGGGAGTACCCGACCAGCAGTTCGGCCGGCATCAGTTCCTCTCCGAACGACACCCGCAACTTCACCCTCCTTCTGAAGGACCTGCGGGAAGTGTTGGGGCCGGAGAAACTCATCACCATGGCATCCGAGGCAAGTGCCCATTATGTCGACTGGAGCAGTGCCCTCGAATATCTCGACTTCGTGAACGTAATGAGCTACGATATGGGCCGCCCGCCGACCCACAACGCCGCTCTCTACCCGTCCTCCAAGACCAAAATGAGCTGCGATGAAGCTGTAGCCAAGCACTTCGCAAAGGGGGTTCCCTATGATAAGATGACCCTCGGTATGGCCTTTTTCGGCCGCGTAGACCGCAATATCCTCCAGGGTGACGAGCTCGACTACAACGAAATCATCCGCCTGACAGGATACAACCGAAACTGGGACGACCAAGCCAAGGTCCCTTACCTGACCGACGCTTCCGGAACAATGGTCTTGAGCTATGATGACGAAACCTCTATCGGACTGAAGGCTGACTACGTAAAGGAAAAAGGCCTTTTGGGAGCAATGTACTGGGATATCGAGGCCGATGACGCCGAATGGACCCTCGGCAAGGCCGTCGCCTCCCGGCTGCTGTCCTCCGCGGGAACCCCCGACGAGAACGCCTTCCTCGCCACGAACCAGTATATCGAAAAGTTCCTGGAAGAAGTCGACTACGGCTCTTCCGAATACACCTATTCCAGCATCATCGGATACCCGGGCGGCGGTCCCAGCGACAACAACGAAGAGCTGCCTCCGGTCTATTCCATCACCTGGACGGCTGCTTCCGGCAGTCAGCTGCTGCAAGTCTGGAAGAACGACTGGAGTCGCGAATATGAACTGGCGGGAGGTGTCGGCCAGCAGGACATCACCAACCTAGTGCCCAACACCACCTACCACTGGCAGGTGACCACCACCTCCGACCATGCCACCGTGGCAAGCGGCCAATTCGCCACCCGCGGTCATCTTCACCAGGTCTATTACGAGCCCAACGTCCGTAACGGCCGCGACCTCGGCGGTTACAAGGGCTTGGGAGGCAAGACCGTCGCCTACCATAAGCTTTACCGCGGCGGCCGCATCGACAAGAAATACTGCAACGAGAACGGCCGGAAGGAAATGCTCGCGGAAGGCATCCTCGCCGAAGTCGACCTACGCGAAGAAAGCGATGTCCCGTCCAAATCCCCGCTCGGTGACAACATCGCCTTCTATGCGCCGGGCTTCGACAGTGGCTACAACACCATGGTCCGGGACAATCCGACCAAGGTCAAGGATACCTTCTGCTGGGTAGTGGCCCGCCTGCGGGAGAACAAGCCCGTTTACTTCCACTGCGCCGCCGGACGCGACCGCACCGCCACCCTGGCCGTCCTGCTGGAAGGCGTCCTGGGCGTGAGCGAAAGTGACATGGCCAAGGATTACGAGCTGACCTATTTCACCCCGACCGACTGGGGCATGTCCAAGGATGACGACGGCAATTATGTCTACAAACACGTCCGGACCAGCTATAGCTACACATCCCTGAAGAAGACCATCACCACAGGCCGCACCGGCACCTACCAGGAGTGCATCGCAAGGTATCTGCTGGATATCGGTGTCCCGCAGCAGGACATTGATGACCTGCGGGCCATCATGCTGCATTAAGCCGTTTTCGACAGCCATCCCTGTTCGGGAGTAGAAAGACCCTCTTTTTGCTCCCGAACTTTGTTGATAGTCCGCAGAAAAATCGTATCTTTGAGGTTACTATGAAAAGATGGACCGTCATACTCGCCCTTCTGCTCTCTTTCGCCGGAGCGGCGCTCGCCCAGAAGGCGAAAAGCCCCTATGAGGGATACAGCTTCCTGATCTGCAAAGGCACCTTCAGCCTCAGCGTCCTCGATGCCGAAGGAAAGGCCGTTCACACCTTTCCCGTCGCCATCGGCGAGAACTTCGGCCAGAAGACCAAAAGCGGCGACTGCAAGACCCCGGAGGGCGTTTTCCCCGTCACGAACATCAAGAACGTCAAGGGCGTCAAGTATGACTACCACGACGGACTCGGCCCCGTCGAGGCCTATGGTCCCTACTTCATTTATTTCGATACGCCCGGATTCAAGTATATCGGTGTCCACGGCACCTGCCCGGAGCGCGACGACCGCATCGGCTCCCGCGACAGCAAGGGCTGCATCCGCCTCCACAACGAGGACCTGATGGTCGTCCTGCCCTATGCCCATGCCGGCATGAAGGTCAAGGTCGTCCCCGGCCTGGCGGACATCTGGGCGGACTGGCTTGCAAACCAAAAGAACTAACTACACATAATCACATGAAAAAAGAATTGGAACTGAGCCCGAACCAAGTCGTGGCTTATCTGGAGAAAGATCCGAAGAACTTTACCCGCGAGGACCTGCTGGACTTCATCATCAACAACGGCATCCGCATGATCGACTTCATGTACCCTGCCGAGGACGGCCGCGTCAAGACGCTGAACTTCACCGTCAACTCCCTCGCCTATGCCGAGACCATCCTCACCGAGGGCGAGCGCGTGGACGGCTCCAGCCTCTTCCCGTCCTTCATCGAGGCCGGCAACAGCGACCTTTATGTCATCCCGCGCTACCGCACGGCCTTCGTGGATCCTTTCACCGAGATTCCGACCCTGTGCTTCCTCTGCAGCTTCTTCACCAAGAGCGGCGAGCCCTTCGACTGCGCTCCCTATGCCACGCTGATGCGCGCCGAGGACGCTTTCTATAAGGAGACCGGCATGACCTTCGAGGCAATGGGCGAGCTCGAGTATTACGTCATCACCGACGCCGACCCGCTCTTCCCGGCCACGGACCAGCGCGGCTACCACGAGAGCGAGCCGTTCGCCAAGCTGAACGACTTCCGCCGCGCCTGCATGGACCATGTCGCCAAGACGGGCGGTCAGATCAAGTACGGCCACTCCGAGGTCGGCAACTTCACCCTCGACGGCAAGATCTACGAGCAGAACGAGATCGAGTTCCTGCCCAACCCGGTCGATACCGCCGCGGACCAGCTCCTGCTGGCCAAATGGGTCATCCGCAACCTCGCCTGGCAGTGGGGTCTCGACGTCTCCTTCGCCCCGAAGATCACCGTGGGCAAGGCCGGCAGCGGCATGCACATCCACATGCGTCTGATGAAGGACGGCACGAATGTCACCCTCGGCACGGACAACAAACTCAGCGACATCGCCCGCCGCGCCATCGCCGGCATGATGGTCCTCGCTCCGTCCATCACCGCTTTCGGCAACAAGAATCCTACCTCCTACTTCCGTCTCGTACCGCACCAGGAAGCCCCGACGAACGTCTGCTGGGGAGACTGCAACCGCAGCGCCCTCGTCCGCGTTCCGCTCGGCTGGTCCAGCGGTACCGACATGTGCCATGCGGCGAACCCGCAGATGGCCTCCACCGAACACGACACCCGCGGCAAGCAGACCTTCGAGATGCGCTCTCCGGACTGCTCCGCCGACATCTATCAGCTCATGGCCGGCCTTTGCGTCGCCGCCCGATATGGCCTCAATATGCCTGAGGATGAGGCGCTGAAGCTGGCCGCCGACAAATATGTCAACATGGATATCCACCGCGCCGAGTCCGCCGCGAAACTCGCGACGCTCGACTGCCTCCCGGCCTGCTGCGCCGAGTCCGCCGACTGCCTCGAAAAGCAGCGCGCGATTTACGAGGCTGCCGGTGTCTTCCAGCCGCGCATGATCGACGGTATCCTCAAGGGACTCCGCAAATACGGAGACAGCGACCTCCACGAGGCCGCCCGCAAGGATCCCGACCTGATGCGCCGCCTTGTTGACGAATACTTCTACTGCGGATAATGATTACAGCCGAACAGATCAAAGACCTCCGGGGACGGCTTTCGGTCCTCGAGAAATGCCTGGACATCGCCGGAAAACGGCGCGATGTGGCCGCCCGTCAGGAGCAGACCCTCGCGCCGGATTTCTGGGGCGACCCCAAGGCAGCCGAAGCCTTCCTCAAAAAACTCTCCGGCCTCAAGGCCTGGGTCAGCGACTACGACAAGGCCGCCTCCCTCGCCGACGACCTCGACGTGCTCTACGAGTTCGCCAAGGAAAGCATTTCCGGGACTGACGACGCCGAAGCCGTCGAAACGGACGAGACCCGGGAGCTGGAAGCGTCCTTCCATGCGGCGGAGAGCGCCGTGGAGGCCCTTGAGCTGAAGAATATGCTCGGAAACGAGGGCGACAACCTCGGTGCCGTGCTGACCATCAACTCGGGCGCCGGCGGAACGGAGGCCAATGACTGGTCGGCTATGCTGATGCGCATGTATCTCCGCTGGGCGGAACGAAACGGATTCAAGACGAATGTTACGGCCCTTCTGGAAGGGGAAGAGGCCGGCATCAAGTCCTGCACCATCGAGGTGGAGGGCGACTACGCCTACGGCTACCTCAAGGCCGAGAACGGCGTCCATAGACTCGTGCGCATCTCCCCGTTCAACGCCCAGGGAAAGCGCCAGACGACCTTCTCGTCGGTCTTTGTCTATCCGCTCGTCGACGACAGCATCAATATCGAGATCAACCCCGGCGACCTCGAGTGGGACACCTTCCGCTCCGGCGGCCACGGCGGCCAGAACGTCAATAAGGTCGAGACCGGCGTCCGTGTGCGCCACATCCCCTCCGGCATCATGGTCGAGAATACGGAAACCCGCTCCCAGCAGGACAACCGCCAGAATGCCCTACGCATCCTCAAATCCCGCCTCTACGACATCGAGCTGAAGAAACGCCAGGAGAAGCAGGCCGAGCTCGAGGGCCAGAAAAAGCGGATCGAGTGGGGCTCCCAGATCCGCAACTACGTCCTGCACCCCTATAAGCTGGTCAAGGACCTCCGCACAGGCTACAGCACCGCCGACACGCAGGGCGTCCTCGACGGCGATATCAATGAGTTCATGAAAACCTTCCTGATGGGGAAAGGAGCGGCCGTCACCGACGACGAAGACATTTAGACGGATGATCGGCGTTTTTGACAGCGGCAGCGGCGGGCTGTCGGTCCTGAAGGAAATCATCCGGCTCCTGCCGGACGAGCAGTATGTATACTTTGCTGACAACGCCTTCTGCCCCTACGGCGAGAAGACAGCCGCCGAGATCCGCTCCCGTGCCCATGTCATCACGGACCGCCTGCTCGCCGAGGGCGCCGGGATCATCGTCGTCGCCTGCAACACAGCCACGGCCGCGGCGATCGCCGACCTACGCGAGAGCTATCCCGACATCCCCTTCATCGGCATGGAACCGGCTGTCAAGCCCGCCGCTATCGGCACCCGCACCGGCGTCATCGGCGTCCTCGCCACCGCCGGCACCCTCAAGGGTTCGAAGTACCTGAATACCAAAGGAAAATACGAGGACGACGTCAAGATCGTCGAGCATGTCGGCCAGGGCTTCGTCGAGCTCGTCGAGGCCTGTGACCTCGATTCACCGAAGGCCGAGGAGATTGTCCGTGAGAGCGTCACTCCCCTTCTCGCCGAATGCGCCGACACGATCGTCCTCGGCTGCACGCACTATCCTTTCCTCGCGCCCGTCATCCAGCGCATCGCCGGCGACGACGTCACGGTCATCGACCCGGCCCCCGCCGTCGCCCGCCAGACCGTCAACGTGATGCAGCAGCGCGGCCTGCTGCCGGCCCCTCTTCCCGAGCCCGCCGGCACAAAAGAAGCGCCGAAGGTCAAGTTGCTGTCCTCCGGCGCATCCGCCAATCTGGAACGTCTCTTCCAGACGTTATTGATTCATTAGTAAATACTGTACCGGCTGGCCAGGCTGCCGTACATCTGTCCGAGGACCTCGAGGCAAGGCTGTCCTTCCACGAGGACGAGGCGGTAAACGGTATCATCCACTCTGTAGACTTCGAGGTCACCGATGGTGATGGTCTCGTAGTCATCCGGGAGGGAGCTCACCAGGGCGCCTGCCGGAGGGATGATGACCTCATAGCGGCCGTTGCCGTTGATGATGTAGAACACGCCGTCCTGATAGTAGTAGTTGCGGTCCGAGTATGCATAGCTCTGTACGAGACCGAGGCGGTTCGCCAGGGTGTATGCATCCAGGGCGCGGGCGCTGTTCAGGGCGATAGCCGCGTTCTGTGCAGCGATGGTGGCGTTGTTCTGGGCGATGATCCGGTTCTGTTCCGCTATATAGGAAATGTTGTCATAGATGGCATCATAGGTCCTGTAATAGTTGGTGTAGTAGGAGAAGCGGATCGGCCTGAAGTCGTAGTAGCTGACGGCCCGGTCGAGCACGATGCCGAACGGAGGACGGCAGACGACGTAGCAGTCATGCCAAGGCCTGTAGTAAACGCCGTTGTAGATATAGTAGGTCACACCGAAGCGGGTGTAGACGGTTACATATCTGGAGGAAGGCAGATAGCTCACGCGGTAGCCGAAGTAGTGCGGCGCGGCGGCGTAGAAGCTGCCCGGACGGTGGTAAGGCATGAAGTCACGCTCTCTCGGATGGATCCTGTAAAGGTCACGTCCGCGATCGTCCATCCTGTATCCCCAGCCGTCACCGTAGCGGTAGTTGCCGTACTGGTCGCGATAGTTGCCGTACTGGTCCTTCTTGTATCCGCCGTCGGCAGGCTCGATATCCTTGCCGTTGGAGGATCCAAGGCCGGCTTTGGTCACGTTGCTGTTCGAACGGACGGTGCCGTCACCGGAAGAAACCACGGAAACACCTGCTTTGTTGCGGTCTGCCGAAGAGCTGCGGGAAACAGTGGAGCTGCTGCCGCTCTGGGCCGCGCTGCTGGAAGAACTGCCGGACCGGACCGCGCTGGAGCTGGAAGAGCCGCTGCGGGTGCTGGTGCTGCTGCTCCGGGTGGAGCTGCTGCTGCCGCTCTGGCTGCTCGAGCTTCCGCTGCGAACGCTGCTGGAAGAGCTGCTGGAGGTACCGCTATTGCGGGTGCTGCCGCTCTGGGTACTGCCGCTCTGGCTGCTGCGGGTCGCGCTGGTGCTTCCACTCTGGCTGGAGGAGCTGCCACTCCTTACACTGCTGGAGCTGCTGGAAGAGCTGCTGCCGCTGCTACGGGAGGTGCTGCCGCTCTGGCTGGAGGAGCTGCCGCTCCGTACGCTGCTGGAGCTGCTGGAAGAGCTGCTGCCGCTGCTTCGGGAGCTGCTGCCACTGCTGCGGGAGCTGCTGCCACTGCTGCGGGTGGAGCTGGATGCGCTGGTACCGCCGTTCTGGCTGCTGCGGGTCGAGGACGATGAAGTGCTGCCCGACTGCTTGTTGCTGCTACTGCTGCTCCGGGTTGCACTGCTCGTGGAGGTGCTTCCGGAGGAACGGGTTGATGATGAGGAAGAAGTTGTCGTCGAGCGGCGACTGCTTCCTGAATTGCGGCTCTGTGCCATTGCATCGACACTGAGCAGGAGCATCAGGGCTACTGCGCCGGCCGCCGAGAGTTGAAGAATCCGTCTCATGATAGAAGCATTTTTAAGTTAATCGTATAAATAGTATTTTTGAGAAAGCGTCTTAAATCCGTCCACATCCCTGGTCCAGCGTCCGAGAATGTCCTCGACTTCGAGGCGCTTTCCGAACTCCTTTCTAACATAATCCGTGCCACACACCAGATCGAACATCCGGAGACGGTCCTTAGTGAGGAAGGGATTGTGGTCCGGAAACAGCTCCTGGATGGCCTGCATGACGTAAAACTGGGTCAGGGAAAGGGATGCGGCGGCATAGTCGGTAAAGAAGAACTGGACCCCGTGGAGAAGGACGTCCTTCGCCGCGCCGTAGAAGGGTTTGTAGTGGATGGTGCGGAAGGCGACCCCGGGAAGGCCGTAGCTGTCGAGACGCGCCTTGAGGGCCTTGGCGTCTATCCATTCGGCCGCGAAGGTCTCGAAGGGGATGTTATAGCCGATGCCGATATTGAGATAGCCGCTCAGCTCGCCGGCTATTCCTGCGGAAGGATAGCAGACGGCAGAGCGCGGCGACGGAATGTTCGGGGACGGAAGGATCCAGGGAAGACCGGTATCCGTATAGAGCATGTCGCGGTTCCATCCCTCCATCGGGACGACGCTCAGGCGGCATTTTACGGGCGGAAGATCGCCTTTCTGCCCCCTGTTCAGGCCCTCTTCGTTGATCAGCCGCGCCAACTCCCCTACCGTCAGGCCGTAGACATACGGGATCGCATACTGGCTGACGAAGGAGAAGAAGCCGGGCTCGACAAGCGGGCCCTCTACCTTGCGGCCGCCGAGAGGGTTCGGACGGTCGAGGACCATGACTTCGATGCCGTTCCGGGCACAGGCGCGCATCACGAGGCCGAGGGTACTGATGAAGGTATAGCTGCGGGTGCCGACATCCTGGATATCATAGACCATGACGTCGATGCCCTGGAGCATGGCGTCGGTCGGTTCACGCTGGGAGCCGTAGAGGGAATGGACCGGCAGGCCGGTTGCCGGGTCGGTGTAGTCCTCGACCTTACCGCCGGCATAGACATCACCGCGGACGCCGTGCTCCGGGGCGAAAAGGGCTACCAGCTTGACCTCGGGGGCCTCGAAGAGGATGTCGATGGTCGCGCGAAGAAGATGGTCCACGCCGCTCGGGTTGGTCACCAGCCCCACGCGCTTGCCCTGCAGCCCCTCGAAGCAGCGCTCAGCCAGCACCTCGATGCCGGGCTTGACGGTAGCGGGCGCAGGGCGTTCTTCCTGCACCGCCCGGGCCGGAGCCTTGGAAGAGCAGGAAAGCAGCGTCAGGACGGCTGTCAGCGTGGATATGAATCGAAGGGACATCGTAGCGGATCGGTTTTATTTAAGGGCGCGGCCATAGGAAGCGGGGATCCGTGGACGGACACTGAGGGTCACGGCGACCGTGGCCAGGCAGCAGATCATCACCAGGACGAAGAAGCCCGAATACCCCAGCCACTGCTGGAGATAGCCGGCGACGGCACCCGGCAGCAGCATGGACATGGCCATGAAGCCCGTGCAGATGGCGTAATGGGAGGTCTTGAGCGGACCGTCCGCGAAATACATCATATACATGGTATAGGCCGTGAAGCCATAGCCATAGCCGAACTGGTCGAACACGACACAGCCGCCGACAACCCAGACCGAAGAGGGCTGCGCGAGGGCGAGATAGAGATACACGGCGCAGGGCAGGGCCAGGCTGAGCGCCATCGGGAGCAGGCACTTCCTCAGTCCCTGCCGCGAGATATGCCAGCCGCCGAGAATGCCTCCGGCGAGGAGGGCGATCACACCCGCCGTGCCGTAGACCATGCCGAACTCTTCCTTGCCGAGACCCAGACCGCCGACGCCGCTCGGGTCACTGAAGAAAGGATAGAGCAGCTTGACAGAGAACGCCTCGGGAAGACGGTACAGCAGCAGGAAAAGCATCAGAATCCAGATTCCGGGCTTCCTAAAAAAACTCACGAAAGCCTCTGAGAACTCAACCAGGACGGTCCGGAGGTCTTTCTTCCCGGCCACCCGGTCATCGTCGGTGCGCGGGAGAAGAAGCAGGTGCCAGAGGGATACGAGGGCCAGGATCAGGGAGGTAATCGCGAGGGTCAGGGACCAGGCGCGCGACACGCTCCCGGTGTGCCTTTCCAGCCAGCCTGCCAGGACGACGAGCACTCCCTGCCCGAAAACCATGGCGATCCGGTAGAAGGTATTGCGGATGCCGATAAACACCGACTGCTTTCCGGGATCCAGGGCAATCATGTAGAAGCCGTCCGCCGCGATGTCATGGGACGCGGACGCAAATCCCGTGATGACGAAAAACAGCAGCGTCCAGGTAAAGGGAGAAGAATCGGGGAGCGTAAAGGCCAGCAGGGCGACGGTAAGGGTCATCAGCAGCTGCATGGTCACAATCCACCAGCGCTTGCTCTTGAAGATATCCACGAGCGGGCTCCACAGCGGCTTGATCAGCCAGGGCAGCCCGATGAGACTGGTCACAAGGGCGAGAGAGCCGTTGTCCATCCCGAGATCCTTGAGGATGATCACGGAAATCGTGTTGACGATGAAATACGGCAGTCCCTCCGCGAAATACAGGGTCGGGACCCATGCCCAGGGCGATATGTGACGTTTATTCTCCATGAGTCAGCTCGGATCCGGGATAATAGAAAGAAAGGATTTCCCTGTAGGAGTGGCCGTGGGCGGCCATGTTGGCGGCGCCGATCTGGCAAAGGCCCACGCCGTGGCCCCAGCCGGAGCCATGGAGGATGACCCGCCCGTCGGCGGTGAACTCCGCGTCAAATGCGGAGGACTTGAGGTGGCTCTTTGACAGGAAACGGCGGATAATCAGCTCCTTACCAGCCTCGAAAGAGCCTTTCGTGCCCTCGAAACGGAGGAGTTTGATGCGGCCGGAACCGCCCCGCTCGAGCGGGACGAGGCCCGTCAGCGTGCCGATATCGATGCCGCTGCGCTCCCGGACGAGGTCCGACAGCTCCTGGACGGTGTATTCTTCCGTCCAGCGGTAGAAGTCCGTCGTCTCGAGGTCGTAATCGTTCAGCACCTGCGACAGGACGGCCTTGTCGTCGGTATTGCACCAGGGATCCTCCTTGACGGGAAGGTACGGGAGGTCCTTGTCCTCCCAGCAGGTCGAGAAGCGCTCCGTCAGGCCGCCGCAGCACTTGGAGAAGCGCGTGTCGCAGACCTCTCCCCCGAAGCTGAGCACCTCGCCCCAGGTCGCGTCGATGGCCGTCCGGACATTCTCGCCGATCGCGAGCGTCAGGCCCTGATACCGCTGGCAATGGTCGTCCGCGCAGAAATCGTAGCGCTTGTGGTCATCGTGGTCGAACCACTTGACAATCCGCTTGCTGCCGCAAGCCGTAGTGGCAGAGGTACCCAAAAGCCCTGCCCGGAGGCTGGAGGCAGCATTCTCAAGCCAGGTGACCAGCGAGGGGGTATCGGGGGCGGCGAAGGGGATCTCGCCGGGATGGGCGTGGCGGGAGCGGAGCTGGGCGACGGCCCAGGAACGAGAGATGACGGCGTGCGCCTTGAGGAACTCGAGACTCGCGCTGGCGCGCATCTCGGAAGAAATGACGCTGAGCAGGTAATCCTCCAAGCCGATGATATTGACGGCCGTCACGGCGCCGTTGTCGACGATGAACTTGAGGGTGCCGGCAAAAGTCTGCTCCTGCAGGCGCTCCCAGTGGAAGTCCTTGCCGATGCGGACGCCGTGGAGCTTGAACGACGGCTCGGCAAAAAGGGTGGAGATCGTCTGGGCCTCGAAATAGAGCTCATCGTAGAGCGTCCCGCCGTAGTCGATCTTGCCCTCGCGGTAGCTGACCTTCTGCGGCCCGGCGCCATCGGAGATGATCTCGAAAGTGATCTCGGGGCCGGACAGGATGCCGACCTCAATCTTAGGCTGCTGCCGCACGAGGCGCCACAGGATCAGCTTTTCCGTCTCCTCGGAGATGGACACCTCGTCGACCACTTCACGCAGGATTTCCGGGGTCAGGCGGTCGAAATCGGCCGGGTCCGGCAGGATGAAGCAGCCGGCCATGTCGGCGCAGCCGGGGCCGATGGTAAAATGCTCCTCGCCGGTCGCGAAATAGTGGCGCGAACGGCTCTCGCTGCGAAGGACCACGACGGCCCTGTACTCGCTGTCCGTGCGCCAGGAAAGGGCGTTGAATCGCGGCTCCCCCTCCCCGGGCAGGAAGGGCGCGCAGTCCAGCAGACGGTAGAACATCTTGGCCATCGACTTGGATGTCGTGGCGCGAAGGGCGAACACGCCGCGCGTAAAGTGCTTGTAATGGAAGAGCTGGGCGTCCTGGACCGACGCGACATACTCGAGGTCCGCCGCAATGCTCTCCGGGACGGTATGGCCCTCAGCCTGCGAGACGAGGCTCAGCAGACGGTCCACCGAGCGCTCAAGGGGCATATATCCCTTGCGGGCGGCCTGGAAGTGGAGGTGGTCCGGAATCGATGCGCCGGACTCGGGGCCGTTATAGAAAATGACGCAGCCGGGAAGGTGCCCGGTCATGTCGAGCATATCGACGTAGCGGTTCCATATCGACTGCGGCTCGTGGACCTCCCGCACGATGACAAAATGCTGCGGAAAGATCGGGAAACGGTTGACGATGAGGTCGTATTTACGGCCTTTTCGGCCTTCCAGCTTGATGAAGTGCTGATTTTCGGGGCGATGGTCCGCGCAGATCGGACAGGGACGGGCGGCGATGACCTCGGGGGAAACATCGGCCGTGGTGCTGCTGATGCGTTCCGGATTGCACTGGACATTCACCAGCAGGCCGCCGAGGGGCATCTGGCGCACCCGCACGCCCTTGAGCGTTCGGAAGGACGCCGCCATCTCGGGCCAGACGGAGAGCTGGTCATGTACGAACTTGTCTATTTCCTGCTGCGTGGCCATAACTCCGTAAAGATAAGAAAAAAAACCGTTTATAACAAAGACTGCAGCGCACTCCGCACGCGGAGGAACTCACTTTCGAAATTCGGCGTCAGGAGACGGTGGGCCTTGCAGGCGTGGAGGATTTCTTCCTGTGTCCACCACTTCCCTTCCGTCACCTCGGTGTTGTCGGGACGGAGATCCGGGTGCCCGACCATGGCGAAGACGACGACAAACTCGCTGTCGCGCTCGGTCTCCCAGGTATAGGCTTCGATGAATTCGGGGTTGAAATCCGTCAGGCCGGTCTCCTCGGCAGCCTCGCGGGCGAGGGCGTCGCGGACCTGCTCGCCGTAGGAAATATGGCCGCCGACGGCCGTGTCCCAGCGACCGGGCCAGAGATCCTTGGTCATGGACCTTTTCTGGAGCCAGATCCTGCCCTCGCGGTCGATGATGTGGAGATGGACGACGGGATGCAGCAGGTGCGTGCCGCTGTGGCAGGCGTGGCGGGTAGCCTGGCCGATGACAAGGCCGCTCGGCTCCACGACAGGAAGCATCTCATCCCCGGGGCGGGGACGGAATTCGCCGGGGGCGTCGACGGTCGGCCGCGGCAGGATCGGGGCCGGCTCGGAAGGATAGACCAGGTCGAACATCAGAGGGCGATCAGAATGAGGACCTGGGCCGCCAGCACGCGGAGGAACATCGACAGCGGATAGACCGTGGCGTAATTGACGCTGGCGTAATCGCTGCCGTACATGCCCTGGGCGAAAGCGAGCACGGGCGGGTTGGTGCAGGAACCGGAGATGAGACCGCAGATCTGGTAGAAATTGAGTTTCCCGAGGGTCCGGGCCAGGATGAAGGTCAGCGACACCGGCACCAGCGTGATCAGGGCGCCGTAGAGAATCCACCAGTAACCGCCGCCGGTGATGGAAGACCAGAAGTTGCCGCCCGCGCCGATACCGACAGCCGCGAGGAAGAGCGAGATGCCGATTTCGCGGACCATGAGGTTGGCTGAGGCGGTGGTGTAGGTCGTAATCTTATACTTGGGGCCGAAGTGGCCGAGAAGGATGGCGATGATCAGCGGACCGCCGGCCAGGCCGAGCTTGATGGCCTGCGGAATGCCGGGGAAATGGATGGGGATCGAACCGAAGATGATACCGACCACGATGCCGAGGAAGATCGGGACGAGGTTCGGCTTGTTCAGCGCGTCGGCGGAATTGCCCACGCGTTCGGCGAGATGGTCGATGTTCTTCTCCGTACCGACGCAGACGAGGCCGTCGCCCATCTGGAGGTAGAGGTCCGGGCTCGCGACCAGCTCGACGCCGGCGCGGACGACACGGGTCACGCTGACGCCGTAAGCGCCGCGGAACTGCAGCTGCTTGAGCCGCTTGCCGGTCAGGGAAGATTTGGTGACGACGATGCGGCGCGTCACGAGATTGTGGTCCTTCTCGACCCAGTCCTGCACGTGCATCGGCACCTCCTGCCCGAAGAGGATGCGGATGCGGTCCACCTCCTCCTGGCTCGTGACGACAAGGAGCTTGTCGCCCTCTTCCAGCACGGTATCCGAAGCCGGGAAGAGGATCTTTTCGCCCTTCATGACGCGGGAAACGACAAAGTCACCGCCGAACTCGCGGGACACGTCGAAGAGCTTGCGCCCGAAAATGGCGGGATTCTCCACGGCAACATGCATCCGGCGGGCCTTTCCGACGGCATCTTCCGCAGCCTTGAGCGTTTCCAGTTCTTTCTTGGGGTTGATCCGGAAAAGGGGCCGCAGGAGCAGGATGGCGAGGATCACGCCGAGTACGCCGATCGGATAGGCGACGGCATAACCGGAAGCCAGCGAACCGGCCTCCTGACTCGCCAGGACGGGATCTCCGCCGGCTGAGGTGGCGACGTCGACATAGGTCTGCTGGGCGGCACCGAGCCCGGGGGTGTTCGTCACGGCACCGGACATGACGCCGGTCATGGTCCCGAGGTCCGTATCGGTCATTTCCGCGATGCCCCAGGTCATCACGACCGCAAGCAGGACGTTCATCGCAGCAAAAAGGTTCATCTTGACGCCGCCGCTGCGGAAGCTGTGGAAAAAGCCGGGACCGACCTGCAGACCGATCGAGAAGACGAACAGGATCAGGCCGAATTCCTTGACGAAATGCAGCACCTCGCCGTCGGCCCGGAAGCCGAGATGGCCCATGAGGATGCCCATGAAAAGAATCCAGGTCGAGCCCAGGGACACGCCCTTGACCTTGAAGCGGCCGAGATAGAGACCGACGCCGATGACAAAGGCGAGAAGCAGAATCGAATGGGCGACGCCGGTGCCGAAAAACAGGTTGTGCATAGGTTAGAAGACGATTTTGGTGACGAAGGCGGACTTGCCGTCGGCGAGGCCTTCGACGTAGCGAACAGGATGGCCGTCCTCCTCGGCGGCGGCGACAAAAAGCTGCACCTTTTCGCCGGGACGGGTCTCCTTGTTGAAATTGATGTAGATATCCCGGACGCGGCTGCGGGAAGTCAGGTCGTAATCCAGACAGTCGAACGCCCAGACGATATAACGGGCGTTGTTGGTGTGGCCGATGATGTCGACATCGGAATAGGACACCGTCCGGAAGCCCTTCTCCTCCAGCGGGAGGTCCTTCGGGATGACGATCTTCGGGGCGGGCTCGGCGATGGCGTCTTCCTCGACGCGGGTGTCGGAGTCCACCAGTTGGAGCACGTCGCCGCCGCGGACCAGCCGGCGCGTCTCCATGTCCATGACGAGCCAGGAGCTCGTCGCACGGACCAGGCTCCCGCCGCCCGGGGTCAGAAGCTGGAAGTCACGGAGGAAGAACAGGCCGTCGGCACCCTTGTGCCAGGTCTTCAAGACCACCGGGTCCCGCCACATCGGCAGGGTCTCGCAGTGGAAATGCATCCGGGAAAGGACCCAGGCGGTATGGTGCCGCTGCAGGTCGTCATAGCCGAAACCCAGCGCCTGAGCCGCCCAGTAGGCAATTTCCTGCGCCATATCCATGAAAGAGGCCGGCTTGAGGCAGAAGGCCGCATCCGTTTCGTAGCACGGGATGCGCATGTCCTGACAGAACTTGTAACCTTCGTTGTATACTTCACTGATCATAGTATGCAAATTTACGCAATCCCCAAGGATTGACAAAAAATATTTCGTAACTTTGCCTCGATATGGATACCCCGCTGCTAGCAAAGATGGTCAGGGAGCTGATCCTTGAGAACGATGCCGTGACACTGCCCGGCATCGGCACTTTCGTGGCCGAGCTGGTCGGTGCCTCCTTCTCCGACAAGGGCTATACCATCAATCCCCCCTACCGGAGGCTGAGTTTCACCCAGCGGGAGGGCGCGGACACGCTGCTGGCCGACATCTACGCCTCGTCCAACGACGTCCCCTACGAATCCGCGCTGCAGATCCTGACCGAATTCCTCGGCACGCTGAAGACCGAGCTGATGACGAAAAAGTCCGTCCAGTTCCCGGGGCTGGGACGCCTCCGCGCGACCCGCGAGAACAATTTCTTCTTCATCGCCGACGAGGATCTCGACATCTACCCCGACGGCTTCGGCCTCGAGCCCATCTCCCTGAAGACCCACGAGGAGACTCCGGAGCAGGTAAGCGCCGCCGTGGCCGGGCTCGCTTCCATCCTGGATGGGAAAGCAGAAGAGGCTGAAGAAGCCGTCGCAGAGCCCGTTGAAGGACAGGAAGCGGAGGAGAAGCCCGCCGCTGCCGTCACCAGGGAGGACATCCAGGCTATGGTTGCCGAACAGGTAAAGCAGATGATGGCCGGGGAGCAGATTCCAGGGACAAGCCGTGCAGTGACGGAGAAAGCGGCAAAGCAAAGGAGGCCGATGTCGAGGGGCTGGAAGCGGACGCTTCGGATTCTGCTGATCCTGGTGGCTCTGGCCGCCCTTTTCTTCGGCGCCTTCTTCCTCGCCGCGCACTTCGCCCCCGACTGGCTCGATACCATATTATATAGCGCGGAAGAGCTGGAAATCCTGCGGGCCTGACGACCCGCAATTTTTTTATCTTTTTATTTGGAGATTCAAAAATAAGTTGTACCTTTGCAATCCCGTTTCGACAACGGAAAATTCCTCAATAGCTCAGTTGGTTAGAGCATCTGACTGTTAATCAGAGGGTCGTAGGTTCAAGTCCTACTTGAGGAGCAGAAAGAAGCGAGCCGCAAGGTTCGCTTCTTTTGTTTTGTCTCTATCCTCAAACCGGTATAGAAAAAGCAGGGCGTTTGCCCTGCTTTTTCTGTGTCGGGATGACTCGACTCGAACGAGCGACCCCTACGTCCCGAACGTAGTGCGCTACCAACTGCGCTACATCCCGATGCCTTTCGGCTATTTCTCTACGTTTCCCTTAGGAAAGCTTGTTGATGTAGACGGCGAGACCGCTCTTGAGGTTCG
Organism: uncultured Bacteroidia bacterium; assembly: GCA_902768665.1. GTDB lineage: Bacteria > Bacteroidota > Bacteroidia > Bacteroidales > UBA932 > Cryptobacteroides. Next base: position 39,148 of record CACXMA010000005.1, on the reverse strand, counting down.
AAGCCTTGTTCTTGTGGATAACGCCGATCTTTGCGAGCTTGTCGATCATCGCATAGACCTTCGGAGCGGACTCCTCAGCGGCCTTCTTGTCAGTAGTGTTGCGGAGGTCGCGGATCGCGTTCCTCGTCGTCTTTGCATAATACTTGTTATGCAATCTGTGCCTTTCGCTCTGGCGAACGGCTTTCTGTGCAGATTTCGTGTTTGCCATTACTTTATTTTTTATATTTGGTAGTGGGTAGGAGAATCGAACTCCTATTGCGGGAATGAAAATCCCGAGTACTAACCGTTATACGAACCCACCAACTGTGGCCCCACACGACATAATGCCGAAAGGGACTGCAAAGGTAAGAATAAATTTTCTTCCTGCAAAATATTTTTCCCTCCTTCGGGAACTTTTTTTACTCCTTCCACTTGAAGGAATAAAGGATGGATTCCACCTTGCGGAAATAGATGCGGTTGTCGTAGCGCTGGCAGAAGAGGAAAGCCATCATCGTGACGACCTTTTTGCCGTCGGGGGTAAGGAAGGAATGGCTGACATAAGGCCCGCCCATGGTGTCGCCGTTGATGGTCCAGCGGCTTCGTATCTGCTTGATCGGACGGCCGTTGACGCGGATGTCGGAGACTATCGGGGAGATCGTTTCGACGATATCCATGTAGGAGCCTTCCGGACCGCCGGGGACATTGGCATTGATCTGCTCCCGGAGGCGGCGCGTCAGCTCGGCCGGGTCGAGATCGTTCTCGCCGGTAGCCGGATAGGCGGTCACGATGACGCCGGAGGTGACATAGGTCGTGGCGTTGTTGAGCCAGATGAAGCCGGGCGCCTGGGCGGCGACGGTATAGCCCGTGTTCGGGATGCGCGGAGAGCCGCCGGCAAAAGCTTCGATCTTCTCCGTAATATCCTTGAGCTCATAGCGGTAGCAGCTCAGGACGTTGCGGTTGATCTCGGCGAGCTCGATCTTGTGGTAGATGGCGTCGGCGTTCTCGGTGACGAGCCGGGCGGCCTCGTCGGCGTCATGGGCCTTGACCTTGACGGTTATCTGCGGATGGGCATACATGTCGTCGATGTAGGAGACGCCGGCATTCTCGCAGTCCTCCCCGATCTCGAACATGAAGAGGTTGCGGTTCATCTGCAGCTGGCGGGAGAGGTTCCCCTTCTGCACGAAATAGAGCTTGAATTTGTTCTCGGCCGGGTCGAGAAAGTCGACGGGCGACTCGAGGGCGGCACGGACGGCGGCGCCGGGAGCGCCCTCCCAGTCGGCCTTGTCCATGATGACGATCACCTCGCCGGACATGCCGAGGACGGTGGTGGTATCGAACTTGGCGAGTTCCTTGATCTGCTTGCAGCCCGTGGTGGACAGGCCGGCGGCAAGGAGAAGGACGGCTGCGGCCGCAGCGGTAAGGATTCTTCTTTTGATCATGTCATTAAGATGTCAGGTTCACGAAATCATTGCCAAGCGCTACGAGAATCAGCAGCAGCAACAGGCCCATGCCGATCATCTGGGCGACCAGCATGAAGCGGTCGGAAGGCTTGCGGCGGGTAATCATCTCGTAGAGCGTGAAGACGATATGACCGCCGTCGAGGGCGGGTATCGGGAGGAGGTTCATCACGCCGAGCATCACGGAGAGCAGGGCGACGATGGTCAGGAAGTACTCCCAGTCCCACACGGCGGGCATGATGGTGGCCATGGTCCCGAGACTGCCCACGGACTTGTAGGCCTTGGTCTTCGGGGCGAAGATGAGGCCGAGGTCGAGGACATAGCCGGATACCGTGTGCCAGACCTTGGCGATGCCGGCGGGATAGGAACCGAGATAGGAGTATTCGAGGTGGCGGGCGGAAGGCACCGGACCGGAGGCGGGAATCACCCCGATGCGGCCTTCGGCATTGACCAGAAGCGGCAGGGAGAGGGTATCACCGCCGCGCAGGACGCTGGCCGTCACGACGGTGTCCGGGTGCGCCCGCAGCCAGTCCTGGCCCTCGTGGAGATAGCCGATCGGCGTATCCTCAAAGGCGAGGATATGGTCCCCGGGGAGGAGCCGGCCGGCGTTGGCGCTGTCCGCGACTTCGCTGATCGTAAAGGGCGGACTGGGCATGAAGACGGGATTCTTCAGCAGGTCGCCGATGCGGTTCCCGTCCATGTAGATGTCGAGGGTGTCCTCCCCGCGGAGAACGGTCACGACGGCAATCCGGTGACGGGCGACGCTTGCCTGGATCTCCTCGAACCAGACGGGCTCATCGCCATCAAGCGCCAGGACGCGGTCGCCGCTGCGGAAGCCCAGTTCATAGGCCAGGGTGCCCTCGGGGGCATACATCCGCGTCTCGGCGTTGTCGAGATGCCAGTCTCCCCAGATCGCCAGGATATGGACATAGAGGAGGACGGCGAGCAGGAAATTGAAGAGCACGCCGCCGGACATCACGAGAAGGCGCTGCCAGGGCTTCTTGGCGCGAAGTTCCCACGGCTGCGGCTCCTTCCCGATGAGGGAGGTGTCCATCGACTCGTCGATCATGCCGACGATCTTGCAGTAGCCGCCGAGGGGCAGCCAGCCGATGCCGTAGTCCGTCTGCCACTTCGAGGCATTCGGAAACAGCTTGTTGAACAGTTTGTTGTGGCGGGTCGAGAAGAGGCGCTTGCCGCCGACGTCGAAAAAGAGATAGAACTTGTCTACCCGCGTGCCGCAGAGGCGCGCGAAGATGAAGTGGCCGAACTCGTGAAATCCGACGATGACCGACAGGGCCAGGATCAGCTGGAGGACTTTGATAAGCGTAATCATAGGCCGAGGCGTGCGGCGAGACGGTCGTAGGTCTCGCGGTTGGTGTCAAAGATGTCGTCGAGGCCGGGGCGCTCGATGTAGTGGACGTCGGACATGGCTTCGCCGACGAGGGCGGCGATGTCGTAGAAGCCGATCCGGTCCCGGAGGTAGGCCTTGACGGCGGCCTCGTTGGCGGCGTTCATGGCGCAGGGAACGTTTCCGCCGCGGCGGATCGCCTCGAAAGCCAGTCCGAGGCAAGGGAAGCGGTCCGTATCGGCCCGGTCGAAGGTCAGCGCGCCGGCGGCGGCGAGATCCAGCCGCGGCCCGTCGAGCGGCAGGCGCTCGGGGTAAGAAATCGCGACTTCGATCGGCACGCGCATATCCGGGCAGCCCAGCTGCGCCAGGACGGCACCGTCGGCGAACTCGATCATCGAGTGGATGACCGACTCGGGGTGCACCAGGACGTTAATCTGCCCGACATCAACGCTGAAAAGCCACTTCGCCTCGATGACCTCGAAGCCCTTGTTCATCATCGTCGCGGAGTCGATGGTGATTTTCGCGCCCATGTCCCAGTTCGGATGCTTCAGGGCCTCGGCCTTGGTAGCCGTCGCGATGCGCTCGCGGGGCCATGTCCGGAAAGGACCGCCGGAGGCCGTCAGGTGGAGCTTCACGGGACGGTTCGGCCCCGCCGCCATCAGGCACTGGAAAATGGCGGAATGCTCGGAATCGACCGGAAGGATCGCCACGCGGTGCTCGGCGGCCAGCGCCGTCACGAGCGATCCGGCGGCGACGAGGGTCTCCTTGTTCGCCAGGGCGATCGTCTTCCCGGCGCGGATGGCGGCCAGCGTCGGGCGAAGGCCGCTGAATCCGACCATGGCGGCGACGACGATGTCGACCCCGTCCGCTGCCACCAGCGAGCATATCGAGTCCATGCCGCAGAAGACCTTAACATCGGTATCGGCCAGAGCGTCAGCTACTTCCCGGTAGCATTTCTCATCGCGGATGACGACGGCATTGGGGCTGAACTCCCGGGCCTGCGCAATCAGCAGGGCGGCACTGGTGTTCGCCGTCAGGAGCTCCACCTCGAAGCGGTCCGGATGCTGACGGATCACGTCGAGCGTCTGGGTACCGATCGAGCCGGTCGAGCCGAGGATGGCGATATGGCGTTTGTCGGACATGCTAGAAATGGATATAAAGGGCAGGGTCGACGGGAGCGCCGCGATGCCAGAGTTCGAAACGGAGGATATCCTGCGGCTCGCCGGAGTCGGAGGCGCTGCCGGTCAGGGCGATCGGAGTGCCGGCCTTGACGGTGTCTCCGCCGTGGCGGGTCACCGCAGCGCAGCGGCGATAGACCGATACGAGGTCTCCTTCGTGCTGAAGGACAAGGGTATAGCCGAATTCGTCATCCCACTGGGCGAGAAGCACCGTACCGTCGAGGACGGCATGCACCGGAGAGCCGGCGGGGACCGTAATGTCGAGGCCGGGATGGAAATTGCGTTCGAATCCGCGCGTGACCACACCCGGGGCCGGCGTGAAGAAATTCAGGCCCTCCAGCGGGCGGGGCGCATCTTCCTGAGCCGCCGGCTTCGCTTCCGCCGCCAGGATGTCGTCGCGGAGGGATTCCTCGCTCTTTTTCAGGGCCGGAGTCGCCACCGGAGCGGTGCTCTCCTCGCGGATGCGGGTGAAGAGACTGTCCAGCGGGAGTGTCTCCTCTCCGGACAGGACGCGGCGCAGGTTCTCCGAATAGAGGTTCCATTTCGTAATCTCGTACTCGAGGGAGTCGATCTTCGCGGCATTGGTCGCCGCAGCGGCGCGGGTCTGCTCGTCCGGGTAGCCGGGGACCAGGGTCCGCACGGGCGTGAAGGCCACGAGGCACCAGAAAAGGATGAACAGCAGGATGACCAGCGAGGCGATGATCACACCGAGGCCGAGCTTGGTAAAATGGACCTTCCAGATGTGGTCCTGCGTCAGGTCGTCGACCAGCGCGAGGCGGAATTTCCGCTTCTTCCCACCTCCGGATTCGGAACTCGATTTCGACATATCAATTAAAAGTATTATCTTTGTATGCTATGGACAGATATATCGGCATAGATTACGGAAGGAAAAGGACGGGGCTGGCAGTCAGTGACCCGCTCGGCATTTTCGCGTCCGCTCTTGACACTGTCCATTCTGCAAAGATAATAGATTATATCAAAAATTACGCCGAAAACGAGACGATTTCGGGCTTTGTCGTCGGATATCCCCGCAACCTCAACGGCGAGCCGGCCGAAGCGGCCAGGGATGTGGACGCCTTCCTACCCGCGCTGCGGAAGGCCTTCCCCGGCATCCCCGTGACCGTCGAGGACGAGCGCTTCACCTCCGTGATGGCGCACCGGGTGATGATCGACGGCGGGATGAAGGCAAAGGACCGCCGCGACAAGGCCTCCGTGGACCGCATCAGCGCGCAGATCATCCTCCAGGGCTTCCTCGACCGCCGGAGCGGGTCGCCCGCTGCGATGCCCCTCGACGTCCCCGTGGTCCAGAGCGCCCGTTTCGGCGGAAAAAAGAGAAGATAACGACATGGTACAGCCCATTTATCTCTATGGATCCGAAGTGCTCCGCCAGGAAGCCGAACCGCTCGACCTCAGCGACAAGGAAGGGGTCAAAACCCTGATCCAGGATCTCAAGGACACCCTTACGGTCGCCGACGGATGCGGCCTCGCAGCGCCGCAGATCGGCGTTTCCCGGCGAGCCGTCATCGTGGACGGCCGCGAGCTCGCCGAGACTTACCCCTACCTCAAGGACTTCACCCGCACGCTCATCAACCCCGTCGTCACGGAGGAGAGCGCCGAGAAGGTCACCTACCAGGAAGGCTGTCTCAGCATTCCCGGCATCTACTGCGACGTCGTCCGCCCGAAAAGAATCACGGTCGCGTATTATAACGAGCAGCTGGAGAAGGTCACCGAGACCTTCGACAATTTCGCCGCCCGGATGGTCCAGCACGAGCTGTCGCACCTCGACGGCGACCTCTTCACCGACCATGTCACCCCGATCCGCCGGAAAATCATCGCCAAGAAACTGCAGAACATTTCCCACGGCCGGGTTTCCGCACGCTACAACACCAAAATTAAATAACACTGTTACTATGGGAGCATTTCATGCCTATGACATCCGGGGTATCTACAATGTAGACTTCGACAAGGAAACCGCCTACAAGGTCGGTTACTTCCTCCCCGAACTGCTTAAAGCCAACAAGGTCCTGGTGGGCCGCGACTGCCGCCTCTCCGGCCAGGAAATCCACGATTACCTCATCAAGGGCATCACCGACGCCGGCGCCGACGTGGACGACATCGGCCTCAGCAGCACCCCGCTGGTGTATTTCGGCACCGCCAACTATGGCTACAAGGCTTCCGTCCAGATTACCGCCTCGCACAATCCGCGCGAGTACAACGGCATGAAGGTCAGCCGCGAGAACGCCCTGCCCGTCGGCCTGGACACCGGTCTCGGCCAGATCAAGCAGTGGATCGACGAAGGCCGTCCGACCCCCGTCGCCGCGAAAAAGGGCGTCGTCAGGGAGATCGACATCAAGCCGGATTATATCAAGTTCCTCCGGGGGTTCAAGGGCGACTACTCCAACCTCAAGATCGCTTTCGACCTCTCCAACGGCATGGCCACCCTCTTCGCCAAGGAGATCTACAACACGGAAGACGCCACCTTCCTCTTCGACGAGATGGACGGCAGCTTCCCGAACCATGAGCCGAACCCGCTGGTCGCCAAGAATGTCGAGCCGCTGAAAAAGCTCGTGTCGGAGATCAAGGCCGACATCGGCGTCATCTATGACGGCGACGCGGACCGCGTCATGTTCGTCGACGACAAGGCCCGTTTCGTGGCCCCCGACCTCGTTATCGCGATGATGGCCCGCTACTTCTGCGACGAGCGCGGCGAAAAGAATCCCCGCGTGCTCCAGGAAATCCGCTCCAGCAAGGCCGTGGGCGAATACCTCGTCAAGAATTACAACGCCGAGGTCCACACCTGGCGCGTCGGCCGTGCTTTCGCGGCCCCGAAGCTCCGCGAGATCGACGGTCTGTGGGGCGGTGAGCTGGCCGGCCACTACTACTTCAAGGACTTCTTCTACAGCGACAGCGGCATGCTCTCGAGCATCATCGTCCTCCGCATCGTGTCCGCCCTGAAAAAGCAGGGCATCCGGCTCAGCGAGGAGATCGACCGCCTGACCGGCTACGAGAACTCCGGCGAGATCAACTTCAAGCTCGAGGCCAAGAAGGAGGCCATGGACGCCGTCAAGGCCTACTATGAGCAGAAGGAGACCCCGACCAAGGTGATGGACTTCGACGGCTACCGCCTCGAATTCCCGCAGTGGTGGTTCAACATCCGTCCTTCCAACACCGAACCCTATCTCCGCTTCATCTGCGAAGCGACATCCAAGGAGCTCCTGAACGAGAAGATCGAAGAGGTCAAGAACCTCCTCGTCACCCGCTTCGGCGCGAAAATGTAATTGATGAAAAGACTATACGGTTTAGCACTGACTACGCTGCTGACGCTTCCTGCCACCGCTCAGGAAGCGCCGGACAGCGCCGCCGTCGCAAAGGCGCGGCACGACTATGAACGCGAGGCCGTCGTCTCCTGCCGTCTCAACCAGCAGGGCGACACGCTCCTGACGTCCGATCCCTCCATCCGCATCGTGATGTACCCGGATTATACCTGGCGCTACATCAAGGACCCGGCGGTCGTGCAAGAAGATGAACTTTTCTCCCGGAACTGGGACAATGTCAGCGTGGACCCTTACCATACCTCGCTCGAGTCCCTTCCCTACTCCTGGAGCATCTGGGTGGTGGATTCGCTCGGATCCTACCACTGCCCGAACCATGTCGACGTCTATTCCCCCTACGGTGTGCGACACGGGCGCCGGCACCAGGGCGTGGACCTGCCCCTGAAGACCGGAGACCCGGTCTATGCCGCCTTTGACGGCAAGGTGCGCATCAGCAAGTACACCGGCGGCTACGGAAACCTCGTCGTCCTGCGCCACGCCAACGGACTGGAGACCTTCTACGGCCACCTTTCCCGCAGCAACGTGAATGTCGGCGACTGGGTCCATGCCGGGCAGGTCATCGGCCAGGGCGGCTCGACAGGCCGTTCCTCGGGTCCCCACCTCCACTTCGAGACCCGCTGGCAGGGCTATTCCTTCGACCCCCAGCGCCTGATCGACTTCAAGACCGGCAACCTCCGCCACCGTCTCTTCCTGCTCAGGAAGCGCTATTTCAACGACAACAGCAAGTTCGCCCAGACGGACGACGACGAGGAAGCCATCGCCCTGAGCGACGCCGAGGACTACAAGAAAGCCGAGCAGGAACGCAAGAAGGCCGAGGCGGCCCAGCAGCAGTGGCACAAGATTAAAAAAGGCGACACCCTCTCGGGTCTCGCCAAGAAATATCACACGACGGTCAGTGCCATCTGCAAGCTTAACAAAGGCCTGACGCCCAAGAGCACCCTGCAGCTCGGAAAGAACATCCGCGTGCGGTAAAGAGATTTCTCGACAGGCTCGAAATGACAAAAGAAAAGCTCGCCGGTGTGGCGAGCTTTTTTATTAGAATTAGAAGCGGATGTAAGCCATCGCCCAGATCTCGTTGTACTTCGGAGAGGCGAGGAACTTATTGTTGTGATAGCGGTACTCAAGCTGGAAGTTGAGGTTCTTGTGGAGGCGGAAGTTCGCGCAGGCGGAGTACATGTCGTGGCGGACGTCGTTGTCGCGCAGCTCATCCCACTTGGCGTAAATCTTCAGCCAGTCCATCACAGGGACGCCGACCGTCGCATAGAAAGCATCGGCGGCGCCGCTCTGGGACCTTTCACCACGGATATTGGTGGCATACTCCGCACGGACCGTCCAGTTGTCCTTGTCGTACTTCATACCGGCGCTGATGCGCTGGCGCTTGAGGGTCTCACCGGCGCCGTTCACCCAATCGCCCTTCCAAGCGAATGCACCCAGATACAGGCCCTGGAGGGGCTGGATCTGGAGGGTTCCGATGATATCCTTGTGTCCGTTGGCATCGGCGAGGTTGATGCCCTGGCCGTTGTAGAGGCCGAGCTGATAGTGGATCAGGCGATACTGCTGCTCCCCGATGGGGAAGAGGTCGCCCTGGACCTGGATGCCCTGGTCACGGCCGCCCATGTTGGCTTCGCCGAGACGGTCGCCCATACCGGCGAATTTCTGGACGAGGATGGAGAAGTCACCCACACCCACATCCCAGGGATTCATGGGATTCTCGAAGGTAAAGGCGCGCTTGAACTGACCGACCTTGACGGAGAACTCCTTGTACTTGGCCCACTCGATGTAGAAGTCCTTGACGTGCGGATTCTGCCCGTTCATCTGGAGCTGGATGCGGTACTTGAAGTCATTGAAGATGCTGCCGTCGACATACAGACGGATGAGCCGGCAGTTGAAACCGGGGCCGCCGTGGGCGCCCTCAAGGTCGCTGTACTTGTAGGAGCCGATGATGTAGCCTCCCACCTTGGGCGTGCTCATGAATCCGGTCTGCTTGTAACCGTATTCGGGCGTCTCGCTTTCCTGGGCGGAAGCGGCGAAGCCGGCCCCGATCAGGGCCAGCGTCGCCAGCGTTGTAAAGAATCTTTTCATATTCGGTTGCAATGATTATTTCGTAAAGCGGATGTCCACAGGAATCTTCTTGAGCTTGAGGGTGGAGATGGCACCGTTGAGGTCCTCACCCATTTCGCTGTAGGCCGCGACGAAGGCTTCCGCAGCGGCGGCGTCGCCCTTGGCCTGGAGGTCCAGCACGAGCGTGGCGAGATCCTTGACGGCCGTCGCATACTTCCCGAAGTCGACACTGTACTCGTGCTTCGGATTGACGGCAATCGCCTCTTTCTCAAGGAGATAATTGTAGATGATAACGTTGGCGAGACCCGTTGCGTCAGCCGTGCCGAAGCGGGTCGAGCGGATCGTGCTGGCGACAAAGGTCACCGCGGCGTTCTTTTCCTGGACGAGGCCGCCGAGGCTGTGGTTCTCGAGCGAGGCGCTGACCAGATACTGGCCGACGACGTTGTCCTTGACCTTCTCGATCGTGAGGGCGACATTGCCGAGAGCCTCTTCGACATCCTTTCCGTCGAGCGTCTGCTTGACGCCCAGACCGTGGGCGATCTCACGGAAGGCGGTGTTCCAGTAGAAGGCGTCGTAGTCGAGCTCGCCGCGCTGGTCCTTCTCGATGACGAGCTGGCCGGCCGGATAGACGATCTGCAGATACTTGCTGTTCAGCACGTTCTGGACGAGGATCGTGCGGGTCTCGGAAGACTCGCCGAACGGGAGGTTCAGGGCGATGACCTTGTAACCGGCATTCAGGGCGCCGGCATACTCGAGGGCGTCGGCGGAGATGATGTCGGAAGCGGTCGGCGTCCAGGTCTTGTAGATGTCCTCAACGGGCAGGGAGGCCTGGAATTCGGGCAGCTTGGCGTTGAGGGCCTGGAGGTCGGCGGTCTTGTTCATATCCTTGAGAAGGACCATGGCGCCGTAGGAGGCCTTCGAGCCGGTGAGATGGTCGTCGGCCGTCGTGACCGGACCGATCACAAGATCCATGCGGCTGTCGGAGGTGGCGAACCAGGCCTCGTTGGCAGCGGTGAAGTCTCCGCTGTGCAGGGCGCTGACAACCTCGCGGAGGTAGTCCGCGACGGAAGGAACAATGGTCGTATTGGCCGCCTCGGACAGGAGATTGGCGATGCTGTCGAGCTGCGGTTTGTAGGCCACGGTGTACGGCATCGTAACGAGGGCGCCGGAGGCGTCGCGGGTCACGACAGTATAGTGGCCGGTCTGCTCGGGCGTGAGCTCGTCAAGGGTGACGTCGGCAGGATAGAAGCCGGCACCCAGCGGGCGCTCGGGATAGCCTTCGAGGAAGGTTTCACCGGTCAGGCGGTCCCAAGGACCGTAATTGATGGCGGCATAGGACCGGAGGTCGGCAGTGAGAGTGGTGTCAGAGAGGACGGCTGCACCACCGGTCTGCTGCCAGTAGATTTCATCGATCTGGTCGGCGGCCTTCTTGTAGAGCTCGAGGACCCGCTTGCCGTTCGGGGAAAGGGTCGTCCAGCTGGACGGGGTCTTCAGCTCGACATAGGCGTACTGGTCGGCATGGCTGCGGATCGGCGCTTCCTGCTTGAACGGGAACCAGCTGGTCAGCCAGAAGTAGCCGAGGAAGAAGCCGACGGCACCGATGATGATGCCGATCTTGGTCATATCCTTGGTCTCGACAAGGCCCGTGGACGCGGCGATGGCGTTCGGCGGGGTCGAGATCGGGAAGAGCATGGCGATGGAGGCGCAGGTGGCGATGAAAACGATCATCGCGTGCGTGCCGCCGAGGCTCACGAAATCCGCGTTGGAGGCGGCAGCCGGGTCGGCCATACCCTCGGCGACGACGATCAGGATCGGGATCAGGAGGGCCGCCGTAGCGGAGTTGGAGATAAAGTTCGACAGGAAGTAGCAGACGAAGCCGGCGATCACCAGGACGAGGACCACGGACATGGAGCCGAACGGAATCGACTCGATGAGGGCCTTGGCCAGGCCGGTTCCCTGGAGGCAGGTACCGAGGGCGAAACCTCCCGCGACGAGCCAGAGGACGCTCCAGTTGATTTCCTTGATGTCTTCCTTGCCGAAGATGCCGAGGGCGCAGAACACGCCGAGCGGAATCAGGGCCACGACGTTGGAGTTGATCTTGGTCCACTGTTCGGTCGCCCAGAGGAGGATCGTACCGATAAAGACAATCCAGACCACATAGGTCTTCCAGTCTGCCTTGCGCTTGTTCTCAGGGATTTCCAGCTTGACCTCCTTCGACTTGAAGGGGAAGAAGATCTGGAGGAGCACCCAGGCAACCAGGAGCATGATGATCACGTACGGAATCATCTTGACGCTCCAGTCCATGAAGGAGACCTCATAGCCGGCCTCACCGAGGAACTTGACGGCGGTGGCGTTCGGCGGGGTGCCGATCGGGGTGCCGATGCCGCCGAGGTTGGCGGCGACCGGTATGGCCAGCGCCAGTCCGATCTTGCCCTTGTCATCCTTGGGCAGGACGGCGAGCACCGGGGCCAGGAAGGCCAGCATCATCGCCGCCGTAGCGGTGTTCGACATGAACATCGAGAAGATGGCGATAACGATGAGGAACCCGAGGAGCACCATTCTGGGCTTTGTGCCGAAAGGCTTGAGCAGCACCCGGGCCAGGGTCACGTCCAGGCCGTATTTCTCGGCCATGATGGCGAGCACGAAGCCGCCGAGGAAGAGCATGACGACCGGGTCCGCGAAGGAGGCCATGAGGTCCTTGAAGTTGACCAGCTGACCGAGCTTCGGGTCGCAGAGGGCGCCGATACCCTTGTTGGAAACAGTAAGAAGCGATATGACGATCACCAGCAGGGAGGTCGTCCAGTTCGGAATGATTTCGAACATCCACATCAGCGCCGCGAACACAAAGAGGGCGATCACCCGCTGCTGGATGACATTGAGGCCGTCTATGCCGAAGGCGGTCGTCGGGAGTGCGAGAAGCAGCACCGTGACGATCAGCACGATCGGCAGCAGGATGGCATACTTCACATTCAGTTTTTTGTTTGTCATTGTTATAGTTAGTTTATCAATCTAATCAGACGAGATCGTCCAGCGTGACCGTGTCCATGTTCCCGCGGCGATCCTGCAGCGGGATGCGGCCGAGCGCCCAGAGGAAAAGCCCCGCCAGGGCCAGGCCGGCAAGGATGAGAAGGACATAGCCCCACACGGGCATCAGCCCGACCATGCTCTCTTCCGCCTCGACCGAAGGAATCTTCATCAGCGCGAAGCTCAGGGCGTTGTTGGCGAAGTGCATCAGCATCGTCAGCCAGAGACAGCCGGTCCGGTAATAGGTGTAGCCGAGCAGCAGGCCCAGAACCAGGGCGGAGAAGCCCTGGACGATGTTGGCGTGCATGACGGCGAACATCAGGGCGGACCAGAAGATCGCCCAGCCGGGGCGCAGCTTTGTCAGCATGCCCCGCAGCAGGATGCCGCGGACAAAGAGTTCCTCGAAAAACGGGGCGAAGACCGCCACACTCAGGAAAATCAGCACGCCGTTGCCGCTCATGAGATTCGCCATGGTGTCCTCCAGGGCACCGGCATCGGGCGAGATGCGCTGCACCAGCGCCGTAACCGGATCGACGGCCACGACGGTCCCCAGCATGCCCAGCACGGCCAGCAGACCGATCAGCAGCGGATGGAGCCCGCCGAAATGCCGGCTCGTCACCGCCAGCCCCGACTCGGCCGTGAAGGCGCGCGTACGGCTGATGTTCGAGCAGATCATCAGCAGGATGGCGAAGGTCGTGACATAGGTCAGGAGGAAATAGGAATCCATCCCCAGGACACCGAGGCCCAGGGGAATGCCGAAAATCATCCCGACCAGAATCTGCAGGACGAGGAAAACGGCTACCATCAGCCAACTTCCCCCAAGACCCGGAAGGTAAAAGGGGAAGAGGCCGAAGATGTCGTAACTGCGCGGGCGCTTTCTGCTGTCGCGGGCCATTACTTGTAGAGAGGAGTCGGGTAGACGCCCTTGTCGGCGAGTTCCTGGAACTTCGCGACGACGCCCGGACGGTCTTCCTTATAGGTCACGCCGAACCACTTGCTCGGGGTCGAGAGGACCTCGCAGCAGGCCTCGCCGCCCTTGACGATCACGTCGACGGCGTAAGGGATGTAGTACTCTTTCTTGAGTTCCATGCCGAATTCCTTGAGGAAGGTATGGAAGCTGGCCTCGCTCTTGGCGAAATAGTCCGGGGTAAAGCCCCACATGTTCATCGAGCAGAGAGCCTTGGCAGCGAGTTCGACGTGCTTTTCGCCGGTGACGGAGTTGTCGCCGTAGACCTTGCCGTCCTCGGCCTTGGCGATGTCGAGGTGCTCGGCGACGCCGGTCAGGATGCCCTTCTCGTCATAGTAGCAGATGCCGCGGGAGACGGAACCGTTCTCGGAGAGGGTGTTCTCCAGCTCGAAGCCGATGATGCAGTACTGGCCCTCGGTATTCTCATGCCGGCGGCACCAGTCGCCGAGGATCTTGAAGGACTCCTTGCCGTAGAAGTCGTCACCGTTGATGACGGCAAAAGGCTCGTGGATGACATCCTTGGCCATCAGCAGGGCGTGGGCGGTGCCCCAGGGCTTCTGCCGATCGGGGTTGATGTCGTAACCGGCCGGGATCTTGTCCAGCTCCTGGGTCACGAAAACGAACTCGAGGGGCTTCCCGTCACAGGTCTTGACGCCGGCGTATTTTTCCTTGACCGCCTTCTCCATATCGGCCTTGAAATACTCGCGGACGATGTAGACGACCTTGCCGAAACCGGCCTCCACGGCATCGTGGATGGAATAATCGATGATGGTCTCGCCGGAAGGGCCGACGCCGTCCATCTGTTTCAAACCGCCATAACGGCTGCCCATACCGGCAGCAAGAACGAGAAGTGTAGGTTTCATAGTCACTATAGTATTATAATTTATTGTCCAGTCCACAAAATTAGCTATTTTTGCAGAGAAATCCTCGTTTATGGAAGAAAATCACCACAACTTTACCCGATACGCGCTCATCGCCGGCGCCGTCTTCCTCGTTTTCATCACCTTCATCAGCCGGGACAACCTCCTCCGCTGGTTCAGGGCGAACCGCGAGTACAACCGCCAGGAAGAGACCAAGGCCGCGCTCCGGCATGAGAACGAGGTCCTGCAGCACCGCTACGACGCCATCGTCGCCTCGAAGGACTCCCTCGAGAGACACGCCCGCGAGACCGCCCTGTTTGTGGAGGACGGAGACGAAGTCTGGCTGATTGACGAATAGGCTTTACAGCAGAAGCGCGATGGCCAGCGCATAGAGGAAATAGCCGTGCAGGGCGACCCGTCCCTGCGTACTGGACACCATCATATACTCGACAGGACTCTCCCGGAGGACGCTGTCGAGTTTGTTTTTGTCCGGGAGGTTCCTGCGGGCCCATTTCCGGACGAGCATGCCGTCGGCGAAATAGCTCGCACCGCCGTTGTCCCGGTTCAGCGCCAGAAGCTTGCGGCGGTCGGCCTGGTAGCTGCACGATTGCAGCAGAGTCCGGTCTCCGGCGGGCAGTCCCGCCAGCTGCATGTCGAGTTCCTGCAGCGGAGCCTCCACCAGCAGGATAGGCCGGAATCCGGCCTCGGAAGCCTCCCGGAGGAAGGCCGCCGCCTGTTTCCACCGCTTTTCCTTCATCCGCGGCGTGTCATAGACAGACACGATCATGACCGGTCCCTGCACGGCCAGCGTGTCAGCCGGACGGTCGTCCCGGTCGAGGAAAGGCAGGGCCACCACATCCTCATGGGGAGCGGCGGAAGGATTCACGGGCGTATCCACGTCGACAAAGGTCCAGCCCGCTTCCTCCGCCGCATCGATTTCGGAGAGGGAGAAGGATTTCTCCTCCCCGCCCCGGGCATAGCGATAGGTCGGCTCGCTTTCCTCCCCGTCAAAAACCTGCGCCGCGGCGAGCTCCACGCCGGGAGCGAATTCGGTATAGTCGTTGACGGGAATATAGCGGATCGACCAGACGGTCCCGAACAGGACGGCTGCGGCGATGAGGCCGGCCGCGACATAGCGGGGCCTTCGGGACGGATCCTCGACCTTCGGGAAGAGGAAAACGGCGCAGAGGGCCAGCAGGACGAGGTTTTTAAGGAAGGAAGCGGTATGGCTGAGGTGGATCCATTCCCCGAAACAGCCGCAGTCCATGGCGGGGTTGACGAGCAGCAGAACAAGGGTCACGAGGGTGAAAAAACCGACCAGCGAGGCGGCGGTGAGACGGACCGTCTTCCGGAAAATGCCCGTCACGAGGGCGACGCCGAGAAGCGTTTCCGTGAGCGACAGGATGATGCCGAAAACCTGCGAGGCCGGGGCCATGAAACCAAGGTGGAACAGCTTCCAGTACTCGTCCACGATGAGGCCCGTCCCGACCGGATCCATCAGTTTGAAGGATCCCGAGACGAAAAGGGTCGTACCCACGAGGGCGGCGGCGACTTTCTGCAGACGGTTATAGACGGTCATCGGGCAAAGGCTTCAACTCTCTGGATGACGCGGGCGAAGATTTCGTCGGGCGGGAGCATGGAACCGTCCGTGGCGGAGCAGTCCACCCGGAGGAAATGGGGGTCCTGCCGGACCTGCTCGAGATACATCTCCCGGACGGTCTGCTGGAACTGGATATCGGCCTCGTGGATGTCCTGCGCCCCGGCGAGGTAGCTGCGGTCACCGTCCGTACGGTTCGCGACAAGGCGGGATGCGACGAAGGAAATCGGCACGTCGAGGAAGAGATTGACATCGGGATGCGGCAGGCCGAAGGGGCCGAATTCCGTCCGGAAAATCCATTGGCGCAGCTCCTCCCTTTCCGCGGGATCGGAGAGCTTGGCGCACTGGTAGGCGATGTTGGAATAGACGTAGCGGTCCAGCAGGACGGTCTTGCCGGCGGCGAGGGCTTCCTGCAGCTGCGGCGCGGCGCCATGGCGGTCCTCCGCGAAAAGGAGGGCGACGAGCTGGGGGTGGACTTTGTCGATGGCCCCGAAACGGCCCTGGAGGAAACGGCCGATGAGGTCGCCGTAGACCGGGGCGTCGTACCGCGGGAAATGGATGTATTCGAGGTCCCCGCGCTCGCGGAGCCAGTCTTTCAGGCGGGAGACCTGGGTGGATTTTCCGGCCCCGTCGAGGCCTTCAACGACAATGAACATGCTTGGTCACATATTAAGTAAACAAAGATAGGCATTTTTCGCGGGTTTTCCGAAAAAATGTATCAT
This sequence comes from uncultured Bacteroidia bacterium, assembly GCA_902768665.1. Classification (GTDB taxonomy): domain Bacteria; phylum Bacteroidota; class Bacteroidia; order Bacteroidales; family UBA932; genus Cryptobacteroides. Next base: position 22,623 of record CACXMA010000005.1, on the reverse strand, counting down.
CTTTGCCCTTGCGATGAAACAGCCTGTCCGCATCATGGGAATCGTCAACCTGACCGGCGATTCGTTCTATCCGCCGAGCCGCATGCTCGGGGCGGACGGACGGCTGGACCGCGCTCTCTTTCTCGGGCGCTGCCGGCAGATGGCCTCGGAAGGGGCCTCCTTCCTCGATCTCGGCGCCTGCTCGACAAGGCCGGGCTCCGAGCCCGTGTCCGAAACGGAAGAATGGGACCGCCTCTCCCCCGCCCTGGAAGCCCTGCGGGAGGAGGCGCCGGAGCTGCTGCCGCGGCTGTCCGTGGACACGTTCCGGGGCGGCATCGTCCGGCGGGTCTTCGATGCCGTGGGACCGGTGCTTGTCAACGACATCTCCCTGGGGCAGCTGGACGAGGACATGCTCCCGGCCGTTTCCGAGCTAGGTCTGCCGTATGTAGCCATGCACATGAGAGGAACGCCGGCGACGATGGACTCCCTCTGCGACTACGGCGGGGATGTCGTCGGAGCGGTGCACGCCTATTTCGAGGGCTTTGCCGAACTGGCCGACGCCATGGGCATCCGCGAATGGATCCTCGACCCCGGCCTCGGCTTCGCCAAGACGCCTGAGCAGTGCCTCGAGCTGCTGGTGCATCTTCCCGCCTTCACAGACTTCGGCCGCCCCATCCTCATCGGCCTTTCCCGCAAGCGCCTCGTCCGCGCCGTATCGGAAGGACTGCCGCTGCCGGCCTCCGCATACGGGCCGAATGCCTCCGGGGTGGGCGTTTCCGGGACGGACGTTTCCGGGACGAATGCCTCCGCGGCGGGCGCCATGGACATCGCCATGGCGCGTCTCCATCGCCTCGCCATCGTCGGCGGAGCGTCCATCCTCCGCGTCCACGACGTCGCCGCCGCCCGCGCCTGCCTGTAGGCGTTGGTCCGGGCTTCATTCAGGCCCCATTCAGGCCCCATCCACGCCCCATCCAGGCCCATCCGCCCTCCCCCCCCGGGGCCAAAACGTGGCTACTCTCCCAAAAAGCAAGGAGGGTGGCTACGAAAACCCGGCAAAAGTGATCCTACCCTCCCATAGAAAAAGGAGGGTAGCCACACCTACAATAAAAAGAATCCTTATTCTCTCGCTTTCCCTACTGACCGTTTCCCTCCGCTTCGGGATGAGGCACTAAGCCTGGAAATCCTCGAGCAGCCGCGCCACTTTTTCATAGGAAAAGCCAGCCGCCCGGGCTATTTGATTGACATCCGCAGAGAATCTGAATCGCAGTTGACGGAACAATTCAGCCAGCTGCGGTTCTTTCAAACCGTCGACGGAAGGGTGTTGAAAGAGAGACCGGCACAAGTCCGGAATCGCCGCAACGATTACTTGATCCCGAAAGGCAGGGAGTCCCTCCTCCGATTGAGCCAGGCGCTTCTTGGCTTTGGAGGAGTTCTGGAGGAAATACTGCATCCGTTTAGGGGTCCGGAAAAGCGACTCTACAAAGCTGACATCTATGTAGGACTCAGGCAGAAGGTAACCGTCGTCGCTCAAGAGCAGGCCGCCCGGCAGTTTCTTCTTGGTATGGAGTAAACGCCGTCGCGCCCGCTCCGTAAGACTGCCAATGGGAGTTCCTTTTACCGGTCTTACTTTGAAAAAGCAGCCTCCGGTTCCCCAGGGATAATCCGCCGGGAAGGAACAGATGTTCGCGGCGACACTGTTCATTTGGGTATAGGCGATGACTTTCTCCAAACCTTCTCCCCCGAAACCAATCTCCTGGATATCTACCCGGACTCCTTGAAGTGCCTCCGGAATGCCATACTTTTCCCGCAAATAACGGGAATGATACTGTTTATACATATTGATAAACCTGAAGGCATCGTCATAGGAACACTGTAACACGAAATGCACATGATTGGACATCAAGATAAAAGCCAGAACCGGAACGTGCATCGTAAGGGACAGAACAGCGACGAGGTTCATCCCGGCGCGGAAATCATCAGAATCCCGGAACCAGAGAGAATCCTCCAAATGGTCTGTCGTCACGAAATAAAACTGCATCGCACAAGAGGTATTAAGCGCCTTCCGAGCGCTGATTTACACGGCCCTTCCGACACAAATATAGCGCTTATATTCCGCGGGAACAAGGAATTTTCATGCCCAATCAAGAGCCGTTTCCAGCATTCGGAAACGTTTCAATGCCAACGTATTGACCCCTTGCCTGATGATTCTTCCCCAATACGAGTTTCACTTGTTTTCATAAAACGTGGCTACCCTCCCATAGAAAAGGGAGGGTGGCTACGAAAACCCGGCAAAAGTGACACTACCCTCCCCTAAAAAAAGGAGGGTAGCCACATTTCGGTGTTTGGAGATGGACCTGAAAGGCGCCAGAGACAGAACCTTGGAGGAAGGGGCCGGGGCCACTAGGGCAGGGCGACAAGCGGGGCGCGGAAGGCGTCGTTGGCGCGGTAGTGGGGCGCGTAGAGGGATTCGATGGTGACGACAGGCGCCGTGAAGCGGCCGGAGAGCTGGACGAAGAATTCCTCGGAAAGGACACTGGACTCTTCCGGATAGGCGTCGAAGAAGAAATCCGTGCGCTCGGCCTTGACGTGGCGGTAGCCGTACGGGCTGAAGGCCAGGGCGATGCCGCCGCGGAACGGACGGAGGAAGCCGCGGTGCATGTAGCCGGAGAGCTGCTCGACCGGGCGGAGACTGGCCTCACGGCCGGCGCTCAGGCGGACAAAGCTGCGGTTTTCGGCGTTCCAGATGCGATATTCGGCACGGATGCGCTCCCCGATCCGGACCTCATCCCCTTCGGCAATCTCTTCCCCGTTTTCACGGAAGAAGCGGCGTTCGACCGTAAAGCCGTTGCCCGCGGCCTTGATGGCCGAGAACGGAGCGGTATAGGTCGCGCTGAGGGCAAGGACGCGGGTGTCCAGCACCTGCTGCGAACCGCGAAGGATGGAGGAGATCGCATCCACGAAGGCCGGATCCTCATCCCACTTCTGCGTCTCCTTCTGCAGCATCAGCCACAGGCGGACGCCGTCGGAAATCGCCGGATGGGTCTCGTCAAAGAGGTCGCACAGCAGCGCATGGGCATAGGCCTCGCCTTCGAGAAGACCTCTCCACGGCATCACCGCGTTCGGGAAATACTGACCGCCGTCGCGGTGCTCCACGGCATATTCGGCGAGGGACTTGATGTCGGCATTCAGCGAGGCTGTCAGCTTGGACGGCGTCACGCCCCAGGCCTTGGCAAGTTCCTTTCCCTCGGCGGAAGCGGCGAGCTGGCGGAGGGTCAGCAGGCGGCGTGCCTTGGCGAGAATCTGGCCGACGAGACCGCGTTTGGATTTCGGCGTCAGATACTCCGCTGCCCCCTTCTTGAACTCCGCGAAAGCCTTTTCGGCGACCTTCCCGACCGGCTCATAGGCAAACGGAACGGCGGCATAGAAGGAACGGACATACATATACTGCGCATCCGAAACGCCGCAGCGCCAAATCGGGGCGGAATTGTCGAAATGCGTCTTGTCGAGATAGCGGACCGAGGCAGCCATTTCAGGGACAGAGAAGCCCTGGGCCGCGATTTTAGCCATGCGCTCAAGCACGACCGCGGTCATCATCGGCGAGGATTCCATGCCCTCGAACCAGCCGAAGCCGCCGTCGGCGTTGCGGCAGGCGAGGATCTTGCCGAGCAGCTCGTCCGTATCGAAGGACTGGCCGAGCAGCTTGCCGCTGAGCAGGCGCACATACCAGGCCTCGCTGAGGGACAGGACGTCGTTGCCGGCGGGCTCGACCTTTGTCGGGATAGCCTCCTTGACCATGTCGAGGATGGAGATGTCGCGAAGGGTCGCCTGCGAGCCGGGCACATTGACGAAGCGGCCGAGCAGCTCGGACAGCAGCGCCTCGCGGTCGGCTCCGCCATGCAGGACGGCGGAATGGGCCTCGGTGAGGGTCTGGGCGGCGGGATAGACCGGAAGATCAACCTTCAGGCCGTCAGAGAAGCCCGCGCTAACAAAGGTCGCGGTCAGCGTCAGCGTGCCGTGGTCCCCGACAAAGGCCGGTGTCATTTCGAGTGCCTCCAACGGGAAGCGGACGACTTCCGTACCGCCGGCAGCGAGCGTCACCGGAGAGGAGAACTCCTTGACGGAAAGCTCCTTACCGAGCTGGCTTCCGCGGCATTCGGCCACCAGGCGGACCGTGCCGCCGAGAGGCACGTCGGCATTGCTGGAGACCGTCACGGCGGCCTCATAGGCATCACCGGCATAGAGATAGCGCGGCTCGAGGAGGGAGACCTTGACGGGGATGGTCACGAGAATCTCCTGCTGGAGGACCGTGCTGCGGACATTCTTGTCGTGGGCGAATACGCCGAGATAATAGGTCGAGAGCTTGTCGGAGGTGCGGAAACTGACTTCGAGTTTGCCGTCGGCATCCGGACGCAGATGCGGCTGGAAGGTCAGCGCCGTCGCGAATTCGCTGCGGATGACCGGGGCGGGACCGGAAGCACCCGCCTCATCGGCGGATTCCTCCATTTCGGCCGCAGCCTCGACGGAAGAGGACTTGGCGGCCATCATCACCGGCGCATTCCGCGTTTTCGCCACGCCGTAGCCGACCACGGCCGTCTCCTGGAGATCGTATTCCATCATCATCCCCTCCTCCTCATCGAAGAGATCGAAATCATCCTGCGTATTCTTTCCGTCCACGAAACCGGTGACGACGTTGGTGTTGATCGAAGGCATGGAGGCCTTTGGCAGCGAAACGGCACTCCAAGGATTGCGCTGGATAGCGTCGAGGGCCTTGTCCCAGGCCGCCACGAGCACTTCCGCTCCGGGATCTGTCTGCAGCGTGAAGCGGTACTCAGCGCCGGGCAGGCTGCGGTCCTCGAAACGGGACAGGGTCAGCGGCAACTGCGCATTCTTCTTCGGGAGCAGCTGTTTGAAGCCATACTGCTCGTAGCGGGCGTTCTTGAAGCTCAGAAGGCTGACGCTCACTTCCTCCGGCCACGCGGCGGGGGCCTTGATTTCCACCCACTTCAGTTCGCGGTTTGCCGTCCGGACGACCTCGTTGTGGTGCCGGGCCATCCTGGCGTCGTAAACGGCCACGGAGGTCCACTGCTCACCGTCGCTGGCGCCGAGCGCGAAGAGAAGACGGCCGCCATCCTGCTTCTCCGGCTCCGCGAAGACATAGCTGAGCCGCTCGGGCAGGAGGCCGCTACCGAGGCGAAGGATCTGGCAGTCCTGCTCCGCCTTGACCGTGCGGCCGAGGCCGTTTGTCCGGACGCAGCTGAGCCGGAGCGTATAGAGCGCATTTTCAGGGCCCAGCGGCAGGGAAAGTTCCTCGCCGGATTTGGCCGTACCCCGGCAGACCTCCACGGTATCCTGCTTCGAAATATTGAATAAGGTATAGGTAAGCGGAAGCTCCGGAATCACCTCGCCGTTGGAATTGCGGGCGCTCACTTCCACCCGGGCGGTGTCCGCCGCAAGGATGGAACGTCCCGGACGTTTCCAGCCCCAGCGATAGTACGCGGGCTCATTCTTCAGCGCAAAACGGCCTTCGAGCGCGCCCCTGACCTCCATGCCGAGGCCGATCTCGTCGCCGACCCACACACCGGTCTCGAAGCTCAGCGTCTCTCCCGTCGGGTCCACGACCTCGGCCGTTATCTCATAATAGCCGACATCCGGGGCCTTGAAGGCAAATTCGAACTTGCCGGTCGCGGGGTCGAAATCAACGGGCGTTTCCAGCACCTGCGTACCCCAGCGGCTGACCTTGAGGCGAAGCGCCGAGCCGGACAGCGGATGCCCGGAATAGCTCCTCAGCGTGCCCAGAACGGGAACTTCATCGCCGACGAGGAAGAGTTTGTCGCTCCGCTCGAACGTCAGGTCGAAGGTCGGGATGGCATACTCGTCGACACGGAAATATTCGCTCGCGACAAGCCGTTTGCCGCTGCGGACCTGGATGGAGAAACTGCCGCCGCGAAGGCCTTTCGGGATGGCGAAGGACCCGGATACGGTGCCGAAGGCATTGGTCCGGAGGCTCTTGGATTCGATTTCATTGGACTCGCTGTCATAGAAGGTGACCTTGAGCGGCTTCGATTCCATGACCTTGAAGCCCCGGGCGATGCTGCCGCCCCACAGGAGCGCCTTGAAACGGACGGTCTCGCCCGGGCGGTAGGCGCCCTGGTCGCGGAGAATGCGGCCGCTGAGAAGGTCGGAGGTCTCCTCTTCGACATCCGGCTCATAGGCCTCAGCCCAGAGTTCCGTCTCCTTCGACAGGCGGGAGCCGGACTGGACGCTGACATAGACCCAGGTATCGGCATCCTTGATGGCTTTCCGGAGATTCGCCGGCAGCGTGGTGAACCCGGCACCGAGCTTCACATCCCCCCTGGCATATTCCTTTCCTTTCTTGCTGATCAGCACGGTGACATTCCCCGAGAGCGGCTTTCCCGTGAGGTAGTCCGTCACATAGATGCCCCAGCCCGCAGCGTCGCAGCGAAGGGCCATGGACAGCGTATACTGGGAATAGCGCGTCTCGGCGACGACCTTGCCGTTTTTGACGGCGAAGGTGTAGGCCCCGTCTCGCAGCGTCGGGACATCCACGGAAACCTCGTCCTCGACATAGAAGGATGCGGAAGGATTCTTGACCTCCCAGCTTTTGAGGGTCGGCGTCTTGCCGGCATTGTGGAGCGTCAGCGTCGCGGAGGTAAGGTTGCGGAAACGCACCACGGCCTTGCCGTCCCGGAAAACGACGGAAAGATTCTTGTCGGTGAGGGTCTCGCAAAGATTCCGGATACCGGTGCAGCCCTCGGCGATGAGCTTCTCCTCGCCCTTGAAAGCGGCGCGCTGCTTCTCGATGGAAACGCAGCGGTCATAGAAAGCGCGGAATTCGGCCGCGGAGGCCTTTTTCTCGTGCAACGCGGCGAACTCCAGGCGCAGGCTCTCGGCGAGCGGATAGAACGATGCGGCCGTTCCCTTGTATTTCTCCACGAGGGCGTCGAGCGCAGCTTTCCGGCCTTCGCCCGTTTCTGCCGTATAGAACGCCAGGGCGCATTCGTTGGGATAACGGCCCTGGACAATCTTGGCCAGCTGCTCATAGACCGGTCCGGTCGCATGGGAACTCAGCTGGCGCCAGAGCGCATACTCATAGTCGCTGGCAAAGAACTTTTTCAGTGCGCCGCCGAAATAGCGGCCACGGATGCCGCGGTCGTAAAACGCCTCGTGACGACCGGTCAGCTCAGAGGCATGCTCCGTAATATATGCGACGAGGGCATCGTACCCCGGACGCTGGTAATCGGCCATCCAGAGGAAGGTCACGATAGGCTCGCCGAACGCCTTCACGTCCTCGGCCAGGGCGGCATGCTGCTTCTCGCGCTCCTTCCAGTTGCGGCGGACGACCGCCTCGACATAGGCCGTCGCCGCATCATAAAAATCGACCGCCAGGTGCTTCCCGGCAGCCTCTTTCTTGATCTTGTCGAGGATTTCCGCCTCCTTCTTGGGGAGGTCGGCGTCGGCCGCGGCCTTGTACTCCTTCCAGAGGGCGGTCAGGACATGGCCGTCGGAGTCGGGCGTCTGGGCAAAGGCGATGGAGCCGCTCACGACGGCGGCTGCGAAAAGGAGGGAACGCTTCGTTTTCATTTTCGGAAAAGATTAACGGCTTCGGAAACTACAAATGTCGAGCCACCGATGTAAATCAGCGGCGGCGTGCTGTCCGTCAGGGCCTGGGCACGGGCCGTAGCCATACGGACGGCCTCCCTGACGGACGGGGCGGCGAAAGCATTGCCGCTGCCGAGCCCCTGCCCGCTGCGCCAGGCCTTGTAGCGGTCCAGCAGCTGCTGCGCCGGCAGGGCGCGGGCGGTATCGGGAGCGCAGAATATATAGGTCGCCTCCTCCGGCATCAGCGGCAGGATCGGGTCGAGATCCTTGTCGGCCATGATGCCGTAGACGATGATGAGCGAGGAAAAACGTCCGCTGGAGACCTCGCGCCGCAGCTGGGCGAAATTATAGCGGAGCGCATGGGCGTTGTGGCCGATGTCGCAAAGCACATACGGCACGTCGGAAAGCTTCTCCCAGCGGCCATGGAAACCCGTCCGGGCCGCGGTATGGACAATCGCCTGGAAGATCGTTTCCTCATCGATACGCAGCCCGGCCGTGTCCCGAAGGATGTCCAGCGCGGCCAGCACGGTCCGGAGATTCTTCTGCTGACTGACGGCGCGAAGGTCCATCTTCTCCAGCATCTCCCCGCGGCGGCCCCAAAGCGAGGGTTTTACCTTGTCGGCGAAAGTCAGCGGACATTTCATCCAGGCCGTCTCGGCAAAGACCGGATCGGTCTCCGGGGCGCTCTCCCCCACCAGCGCGGGCACCCCTTCCTTGAAGATGCCGGCCTTCTGCGCGGCGATTTCCGCCGGCGTATCGCCGAGATAGGCCATATGGTCCATCCCGATGTTCGTCACCACCGACAGCAGCGGCTGGATGATATTCGTCGAATCCAGCAGGCCGCCGAGCCCGGTCTCGATGACCGCCACCTCCACGCCGCAATCCGCGAAGTACTTGAAACACAGGCCCGTCGTTATCTCGAAGAAGGAGAGTCCGTGCTTGATGAAATAGGGCTCCCACTCCGCCAGAAAATCATAGGCGTACTCCTTCGGCACCATCGACCAGCCCTCCGGAGCGGAAATGGTTTTGATCCTTTCCCGGAAATCAACGAGGTGCGGAGAGGTATAGAGTCCCGTGCGGATGCCGCCGGCGCTGAGGACGCTGGCGAGCATGCTGCAGACGGAGCCCTTCCCGTTGGTGCCGGCGACATGGATGCTGCGGAAGGCCCGCGAGGGGCTTCCGAGCGCCTCGTCAAAGGCCCGCATATGGGCCAGTCCGGGCTTGTATGCGCCGTCAAAACCGGCCTTCTGGACGGAAGGAAAACGCTGAAAAACCGCTTCTACCAGGGCCTCATAGGCCTTTTCATTGAAATCCATCTCACGAATCATTTTGAACTAAGCACAAATTTACTTATTTTTGGGAGAGTTTTTGTTTTTTATTTGCGAAAGATGAGCAGCGAAAAGCCCTCTGGCATCCGGATCTCCCCCTTCAAGCGGCCCTTCATCATCGACGGCGTTCCGCAGGCCGTGACCCCGGAAATGATGCTTCTGGACTGCGCCGGGAAGGATGCGACCACGCCCGCCCCGGCCGAGCCCCTGGCCGACGAAACGCTGGACCTCGCCCCCGGGACCTTCCCGGACGACGGCACCCCGGCGGAATCCTACTTGCCGGCCGTCCTTTCCGCCATCGGCAATCCCCGTAAATACCCGGTCAACTTCCCGGAGTCCTATGCCTGCTCCCGCATCGCCGGCGCCCTGCTGGAGACGATTTTCCGCAGCGGGCATTTCCACCTCGAGGACCTCGGGGCGGACCTGGAATGGAACTGGAACGGCGCGCCGATGGGCAACATGGCCGCCCTCTATGCCAGCGTGCAGGCCGCCTGCGAGTACATCGACGGTCTCGGCATCCGGCTGCGGAGGTGGGCATACAGCGAGGCGGAGCATTGTTCCATCACCGTGAAGGCCGGTCTTGCCGGCGGCGACCCCCAGCCCGAGGACGAAGAACTGGCGGACGAGACCTCCGGCCGGATCCGTTTCGGCCGCAAGCGCCGCTGCCCCTCCGTGCTCCAGGACAGCCCCACGGACTGGATCGTCTACATTCCCTTCGACTCCTGCGAGCCCCGGCTCGGCGGTTCCGTCCTGGCGGAGGCCATGCAGGCTCCCTCCGCGACGGCCCCGGACATCGGCGACGCGGATTATTTCATCGACTGCTATGAGGTCGTCCGCGAGCTGATCGAGGACGGCATCGTCAAGGCCGGCGTTCCGGTCGGTCCCGGCGGCCTGCTGACCGCCCTCAGCGCCATGACCGCCGAAGGCACCGGCGCCGACATCGACATTTCGCTCCTTCGCAAGTCCTGGAACGGCGTCCTCCCCGTCCGCGCCCTATACGGCGAAGTCCCGGGCGTGCTCATCACCATCGCCGACATCGACTTCGACTACCTCGACGCCGAGCTCCTGCTGCAGGACGTCGCCTACTTCCCGCTGGGGCACCCGAACCCCGAAACCACCGGCATCCACATCGCCGCGGAAGGCGCCCCCGGCATCTCCTCCATCCTCGAATCCCTCCTGAGCGCCTCCGAAGGCGAAGACTGATAACCTACAGACTATGGCCACCGAAAAGAGAACTACCAAAAAGTCGAAGAAACTCCCTAAAATCTTCGTACTCGACACGAATATCCCCCTGCACGATTTCAATGCCATCCGCCAGTTCGCGGACAACGACATCGTCATTCCCGTCGCCGTGCTCGAAGAGCTCGACAAATTCAAGAAAGGCAACGACAACCTCGCCTTCAACGCCCGAAGCTTCATGCGCGAGGTCAACCTCCTGACCGACGGCAAGACTTTCGGTCCCCGGGGCGTCCCGATCGGCAAGCGCTACGGCTACCTCAAGATCGAGCCGAACCATCCCTTCCCCGGCGGTCTCCAGCAGCTCTTCCTCGACGACACGCAGGACCACCGCATCCTTGCGACGGCGATCTGGCTCCGCAACAACTACCCCGAGCATTTCGTCGCCCTGGTGACCAAGGATATCAACCTCCGGCTCAAGGCCAAGGCCGCCGGCATGGAGGCCCAGGACTACCTGACCGACAAGGTCGAGGACGAGAAGATCGAGCGCCGCGAGAAAGAAGTCAAGGACATGGACGGCGCCGACAATCCTTCCCTCCAGTCGCTCGCCTACGGCCAGACCAACTGCGTCCACTGGAAGAAAGTCGTCAAGAGCGAGCCGGTCCCGAACCAGCTCTACCGCATCCGCATCGGTTCCGGCGGCCCCGACACCTGCGCCCGCTACGACAGCCCCTCCAAGCAGATCGTCCTCGTCCATGACATCAACGCGGCCGGCATCCGCCCCCGCAACATCGAGCAGAAATTCGCCCTGGACGCCTGCATGAACCCGGACACCAAACTTGTCGCCCTGACCGGCGGTGCGGGCACCGGCAAGACCCTGCTTGCCCTGGCGGCCGCCATCGAGCAGGAAGCCGACTTCGACCAGATCATCCTCTCCCGCCCGACCGTCGTGCTCGGCGGCCAGGACATCGGTTTCCTCCCCGGCGACCAGAAATCCAAGATGAGCCCCTACATCCAGCCGCTGATGGACAACCTCGACGTCATCCGCCGCTGCTTCAAGCCCGGCAGCAAGCAGGCGCAGAAAATCGACGCCATGCTCCGCGAGGAAAAGCTTCTCATCTCCCCGCTCGCCTATATCCGCGGCCGGTCCCTCGGCAAGGTCTATTTCATCGTGGACGAGGCCCAGAACCTGACGCCCCACGAGGTCAAGACCATCATCACCCGCGCCGGCGAGGACACCAAGATGGTCTTCACGGGCGACATCTTCCAGATCGACCAGCCCTATCTCGACCAATGGTCCAACGGCCTGACGCACCTGACCGAGAAAATGACCGGGCAGACGCTCTTCCAGCACATCTTCCTCCGCCAGGGCGTCCGTTCGCCGCTGAGCGACCTCGCCGCGAAACTGCTCTAGCCATGACCAGGTACAAAGCCCTTGTCTTCGACCTCGACGGGACGCTGCTCGACACGATAGCGGATCTCGGCGAGGCCGTCAATTATGCCCTGGAGAAAAGAGGATTCCCGCCGCATACCCTGGCGGAATACCGCGGTATGGTCGGAAACGGCGTCCGCAAGCTCGTGGAGCGGGCCCTGCCGCAGATGCCAGGTCCGGGCGGGCAGGGCGACAGCCGTCATTCCACGGCTTGTCCGTGGAATCTGCTGGACGAATGCCTCGCCGATTTCATGGCCTACTACGAGTCCCACATCGACGTCCATACCGCGCCCTATGCCGGCATGCCCGAGCTGCTGCAGGAACTGTCCGCGGCCGGCGTCGCCCTGGCCGTGGCATCGAACAAATTCCAGTCCGGGGCCGAGTACCTCGTCCGGAAGCTGTTTCCGGGGATTCCCTTCGTCGCCATCCTCGGCAACCGGGAGGGATTCCCGCTGAAGCCCGACCCAGCCATCGTGGAGACGGTTCTGGAGCAGGCCGGCGTGGCGAAAGCCGATGCCGCGCTCATCGGGGACTCCGCGACGGATATGAAAACCGCGGCGAACGCCGGCGTACCGGGCATTGCCGTGGCTTGGGGATATCAGGATATGACGGGCTATCCCGTCGTAGCAGGGTCCGTGGAACAGCTGCGGACTATTTTGTCGTAATGATGATCACGCCGTTGGCGCCCCTCGAGCCGTAAAGCGAGCAGGCCGCGCCGTCTTTCAGCACATCCACCGTCTTGACGTCCCTGGGATTGAGCCAGGAGATGTCCGTAAAGGCCGTTCCGTTCACGATAAAGAGCGGATCCGTCGAGGCGTTGATGGAGTTGATGCCGCGGATGGTCACCTTCTCGCCCTGCACCATGACCCCGGCAACGCGCCCTGCAAGGAATTCATAGATGGTCCGGTACGGAGCCAGCTCGCTCATCTCGACCGTAGTGACAGACTCTGTCTTGGAGCCGTCCGTCACGACGATACCGTAGCCGAGGTTATGCGTTTTGTGCTCGGCGAGAATATCGACGAGATTGTTGCTCGTCCCGCAGGACAGCAGCATGGCTAAGGGAATGAGGGATAGAAACTTTTTCATGATGCGCCGCTTTTTTGCAAAGATACGCTTTTTTTTGAATGTCCGATCGCCGTCCCGTGTCTGTTTTGCCTTGAGTTTACCACCCCCCTGTAATTATATCCTTTGTCAATGGTACTTTATCGGAGGCTTACGGAAGATTGAACCTCTCTTCAAAACAATTTCGCCACCCCGGGAAGGAGTGGCGAAAAAGGATGAACTAAATTAATTTGAATTAGTTATACCAGCGAGGGTCTCCGATAGGACCATTGGTCTCTGAAGCCGTCAGGGCAGGAGATCCTGTACCGAGGGTGAAATCACCACTACCGGGATTTGCAAAGAGAGGATTTGCCTCAACGCAATTCGTAATAGTGGGACCGGAATGGATGCCGTGAGGAGTGCTGTCCTTGGTATAGTTAAATGTGAGACAGTTCTTTACTTCACCAGCGGTGTTGTATACAGCACGTCCACCTGCATAAGAGCTGGGCATCATGAAGATACAGTTGGACACCACAGCGTTCGAAGAATCCTTAACCTTAATGGCGCCATAGTCGGTATTCATCGTCTCGCAGTTATAGAAGGTGCAATGATCTACAGTTACTGCTACAGAGGCGCCACGAGGATCAATCACGCCGGCATAATAGCTGCCGCTATCAGTCGAGATATTTGCTATCGTAGAATTAGTCAATGTGAAAGCGTCAACAGATGTGCCTTCGGAGAAGAAGACGCTCTTCATCATGTCGTGGAAATAGCAGTTATCAAATTCGACAGATGCAAACTTGTTGGATGATGAACAATAGATTGCAGATTTGTTTTGATTGAAGTTCTTCATCTCACAGTTCTCAAGCACCAAGCGGTTATCTGCATCTGCATCTGATGCGTAAATCAAGTGCTCGTACCAGGTTGCCAAATCTGTCAAATGTGAAGCATCAAATACGACGTCAACAAATTTTGCATGACCTCCACCAGAGATTGTTATGGGCACCTGAGGCTGAAGGACAACCGTGGCTCCTTCTACTGCCTTTACGGTAACTTCCTTACCGGCAAAAGCAATATAATTACTGTTGGACTCGACATAAGTGCCAGCTTTCATTTCGATTGTGGTACCAGTCTCAACTTCGAACAAAAGCCTTCTGAGGACATCATCTACTGTGTTATCAACTCTAAAATCCATCTTAACCAAGCCGGTTTCCGGATTATAGGTGAAGATGAGGTCGCATTTTACAGGAACGTCCTTCGAGTAGTTTTCACCGCTATTATTAGGATCGCCAATCCATTCGCTCTCTCTGTGAAGAACCTTGAACTCCTCTACTATATTTTCAACGTTATTTTCAACAACACACTTCCAGGTTCCGTCTTCCTGCTTAGTCATAGGATTAGCCGTAACGCTCCAAGCGTTAGAAGAACAAGCAAGGGTATATTCAAACATCCAGGCCTGGACTGTTCCCGTTGCAGGATTGAATGAAATATTCAATGTACCTGCAGCAGGTATCTTGTACTCATAGTTAGAAGCAGGCCACTCACTTCCAGATCCCCATTTGTGATTTTTGACAACCTTGAACTCAATTGTAGTGCCCACGAGAGCAGAGGAAATAGTGTAGGTCTTCAGATAGGTATCGTCATCCTGCTTGACCATATCATTGTTGGTATCATCAGTATCCCAGTTGGATCCGAATACGCTATCACTTCCAGCAACTGTGTATGTGCCTTCTGACTCAATGTAACCGTTCACTGCATGATTGGAAGGATCGAACGTAATGACAAGTGTGCCTTTTGTCACAGTATTAATTTCATAGTTGCTAGAAGGCCATGCGTAAGTCCAGTCACGATTCTTGACAACCTTGAATGCAATCGGACCCGGCTCATTTCCATTGAGCTGATAGGTCTTGCGATATGTTCCATCGGACTGCTTGGCCATGTCATTATTAGCATCGTCCGGATTCCATGAAGAACCAAACACCTCCACCGGAGAAGCGGCTACCGTATAGATATCATTCTCTTCGGTCATCTTGACATTGACTGCCTTGTAATGGCCATTCGCGAACGTGACTCCGCTCTTAACGAAAGTGTAATTCTTGAACTGATTCAGCTGAGCCGTCAGGGTATAGGTGTCAGCAGCACCGGAGTTGTTCCTGAGAGCCACATAGAACTCTGAGGTAGCAGCAGACGGGGTGACGACGATGTCTCCATAAACGGGAGTATAAGCATCTCCGGAAACAGCATAGGATTTTACCAGCTTACCGCTTGCAGCAGAGATTGTAAGAGACTGGACATCCATGAGGCTACTGGTGGCCGCATCAAGGATGGTAAACTTCACCAGGCTCTGCTCATTGGTAAAGGTGGCTGCGGAAGCCGTGAGGTCGCTGCCGCTGATGTTGCTCACGGTAACCTCAGCCCGGGCAAAGTCAAAACTGGAAGAAATCGTTTCCAGCGTTCCGTCCTGGCCTTCGTAGGTCCAGTTGGTATCGGGGAAGATGAGGTCCAGTTTGTCACCCACATTTACATCGGTGAGAGTGATGGAGCCGGAGATGGAAGTAGAGGCCGAGCCGGTGGTCTTGGGCAGAAGCGTTCCGATAGCGGTGGCGGAGCCGTGCTTGCACACCTTTACCTCATCGGTTGCCGCCCATGATGTTACCAGATTTGCGCCGTCGAAGGCGAGTGCTTTGGTGCCAACTGCCTTGGTGGCGTTCACGGTAAGCGTATAAGTCTTACCGGTAAGTTCGGGCTCGGTCGGCTCCGGATTGGTCTCTTTCTGGCAGGAAACGAAGGCTGCGCCGGCAATGGCGGCCAGGATCAATAAAGTCTTTTTCATACGGCAGTCCTCCATTAATATTCCCAATCTTCTTCTGCATCCATGGTGTAGTTATCACGGGATGCCGTGATGGAACCATCCAGAAAATGCTCCTCAAATTGGAGTCTGGTCTGCTCCGTCTCCGGAGCGACATAAAGCATTTTTTGTTTCATAGTTATTGTGTTTTGTGTTAAAAAACCATGTTGCTTGCTTCCGTTCATCACAGGCTCTACAGAGGAGGAAAGCTATATTTCCTGTTTTGCTCTGCGATAATCAAACATGTACTTAACCGCAAACTTACAAAAAAATCTTTGATTATCATGTATGTAACAACAAAAAATAGAGTATCTCTCTTCCTCTCGTCGAGGAAAGAGCATGGACATCTCTATCACCGTCCCCGCAGCGCCCCGTACACCACGCCCTGCCGAAGCGTGAGATAGACGCCACGGATGAGAAGATGGGCGAAATAGGCGGCCATGAGGATATGCAGTGCCATCCCCGGAGACGGGAAGGAATACCGGCCGACCAGCCAGACGGCGAAAAAGCCGACGGCGCAAAGCAGCGTCGAGTTCCGAAGCGGCGCGGATGCCGTCGCGCCGATGAAGACCCCGTCCCACACGAAAGCCGCGCAGCCGACCACGGGCATCAGCAGCAGCCACGGGATATAGGCCCGTCCCGCCGTGACCACTTCCGCGGAGGAAGTCATCAGCGAGAACAGCCAGCCGCCGCCGAGGCCATAGAGCAGAAGGAACCCGAGGGCGACCGCTCCGCTCCAGAGGAAGCTGCAGCGGATGGCACAGCGAAGCCCGTCCGGGGACCGCTCCCCGATGAAACGCCCGGTCAGCGCCTCCGCCGCGTAGGCAAAACCGTCCGTGAAATAACTGAAGAGCATCAGCAGCTTCATCAGGATCGTACTCACCGCAAGAACCCTGTCGCCGAAACGGGCGCTCAGGACCGTGAAACCGATATACACTGCCATCATGCCGAGCGAGCGGAGGAACAGGTCCCGGTTCAGCGCAAAGAAGCCGCGGCTCTCCACCGCAGGCTGCTCATCCCGCCCGAAAACGCCCCTATAACGGCGCCGGAGGGCGATCATGCAATAGCCCAGGCCCGTCCACTGGGCGATGACGGTGCCGATCGCGATGCCCGGGAAACCGATGCCGTCGAAGACCCCGGGAAGACCGAGCGCCAGCAGCGCCGAAGCCGCGATATTCACCCCGTTCACAATCAGGTCCGCCGCCATCGGACGCACCGAATCCTGCATCCCGATAAACCAGCCCTTGAGCGCAAACAGCGACAGGGTCGCCGGCGCCGCCCAAACACGGATATAGAAATAGCGGGTCGCCAGTTCCCGCACCTCCGCCGAGCAGGGAACGAGGAGGAAAGCCAGCCATACGACGAGCAGCTGGATGGCAATCAGCCCCAGGCCGGAGAGAAGGGCTATCCGCATCGCCCGCGTGAGGATGCTCCCGACGCCCTGCCCGCCCCGCCCGAAGGCCTGGGCCGTCAGTCCCCCGGTCCCCGTGCGGAGAAAGCCGAAGTTCCAGTAGAGCAGGTCGAAGAGCATCGTACCGATGGAGATGCCCCCGATCAGCGCCGACGACGAATAGCCCGCGCTGAGATGCCCGGCGATGGCGACATCCACCATTCCGACAAGCGGGACGGTGATGTTCGCCAGGATGCTGGGCACGGCCAGCCTGAGTACTTCCCTGCTGAGACGCATGACTTTTCAGTTCGCATGGCAAAGTAAGCGAAAAAATCGCTGCGCTGCAACTGCAATCTATATTGTAGGAAACAGTGGCGCAGTTGTTAATCACCGGACATATCAAATCTTTTCGTGCAATATTTGCAGAATCACACACCTTTTCGTACATTTGCAAAAAGAAAAGGATATGAAAGCGAGGGAAGAAGTCCAACAGTTCTTGAACCGGTTTTTTCCAAAGATGGAGGTATGGGGTATCTTCTTTTTGGAGAGGGATAAGAACCTGGAGGCACTGAAGGAATTCGGCATAACCCCTGTGGAGCGCGAGGCTGTTATTCGGACGATTGTGGTAGATGATTATGTAGAGACAATCAAAGATACCATCTCTCAATTCGGAGAAATGTGGGTATTTGGAAAAGATCGCGACAAAGCGCAGCTATATATCAAGTTATCAATGGGGGTGCCCAATAGCCAAACCTTGTGCATTTCATTCCACAAAGCAGAAAACAAGATCCATTATGCCTTTAAGTAGAATCGAACAGTCAACGGATATCAAGAGCCCCTATACTGGTGGAGCTGTTAAGGAAGTATTTACCCTGGAACGGCAGATGTTCAAGGGTGAAGAATATTGGATTCATGCCCGGTATTATCAGTGCATCGACACCGGCGAAAAGTTTACGACCACGGAGCAGGACGAGTTGACGCTCAACGACCTCTATTCTCAATATCGGATAAAGCACGGAATTCCGTTCCCAGACGAGATCCATCGTATTCGTACGAATTATAGCCTGAGCTATGCACAGATTGGGCGGATTCTGGGATTTGGGGCCAACCAATATGCCAAGTATGAGAATGGGCAGCTCCCCTCTGACTCAAACGGACGAATGATTGGGGCCGTGCGATACAAGACGGTAATGCTAAAGCTGGTCGAAAACCTGAAAGATCTTTTTGATGCGGACGATTATGAAAAGATTCACAGGCGGGTGGCTGAGAGCCGGGAGGAATCGATGGACACGGACGTGGATCGGATCATTTATGAAGGCACCCAGCGCTCTATATATAATGGTTTCGGAGAATTCAATCACCGAAAGGTTGAGGAGATGGTCCGCTATTTTGTCAGCCTGGGGCCCTCTTTTCCTACCAAACTCAACAAGGAAATGTTCTATGCCGATTTTCTCCATTACCGAAAATACGGCCAATCTATCAGCGGGCTCCGCTACCAGGCCATTCACTATGGTCCTGTACCGGTTCACTACTCAACGATTTATGACAGAATCCCCGGGCTGATACGTGAAAGCATTTTCCGCGATGGGATGGAATCAATCTCCTTCACTTGCGATGCATGTGATCTTTCTGTCTTCAATGAGAAAGAAAGGGGCACTTTAAAGGAAGTCGCCAGGGTCCTGCAGCCTCTGACCGTCAAGGAAATCGTCAGCCGTAGCCATGAAGAGCCCGCATGGCAGGCTCATTATCAGGACCGGGAGATTATCCCGTATTCGGAGGCGTACCAGCTACGTTTGATGTCTGTTTAGAACTGATTCTCTCCTTCTCTCCTTCTCTCCTTCTCTCCTTCTCTCCTTCTCTCCTTCTCTCCTTCTCTCCTTCTCTTCTTCGCGTCTGTCTCACGCCTCGGCGTAGCGCTGCGGAGCTTCCGTGTTGAAGATCAATTGATTACCGAATGTCCTTTCCCAAATTTTAAGGAAAGGACAACCAGGAACTCGCTGATACTCAACGGCAAGTCTCCGCAATAGCGTCCCTCGCCCCCTTGCCTTAAGACAAAAAACGACCACCCCGAAGGATGGCCGAATGGAAAAGATACAAGTACTCCTACTGCTTCTCAAACATTATGTTGTAGTACCAGTCAGAAGTCGCATTCAAATACACGTTGTACGTGCCTGCAGAGAGCGTAACACTTGCATCGCCTGCATCTTTATCTCCCTTCAAAGAGCCGTAAAGGGCTGATCCGAGTCCACTATTAACACCAGCCCCATAGGACCATGCGTCTTGAGTCTTCCTAATCTTAAATGCATACGAACCAGCCGATGCAATATCTAGCCCCTCAAGGACCCAAGACATATTGTTATTATAAGTAAAGGGCTTATCGATACCCCAGGAGTTGAAAGTACCGGAAAGGCACATACCATTTACCTCAACAGGGTACTCTCCGTTCCAGAAGGGTGTATCTCTAGTGGAAGAAATATAGTTAGGACCACCAGAATTGGTAGAAGTATTCCACGAGATCTCATAGAAATTACCGCCGTCAACATGACCCTTATTCAAGTATCCTTCAGAAATATTGTCGGTGTTGTAATTGTCAAAAATGAAGATGTCAGAACCACCATCACAATTCATCTGGACAGAATAAGTATTGGCACCTGTTTGAATCATTCGAACACACTCTTTATCCCAATAGCCAGAAGCGGAAGTGGTTTTTACATAGAACTTGGTCGGTGCTTCATACGTCAGCGCTTTCATATTCAGAAGTTTGGTGCCGGAAAGATCATAATCTTTCGTCGTGGTCTTCTTGTAAAGGATGCGACCTGCGTCATTCAGGAGTTTGATGGTAAAACCGCCTGCATAGTTGGCAGCAAAGATAGGCACCGAAATGTCCACACCGCTATCAGCGCTTGTGACAGGGACAACAGGATAGCAAAAACCTCCATTACCGCTAAAATCGGGAACACCCGCCGTGAAGCTGAAAATACCAGCATTCCATTCTGCAGGAGCAGCAGGAGCAATCTCCATCTTGGTCGTCTCAGCAGGGATGTCGTTGATCTTGATGTTGATAATGGAACCGATATGATGGAAAGTCAAAGAACCACTTCCAACCTCAGCAACGACAACAGGGCCTTTGGCCAGAGCTGCTTCGATGTTGACTTTGTTTTTCCCAACCGCCACTGCTGCGGGGTAAATGGCTGAATAGAAAGTCGGATTACCGGCAGCCGTCACTTCAATAGTTGCAACGCCCTCTCCGTCAACAGCAGTAATAACTGCATCGTACGCATTTCCGTCAGTATCATAAAACTTGAGTGCGTCTGACTCTGCCCAAGAGAAAACACCACCACGGCTGAGCGTAGCCTTCGTTTCTGCATCTACGACGTTATTGTCAACAGAGGCTGTAAAAGTGAATGTGTTGAGTCCTTCATCTACAAGGATGTCCTTCTGGGATTCCTCTTTCTGACATGCTGCGAAAGCGAGAGCAGCGACAAGAATATATGCAAGCTTTTTCATTTTAACTGCTATTTGGATTACCAATCTTCTCCCTCTTCTCCACCAAGAATATTGCCTCCGGTGATATTAGCAACACCACTGGCAGACTTTGTCGAATCCAAGAAGTTCTGCTCGAACCGAATGTTCATCTGCTCCG
This sequence comes from uncultured Bacteroidia bacterium, assembly GCA_902768665.1. Lineage (GTDB taxonomy): Bacteria > Bacteroidota > Bacteroidia > Bacteroidales > UBA932 > Cryptobacteroides. The sequence goes on along the minus strand of CACXMA010000005.1, from coordinate 2,166 downwards.
TCACCGGAGCTTCATAGGTCATTTTTTTGTTCATTGTTATCGTTTATTTGCGTTAATAATCACGTTGCGTGCCTTCGAAAAAGGGTGTCAAAGCACCCGTGAAGCCAAAAGCGGGCGCGAAGATAGACATTAATTTTCTCGAAACCAAAACACCTTAATAATAAAAAGCGGCCCGCGCGCGTTATTTGCGACAAATCGCCCACATCAAGCGACGAATGGGGAGACATCTCCTGCGGAAAGACCGCGGAAAATGCTATCTTTGCAGTATGAGCCATGTCGAGCAGCATCCGTTTGAGCCGTTCCTGCCGGAGAACGCCAAAGTTCTGTTCCTGGGGAGCTTCCCGCCCCAGGAGAAGCGGTGGAGCATGCCGTTCTACTACCCGAACTGGCTGAATGATTTCTGGCGGGTGGCGGGGCTGCTGTTCTACGGTGACAAAGACCATTTCACCGTCCCGGGCGAGAAGCGCTTCGACATGCAGCGGATCATCGCCTTCTGCCGCCGCGAGGGCATCGCGATGTACGACACGGCTTCGGCCGTCCGGCGGCTGAGGGACAACGCCTCCGACAAGTTCCTGGAGGTCGTGACGCCGACGGACATCCGCGCGCTGCTGGAAAAGATTCCGCAGTGCAGGACCCTTGTCGTGACGGGCGAAAAGGCCGCGGAGACCCTCTCCGGGCAGCTCCGGTGCGAGATTCCGGCCGTGGGGCACTGCGCCGTGACCCCTGACGGACTGACCGTCTGGCGCATGCCCTCAACCTCCCGCGCCTATCCCCTCGCCCTGGAGAAGAAGGCGCAGCAGTATCGAAAAGTTTTTGACCTATGAACAATACCGAACGCGAAATCTGGATCGACTGGATGCGGGTCGCAGCGTGCCTGATGGTGATGGTCGTGCACAGCACGGAGCCTTTCTACCTCGGCGGCGAAGGCTCGCTCCTGCTGTCGGAGACGAACGCCGTCTGGGCGGGCATCATGGACTGCCTGGTGCGCTGCTGCGTGCCGCTGTTTGTCGTGGCATCGAGCTTCCTGCAGTTCCCGCTGCACTATTCAACGGGCGAGTTCTTCCGCAGACGCGCCGTGCGGGTACTCGTCCCGTTCGCCATCTGGACGATCTTCTATGCTTTCCATTTCGGCCAGCCGGTGCAGAATTTCAAGGACCTGCTGTGGAACTTCAATTACGCGGCGGGACACCTGTGGTTCGTCTACATGCTCGTCGGCCTGTACCTTCTCATGCCGCTGCTCTCCCCCTGGGCCGAGAAAGTCGGCAAACGGGAGCTGCAGGTCTGGATCGGCCTCTGGCTCTTCACGACGCTGATTCCGCTGATCCGGGACTGGCTGTTCGGGCCGAGCGCCGTGGTGTATGGACCCTCCGGTCTGCCGCGGCAGGCGCTTTTCCCGCTCTGGGGCGAGGCGAGCTGGAACGGCTATGGCACCTTCTACTATATCAGCGGCTTCTTCGGCTATCTGCTGCTGGGGCTCTATTTCCGGAGATTCGTCGGCTCGCTGAGCTGGGGCAGGACGCTGGCGCTGGCACTTCCCCTTTGGCTCGGCGGCTTTGCCATCGCCCTCGGCGGCTTCCTCCGGCGGGTATGGACCTCAACGGGCGGCAGCTTCCCGTTCGAGGCGCCGGTCGATGCGGCGGTATGGTGGGAGACGACCTGGTGCAATGACACTGTCGGCGTCGCCATGATGACCGTCGGCCTGATTCTCCTATTCCGGAAGATCCGCTCGGGCGGAGGCTTCTACCGCCGCGTGCTGCTGCCGGTCTCACAGGCCAGCTACGGCATGTACCTCGGCCACATGGCCGTCCTGGTGCTCTTCGCGGGCTGGTTCGGCGGGTGGATCGGCGACAGCCTGGGCTTCTGGTCCGCACCCGCGATCATCCTCTCCACGGCCCTCAGCACGTTCCTTACCACGGCCGCCCTGTCCGTAGCCATCCGCCGGATCCCCGTGGTCGGCCGATGGATTATCGGATAGCATTAAGGCCTCGCAAAAACTGATGTGACCCCCAAAAGTTGGACGGTTTAACATTAGTTACGAGGCCTTAGATTGGAAGAGAGCTCGGTATTTGATGTGACCCCCAAAAGTTGGACGGTTTAACATTAGTTACGAGGCCTTAGATTGGAAGAGAGCTCGGTATTGCACCGGGCTCTTTCCTTTTAGCCTCA
>CACXMA010000004.1 GCA_902768665.1 uncultured Bacteroidia bacterium | reverse complement strand
AAAGGTTAAGTTACGAAAAATCGAGGAAATATCCAAATAAATTGAACATTTCCTCGATTGATTTAGCAAGCCTCTAAAGGGACTTTTTCAGTGCCCTCCGTTTCGTGCAGGCTTTTTTTACATTCTGTCTGGTAGTTGTATTCCCAACAAAGCCATGGCGCTACGGAGCGTACGGGCCAGCGTGTCGATCAGTACGAGACGGAAACGGAGCACGGCCGCGTCCTCTTCCTTGAGGACGGGCGTGTCGTGGTAGTACTGGTTGAACTCCTTGGCAAGGTCATAGGCGTAGTTGGCGATGACCGCCGGGCTGAGGGCGGCATTCGCCTCGGCGACCTTGGCCGGGTAGAGGCCGAGGAGCTTGACGAGGCGGATCTCCTTGGCGGAAGGCTCGAGGGCGGTCGTGACGTCGGCGGGACCGAAGGCGATGCCCTGCTCGCCGGCCTTGCGCAGGATCGAGCGGATGCGGGCGTGCGTATACTGGATGAAGGGACCGGTGTTGCCGTTGAAGTCGATGGATTCCTTCGGGTTGAAGAGCATCGTCTTTTTGGGGTCGACCTTGATGATGAAGTACTTCAGGGCACCGAGTCCAATCATGTGATACAGAGCGTCTTTCTCCTTGTCAGAAAGATCGGCGAGCTTGCCGCTTTCCTCGGAGGTCTTCTTCGCCTCTTCGTACATGCTCTGGATGAGGTCGTCGGCGTCGACGACGGTCCCCTCGCGGGATTTCATCTTGCCTTCCGGAAGCTCCACCATGCCGTAGCTGAGGTGGTAGATCTGGTCCGCCCAGCCGAAGCCGAGCTTCTTGAGGATCAGCTTGAGCACCTGGAAGTGGTAGTCCTGCTCGTTGCCGACGACATACACGTGGGAGTCCAGCTTGTAGGTGTCGAAGCGGCGCTCGGCCGTGCCGAGGTCCTGCGTGATGTAGACGGAGGTGCCGTCGCCGCGAAGGACGAGCTTGCGGTCGAGCCCGTCGGCCGTGAGGTCGCACCAGACCGAGCCGTCGGCTTCCTTCTCGAAGACGCCCGTCTGCAGGCCCTTCTGCACCAGTTCCTTGCCGAGAAGATAGGTCTCGGACTCATGGTCCACCTGATCGAAGCTGATGCCGAGGGCGGCGTAGGTCTCGTCGAAGCCCTTGTAGACCCATCCGTTCATCATCGACCACAGGCCGCGGACCTCCGGGTCGTTCTGCTCCCACTTGACGAGCATGTCGTGGGCCTCCACAAGGCTCGGGGCCTTCTTCTTGGCCTCTTCCTCGCTCATGCCGCCGGCGACGAGCCCGGCGACTTCGGCCTTGTACATCTTGTCGAAGGCGACATAGCAGTCGCCGACAAGGTGGTCGCCCTTGATGCCGGTGGATTCCGGGGTCTTGCCCTGGAACTCCTTCTGCCAGGCGAGCATCGACTTGCAGATGTGGACGCCGCGGTCGTTGACGATCGTGGACTTGATGACCTCGTTGCCGCCGGCCTTGAGGAGGCGGGAGACGCTGTCACCGAGGAGGTTGTTGCGGATATGGCCGAGGTGGAGCGGTTTGTTGGTGTTCGGCGAGGAGAACTCCACCATGATGCGGCGGCCGGTCGACGGGAGCTGCCCGAAGTCCGGGTCCGCGGCGATGGCGGCGAACATCTCGTCCCAGTAGACCGGGGAGAAGAGAAGGTTCAGGAAGCCCTTGACGCTGTTGTAGGCGGCGATTTCGGGGACATTGGCAACAAGCCACTGTCCGAGGGCGTTGCCGGTCGCATCCGGTGCCGCATGGGAGATCTTCAGGAGCGGGAAACACACGAGCGTATAGTCACCCTCGAATTCCTTGCGGGTGACCTGGACCTGGAGGACGGAAGGGTCCACCTTGGCACCATAAAGGGCCTCCATTGCTGCGGCGGCCCTTTCCTGGATAAACAGTTCGGGAGTCATCATCCTAAATAACCTTTAAGAATCTTCGAACGGTTCGGGGTCTTGAGGCGGCGGATGGCCTTTTCCTTGATCTGGCGGACGCGCTCACGGGTCAGGCCGAAGCGCTCGCCGATCTCCTCGAGGGTCATTTCCTGGCAGCCGATGCCGAAGAAGGACTTGATGATTTCGCGCTCGCGCTCGGTAAGGGTCGACAGGGCGCGCTCGATCTCGGTGTTGAGGGACTCGTTGACGAGGCCGCGGTCGGCCATCGGAGAGTCGTCGTTCGGCAGCACGTCGAGAAGGCTGTTGTCCTCGCCCTCGACGAACGGGGCGTCGACGCTGACGTGGCGGCCGCTGGAGCGGAGCGTGTCGGAGATCTTGTCCGTGGAGACGTCGATCATCTCGGAGAGTTCCTCGTTGGAAGGCTGGCGCTCGTTCTCCTGCTCGAACTTCGAGAGGGCTTTGTTGATCTTGTTGAGGGCGCCGACCTGGTTCAGCGGGAGGCGGACGATACGGCTCTGCTCGGCCAGGGCCTGGAGAATGGACTGACGGATCCACCAAACGGCGTAGGAAATGAACTTGAAGCCGCGGGTCTCGTCGAACTTTTCGGCGGCCTTGATCAGGCCGAGGTTGCCTTCATTGATCAGGTCGGGCAGGCTGAGGCCCTGGTTCTGATACTGTTTCGCGACGGAAACGACGAAACGGAGGTTGGCACGGGTGAGTTTTTCGAGGGCTTCCTGATCGCCTTTGCGGATGCGCTGGGCGAGTTCCACTTCTTCTTCCGGGGAGACGAGCTCCTCACGACCGATTTCCTGCAGGTACTTGTCCAGCGAGGCACTTTCCCTGTTGGTAATCGATTTGGTAATCTTCAGTTGTCTCATTCTAGTTTGTTATAATTCCTTCAGCGTGACATCGACGGTTTCCACCTTGCCGGAGCGCTCAAATTCGATGGCGACTACTTCACCGGGGCGTCTTTCATTCAGCAGCACCCGGAGGGCGGAGGGATCGCTGACGGACGTCCCGTCGAACTTGAGGATCAGGTCTCCGCGCTGCAGCCCGGCCTCCTGGGCCCCGCTGCCGGAAACAGTCTCGTATATTAATACGCCGGATTCCGAAGAAAGTTTCAATTCCTGACGAATATTTTCATTTAGTTGCATCATGCTGATACCGAGCGAGGGACGGTGGACCCGGCCGTCGGTGATCAGGTCGGAAACGATGCGGCTGACAATCTTCGCCGGGACCGCGAAGGAATAGCCCATGTAGGAGCCTGTATTGGACACGATGGAGGTGTTGATACCGACAAGCTCGCCGGCCGTATTGACGAGGGCGCCGCCGCTGTTGCCGGGGTTGACGGCGGCATCGGTCTGGATGAAGGACTCGACGCGGAACCGGCCGTCGTAGTTCGGCATGGTGCGGCCCTTGGCGCTGACGATGCCGGCGGTGATGGTGGAGCGCAGGTCGAAGGGCGAGCCGATCGCGATGACCCATTCGCCGAGGCGGAGCGCGTCGGAATCGCCGACAGGGACGGACGGCAGGCCGCTGGCGTCGACCTTGAGCAGGGCGATATCCGTAGCCGGGTCTGTGCCGACGAGGGTGGCCTCGTAGCAGCGGTTGTCATTGAGGGTGACCTCGATCCGGCGGGCGTGCTCGATGACGTGGTTGTTCGTCACGATGTAGCCGTCCGGGGAGATGATGACACCGGAACCGCTGCCCTGGGCCTCATACTCCTTGTAGCCGTACCGCGGGCCGAAGAAGAAGTCGAAGAGCGGGTCGTCGGAGCCGTAATAGCCATAGGCGCCGGTGCGGACTGTCACTTTGACATAGACGACCGCCTCGACGGCAGTCTCGGCGGCATAAACGAAGTCGGGATACGTACCCGGCTGGATCTGGATATTCGGGCGGACGGCAGCGGCCGGAGCGGCCTCGGGAGCCGTTTCCGTCTTTTGATTGATATAGCGGTCTCCGACCAGCACGCCGCAGGAAACGACGGCGCTGACAAGGACCGACAGAAGGATGGTGGCAAGGGATTGTTTCATATATACAGCATTTGATTTCAATTTGTCCGGCACGTACATTTTTCAAATTATATGCCATCGGAGTTTCAAATTCTGAAATAATTTGCTATCTTTGAAATCCGTAAAAATGATCGTGATATGAAACTCAGCATTTCCAGCGCAACGCTGCTCAAGGGCCTTCTCGATGTCTCCAAGGCTATCCCGTCCAAGACCACGCTCCAGATCCTGGAGAACTTCCTCGTCGTCCTGAGGGGCAACACCCTAGAAGTGACGGCTTCGGACAGCGAACTGACCCTGAGGACCTCCATCGAGGCCGACAAGGTAGAGGAGGAAGGCAGCATCGCCATCCCCGCCCGCCACATCATCGACCTCCTCAAGGAACTCCCGGACCAGCCGATCCAGATCAAGACCATCAGCGACAGTTCTTTCGAGTGCAGCTGGGCCAGCGGTAACTCCGTCCTCCCCTATTTCCCGGCGGACGACTACCCGGACATCAAGGGCTGCGGTGAGGACGCACAGGTGGTTGAGTTTCCGGCCGCCAGCCTCGTCGACGGCATCGCCGGCACGGTCTACGCCACGGCCGACGACGAGATCCGCCCCGCGATGAACGGTATCTTCTTCGACATCGACGTCGAGTCCACGACCCTCGTCGCCTCGGATTCCCACAAGCTGATCTGCTATACCACGACCGACGTGAAGGCCGCCGAGAAGGCATCCTTCATCCTCCACAAGCGCCCGGCGAACGTGCTCCGTTCGATCATCGGCAAGGATGTCGAGACCGTCAAGGTCGCCTTCGACGCCTCCAACGTCGTCTTCAGCTTCGGCGGGACGACGATGATCTGCCGCCTGATTGTCGGCAAATACCCCAAGTACCGCGACGTCATCCCGCAGAACAACAGCAACGTCCTCAAGATCGACAGGACGCTGCTCCTGAACACCGTCCGCCGCGTCGCCGTCTGCGCCAACAAAGCCTCGAACCACATCAAGTTCGACCTTAAGGCCGGCCAGCTGGAGATCTCCGCACAGGATCTCGGCTTCGCCCTCGCCGCCTACGAAAAGGTCAGCTGCGACTATGCCGGCGACGACCTGACGATCGGCTTCAAGTCCACCTTCCTCACGGAAATCCTCAGCAACATGGCCTGCAACACCCTCGTGATGAAGTTTATGGACGCCCGCCGGGCCGCCCTGATCCTCCCGTCCGAGGAAGAGGCCGCCAGCGAGAAGATCTGCGGCATCATCATGCCGATCATGATTTCATAAGCCTCTGATATGGAACTGAATCTGGAAAGACCGCTGCTCTTTTTCGACATTGAGAGCACCGGTCTTAATATTGCCTCCGACGGCATCATCGAGCTGAGTTTCGTCAAGGCCCTTCCGGGCGGCGAGACCCGGATCAAGACGTGGAAGATCAAGCCCTGGGACTATGCCCTTCGCAAGCAGATCCACATCGCCGAGGAGGCCTCCAAGGTCAACGGCGTCCACGACGAGGACCTGACCGACTGCCCGAAGTTCATCGAGGTCCTCCCCGAGGTGCTGGAATGGCTCCGCGGCAGCGACCTGGCCGGTTTCAACTCCGCCAAGTTCGACCTTCCGATGCTCGCCGAGGAGATCGAGCGTGTCCGCGCCTACTGCAACGAACGCCTCGCCGACCTCTCCGTCAGGGAGGAAAACAAGGCCAAGGCCCGCGAGATGCTCGCCGCCATTGACACCGTGGATCTCCACGACTGCAAGATGGTCGACGTCCAGACAATCTACCACACCTTCGAGCCCCGCAACCTCAAGGCCGCCTACCGCTTCTACTGCGGCGGCGAGGACTTCGACAACGCCCACACGGCCGAAGCCGACACGGTCGCGACCTACGAGGTCCTGAAGGGCCAGCTCGAGATGTACGGCGACAAACTGCCGAACGACGTCGCCGCCCTGGCCACCATCGGCGGCCGCCCCAAGGCCATCGACTTCGCCGGTCGCCTCATCCGCGGCGAGAACGGCGAGCCCACGATCTCCTTCGGCAAGCACAAGGGTCGCACCGCCCGCGAGGTATGGAAGAAGGAGCACGCCTACTTTGCCTGGATCGACAGCGGCGAGTTCACCCTCGACACCAAGCGCCAGTTCGCCCTGCTCAAGCAGCAGTTCGAAGCGGAGGATGCCGCCGCCCGCGCCAAACGCAACGCCGAGCTCGACCGCCCCGCGACCGACGCCGAGCTTTCCGGCCTCGCCGAGAAGTTCAATGGCCGGCTGTTCTAAAGGACTGCGCGATAATAATATAAGGAATCCTCTGGGCCTCCGGCGAAGATCGTCCGGAGGTCTTTCAGTATGAGATCCGGGCGGACGGCGCCGGACTCCCAGAAATCATTGCCGCCGCCGGTTTCCGCGCGGCGGTTGTTCGTATAGACGCGCCCCGGAGCGGCGACCGGGAAGGAGGCGAAGGCGGCATTTTCCCGCCGGAGTTCATCCAGGGACCGGACATTGCCGGCATTCAGCCAGAAGTCTGCCTCGCAGGAGAGTTCGTATGCGCGCTCCAGGGAAATCATCCCCGACTGCGCGGTTCCCTGTTCCGCGCCCAGCACCTCTCCCCCGGCGTCTCGGATCAGCCGCGCCATATAACTTTCCGCCCCCGGGACATACCACACCCCGGCATAGGGCAGATTGACAAGGACCTTCCGCCCGTCCATTATTTGACCGCAATTTATGGATGACTGGCCTTTTTCAGGGCACTCGTCCATTTTTTCAGGCCCATAGATGGACGACGCCTGATATCCATCGCGAACGAGGGCAAAGAGGCTGTCGGCAGCGGCCATGCGGCCGGTCAGGGCACCGAAGAGACGGACATATTCCGCCCGGGCGAGCGGATGGGACTCGAGGTGCTCGTAGAGCGTGAAGACACGGATACCGAGTTCCCTCAGGCGCTCGTCCATCGCCGATTCTCCGCCGAGGGAATAGCTCAGGACGACGTCCGGCCGGAGCCGGTAGAGCGTCTCAAAAGCCGGCGCGGCATCATAGCCGGCCTCGGCGACAAGGCCCTCCGCGATGCGCTCCCGCACACGCGGACTGCTGACAAAATCGCAGCCTGAGACAGCCGCAACGGCATCCGCGGCGCCGATGGCGTCGAGAAAGCCGACATGGGACGTGGACATACAGACAATCCGCTGCAGCGGCTCGGTGATCCGCAGCGTATCCGCCGAGCCGTCATAGGGACTCAGCGACACGACAGCCCAGCCCTCCCCTTCCGGCAGCAGATCGAAGTACTCCGCATAGTCGGCATAACCCGAAGTCTCGGGCACGACTATCCGCTGACGGCCGCGGCAGGACGAGAGAAAAGCCGCCCCGAGGACGGCCAGAAAGGCAATATGCCGAAAGGCTTTCATCATGCGTGCAGCTCCTCTGCCAGGCGAAGCATCCGCCGGACGGACTTCTGCGCGGGCCGGAGCACCACCCAGAGGGTCAGGAGCAGCAGCACGAAGATGATCGCCGCGCACCAGCCGCTCCGGAGCCACCAGACAGAACCGGCGCTCAGCGCCAGAAACAGCAGCCAGGCCGTCCAGCGAAGCAGCGGCGTCGCCGCGCTCCCCTCCTTGCAGGAGGCCACGGAGCGGTCTCCGCTCGGCTCCACCTTCGCCGTGATGAGCTGATAATGAAGAAGATCCGAATGCTCCCACCAGATCTCCCCGTCCTTTTCGAACACGCGTCCCCCCTTTTGCTGCAGGAAGCCGGCAAGCCACTCTTTTGCATCCCCTTTCGATTCGGGAGCGAAGGAGAGGCTGCCGCTGTCCATCCGTTTGATTCTATTTAATGCGTCTGGGCTCATCGTCGTAGAGGGTGAAGCGTTTGGCCTTGCGGATCCATTTCTGCTCCTCGAGCTTGATGTGCTCGCGAGCATCCTGGAACGAGATCACGCCGCCGAGATAATCGGCCAGCACCGGGTCCGCCAGCTTGATCCAGAAGGCGTCCTCGATCTCGAACTGGGAGTAATGCTCCGTGAAATAGCGCATCAGTTGGAGCGTATGCAGCAGGGAATGGTACGGCACGCCGGGGGTCAGGAGGATCTGGTAGCCGAAGCAGCGCTCGCCGGCATAGCGGCCGGTCGCAGGCGTGAAGGAACACGGGCGCAGGAGCGTCCCCTGCGGCGACGGAAGGATGTCGGCCACATTGGGGCGGATGAACGGTGCTCCGAAATACTCATAGGGCCTGGAAGTGCCGATGCCGGGAGTGATGGTCGTGTTGTTCCACAGACCGCCGCCGGAATAGAGGTCGCAGGTGAAAAAGCCCGGGATGTCCGAGGCCGGGGCGATGGTCCAGGGCATCAGGAGACGGTTCGCCTGCGTCGCGCCGGCGGAGATGATGTGGAGGGCGAAACGGGCGCCGATCTCGGTGTAGTAAAGATTGCAGAGTTCGCCGAGGGTCAGGCCGTGGCGGTGGGCCACCTTCGGCACGCCCATCTCACAGCGGACCGAGGGAATCGTGCCCTCGACATAGCGTCCGGCGGCGTTGACATGGTCGACCACATACATCGCCGGCGCCTCTTCCCCAAGGAGCGAGAGCATCTCCATGAGCTGCATCACGTCCTTGGTGTAATTGAAGTAGCGGCTGCCGACATCCTGGATCTCCACGACGACCGCATCGAGGCCGCGCAGGCGCTCGAGGTCGAACTCGATATGGTTCGTCCCGGGCGTCAGCTCCGCCTCCCGCGGGCTGAAGACGACCTCGAGATTCCCCCGCTCGCGGAAGATGTCATACATCCACCTTCCGCGGGCGGTATCCCAGCAGTTCTGCGTGCAGAAACAGCCGACCCGGCCGCTCATCAGCGCCCGGTCCAGCTGGTCCTCCAGGGGTGTGGTTCGGAATGAAAACATATCTTTACAGAGGCGTCGGCAGGCTGCCGTTCAGGGCAAATCGCCTTGCGGCGACCCTATTCCGGGCAAATGCCCTTCACGGCAGCCAGCCGACGCTCAGAAGCAAAATACTATCCAATAATCTTCTTGGCGACGGCGATGACCTCGTTGCCGAGGGCCTCGGCGCGCTCCATGGTCGATGCCTCGGAGTAGATGCGGATAATAGGCTCGGTGTTGGACTTGCGGAGGTGGACCCACTCTTTCCTGGCCTCGAAGCTGATCTTGACGCCGTCGATCGTGTTGACGTCTTCCTTGGCGTAGATGCTCTTGAGCTCACTGAGGATCTTGTCGATGAGGGCGGAATCGCTGAGCTCGATCTTGTTCTTGGCGATGAAATACGGAGGATAGGTCTTTTTCAGCTCGCTGACGGAGAGCTTCTTGTGGGCGAGGTTGCTGAGGAACAGCGCCACGCCGACCATGGCGTCGCGACCGGCATGGATCGCGGGATAGATGACGCCGCCGTTGCCTTCGCCGCCGATCAGGGCGCCGACCTTGTGCATGAGGGTCGTGACGTTGACCTCACCGACCGCGGAAGCGTAATACTTGCCGCCATGGGCCTCGGTCACATCGCGGAGGGCCCGGCTGGAGCTGAGGTTGGAGACGGTGGCGATGGGCTTGCCGGCCTTCTCGGCCAGTTCGCAGAGGTAGTCCGCGACGGAAACGAGCGTGTACTCCTCGACGAAGGCTTCGCCGTTCTCGCAGATGAAGGCGAGACGGTCCACGTCCGGGTCGACGCTGACGCCGAGGTCCGCCTTCTCGCGGACGACGGTCTCGCTGAGCTCGACGAGGTTCTTCGGGAGCGGCTCGGGATTGTGGGCGAATTCGCCCGTAGGCTCGCAGTTGAGGCAGATGCACTTCACGCCGAGACGCTCGAGGAGGCGGGGCATGATGATGCCGCCGACGGAATTGACCGCATCGACGACCACCTTGAAGTTCGCGGCCTTGATGGCGGGGACGTCAACGGCCTCCAGCGCCAGGACGGCGTCGAGATGCTTGTCCGTGAAGTCTTCCTCCTCGATGTTGCCGAGGGCTTCGACGGGCGCGAAGTCGAAGTTCTCGCTGGCGGCGAGGTCCAGGACGGCCTGGCCTTCCACGGCGGTGAGGAATTCGCCCTTGTCGTTGAGGAGCTTGAGGGCGTTCCACTGGCGCGGGTTATGCGAGGCGGTGAGGATGATGCCGCCGTCGGCCTTGGCGAAGAGAACGGCCATTTCGGTCGTAGGGGTCGATGCGAAGCCGCATTTGACGACGTCGATGCCGCAGCTGATCAGGGTGCCGACCACAAGCTGCTCGACCATGTCGCCGCTCAGGCGCGCATCCTTGCCGACGACCACCTTGTAGCGCTCGCCGTTCGGGGTCGGTTTGCGCTGCGGGAGTGTCGCCGCATAGGCATAGGTAAACTTGACGATGTCAATGGGGGTCAGTGCGTTGCCGGGGGCGCCGCCGATGGTGCCGCGGATACCGGAAATGGATTTGATGAGCGTCATAGTCTATTGAATTTTGATTCCTTCTTCTTTCATGGCATCGAGGGCCTCGAGATGTCCCTTGTAATCGACATAAGCGAGCGCCTCCTCCAGGACCGTGACCGGGAAACCGGCCTTCAACAGGTCCTCAGCCGTGTTGCGGACACAGAATTCCGTCGCGATGCCGACAACCAGCACGCTCCGCACGTCGAGGATTTCCAGCACCTCGGCGAGGGACTGGCCGGCGGCGTTGCGGCCTTCGAAGCCCGAGTACTGCTCGAGCGTCTTGTCGCAGCCTTTGCGGAAGATGCAGGCTTCGTCGGCAAAAGGCTTGAGGTCGTCGTGGATCTCGGCGCCGCGCGTCCCGCTGACGCAGTGGGGCGGCCACGGTCCCCCCTGCTCCGCGAAAGAGCAGTGGTCGGCCGGATGGGAGTCACAGACGAAAAGCACGGGGAGACTTCCCCCGCCCTGGATGATTTCCTCGGCGTCACCGTCCTCCGTAGCGGCGGAATTCTGCCGCAGGAGCTCGAGCGCCCTGGCGACGGCCGGCTCGGCATGGGCGCAAGCCATCGATCCGTCAATGAAGTCGTAGAGCATGTCCACCACGACGATGGCCGCATCTTTAGGCATCTTCATAAGCGAAAGGTTTTAATCGTACGAAGATACGTAATATTTGGCACAAAAAAAAGAGACTCGCCTTGCAGCAAGTCTCTTTGGTACTGGGTAGGAGAATCGAACTCCTATTGCGAGATTGAGAATCTCGAGTACTAACCGTTATACGAACCCAGCAGTTGGGAGTGCAAAGGTACGTATTTTTTTTGAATCTCCAAATTTTTTTGCACTTCCAGTTAAAAATTAGTCGCCAAGGGTGGCGACCATGACGGCCTTGATGGTGTGCATGCGGTTCTCGGCCTCGTCGAAGACGATGCTGTTCTCGCTCTCGAAGACGTCCTCCGTGACCTCGATGCCGTCGAGGCCGAACTGCTTGTGGACGTCGCGGCCGACCTGCGTCTCGAGGTTGTGGTAGGCCGGGAGGCAGTGCATAAACTTGCACTTGGGGTTGCCGGTCGCGGCCATGAGCTCCTTGTTGACCTGGTAAGGCTTCAGCATGGCGATGCGCTCGGCCCAGACCTCGGCGGGCTCACCCATGGAAACCCAGACGTCGGTATAGAGGAAGTCGCAACCCTTGACGCCGGCCTTGGGGTCGTCGGTGATGGTGATGCGGGCGCCGGTCTCCTTGGCGATGGCCATGCACTCGTCCACCAGTTCCTTGGCGGGCTGGAGGGCCTTCGGGGCCACGATTCTGACATCCATGCCCATCTTGGCACCGCCGACAAGGAGCGAGTTGCCCATGTTGAAACGGGCGTCGCCGAGGTAGGCATAGGACACCTGGCTGAGCGGCTTGTCGACATGCTCGGACATCGTCAGGAAGTCGGCGAGGATCTGCGTCGGATGGAATTCGTTCGTCAGACCGTTCCAGACGGGCACGCCGGCATAGGCGGCGAGCTCCTCGACGGTCTTCTGCGCGAAGCCGCGGTATTCGATGCCGTCATACATGCGGCCGAGGACACGGGCGGTGTCCTTCATGGACTCCTTCACGCCGATCTGGGAACCCGTCGGGCCGAGGTAGGTCACGTGGGCGCCCTGGTCATAGGCGGCCGTCTCGAAGGCGCAGCGGGTGCGCGTGGAGGTCTTTTCGAAAATCAGGGCGATGTTCTTGCCCTTGAGGGTCGGCTGCTCGGTGCCGGTGTACTTGGCGCGTTTGAGATCGCGGGCGAGGTCCAGCAGGAACTGGATCTCCTTCGGGCTGAAGTCCAGCAGCTTGAGGAAGCTGCGGTTTCTGAGGTTGTAAGGCATAAGTATTAAGGTATAATGATTAAGCGATGATGCGGGTGCCGCAGGTCGGGTCGTCCAGGGCGGCGGCTTCCGTGATGATGCACTCCCGGCCGCCCGCCTCGACAAAGGCGATGCCGGCGCGGACCTTCGGGGCCATCGAGCCCTCGGCGAACTGTCCCTCGGCGAGATACTGCTTCGCCTCGGCGACTCTCATGAGGCCGAGCGCCTGCTGGTTGTCCTTGCGGTAGTTGATGTAGACCTTCGGGACGTCGGTCAGGATATAGAACTCGTCGGCCTTCATGGTCACGGCCGCGAGGGCGCTGGCGAGGTCCTTGTCGATGACGGCCTCGACGCCGCGGTGGCCCTCCGGCGTTGCGACTACCGGGATGCCGCCGCCACCGACGGTGATGACGACATGGCCCTCACGGGCAAGCTGCTCGACGATGTCGATATTACTGATTTTCACCGGCTTAGGCGATGCGACGACCTTGCGCCAGCCGAGACCGCGCGGGTCCTCCTTATAGACGGCGCCGTCCTTCGGAGCCTCCGGGTAATACGGGCCGACGAACTTGGTCGGGTTCCGGAACATCGGATCGTCGGCGGCCACCTCGACCCGGGTCACGACGGAGACGACATGGCGGTCGATGCCGGCGCTGCGGAGCACTTTCTCCAGGCCGGTCTCGATCATGTAGGCGATGGAGCCCTGGGTCTCCGCGCCGCAGAAATCCATCGGCATTGCGGGAAGGCCGAACTGCTGGCGGCCGGCCTCGTGCTGGAGCATGACATTGCCGACCTGGGGGCCGTTGCCGTGGCCGATAACGAGGTCGTAGCCCCGCTCGATGAGGTGGCGGAGCTGTCCGCAGGTGCGTTCGACATTCTCAAGCTGCTCCTCATACGTGCCCTTCTGTCCGGCGCGGAGGAGCGCATTGCCGCCAAAGGCGACCATGGCTAGTTTCTGGTTCATAGGAAGAAAAAGGATTAGTCTCTTCGTAAAGGTAAGGTGGAGCAGCGCAGCAGGCCGCCCATCTTGGAAATTTCTCTGTAAGGCACCGTCTCCACCGTCATGCCGCGGCTCTCGAGCCAGGCCTTGAGGCGGGTGAAATGCTCCTCGACGACCACGACGTCAGGGGCGATGGAGAAGACGTTGGAGTTCATCCAGTACATCTCCTCGCGGGTCAGGTAGAAGACGTTTTCGCGGCCGAAGATGTCGGCGACATGGTCGGCGTCGCGGGGGTTCATGAAGCCCTCGCGGTACATGATGGCCATATCGGGGCCGACCGGCATGAAGGTGCAGTCGAGGTGGAGGATGCCCTCGTAAGGGTCCGTATCCGACTTGCGGAGGTTCAGCGGAATGATTTTCTTGTCCGGGAAAATCATGCGGAGGTAGTCGATGGCGAGGCGGTTCGTGCGGGCTGTCTTGACGGAAGAATAGTCCGGGAAGTCGTACTGGCCGACGAAGATGCGATTGCCGAAGGGGATCACGTCGCCGCCCTCAACATGGACGGCCTCGGGAAGGTTGTAGATCTGCTTGTAGTGGATCCGGCTGTAGATGTCGCCATATGCGTCAATCTCGGCCTGACGGTCGGGGATGATATTCGAAACGATGATCTTGTCATCGATAACAAAACCCACGTCGCGGGCGAAGACCTGGTTGCAGTTCTCCACGGGATTCGGGCGGTAGACCGTGACACCGTACTTTTTCAGCACGGCCTCGAAGGCACCCATCTCGCGGATAATCGCCTCGTCCGTCGGGTAGACGCCGTTCTTGACGGACTCATAGGACTTGCTGTCAAAGGTTTCCTCCAGCGTCGGCACGGGGCCGTTGCCGGCCGGCCAGCCGAGGACGACTTCCCGCAGCCGGGCGGTTTCATTCACAATATGGAGATCCATTCTTTCAATCATTGTGGTTAGACTTACAAATATACGCAATCCGGAAGGAAAAAGAAAGAAAACTTGTCAGATTGTAATCACTGCCAAGGCGCCAGGAAAGCGTCCCTCACCGGAGGCCAGGCGGCCTCCAGCCACATGGCGTGGCCACAGGTCGGGATGCAGAGATAGCGTTTCTCATCCGTGCCGAGGTTGTTGTAGATGGAGAAATTGGTATGCGGCGGACAGGTCGGATCCTGGAGGCCGAACGCCATGATGACCGGGCACTTGACGTGCGGGGCGAAATTCTTCATGTCGAAATAGCGCAGCATCTCCATCAGCCGGCTGCGGTCCAGTCCCTCGGCGTCGGCGGCCGCCCAGACCTCGTGGACGGGCCACTCGACGATCCGGGCATAGTCGGGATAGTCCCCGAGGAAGGGAACGGCGATGGAGATGGCCTGGAGGCGGTCATCCCATGCGGCGGCAACGGTCGTCAGCGCACCGCCCTGGCTCTCCCCCATCGCGACGACCCTCTCCGGATCCACCTGCTCCAGCGAGAAGAGGAAATCCAGCGCCCGCTTGGCGTCGCAGAAGGCGCCGCGGTAGTAGAACGTCTCTTTCGACGACAGTCCGCGGTCGATCCAGCGGTCCTGCCCGGCCTTGAAGATGCCCTGGTCGCGCACGCTCACGAGAAAATCGATGCGCTCCGGCGCCGACGAAGGATCGAAATAGAAAGGCTCGGCGCCATAGCCCATATACTGGACCTGGGCGGGATACTTGCCCGGGGCATTCGGGATGGAGATGATGCCGCCGGCAGTGGCACCGCCGAAGCTCTTGTAGCGCACCTCGTAGCAGGTCCGGAGGTCGTTGCTCCACGCGGGGACGGGGGTCATTTCCGCCTCGATCGGGACGCCGGCCAGCTCGGCATAGGTATCCTTCCAGAAGAGCTCGAAGTCGTCTATCGTATCGGGGTCACTCACAACATCTTCCGGACGGACGCCGATATTCCAGCGTAGCGTGTCGCGAAGGCGCGCCTGATAGAATCCCGGGGCCAGATCGCCGAGCGGAACCTCCAGCGCTCCCCCGTCGCCGACTACGATATCCGCCGTCAGGACGGTATCCTGCTCCGGAGCCATCAATGAGAGGTCGGTAACAAGGACGAAATCCGCCGGACCGGGCGCCGCCGAAACGGTCGTGGAAAGGGTATAGGGCCCGTCCTCCAGGAAGAGCCAGCCGAGATCTGGCTCGCTGTAGCCGGTCGACGGCTTCGGGGCGGTCTTTTCGCTGTGGGAGCAGGCGGTCAGCAGCAAGGCGGCCGCCAGCGGCAAAAGGATTCTTCTTCTCATGCTATTTGGTATAATAATCAATCGTGGCGTTGATGGCGCGGGTGCAGACGGGGCAGAACTCCTCACACTCGTTGATGCGCATGCGGCACTCCTGTACGGGCCTGTACACGCCTTCCATCTGATAGCCGGCACCTTCGTAGACACCGATTTTCAGGTTCAGGGAAGCCTTCACCTCCGGGGTCAGCGTATGCCAGATGCGGCGCACGTCCTTCTGCAGCTCGATCGCGTCGACGGGCGTCGGAACGGGCGTTCCCTCGGGCAGCAGGTCCTGCCACTTCGAGGCGAAGTCGCGGAGCGTGGTGATATTCGGCTCCCAGGGCTCCGTATCGGCGGGATAGATGCTGTCGTTGCCCTCGCTGTCATAGGCGTATTCGTCGGCGAGGCCGGCGAAGGCGTGGCCAAACTCATGAACCAGCACCGGAGCGAAGGTGGCGTGGTCACTGCCCATGATGGTCACGTTGTTGTAGATGCCTCCCCCGCCGTACACGGGCGTATTCACCAGCACGATGACGTGCTCGAAGGGGACGTTCCCGATCGCGTCATAAACCTTCTGCATGGAGGAGGTCGTCAGGTAACGGTCGGAATAGAAAGTATCGAAGTGGCTGCCGACGGCGGTGTTGGTCCACTGCCTAAGGCGGGGCTGGCTCGGCCCGGACTCCTGCGACGGAGCGAAGACGGCGCGGATGCTGAAGGCGTCCTTCCGGGAAGCGAAAGGTTCGTGGGCAAAAAGGGCGTCGCGGGCCCTGGCGGCGTCGGTAAAGAACTTCCGTCTCTGCGATGCGGTGTAGCCCTCCGACAGAATGACGATGTCGACGGCACCCTCGAGGCTGCCGCCCCAGGCGAGTTCCTTGGTCTGATAGCCGTTGTCCTGCTGCTGGCGGATCAGGATGTCGTCCGGACGGACGGGGTGCCGGAGCGTCGCACAGGGCTTGTTGTGGATGTCCATGAGGCAGATCTCGACCTCCACCGGGATCTTCGGGAACGGGACCTGGAAGCAGTTCTCAAAGGCGCGCTGCACCCGGTCAGCCTCGGGCGTCGCCTGCCATTCCTGGAAAAGCGTCGAGAAACTGCTGGCGTAGAGCACCCTGCCCGTTTCGGGCTCCAGCACGCGGATCTGCCCGTTGCCGGTAAGAAGCGGCTCGCCGAGGTGCTTTCTCCGGCCGGCCCAGTCACCCGTCCGCACCATGTCCTGGAGGTAGATGGTCTGATGCGACGCATCGCCGCAAAAGACATAGTCCAGCCGCAGCGTGGCGTCGGAGAAATACCGGTCGAAGGAGACTTCCTGCGCAAGCGCGAAAAGGGGCAGGCAGAGAGACAGGAGAAGCGGAAGGAGGCGTTTCATGGGCAACATCGGTTTTATGCCTTAAAGATACAAAGTTTTCGGAAAAAGGGCAATCCCTTCCCTTCGCCGGGCCGTCTTTTTGCAGCCCCGTCGGCATAACCAATCCTTTAGTCCTATGTCATACACATTCCATCAGGTCGCCTCCGCCTGGAAAGCGGACAAGCGGCAATGGGTCAAGAAATCGACCTACGCCACCTATACCCAGCTCACCAACAACTACATCCTCCCCCGCTTCGGCGACGGGCAGTCCCCCGACGAAGCCGCCATCCAGGCCTTTGTCAACGACCTTCTCGGCCGGGGGCTCAGCCTCAAGACCGTCCAGGACACGCTGGTCGTGCTGCGGAACATCCTCCGTTTCGGCAGCCGGCTCGGTGCCTGGCCCAGCCTCGAATATACCGTCCACTTCCCCACCCGCCTTCTGCAGAAACACGCTCCGGACGTACTCAGCAGAAGCCAGCAGATCAAGCTCCTGAACCACCTCCGCGAGCATTTCTCCTTCCCCAATCTCGGCATTCTGATCTGCCTCCACAGCGGCCTTCGCATCGGCGAAATCTGCGCCCTGCAGTGGCGGGACCTCGATGTGGCCGCCGGGGTCATCCATGTCACCAAGACCGTCCAGCGCATCTATATCCACGACGACGGCTTCCACGATTACAGCCTTTCCATCGACCGGCCGAAAACGGCCACCAGCGTCCGCGACGTCCCCGTCACCCGGGAGTTGTCGGCGCTGCTCCGGCCGCTGAAAAAGATCATGCAGGAGCAGCATTTCATCGTCTCCAACGACGAGAAACCGATGGAACCCCGATACCTCCGCGACCACTACCGCCGTCTGCTCAGGCAGCTGGACATTCCCGTCACCCGCTTCCATACGCTGCGCCACACCTTCGCCACCCGCTGCATCGAAAGCCGGTGCGACTACAAGACCGTCTCCGTCCTGCTCGGGCACAGCAACATCTCCACCACCCTCAACCTCTACGTCCATCCCGGGCTCGACGAGAAGAAAAAGGCCGTGGAACAGATGCTCCGGCGGCTCAGTTTGTAAGACCGGCCGCTTGCGCGTCTGCGCATTTTTCGCTATCTTGCACAGCATTCAGAAAAAGCCATGAAAAGAATTCTCACATACCTTCTCCTCGCGGCGGCCCTGCCGCTGCAGGCACAGACGCTGGACGAGCGTCCCGCGCAGAATCCGGAGGGCAAGCTGTTCGCAAACAGCGACCTCTATTATACCAGCCAGTACTCCATCACCGGCGCTTATCCGCAGTGGCTCGAAGGTGACAGCTTCGCTTATTACGGCGAAGGTGGCTGGAAGATGCGGGTCCTGGATCCGGCTGCCGGGACTATCTCCGAGGGCGATCCGTCGGCGCTCAACCCCGCCCGAGCGGCCTACCGGAGCGTGGACGGCAGCGTCTGGTGGGGCGACAGGTGCATCGCCGAAGGCTCCGACGGCATCGTCTACGGCGAAATCGTCAGCCGCAACGAATTCGGCATCAACGCCGGCCTGTTCCCCTCCCCGGACGGAAAGAAACTCGCCTTCTACCGCAAGGACGAGACCCGCGTGACGAAGTTCCCGCTCCTCGACATCACGACCCGCACGGGCTCCCTCAAGGAAATCCGCTACCCGATGAACGGCATGGAGTCCGAGCTGATCACCCTCGGGGTCTATGACAGCGAAAGCGGCAAGACAATCTATCTGGACGTCACGGACTTCACGCCGGAGCGTTACCTCACGAACGTGACGTGGACCCCGGACTCGAAGCAGATCTGGATCCAGGTCGAGGCCCGGAGCCAGCACGAGATGCACCTCAACAGCTACAGCGCCGCCACCGGCGCCTTCATCCGCACGCTCCTGACCGAGGAGAACGAGGCCTGGATCGAGCCGCAGGACCCGGTATGGTTCCCCGGCGACCGCTATGACCTCTTCTTCTACCGCACGGACAACCGCGACGGCTACCGCGCGCTGTATCTGGTCGATACGCTGGGCTCGACTCCCCGCCGTCTCACCCCCGCCCCGGCCGACGCCGCCTATGTGGCGAACACCGCCGGCTCGGTCTACTATACCTCCGCGGAGGTCTCCCCGATCGAGAACCACCTCTTCCGCGTGGACCTCAAACTCGCCAAACCCGGCAGGAACGCCCTCCGGGGCACCCGCATCGGGAAGCCGGTCAGGCTGACCACGGAACGCGGCTGGCACGATATCGCCATGAACGGAGACGCCGGCTGGTATTTCGACTCCTGGAGCAACCTCAACCTCCCCGGAAAGACGGTCCTTCGCAGCACCGACGGCAAAAAGGCGATTCCGATCGCCGAGAGCGCCAACCCGATCGCCGGCTTCGCCCAGTGCAAGATCGAGCTCGGCAAGGTCCCGAGCGCCGACGGGCAGTTCGACAACTACTACCGCCTGACCTATCCGCTGAACTTCGACCCTGAGAAGAAATATCCGCTCATCGTCTATGTCTACGGCGGCCCCCATTCCCAGCTCGTCAAGGACACCTGGCTCGGCGAAATGCGCCTCTGGGAGATGCTGATGGCCCAGAAAGGTTATGTTGTCTACGTCCAGGACAACCGCGGCACGGAAAACCGCGGCGCCGTCTTCGAGAAAGCCATCAACCGCCGCTGCGGCGTGGCCGAGATGGCGGACCAGGTCGAGGGCATCAAGCGTCTGTGCGAGCAGCCCTGGATCGATGCGGACCGGATCGGCGTCCACGGCTGGAGCTACGGCGGGTTCATGACCATCTCCCTGATGACGCACTATCCCGAACTCTTCAAGGTCGGGGTCGCCGGCGGGCCGGTCATCGACTGGAAGTGGTATGAGGTCATGTACGGCGAACGCTACATGGACAATCCCGAGACGAACCCGGAAGGCTTCGCCGAGACCTCCCTGATCAACGCCGCCCCGCGCCTGAAGGGCAAACTGCTCATCTGCCAGGGCGCCATCGACAACACCTGTGTCTGGCAGCACAGCCTGTCCTTCGTCCAGGCCTGCATCGAGCACTATATCCAGCTGGATTACTTCCCCTACCCGCGCACGGAGCACAATGTCCGCGGGCCGCATCGCGCCCACCTGATGGACAAGGTCACCGATTACTTCGAGGATTACCTTTGATCATGGCAGATAACTACTTGGAAAAGAAGGCCGAAGAGCTTAATCATCCACGTCCCAAAATCGTGCGGACGCACCCTTCGCTGGAATCGCTTCTCAAGCGAAACCGCAGCTTCCGCGGCTACGATGCCGCCGTCCGGCTGAGCCGCGAAACGCTCCGGGACATCGCCTCCGTGGCCTCGCTGGTCCCCTCCGGCATGAACGCGCAGCGGCTCCGCTTCCGCCTTGTTCCCTCGGAAGAGGCTTCGCTGGTACTGCCGCACATCCGGCTCGGCGCCGCACTGCCGGAGGAGCATCTCCCCCATCCCGGCGAGGAGCCGCAGGGCTACATCGTCATCTCAGCCACCGGCGAGGAGGACCGTGTCGTCGACATGGACCTTGGCATCGCCGCGCAGAGCATGCTCCTGCGGGCGGTCGAAAAGGGCCTCAACGGCATCTTTATCCTCAATTTCCGTCCAGAGGCGCTGCAGGAAGCCCTCGGACTGCCGCTGCGGCCGCTGGCCGTGCTGGCTTTCGGGAAAGGCATCGAACGCATCTTTCTGATGCCCGTAAAAAAAGACGCGTCCCTGCGGTATTATCGCAAGGACGGTGTCCATTATGTCCCCAAGCTGGGGATCGATGACCTGCTGATCTAAAAGAAAAGCGCTCGTTACCGGGCGCTTATTCTTTGCTTTGCGTAGTCGAGCGTCAGCCGGAAGGTTTTCCTGCGCGAGGACGGAGCCTCGAACATGGCGTCGTTGAGCACCCGCTCGCAGATGGAACGGAGACCGCGGGCGCCGAGCTTGTTCTCGATGGCGGTGTCGACGATGAGGTCGAGCACGCCGTCTTCAATCTCGAGTTTCATGCCGTCGATCTCGAAAAGCCGCTCATACTGCCGCAGAATGGCGTTTTTCGGCTCGGTCAGGATGCGCTTGAGCGAGTCCCTGTCGAGCTGGTCCAGCCAGGTGATGACCGGCAGACGGCCGATGATCTCGGGGATGAGACCGTAGCCGCGCAGGTCCTGCGCCTCGACATACTGCAGCAGATTGTCCTTGTCCACCTGCTTCTTCGACTTGACGTTGAAGCCGATCACCTGCGTGTTGAGGCGCTGGGCGATACGGCGCTCGATGCCCTCGAAGGCACCGCCGCAGATGAAAAGGATGTTCTGCGTGTTGACGTGGATGAATTCCTGCTCGGGATGCTTGCGGCCGCCCTTCGGCGGAACGTTGACGACGCTGCCTTCCAGGAGCTTGAGCATGGCCTGCTGGACGCCCTCGCCCGACACGTCGCGGGTGATGGAAGGGTTGTCGCTCTTACGGGCGATCTTGTCGATTTCGTCGATGAAGACGATGCCGCGCTCGGCCTTCTCCTGGTCGTAATCAGCTTCCTGCAGCAGGCGGGTAAGGATGCTCTCGACATCCTCGCCGACATAGCCGGCCTCCGTCAGCACCGTCGCGTCCACAATGGTGAACGGAACATCGAGCATCCGGGCGATTGTCTTGGCCATCAAAGTCTTACCCGTTCCCGTCGGACCGACGAGAAGGACATTGGACTTCTCCAGCTCGACATCGTCTTTCCGGGCAAGATTGTTCTCCAGACGCTTGTAGTGGTTATACACCGCCACGGAAAGGACCACCTTGGCGCGGTCCTGGCCGATGACGTACTGATCGAGGAAAGCCTTGATTTCCCTCGGCTTCGGCGCCTTGGCGGCCGTCGGGACGGGGGAACCGCCGCTTTTCGACGGTTCCATGATATCCTGGATCATCCCATAGGCCGTCCGGACGCAGTCCGAGCAGATATAGCCGTCCTGTCCGGTCAGCAGGAGAGCGACTTCGTCCTCCCGCCGCCCGCAGAACGAGCAGTGGTTGTAGTGGCTTCCGCCGGAGGGTGTGGTCTTTTTGCCGGCCATCGCCTACCCGCGGTTTCTGCGCTTGACGAGCACCTCGTCGACCATGCCGTAAGCCAGGGCCTCCTCGGCGCTCATCCAGTAGTCACGGTCACCGTCCGCCGCCACCTTCTTGTAAGGCTGTCCGGTGTGCTCGGCGATGATGCGGAAGAGCTCCTCGCGGAGCTTCTCGATCTCCTTCGCGGCGATGAGGATATCCGAGGCCTGTCCCTGGGCACCGCCGAGGGGCTGGTGGATCAGCACGCGGGAGTGCGGCAGGGCGCTGCGATTGCCTTTTGCGCCGGCGCAAAGGAGCACCGACCCCATCGAGGCGGCCATACCCGTGCAGATGGTCGCCACATCGGGCTCGACCAGCTGCATGGTGTCGTAGATCGCCAGACCGGAAGACACCTGTCCGCCGGGGGTATTGAGGTACATGGTGATATCGGCGCTGTCCTGGGAGGCCAGGAACAGGAGCTGGGCCTGGACGATGTTGGCGACGTCGTCGTCGATCGGCACGCCGAGGAAGATGATGCGGTCCATCATCAGGCGGCTGAACACATCCATCGAGGCCACATTGAGCTTGCGCTCCTCAATGATGCTCGGATTGATGTAGGCGGAGGAATAACGGTGCAGGGTCATCGAACCGATGCCCCTGTCCTTCACTGCGTATTTTTCAAATTCGTTCATAGATTTGATGACAAGCTCGAAATGACAATTGCCTAGGCCAGTGCGTTGAATTTGTCCTGGGAGATTTTCTTCTCCTCGAGGGTGACGTTCTCGCGCAGGGCGGCGAAGGTCTTGTTGTCCTCCACCTGCTCCTCGAGGTTGCGCAGCTGGCGCTCGTCGGCGAGGATGCGCTTGGCGAAGTCCTTGATCATGGCCTCGGGAACGTTGCCCATGCCGTACATGGCGTACTGGTAGGCTGCGTAGTTCTCGGCGGCCTGCTCGATGTCCTTGTCCTCAACCTTGAGGCCGAAGAGCTCCATCACGCGGCCGCGGACCATCTGCCAGCGGAAGTCCTGGAGGAAGGCGTCGAATTCCTTCTCGATGTCCTCCATCGTGAACTTGCCCTCGTTGGCGGCGTGGAGCCAGCGCTTGAGGAAAGCCTCGGGCAGGGCGATGTCCGCCTTCTTGACGAAGTACTCGCGGGCGTCACGGGCGAAGCGGTAGTTGGCCTGCTGCTCGTTCTCGGAGGCGATGCGCTCGGCGATCTTGGCGTCGAACTCCTCGGCGGTCTTGACATTGCCCTCGCCATAGATCTTGTTCCAGGTCTCCACGGTATCCGGAGCGGGGACGAAGGTCTTGACGTTGACGACGGTGAAGGTGAACTCAGGGTTGATGCCGGCGAGCTCTTCCTTCTTGATCTTCAGCATGGAAGCGCGGTCGGTCTCGTTCTCGAAGGCCTCGTTGACATTGACCTGGAAGCTCTCCCCTGCCTTGCGGGCGAGGAAAACGTCCTTCTTGCCTTCGGCGACGCTGCGGAGGGCGACATAGACGCCTTCCACCTTCACGCCGTTACCGTTGTCGAGGTCGGCGATGATGTAGTCATTCTCCTTGGTAGCCTCGCCTTCCTGCATCTCACCGTACTGGGAGAGGATGTTCTTCTTCATCTCGGCCTTGGCCTCCTTGGTGACGTTGATCTTGTAATAAGGGATCTTGTCATCCTTGCTGACGGTGAAGGTCAGCTCGGGGCTCGTCGCGATGTCGTAGCGGAAGGTGAAGGTATTGCCGGACACCCACTCGATGGTCTCCTGCTTCTCGCTCGGAAGCGGCTGGCCGAGGACGCGGAGTTTGTTCTTCTTGATGAAGGCGTCGAGGGCCTCGGAGAGGAGGTCGTCTACGCTCTGGGCGAGGGCCTGCTCGCCGTAAACCTTCTGGATCAGGGACATAGGGGCCATGCCGCGGCGGAAGCCCTTGAACTCGGCGTTGCGCTTGCGTTCGTTGAGTTTCTTCTTTTCAGCGGCGGAATAGTCTTCGGGGGTGATGACGACAGTCACTTCGACATTGAGATCGTCAATCTGTTTTTTCGTGGTTTTCATTATCTGTACTTATATTATATTCTCAAAAAGGACGGCAAAGATAGTCATTTCTTGCGAATTTCCCAATTAGCGGCCGCGGGGAATGCCCCGGGCGACGCTGCGGTTCAGCTTCGGATACTCGATGCGGCCGTGATACATCTGGGAGAGGTATTTCCCGAGGAAGCGCTGGACGGTGTCGAGATC
Organism: uncultured Bacteroidia bacterium; assembly: GCA_902768665.1. GTDB lineage: Bacteria > Bacteroidota > Bacteroidia > Bacteroidales > UBA932 > Cryptobacteroides. Next base: position 85,544 of record CACXMA010000004.1, on the reverse strand, counting down.
CTTGATGGAGATGGCGGAATCCGTCAGCTGACCGTCGGTGATCTTGCCCTGGACGATCTTCCGGACGAGCTCGTCGCAGGCCTCGGGCGTATGTTCCTTCATCGTACGGGAGGCGGCCTCCACGGAGTCGCAGAGCATCAGCACCGTCTGCTCGCGGGTATAGGGCTTCGCCCCGTCATAGCTGAAATCCGCCTCGCGGTCCGGGCTGCCGCCGGCGTTGAGGTACTGCGTATAGAAGTAACGGGCGCAGGAGGTGCCGTGGTGCGTGCGGATGAATTCCCGCACGATGCGCGGGAGATGGTGCTTTTCGGCCATCACGAGGCCGTCGGGGACGTGGCGGACGATCTGGACGGCGCTGTCGTGCGGGTCCATGCCCTCATGATAGGGCTTCATGCCCGGGAACTGCCCCTCGTTCTCGATGAAACAGCGGGGATTGGCCATCTTTCCGATGTCGTGGTAGAGGGCGCCGGCGCGCACCAGCAGCACGTCCGCCCCGATTTCGCGGCAGGCGGCGTCGGCCATGTTCATGACCTGGAGACTGTGCTGGAACGTGCCCGGAGCCTTTTCCGAGAGCTCGCGAAGGAGCTTGTTGTTGGTATCGCAGAGTTCCATCAGCCGGGAGCCCGACACGAGGTTGAAGACCACCTCGAACAGATAGATGAGCGGATAACCGGCGACGGAGAGGAAACTGCCGATAAAGAGCATCAGCAGCACCCGGAAGATGTTCTGCTCGTCACCGAGGAAAAGGCGGAAGCCCAGGTACACCAGCGCCATCGCGCAGAAGGCGATGAAGGCGGTCAGGAACTGCTGCCAGCCCCGGTTGAAGAACTTGAAGGCGAACATCGTCACGACCCCGCCCACCAGGAACATGAAGAAAAGCTCCATGCCGCCGTGCGCGAAAATCAGCAGCGGCAGCAGCGACACGACATAGACCGGCAGGACCACGCGCCACTTGAAGAAGGCCACGAGGTAGAGCGTCGTCAGCGTGAACGGGACGAGATAGAGATAGCCCGGATCCAGCCGCTCGATCAGGAAGGTCGCCACGCTCGCAATCGCGAAAACCAGGCAGAGATAGAGGAAGCGGTTCGACTCCGGAAGAATCCTCGGATTGGAATAGAGGATGCTGAAATAGAACAGAACCACCAGCGCCAGGGCCATGATGCCGTGCCCGGCCCATTCGAGACGGCCGCCGCCGAGGGCGCCCATCCGGGCCTCGTACTCAGTCCGGTAGGAATCCAGCACACGGAGGACGTCGTCGGTGATCAGCTCGCCGCGCTGGACGATGCGGTCGCCGAAATGGACGATGCCGAGCGTCGGCGAGACGACGCCGGACTGCTCGCTGCGGACCAGTTCCGTCATTACCTCGTCGTACCGGAGGTTCGGCGTCATGAGCTCCGGAATCCCCATGACGGCATAGAGGCTGTCCAGGCCAAGGCCCTCGATCGGCATTTCTATCTGCCGGAGAACGTAGCTTCGGGCCTGGGCGGGCGTCATGACGTTGGAGGAAGCGAGCTTGAGCGGCGAATGGGCCGTCTCCAGGGAAGCCTCTTTCCATTTTTTGCTGCGTTCGACATAGATGACCGGATGCTTCGCGGGGTCAAAGGCATCCTCCGGGACCACGCCGTTGCGGTAGACGGCCGAGACCAGCCCCAGGAACTCCTCCTTCAACGTGCGGGACAGCAGGAAAGGCCAGCGGGCGGCCAGCGAATCGATGTGCCGCTGCTCGGCCTCGAGGTCGCAGACGAAATAGGGAACCGCCTCTTCGGCGGGACGCAACCTTTCCGCCTGCAGCTCCGACAGGCTCTTGAGGATCGGGAAGTCGAACTCGGCGACGAGGTCGTCGTACTCCCAGGCCGTTCCCTTGCGGTAGTCGTAATTGAATTTCGCGCCCCGTGGCATGAGAACCAGCAGGAGCACGAAAAGAGCCAGCAGCGGAAGGAAATTGCGTTTGAAGTCGAAGCTGAATTGCATGGCTGATAGCTATTTGAAAGGGCTGTCTTCTTCCTTTGCGATAAAGCTGTAGGTCATCTTGTCGGTCAGACGCGGGAAGCGGCGGTGCATCCACACCGTCGCCTTGCCGAGCGTGGTAAGGATCATCTCGCTCCTGCGCTTGCGGAGGCCCTTGGCGAGGTACTCGGCACAGCGTTCGGCGCTCATCAGCTTGCCCTCCTCCAGCGGCGTCTTGCCCTGGGCGGAGCCGTCGGCCACGAGCGCGGCGTTACGGACGTTCGACTCGGTATAGCCCGGCGCGAAAACCAGCACGCCGAGTCCGTCCTTGAGGTGCTCGATGCGGAGCGTGTCGAGGAAGCCGCGGATGGCGTATTTCGAGGACGAATAGGCGCAGCGGGCCGGGAGGGCGCTGTAGCCGGCGATGGAAATCACCCCGACCACCTGTCCTTTCGCTTCCAGCAGATACGGCAGCGCATACTTCGTGCAGAAGACCGTGCCCCAGAAATTGACGTCCATCAGCCTTTTGATGACGACAAGATCGAGGTCCTTGAACATCGCCCGCATCGAAAGACCGGCGTTGTTGACGAGAATGTCGATGCGGCCAAAACGCTCCACCGTCTTCTCTACGAGCGCCTTGCAGTCCTCCTCGACGGACACGTCGCACCTCACGCAGAGAACATCCTTCCCTACCTCGGGCGCCATCGCCTCCATCTTCTCCAGCGACCGGGCCGCCATCACGACCTTCGCCCCGCAGCTTCCGAAAAGCTTCGCGGCAGCCAGCCCGATACCGCTGCTGGCCCCCGTCACGATGATGACCTTGTCTTTGAAATACTTCTGATTATTCATTTATGGGAGGGGTCGCGCAGCGACGGTTTGAAAACAGCAACTACCGCAGGCATTTTATTCAACTTTCATCGCAGCGATATCATCTCCGTCATACAGGCCGGCATCCAGCTTCTGCTTGATCTCCTTGAAGGCGTTCAGCGTGTAGTTGACGTCCTCCATGGTATGGGCGGCGGTGGAGACGATGCGGAAGATGATCATGCCCTTGGGGATCACCGGGTAGATGACCATGGAGCAGAAGATCTTGTAGTTCTCGCGGAGGTCCTTCGCGATCTTGGTGGCCTGGGCGATGCCGCCGCCGTCGATGTGGATCGGGGTGACGCAGGCCTCGGCCTCGCCGATGTCGAATCCCTGCTCGCGGAAGCCCTTCTGCAGGGCGTGGGTGATCTCCATGCACTTTTTACGGCGCTCGTCACCTTCCGGCGACATGATGATCTCGAGACGCTTGATGTTGCTGATGACAAACGGCAGCGGCTGGCTCTTGGCGTACATCTGCGAGCGCATGTTGAGGCGGAGGAAGTTGATGATCTTCCGGGGACCGGCGACAAAACCGCCGATGGAAGCCATCGACTTGGCGAAGGCGCCGATGTAGATGTCGACCTCGTCCATCACGCCGAAATGCTCGGACGTGCCGCGGCCGTGAGCGCCCATCAGGCCGAAGCCGTGGGCGTCGTCGATAAGGATGCGGAACGGATACTTCTTCTTGAGGGCAACGATCTCGTCGAGCTTGCCGAGGGCGCCGGTCATGCCGTAGACGCCTTCGGTGATGAGCAGGACGCCGCCGCCGTTCTTGTCGGCCTCGGCGCAGGCCTTGGCGAGGATCCTCTCGCAGTCGGCCATGTTGTTGTGGCGGTACTTGTAGCTGCTGCCGCTGTGGAGGCGGATGCCGTCCAGCAGGCAGGCGTGGGCCTCGTTGTCATAGACGATGACGTCGTGGCGGGCGGTGAGGCAGTCGATCGTAGAGACGATGCCCTGATAGCCGAAGTTGAACAGGAAGGCGTCTTCCTTCTTCTCGAAGTCGGCGAACATCTTCTCGAGCTGCTCGTGGTATTTGGTATGACCGGAGAGCATGCGGCTGCCCATCGGAGCGGACAGGCCCCAGTCGGCCGTCGCCTGCGTCTCCACCTTGCGGATCTCCGGATGGTTGGCGAGGCCGAGGTAGTTGTTCAGGGACCAGTTCAGCACATCCATGCCGTTGAAGCGCATGTGCGGGCCGAGCTCGCCCTCAAGCTTCGGGTACATGTAGTAGCCGAAGCCCTGCTCATAGTACTGACCGATAGGGCCGCCGGTGTCGCGGGAAATCCTGTCAAAAATGTCTAAGATCATAATATAAAAGTGTTTAGGTTTTCTTTGTTAAGCATCAATGTTGGCGTAATGCGCGTTCTCCTCGATGAACTGCCGGCGCGGCGGTACGTCGTCGCCCATGAGCATGGAGAAGGTGCGCTCGGCCTGGGCCGCGTTCTCGATGGTGATCTGGCGGAGCAGACGGGTGTCCGGGTTCATGGTCGTGTCCCAGAGCTGGTGGTCGGACATCTCACCGAGACCTTTATAGCGCTGGACGGTCACGCCCTTGTCCGTGCCGCGGCCAAGGCGCATCGTGGCCTCCTCGCGTTGGCCGTCCGTCCAGCAGTAGACCTCTTCCTTGCCCTTCTTGACGAGATAGAGCGGCGGGGTCGCGAGATAGACGTATCCGTTGGCGATGAGGTCGTACATGTAGCGGAAGAAGAAGGTCAGGATGAGGCAGGCGATGTGCGAACCGTCGACATCGGCATCGGTCATGATGATGACCTTGTGGTAGCGGAGTTTGCTGAGGTCCATGCGCTTCTCGCCGGTCTCGTCCTCCTGCGCCACGCTGACGCCGAGGGCCGTGTAGATATTGCGGACTTCCTGGCTTTCGAAGGCACGGCCGCCGGCGGCTTTCTCGACGTTGAGGATCTTACCGCGGAGCGGCAGGATGGCCTGGATGCGGCGGTCGCGGCCCTGCTTGGCGGTACCGCCTGCGGAATCACCCTCGACGAGGAAGATTTCGCACTTCTCGGGGTCGCGCTCGGAGCAGTCGGCCAGCTTGCCGGGGAGGCCGGCGCCGGTCATGACGGTCTTGCGCTGCACCATTTCGCGGGCGTGGCGCGCAGCTGCACGGGCCGTGGCGGCGAGGACGATCTTCTCGACGATCGTCTTGCCTTCCTTCGGATGCTCCTCAAGGTAGGTGTCGACGGCGGCGGCTGTCGCCTGGGAAACGGCGGACGTGGCCTCCGGGTTGCCGAGCTTGGTCTTGGTCTGACCCTCGAACTGCGGCTCGGCGATCTTGACGGAGACGATGGCGGTGAGGCCCTCGCGGAAGTCCTCGGGGCTGAGGTCGCCCTTGAACTTGGCGAGGAGGCCGTTCTTCTCGGCGTAGTTCTTCAGGGAACGGGAAAGGCCCATCTTGAAGCCCTGGAGGTGCGTACCGCCCTCGATCGTGTGGATATTGTTGACGTAGGAATAGATCTTCTCGGAGAAGCCGTCGTTGTAGCTCATCGCGATGTCGATCGGAATGACCTTGTCGGAGTTGACGCAGATCGGGTCCGGGATGAGGTGGTTCGCGCCGGCGTCGAGGTACTCGATGAACTGCTTGAGACCTTCCTCGGAGTAGAAGACGTCGCTGCGGTTGACCATGCGGCCGGTCGCCTTGCTGTCGCCGTTTTCGTCCTGGACGAACTCATCCACCTGCTCGCGGAGGTCCGTCAGCGTGATGCGGATGCCCTTGTTGAGGAAGGCCAGCTCGCGGAGACGGTTGGCGAGGGTGTCGTACTTGTAGACGATGGTCTGCGTGAAGATGGTGGCGTCCGGGTGGAAGGTGATCGTGGTACCGGTGTCCTCGGCCTGTCCGACGACCTCGACCTGGGTGATGGGCTTGCCTTTGGAGTACTTCTGGACGAAGATCTTGCCCTCACGGTGGACTTCAGCGACGAGCAGGTCGCTCAGGGCGTTGACGCAGCTGACGCCGACGCCGTGCAGACCGCCCGACACCTTGTAGCTGTTCTTGTCGAACTTACCGCCGGCGTGGAGAACCGTCAGAACGACCTCGAGGGCGCTGCGGTGCTCTTTTTCGTGCATGCCGGTCGGGATACCGCGGCCGTTGTCCCTGACGCGGACGGAATTGTCCTCCAGGATCGTCACCTCGACATCGGTGCAGTAGCCGGCCATCGCTTCGTCGATACAGTTGTCGACGACCTCATAGACCAGATGGTGCAGACCGCGCTCACCGACGTCGCCGATATACATCGACGGACGCTTGCGGACGGCCTCAAGGCCTTCCAGAACCTGGATACTGTTGGCGGAATACTGTTCTTCCGCTTTTTTCATCTCTTCGTTTTCAATCATATTTGTATGCTTATCTCTTTCATTTTCAAGCACTTATCGGCAAAACGCCGAACCCGTGCACATAAACATACAAATATAGCACTTTTTTGCGTTTTTTGCAAGGGTTTTGCTACGCAAAAAAGTGCTTGTAGAGAGAGCTTTCCGCCGCTTAGAGCGTAAAGATGAGGCCGGCCGTCACAAAGCCGCCGCTCGGAGCGTGGAAAAAGGTCCGCTGGATGGTCTGTCCGAGGAAATTGCCGGCCGTCGCCCACAGGCTCAGACGACGGTTCATGACGTAGCGGGCGTCCAGACCGAGGTCGACCCAGCCGGGCACGCGGACAGCCGCCGCGCCGACGCCGCTGCGCGCGGATTCGAAGCTGAAACGGAAGCCCGTGTAGAGGCGTCCGTGCCAGTCATAGCCGAACTGGAAAAGACCCGCAAAGTGAGACGGGGCGATCAGCACGAGCCGCTTTGCCGCCGCCTCGTCGCGGTCGTCGAAGAAGCCGTTCCGCCACATCGCTTCGCCGGAGATCTCGAAACCGTCCTCGCGGTAGTTGAACTTCCCCTTGACGAAGGCCATGCCGTTATCGGCATAGGCGTATTTGGGCATGGGAGCGAGATAGCCCGGCGCCGGGAACTGCAGGGCGTCGGTCAGGCAGTTGTGGACGGAAGCATAACCGGCGCTGAGGTCGTAGGCGACCGTGTGGCGGATGCGGCCGCGGAAGCCCAGGCGCAGGCGCAGGCGGTCGTAGGAATTCTCCATCGAGGCCTGCTCATAACTGACCAGCAGCGGATCGATGAAGTGGTTCCCCTCCACAAGCGAACTCCAGCGGTGGGTCGTCACCTCGCCGCCGAGGGCCACGTAAGGGACAAGCAGCTCGCTGTAGGCGATGTATTCGACAGATGCCACCGGAATCGGCAGGCGCCAGCGGCCGACGTGCATTCCCTCCGCACCCTGATGGAAAGGAAGGTTGTCCGACCACTGACGGCGGATCATCATCGGGAAACGCGCCCCGAGGGAGAAGCGCCAGAATTCGTTCGCGAAATCATAGTGCGGCGTCAGGGTCAGCATGCCGACGAGGGAATGGATCTCCCCGCCGTAAGCGGCCACATCCAGGTCGAGATCCACCAGGGCGCGGTGACCGGATCCAATCTGCGGACCGAAGGAGAAGGCGGCGCGGACGGCGTTCTCCGTTATGTGCCGGCGGGCCATCTCGTTTCGCATGCCGTCCGCGGAGAAGCGGTATTCCAACCCGGCCTTCCAGAAGAGCCGGGGATCCAGCTCGGTCGTCCCGGCATCCACCCGCAGATAGCCGCTGTGGAGGTCCCGGGACAGATACTGGTCCTTGGCGGAGATGCCGTCATAGCCGGCGCCGAAACGGGCCGACCAGCCGTCGGAGCTGTGCGAAGCGCTGACTCCGAGGGAATTGACCATGTCGCGGGCCCAGTAGGTCTCGCCGTTGGGGCCGACGGTAACAATGCCGTCCTCCTCCAGGACGTCAAGGGTCTTCCAGCGGCCGATATAGGAATCGTGCCGGGCCGTCACGGCGACATTGAAACGGGACTCGGGCGTATACACGACATCGAGCGTCGGGCGGAGGGTATAGCCCGCTCCGGCCTTGACATAGAGCACTTTCCGCTGCTGGGCGGCAACGGGCTGGATGCCGATGTAATAGGGCTTGAAGCTGCGAGAGCCCTGGTAGGGGCTGTCGAAGACGGAATAGTTGTAGTCGAGGTCGAAGCGCAGGAGCGAATCCGGCACGGCCATGGGGAGCTCGGCCTTCTTCACCTCCGGCGGGGCGGCCTCGTAGGTGCTCGTCACGTCGATCACTTCATGCTGTGCCCAGGCGGAAACTCCGGCGAGAAGGCCGGCGGCAAGGGCGATATAGCGGGATGTCTGTTTCATGTTCTTTCTATTGATTCATTTCATCCAGCTGGCGCAGACGGGCCTCCACGGTCGGGAGGATGTCGTCACCGGCGTTCGGGGAATAGGAGGCGCGGATGCTCTCGAAGGTCACGCGGGCCTGCTTGAAGTTGTCGAGATCGGCGTAGGAATCCGCGAGGATGATATAGGCGCGGGCCATCCAGTATTCCGGCTCGTCGCCCGTGGAGAAGTACTTGAATACCATGGCGGGGACCTCGGAGAAGCGGCCCTTGTCGTAGGTGTCCTGGATCAGCAGGCAGGCGGCCTCGGCGCCCTCGGCGGAGACGGTATCCTCCGCCAGCGTGCGGAAGAGCTTGAAGGCTTCGGCACGGCGGCTCGTCGCCAGCAGGGACTTCGCCTCGGTATAGGCGATTTCGCGGGAGAGGGCGGCATCCTCCTGCGGCCAGGCCTTCAGCAGGCCGGCGGCCTTGACGGCGTCCTCATAGCGGCGGGCGCGGTAGGCGCTGCGGAGCATGCCGAGGGCATAGGCGGCATTCTCTTCCTCGTCCCCGAGGTCGAAGAGCGCCTGATAGCCGTCATAGGCGTCCTTGTACTGCTCGAGGCGGTAGGACAGCTCGCTGTAGCGGCGCATGGCATCAACTACATACTCCTCGTCATTCCCTTCATCCACGGACTGGGAGTAGAGGTCGCGGGCGAGGTCGTAGCGGCCCGTATTGCGGTAGCATTCGGCCATGTAGAAGTGCACCTGGCCGCTGTACTTACCCTCGGGATACCGCTTCAGGAAGTTCTCCAGCGAAGAAAGGGCGCCCGTATAGTTGCCGGTCTCGAAGACCTGCTCGGCGCCGCGGAAGTAGAGGGCCTCCTTCTCGGAGGCGCTCATCTCGGGCGCACGGCCGATCGAAGCCACATAGTCGAGGTAGAGGTCCGGCTGGCCGAGGTCGCGGTATACGGACTCGATGGCGAGCAGGGCACTCTCCGCCTCGGCGGAACCCGGGCGCATCGAGACCACTTCCTTGAAGGAGGTCAGGGCCTTGCGGACGTCCTCCTGGCGGTTGTAGACCATACCGAGCTGCAGCAGGGCGCGGGCCTGGACGGCGGGATCGCCGCTTTCGGAGCGGAGCTTCTTGAACACGCGGACAGCCGTGTCGTATTCCTTCTTCTCAAAGGCCGTCGAGCCGAGCTCGAAAAGGGCCTCGTCGTAGTACTCGGCAGTCGGGTCGGCGTCGAAGACCTTTTCCAGCAGGCTGATTTTCTTGTCGTTCTGCCCAGTCAGGCCGCAGGCCATCGCGGCCTGGTAGTAAGGATAGATGTTGTCGGACGACACGCCGGCGGCGATGATTTCGTCATAGCGGGCGATGGCGCCTTTGTAGTCCTTGGCATAGAAAGCGCAGTCCGCCCGGCGGATCAGGGCGTCCTCGCGGCTCAGCGGCGAAGCGCCCTTGAGGTAGGTGTCGAACCACTTGGCGGCATCGCCGTAGCGGCCGTCGCGGAAATAGACATAGGCGAGGTCATAGGGGATCTGCGCGCCTTCCGTCTGTCCGTCCAGGGCGGAAAGGGCATAGAGGGAGGTCAGTTCCTTGGCGGCCTTGTCGTACTGGCCGTCCATGTAGTAGGCCTGGGAGAGCCAGTAGCGGCCGAGCTGGTTGATGCTCTCGCGGCGGTCCGAATAGAAATCCACGGCGCGGAGATTCGCCACGGCCGGCCGCCATCCGCCTGCCGCAATCAGCTGACGGGCCCGGAGATAATTGGCCTTGACGTAGTTGACCTTCGTGCGGGCATCCAGCTCGTCGAGGTTGTCATAGGCCTCGATGGCGCCCTGGTAGTCGTTGTTGTAGAGGGCGGCGAGGGCGATGTACTGCCAGATCTGCTCGCTCTTTTCCTTGTCCGGATAGCGCTCGAGGTACTCCTCGAAGGGACGGGGGTTGTGGTTGAGGTCGAAGGAGAGCTTGGCGTAGTTGAAGAAGGCGTCCTCGGCGATCTTCGGGGAGAAGGCAGGGACGGAAGCCTCGCGGAAGGCATCCAGGGCGGAGACCTTGTCCTTGAGCTTGATATAGCTGTAGGCGAGCTGGTAGGACGCGACCTGGCCGAGGGAATCCGTCCGCTCGGTCATTTTCTCATAATTGTCCGCCGCGCCGCGCCAGTCCCCCAGCGCATAGAGCAGCGAGCCGGCGAAGAAATAATCGCTGCGGTCCTTGGAGGGCAGGCCCTCCAGCGAGCGGCGATAGTAGGCCTCGGCGCCCTCGGTGTCCCCGAGGATGAGGTAGGACTCGGCGATCAGGCGGGAAAGCGCAATCTGGCGGTCCTCCGGGGCCTTTTCGGCAAGGAGCGGGCCGTGCTCGGTGACATAGCGGTAATCCTTGTCCATGAAGGCGCATTCAACCAGGTAATAGTTGGAGATCTCGGCAAAGCGCGGGTCCTTGGCGGAGGCTTCGAACCACTGCCGGGCAGAGCGGAAGTCACGGTCGTTGTAGGCGATGTAGCCGAGGCAGTAGCGGGACGGGGCGGTATAGTCCGTCAGCGGTCCCTCGGACAGCTTGACAAAATCGGGCGCCGCGGCCTGGTAGTCCCCCATCGAGAAGGCGGAGAAAGCGCGGCGGAAACGCAGGCCGTCCACCTCCCCGGAAGGGAGCTCGCTCTCGCCCACGGCCCGGAGAATCATCCGGGCTCCCTGATAGTCACCGTCGTCGAAACGGTTCTGTGCCTGCCGGTAGAAAATCAGCGGCATCACCGTCGCGAACGGATACTTTTCGTAATACTTTTCGGCCAGATAGTCCGACTCCCCTTCCCGGAGGGCGACGCTGCAGAGGACGGCATAGCCCTCGGCCAGATAATCGTCCTGGATCGAGGAAAAGGCCTGCCGGGCCTCGGCGTACATGCCGCCGTCGTAGAGCTCGAGGGCGCGGCGGAACGTTTCGGCATCCTGGGCCCCGGCCGGGACGGCGAAAAGGGCGGCCGCCGCGAGGGCGAGCCATGCCAAGCTATGTGAAATCTTCATCATTTGACAAAATTTCACAAATGTAACAATAATCTTCGATTATTCCTATGCTTTCCCGGGCAAAGAAACGCCCTTGGCGGCGAATTCACGGCACCACCCGGCCAGTCCACAGGCTTCGCAGCGGGGACGGCGCGCCACGCACACGTAGCGTCCGTGGAGAATGAGCCAGTGATGGGCCGTGGAACGATACTCCGCGGGGATATGGCGCTCGAGGTCGCGCTCCACCGCCTCCACCGTCTTCCCATCCGAAAGGCCGAGCCGGCGCGACACGCGGAAGACGTGGGTGTCCACGGCGATGACGGGCTCGTCCCAGACGATGCTGGCAACGACATTGGCCGTCTTGCGGCCGACGCCGGGAAGACGCATCAGCTCCTCGACCGAGGCGGGCACCTGCCCGCCGAAATCAGCCACCAGCATTTTTGCAGCGGCGACAAGATGCGTACACTTGCTGTTGGGATAGGAGACGGACCGGATATAGGGGAAGACCGTGTCGAAGTCAGCGGCAGCGAGCTTTTCCGGTGTCGGGAAGGCCTCGAAAAGCGCGGGGGTGACCATGTTGACGCGCCGGTCCGTGCACTGGGCGGAAAGCATCACGGCGACAAGCAGCTGGAACGGGCTCTCGAAATGGAGCTCCGACGCCACTTCCGGGCGGTTCTCGCGGAACCAGTTGATAATGTGGTAGTAACGGTCCTTCCGGTTCATACCTGTGCGGGGTCGGGTGTTCTCTCGAGGCATTCCTCATTCTCGCACACGAAGATGCGCCCGGGGTACTTCTCGTATACGCGGGGATTGTGCGTCACCATGATGATGGCCGTCCCCCGCTCCCGGTTGATGCGCTGGAGGAGCTGGAGGATGCCGTCGGCGGTCTCCGGGTCGAGGTTGCCGGTCGGCTCGTCGGCGAGGATGACGTCGGGGCGGTTCAGCAGGGCGCGGGCGATGGCGATGCGCTGCTGCTCGCCGCCGGAGAGTTCGTGGGGCCAGCGGTGCGCCTTCGTCGACATGCCGACGGCCTCGAGCACCTCGGCGATGCGCCTGTCGCGGTCCTCCACCTTCCTGCAGCCGGTCGAGCGGAGCACGAAATCGAGGTTCTCTTCCACCGTGCGGTCCGTCAGGAGCTGGAAATCCTGGAACACCACGCCGAGACGCCGGCGCAGCTTCGGGATGTCCCGCTGGCGGATGCCGTCGAGCCGGAAGCCGCAGACCTCGCCGCTCCCCCGCCGCAGCGGATTCTCCGCCGTCAGTGCGCGGATGATGGACGTCTTGCCGGAGCCTACCTTTCCGACGAGATAGACGACCTCGCCGCGGGCGATGCTCATGTCCACGCCATAGACGACAACCTGTTCGCCGCCCGTGATGTCAGCGCCCCTGAGGCGCACCAGGATATCCTCCTTATTCTCCATATTCTTTTATTTCCGAATCAGATCCTTTTTCTTGATATAGACGATTTCGCCATACTCCGCCAGCTTCTCCATGTCCATCTTCTTCTTGTCGCCGACGACGATCCAGGTAAACGGCCGCGCGGCCACTTCCCCGGCGTAGGCGGCGATGTCATCCATCTCCAGCGGGACCAGAGCCTCATAGAGGGCCTTGTCCGGATCCTCCGTCAGGCCGCGGCGCTCCAGGGCGGCGATATAGCCCGGCAGGCTGCGGAAATCGGGGATGGCGTTGTTGATGCCGTTGATGACATCCTGCTTGGCCGTGCGGGCCATCACCGGCGACACGGGGAGATTCCGGTAGAGGGAATCCATCAGCGCCATCGCTTCGGAAGCCTTGTCGGCCTGCGTCGCCAGATAGCCGACGCACATACCCATATCTCCCTTGCGGACCGATTCAACGTCCGGCACGCGGGCCATGGCAAAGGCGGAATAGGCATAGGCGCGGAACTCGCGGATTTCCTGGAACAGGACCGAGGACATGCCGCCGCCGAAGTAATTCGCCCAGAGTTTCAGCCGGGCCTGGCGGTCGGGATCCATGCCGCAGGCGGGATCGGTCACATAAGCGGCGATATAGGTCTGACGGGAACCGGATGCATGGAGAAACAGCACCTGCGGCTTGTTGTAGGACTGGACAGGCGTAATGGCCCGCTCCACCTTCCTCGTGCCGATGGGCAGCTGGCTGCGGACGAGCGCCGCCACCTCTTCCGCGTCGCGGCGACCGGTGTAGATCACGTCGCAGCGGGTCTGCAGGACCTCGTCCTCCAGCAGGTCCAGCAGCCCGTCGCCCTTCTTGTAGGGCTTCAGCTCCTTCGAGGTCAGGCGCCGCATCAGCGGGGCGTTCTCCCCAAGCATCGTTTTCTGCAGCAGGGCGGAGAACTTGGCGGACGTGCCGCCGACAAAGGCCAGCATGCTTTCCTGATTATACTCGGAGATCGCATCCGAAAGGGCGTCCTTGTCGGCATCAAAATCCTCCAGCATGTGTCGAAGCAGCGCCACGGACTCCTCCAGCGAGGCATCGAAACCCTTCAGCTTGAAGGCGAATCCATCCGCCGCCGCATCGACCGTCCAGGTCGTTCCGATGCGCTGCCAGGCCCTTGAAAGCTCCTGCACCGACAGCGAATCGGTGCCGATCTTGGGCAGAAGGCCGGCAAGCAGATACAGCTTCTCGTCATTGCCCGAGCCGACATTGTAGCGGAGCGTCAGCTCGAAAAGATCGTTCACCGGGTTGTCTCCGGCATAGAGGACCGAGCCGGCATTCAGCGGAATACGCCGGACGGGCGCCGTCGCCGGATCGACCAGCTTCGGATCGCCGAAGCCCTGGCCGAAGCGCGCGGCCATGTCCTTGGCGAAGGCCGATTCTTCGTTGCGGTGCGACGGCACGACCGGCTTGTAATCCGGCTTGGAAGCCTCGTCCTTGGGGTAGGAACCGTATTTCTTGCGGACACGCAGGTAGTTCGACGTGTCGTAATACTTCTTCATCGCGGCCATGACCTGCTCGCGGGTAATGCCGTCGACGGACTCTACCTGCGCGAGATAATCGTCCCAGTCACGGCCCTGGGTCAGGACCATCATCATGACCTGGCTGCGGTCCTCGATCGTTTCCAGCGACTGGAGGAGATCCTTGCGGAGATCGCGCTTGGCCCTTGCCAGGGCTTCGTCCGAGAAATCGCCTTCCTGGATGCGCACGACCTGTTCGAGAATCCGTTTTTCCGCCTTTTTCAGCGAGCCGAAGGGGATCTTCGGGATATTGAGCAGGACAGCGGCGCTGAGATGGTTGAACTGAAGGGCCGTAGCAGCGGTCGCCAGCAGCTTGTGGCTCGTCATCAGCGAGTCGAGATAGCCCGTCCCGGCGCTGCTGGAAAGCAGGGAGGTGCCGACCTGGAAGGCCATCTCCTGAGGATCGCCGTAGAGCGGACCGTTGAAGGCCAGGGCAGAAGCCTTGATGATCGGAATCCCGATCTTGAGCTGCGCCTCGGTAACACCTTCCAGCGGCTTTTCCCGGCCGCTCAGGCGCTCCGGCATCCGGCCGCCGCGGATCCGGCCGAAGCTTGCCTCCAGCTGCGGGACGACCGCGTCGGCATCGAAATCGCCGACCAGCAGGAGGGTCATGTTCGGGGCGATGTAATACTTCTCATAGAAGGCCTTCATCGCGGCCTGGTCCGGATTCTTGAGGTTCTCGGTGCTGCCGATGACCGGGAAGGCGTAAGGGTTGTCCTTGCCGGCAAAAGCGGCGATGGCATGCTCGATGAGGCCGTCCCCGAGACCGTCGGAGCCCATGTTCTTCTCCTCATAGACGGTCTCGAGCTCGCCCTGGAACAGGCGGAAGACCGGACTTAGGAAGCGCTGGCTGCCGACGAGGAGCCAAGGCTCGAGATAGCGGGAGTCGAAACTGTTGTAGTAGACCGTGAAATCGTAGGAGGTGCCGGCGTTCAGGCCGGTGCCGCCGTACTGGGTGATCAGGGTCGTGAATTCGTTCGGGATGGCGAAGTCGGCCGCGGCGAGGCTGATGCGGTTGATCTCCTTCTGGATGGCGTCGCGCCCGGCCTGTTCCTTGGTCGCGGCAAGGCGGCTGTAGAGGGTCTCGATGCTGTCGAGATAGACCTTCTCGGCCGCATAGTCGACGGTGCCGATGCAGTCCGTTCCCTTGAACATGATGTGCTCGAAGTAGTGGGCGATACCGGTGTCCGGGCAGTCCACCGCTCCGGCCCCGACGACGACAGCGCCATAGACAATCGGCTGGCCGTGGTCTTCATTGAGGCATACCTTCATGCCGTTGGACAGGGTCAGCTGGCGCACGGCCAGGGGGCCTTCGGACAGGCTTTGTCCGAAGAGCGGTGCCGTCGCAAGGGCGAGCACCGCAAGGGAAAGGAGGAGTCCTTTTTTCATCTTTCAGCTTATTCTGCCAGTCGCTGCTTGATGGCCTTGGTGGCCTCTTCGTAGCCGGGCTTTTCGAGCAGGGCGAACATGTTCTTCTTGTAGGCCTCGACACCCGGCTGGTTGAACGGGTTGACCCCCAGCGTGTAGGCGCTTACGCCGCAGGCCCACTCGAAGAAGTAGAGCAGGGAACCGAGATTGTAGGCGTCGAGCTTCGGGATGCTGACCTCGAGCTGGGGCACGCCACCGTCGATATGGGCAAGCTTCGTACCAAGCTGGGCCATGCGGTTGCACTCCTCCACACGTTTGCCGGCGAGGAAATTCAGGCCGTCGAGGTTCTCGGGGTCGGTGCCGATGACGACCTTGCGGTCCGCCTCGTCGACGCTGATGACGGTCTCGAACATGACGCGCTCACCCTCCTGGATGAACTGGCCCATGGAGTGGAGATCGGCGGTGTTGTTGACGCTGGCCGGGAAGATGCCCTTGCCGTCCTTGCCCTCGGACTCGCCGTAGAGCTGCTTCCACCATTCGGCGACATAGGTCAGCTTGGGGTTGTAGTTGACGAGGATTTCGACCTTTTTGCCGAGTTCGGCGTAGAGGAGGTTGCGCATGGCGGCATAGACGATGGCGGGGTTGTCCTCCTTCTCGTCCGCGAGCGCCTTCTCCATCTCGAGGGCCCCCTTCAGCAGGGCGCGGATGTCAAAGCCGGCGGCGACGATCGGCAGCAGGCCGACCGGGGTCAGGACGGAGAAACGGCCGCCTACGTTGTCCGGGACGATGAAGCTGCGGTAGCCTTCCTGCGTGGAGAGGGTCTTGAGGGCGCCCTTTTTCGCGTCGGTGATGGCGACGATGCGGGCGGCGGCCTCGGCCTTGCCGTAGCGCTGCTCGAGGTACTGCTTGATCAGGCGGAAGGCGACGGCCGGCTCGGTCGTGGTGCCGGACTTGGAGATGACGATGCAGGCGACGTTGCGTTCGGCGGCGAGATCCATCAGCTCAGAGAGATAGTCCTCGGAGAGGTTGTTGCCGGCGAAGACGACCTCGGCGGCCTTCCGGGTGCGGAGCTGTTTGGCAAAATTGTGGCTCAGAGCCTCGATGACGCATTTCGCACCGAGGTAGCTCCCGCCGATACCGACGGCAATCACCAGGTCGACTCCCCTGCCGGCCCAGTCGTCGCGGACCGCCTCGCAGGCGGCGACGAGGGACTCGGGCGTGCCGGAAGGCAGGACCCTCCAGCCGAGGAAATCATTGCCCGCGCCGTTTCCGGCCTTGAGCACCTGCTGTGCCTTGATGGCTTTCGCTACATACTGCTGATACTTGGCCGCATCCGCGAAGGAAGCGCAACCGCTCACATTGACTTTTACCATAATTATCCTGTTTTTAGTTATTTCTTTAAAACTTACAAATATACTAATTTTTTACTGAAAAGCGGCCGCTTTTTTCATTGGATTATTATGCAATTATCCTTATTTTTGTACGATTGACCGACAAACACTAAACACTGATACGATGAAAGATTACAAGCAAATCGCCCAGAGCTGGCTGGACGGCAATTTCGACGCCGCGACCAAGGCCGAAGTCAAGCAACTCATGGAGACCGACCCGGTCGGCCTGGAGGACGCTTTTTACCGCAACCTCGAGTTCGGCACCGGCGGCCTTCGCGGCACGATGGGCGTCGGCACGAACCGCATGAACAAATACACGGTCGGTATGGCCACGCAGGGTCTCGCCAACTACATCAAGGCCCACGTCGAAGGCCCCCGCAGCGTCTGCATCGCCCATGACAGCCGCAACAACTCCCGCCTCTTCGCCGAGATCAGCGCCGAGGTCCTGAGCAACAACGGCATCAAGGTCTATCTCTTCGAGGACCTGCGCCCGACGCCGGAGCTCAGCTACTCCATCCGCCTCAAGAAGGCCACGGCCGGCATCATGGTGACCGCCAGCCACAACCCCAAGGAATACAACGGCTACAAGGTCTTCTGGTGCGACGGCGGCCAGATCACCGCGCCCGTGGACAAGGACATCGTCGCCGAGGTCGGCAAGATCGAAGACCCGGCCGAGGTCCGCTTCCAGCCCGTTCCCGGCGAGGCGAAGGCCCCGATCGAGACCATGGGCAAGGAGGAGGACGAATGCTATCTCCGCGACCAGCTTTCCCTGACGCTCTCCCCCGAGGCCGTCCGCAGGCACGCCGACATCAAGATCGTCTATACGCCCCTCCACGGCTGCGGCGTCCGCCTGATGCCCGAGGCCCTGAAGCGCGTCGGATTCACCAATATCATCCATGTCCCCGAGCAGGAAGTCCCGGACGGCAACTTCCCGACCGTCGCCTCCCCGAACCCGGAAGAGCCCGCCGCCATGGCCATGGCCCTCGCCAAGGCCGATGAGACCGGCGCCGACCTCGTCCTCGCGACCGACCCGGACGCCGACCGTCTCGGCATCGCCGTCCGGAACGACGAAGGAAAGATGGTCCAGCTCACCGGCAACCAGACCTGGAGCTTCCTCACCTATTATATCCTTACCCGCTGGAAAGAGCTCGGCAAGCTCAACGGCAAGCAGTACTGCGTCAAGACCATCGTCACCAGCGAGCTTATCGCCGCGATCTGCAAGAGTTTCGGCGTCAAGTGCTACAACGTCCTTACGGGCTTCAAGTACATCGCCGAGGTCCAGAAACAGCAGGAAGGCAAGACGGAGTTCGTCTGCGGCGGCGAGGAGAGCTACGGCTTTAACCTCGGTTCCTTCGTCCGTGACAAGTGCGCCCAGATCGCGGGCGTGATGGTCGCCGAGTGCGCCGCCTGGGCCGCCGACAAGGGCATGACCCTGTGGCAGCTGCTCCAGAAAGTCTACGATGAGTACGGCCTCTATGTCGAGAAGATGGTCTACATCGTCCGCAAGGGCAAGACCGGCGCCGAGGAGATTCAGAAGATCATGGCCGACTACCGCGCCACGCCGCCGCAGGTCATCGCCGGCAAGAAGCTCGTCAAGGTCATCGACTACCTGAAGCCCGAGGAGACCGGCCTTCCGAAGTCCAACGTGCTGCAGTTCTTCAACGAAGACGGCGACGTCGTGACCGTACGGCCTTCCGGCACCGAGCCGAAGATCAAGTTCTACTTCGGCGCGACCGGCGCGGACGCCCCCGCCAAGATCGAGACCCTCAAGGCCCAGTTCGTCAGCTAGCTTTGACGCTCGACGAGTTCATACTGGAACACGAAAATGATGACACGTCAGCGCTGCTGCTGGCGCGTCATCGTTTTCCGGATATCGACATCGATCTCGCCGTAACGACGATCGAGTGCCGCCGGCGTCTCCGGAGGAAGGCCCCTTCCTGGTACGCCGTCCCCTCCCTCCGCTTCCCCAGCCGCCTCGCCGCCGAGCAGTGTTCCTCCGAAGAAACCGCCCTTGGAAAGGCCCGTGTCGCCCACTCCATTGCTGCGGGAAGCAGTAGGTTGCAAACCGCCTTCCTCCATAGTTCCGAGTGCGACGGAATGCAGAATGGCGAGCCGTCCATAAAAAGGGCCGTTTTTATGGACAGCCCCTCCGTTTTGGGCGACCCGTCCACAAATAAGGCCCTTTTTATGGACAGGTCGATGAAGATAGCGGATCTGACAGGCGGAATGGGAGTGGACAGCTGGGCATTCAGCCGGCTGTTCGGCGAGGTGCTGTACAACGAGATGCAGCCGGCGCTGGCTGAGGCGACGCAGGAGAACCTCGGGAAGCTCGGCGTCACGAACGTGCGGTTCAGCTGCCGGCAGCTGGTGCCGGGCAATCTCATAGAAATACTCGGCGATTTCCGCCCCGATCTCATCTTCCTGGACCCGGCGCGGCGAGCCGAGGACGGCCGGAAGGTCTTCCGCCTGGCGGACTGTCAGCCGGATGTGCTGACGCTGCTGCCTGAGCTCATGGACGCCTGCCCGGATCTGCTGCTGAAACTCTCCCCCATGGCCGATATCACGCAGCTCTCGCGGGAGCTGCCGGGCCTCAGGGCCGTGACCGTCGTCGGCGCCGGCGGCGAGTGCAAGGAACTCCTGCTCCATATCCGAAGGGATTATAACGGTCCCTATGCGCTGACGGTAATGGAAAACGGCGCGACACTTTCCTTCGATGCCGATGACAGGGGCTGCTTCGGAGAAACGCTCGCTCAGGCAAATCGCCTTGTGGCGACCCTGTTCCGGGAAGATACTTCTGCAAGCGCTGCTCCATCGCAGCGGTTGCTGTTCGAGCCGGGGAAGGCCCTGGCGAAGGCCGGCGTATTCCGGCAGCTGGCCTCCCGTTTTGGCCTCGCGCAGGCCGACTCCTCAACCCATCTCTACTTCGCCGAAAGCATCCCGAAGGCGCTTCTTCCTTTCGGGAAAGTCTTTCAGATCGAGGAAGTTCTGCCCCTTGGCAATGAAACCTACCGCAGTCTTCGCAAACGCATCCCCGCGGCAGAAATCACCGCCCGCAACCTGCCGCTGACCTCCGACGCCCTTCGCCGCAAGCTAGGCATCGCCTCCGGCGGCACGAAGCACCTTTTCGGCCTCCGCACCCCCTCCGGCAATCTCCTTCTGGTCACTACCCCGCTATAGTACGGCCGTAAAGAGCAGATAGGTGAAGTGCGCGATGATGCCGGCGCACAGACCGGCGATGGCGTGGGCGCCGATGGCTTTGGAAATGACCTTGCGGTAGCCCAGGGAATCGAGCATGGCAGTGTGGGTGGAAAGGAAACCGCTCCAGCACATACCCATGGCCGTGAACACGGCGATGGCGTTGCCGTCGAGGATGCCGGCCGCCGCAAAGGTCGGGAGCAGACCGAGGGCTGCACCGACAGCGCCGAGGGCCGTCATCGGGAAGGCGATCAGGGCCATGACGCCGAAGCCGAAGAGCCATTCGAAGATCCAGTGGACCTTGCCGGCCAGCCAGGGCAGGACGGGCACGCCCTCGGACGAAGCGCCGGTATAGACGCCCTCCGCACCGGGGCCGAAGGTGATCATGATGACCGCGGTCGTGATGATCAGCACGCCCGGAATGATCTGCAGGCCGAGCTCGACACCGTTTTTGCCGCCGTCGAGGATGGCGTTGAGAAAACGCATGAACACGCTGCTCTCACTCTCCTCCCGGACCTGCTCTACCTCTCCCCCCTCCTGAATCTTGTCATACACCGGGGCATCCAGCTCGGGATAGGCCCTGAGGCAGCTGCGCTGCATCAGGCGGGTGGAAATGATCGAGCCGCAGAAAGCCCCGAACAGGCCGACGAACGCCCCGGTCAGCTGGCCGTAGCCGATCATCGTGATGATGACGACAAAGCCCATTCCGAAGGCCGTGCCGAAATTCGTCAGGGAAATCAGCTGGTACTTCTTGAAGTAGCCGGCAAAAGTCTTGTCCTTGGAAAGGGCGATGATGGCGGGATTGTCAGACAGGAAGGTCATCACTCCGCCAAGGGCAGCGACACCGGGGAGGTTGTAGAGCGGCTTCATCAGCGGGTGGAGCAGGCGCTCCAGCAGCGTCACGACGCCGAATTCGGCCATCAGCTTACTGAGCGCACCGGTCAGGACCGTGATGCCCATCAAGTAGAAGACCGTATTGAGCAGCAGGTCGTGGGCCGTGTTCATGATGGTCTTGAGCATGTTGCCCCCGCCCATGCGGGAGCCCAGAAGACCGAAAGCGACAATGAGGACCGTGAGGAAAATCAGGGCCTCGACAGTAGTACGACGCGGTTTTTTCATGGATTTCTGTAGTTAGTTCTGCGTATCAATAGCCGAAAATTTCCTCCAGCGAGACGACCTTCACCGGACCGAGCGTCCGAAGGAAGTCCATGTCGAGATCCTTCGGGTCGCCGAGGATCGTGTAGAGGTAGGTACGACCCTTGATCCATTTGGCGTGGGTGGCGAGGAGGTCGTCCATGGTCATGGCACCGACCTTCTCGAAGATCTGCTTCTCGCGGGGCTCCTTGAGACCGAGCTCTTCGGCGATCAGGTAGGCATAGAGCACGGCCTGGCCGGTGACGCGCTGGGTGCGGAGCTTGCCGAGGATGGCGGCCTTCGCAATCTCCAGATTCTCAGGGGCCTGCGGGATATCCTCGACGATCAGGTCGAAGGCTTCGACGGCCTGGCGCAGCTTGTCGTTCTGCGAGTTGATGGAGGCATAGAAGGCGTAGGTGTCGCCCGGATACTCAGGATCGGTCAGGCGGGCGCCGGCGCTGTAGGCCAGGGCGCGGGACTCGCGCATCTCCTGGAAAACGATGGCGTTCATGCCGCCGCCGTAATACTCGTTGAAGAGTTCCACGGCCGGATCCTGCGACAGGTCGAGGGTCTCGCCGCGGTCGGAGTACTGGAAGTAGTTGAACTGGCGGGCCTCATACGGGGCGACGATGACGGCCGCCTGCGGGGTCAGGCGCTTGACGGGGTAAGTCTTTTTGACGGCGGCGAGGCGGGCGGCATCGTAGCGCTCACCTAGCAGGCCGAGGACATCCTCCGCCGCTGCAGGGCCGTAATAGAGGATCGTCGGACGGGTGCCGAGGACATCGTGGAGGCTCGCAAGAAGCTGACTCGAAGTGACGGAGGCGAGCTGGGCGTTCGTCAGCGTACGGGCCTTGACATACTCGGGGCCGTACATGACGTAGTTGCGGAGAGCGCCGTTGCAGGCGCGCTGGTTCTTCTTGGCGTCGGCGCGGCTGCGGAACTGGTCCGCACGGAGCTCGGCGAGGATGGCTTCATCCCCTACGGCATGCTCCAGCAGGTCTTCCACGACGGGAAGGGCCTTGCCGATATTCTCGCTGAGGCCATTCAGCATCACAATGGTCGTATTCCCGCCGACGCGGACGCTGAAGCTGCAGGCCAGGCCGTAGAGAGTCGTGGCGATATCCTCCGCGCTACGGCTTTCTGTACCGAGATAGCTGACGTAATCCGCGGCGACGGACAGCTCCGGGAAGTCGTCGGAACCGCGGTCATAGCGGAAAGTGAGGGTCGCGATATCGTTCTTCTCGTTCTCCTTGTAGAGCAGTTCGAGACCGTTGCAGTCGAGAACGGAAAGGTCCTTCTCAAAGTCCACGAACACGGGCTCGATCGGGGCGGGCTCCGAAGCGGCGATTTCCTGGAGGAAGGCGCTCTGCTTGTCGCGGTTGGTCACGATCGGGGTAATCTTCGGGGCGTCGATCTTCTTGATGGACGGATCCTCGCCGATGTGCTTGTAGACGACGGCATACTGATCGGGAGCCAGGTAGCGGTTCGCCCAGTCGACGACATCCTGCTTGGTAATGGCGGCGATGCGGCCGGGACGGGAGACGGTCTCCTCCCAGCTGACGCCGTTGATGAAGGCGTCGACAAAACGGTCGGCGCGGCTGCGGTTCAGCACGAGTCCCTGCATGTCACGCAGCTTCCAGTTGGCCTTGGCGGCCTCGACGAGATCCTCCGGGAAATCGCCCGCGCGAAGACGCTCGAACTCGGCGAGGAAAAGGTCCTTCACCTCGGCGAGGGTCTGGCCCTCCTTCGGCATGGCCTCGACCATGAACAGGCCGTAGTCGGCGCGGTTGTAGGGGAAGATATAGCCGCCGAGGACCTTCTGGCTCTGCAGGATATCGAGGTCCACAAGACCGGCCTGCCCGTTGAAAAGCACGGAGGCGACGATGTCGGAAATCTCGCTCTCACGGGTGCTCAGGCCCGGCGTACGCCAGCCGAGCAGAACGAATTCGGCGTCGTTGCCATAGACGCTTTCCTCCAGCGGGGCGGTCAGCGCCGGCTGCTCCTCGCTTTCATAGACCGGGAGATCCGGATTGGCCTTCCACCCGCCGAAATACTTCTCGATGACGGCGATGGTCTCGTCCGGATCGAAATCGCCGGAGAGGCAGATGGCGACGTTGTTCGGTACGTAATAGGTATCCTTCTGGTAGCGAATGGCCTTCAGGGAAGGGTTCTTGAGGTGGTCCTGCGTGCCGATGACGGTCTGCGTGCCATAGGGGTGCGTCGGGAAGAGCATGAGCGCAAGGGCGTCCATGGCCTTCTCGCCGTCGTCCGTCAGGCTCTGGTTCTTCTCTTCATAGACAGCCTCCAGCTCGGTGTGGAATCCGCGGAAAACGCAATTCTCAAAGCGGTCGGCCTCGATCCGGGCCCAGTTCTCGAGCTGGTTGGAAGGGATTTCCTCCACATAGCAGGTCACGTCGTTGGACGTATAGGCGTTGGAGCCCTCGGAGCCGATCAGGGCCATGAGTTTGTCGTATTCGTTCGGGATGGCGATCTTCGAGGCCTCGTAGCTGACGGCGTCGATCTCCTTGTAGAGGTCCAGCCGCTCCTGCGGGTCGGTCAGCGTCCGGTAGACCTCGTAGAGCGAGTCGATCTTGGCCAGCAGGGGCTTCTCGGCCTCGTAATCCTGCGTGCCGAAAAGCTCGCTGCCCTTGAACATCATGTGCTCAAGGTAGTGGGCCAGGCCGGTATTGTCCGCCGGGTCGTTCTTGCCGCCAGCGCGGACGGCGATATAGGTCTGGATGCGCGGCTCATCCTTGTTGACGGTCATATAGACCTTCAGGCCGTTGTCCAGCGTATAGATCCGGGCCTCCAGCGGGTCGCCCGCGACCGTTTCGTACTTCGTTTCCTTTTTACCGGTGTTCGACACCGCCCAGACCGTACCCAGGACCGCAATCACGGCCAGCACGATCCACATTGTTTTTTTTGAGATCATATCGAAAAACTATTCTCCTGAAATATAATCTTTATAGATGCTCCAACTGCTCTTATAGGTAGCCACGGCAGAGGTCGGCACATAAATATGCTGAAGCACGGCCTTATCGAAGGGGCCGTTATGGTTTGGCGGCGTCGTTCCCTTCATGTGGACGACAGAGACGGTCGGCAGGGCCTGTGATGACAGAACGGAGACGGATGCCGGCAGACTTACCTCCTGAAGCCCCGTTGCTGAAAATGCATAATCACCGATATAAGAAAGGCCAGAAGGGAAAGCAATCTGAGAAAGGGAGCTGCAACCCTGGAATGCATATCGGCTGATTGTAGTCAGGGTGGAAGGCAGGTTCACTTGCGTCAAAGCCGAACACCCCGAAAGGAAATACTCCGGGATAGTTGTCATGCCGGAGGGAAGGATTACCGACTGGAGATGAATGTTCCCGGACAGGGCGTTGTCACCGATTGTCGTCAGAGTGGAAGGGAGCCGGATCACCCTTGCGCCCGTATTGGAAAGCGCTATCCAACCAAGGCTCGTAACACCTTCTGCCACATCAATTTCGTGGAAAGCATCCTTGAATATGATATAACTGGTCGAATAAACTGCAGGAATATTGCAGCGAATCTCCAGATGGCTCTCGGGATCATCCTTTCCGCAGGCAACGAAACTGGCACCCCCGATATGCGTCACGGTTTCGGGGATCACGAAAGAATGCATTTTAACGGTATTCTGGAATGCCCAGGCGCTGATAGTCGTCAGCGAGGACGGAAGCGTGACGGAGGTCAACTCAGAGCAGTCGCTGAAGGCGTATTGGGGCAATGTAGTAACCCCCTCCTCCACAATGACGGATCGGAAGTCTGCGCTGGAGAAATTTCCACTCGACAGATCGCTTCGGAGCGTCAGGACACCACCGGTTCCCCGGAATGTTGAACCATCCACCCTCTGCAATGTCTTTGGCAAGGAAATCGTCTCAACCTGAGGGCATTCGCGGAACACATGGACCGTCAGCTCCGTAATACCCTCTTCCGCCACAATTGTCTTAAGGGCCGGACAAGCATAGAATGCATACCACTCAATGCCCTTTCCAAGACTTCCGGGAAGCTGGACAGAGGTCAGGGAAGAACCGCTGAAGGCATACTCCCCGATAGCCGTCAATTGATCGGAGAAAACAACGCCACTGACGGGAGACTGATAAAAAGCGTAATCCTCTATCGAATGGACCGGAGTAAGATCGAGCGTGCCCGAAAGCAGATTGGCTTTATAGAAGGCATAGGAGCCAATGGACTCGCAGGCCGGGCCGAATACGACCGAAGAGATATTCGAGTTGCAGAACAATCGGCTTGCGACAGAAGCTCTGGCCTCCACGGCACCGCCGGTACCGTTAAATGGACCATCTGTATCTCCGGAATAAACACCGGTAACAACCCCGTCGAGAAGAATCGTCTCAACATTGGCACAGTTTGCGAAAGCCTTCTTTTCGACCTGGGCGGATTTCAAGTGAATTGTCTTCAGCCCGGAACAATTGGCAAATGCCTCGGAACCGATGGTAACCCCCTCAGCAAAACTTACCGAAGACAGCATCACACAGTTCATAAAAGCCTGACTGCCGATGGACATCAACTGGTCCATTGAATTGACCTGCTTAAGTGCGGAGCAACCAGAGAAAGCATAGTTTTCAATCGTCGTCAACGAGGCCGGCAGGTCAATGGATTGCAATGATGTACAATTGAAGAAAGCGGAATAGCCAAGTTTTGTGACATTGGCAGGCAGCTTTACGGATTCCAGAGACGTGCAGCCGCTGAAAATGCCTCCGTAAATACCGCTGCCCAGGTTGGTGAAGTTATCCGGAATGGTAATGGAACTCAGGTGCGTACAATTCTTGAAAGCCTGCACGATAGAGGTCGCACCAGTAAAATACTGGATTTCGTCAAAACTCGCTACGGACGTGTAATCACTGAAGAGATTGTCCAGCGATTCGGCCTGGGCGGCCTCCTGATAAGAGACACCGCCATCTCCGTTGAGGTCAAAGCGAGCAACGCAGGCGAGCCGTGCATACGGATCCACGAAATTGATCCAATCGGTCGGATTGACCGGCGGAGTGGCCAGCGTCGTCAGGGTCTCCGGATCGCTGTAGACGGTTTCTTTTCCTGCAGTATCGGAGAAGATCTCCGCATAAGCCCGGAAAGTGTATTGCGTCTCGGGATCCAGCGTAGTCAGCTGGACCGTCATCACCTGTTCTTCATCCAAAGCCGCAACCACGTTCAAATCCGAGGTGGTCGGCTGGCCCGTCTTGTTGTAGCATAAACCCACCTTCAGGATATCGTATCCTTCTGTCGTTTTGAGTTTCGCCTTAAAAGCGACATCCTGGACCTCATTGCGGGAATTGACCAGATAGAGGAATGAAGGCTTCTCGCCGGGAACGGGAGGAAGCGCCTCCGCAAGGGTTTTGAAGGACCGGACAGACGAGCAGACCATACTGGAGCCATTCTTGGCGAATGCTTGATAGTAATACGTCTGATCCGCATCCAGGCCGGGGATTTCGACCTGGAGGGTATGATTGGCCAGTTCCGGGGAAAGGTACTCCTTCCCATCCGACAGGGAGACATCGCGTCCCAGTTTGAATCCACATCCGTGGATGGAAGAGGCATCCGAACCCGAATAAACTGCGGAAAGTGTCACACTATGGGTCTGAGGGGTGGCGGAGAGACTCTCATCAGAAAAGACGGGGACATTGCTCTCGATCTCCGGATCCTGTACACAGGCGGCCAAACCGGCCAGCGCCAAACATAATAAAGCGAACTTCTTCATGGCTAAGATCTTCTAGAACAGGAATCCGATTCCCAGATTGATTTCCGTGAACTTGAACATGCAGGTCTGAACACCCGCACTGACGGCGAACTGTCCGAAACTCGCCATCACGCCGGCCTCCATTTCGGCGCCGGAGAAAGACGAAGGCTCGACCCGGGCCCAATCCCCTTCGAAGCTTTCCCAGTACAAGGCCCTCTGCCCATAGCCCAGGCCGGCATAAGCTGTCAGCCAGGGAAGGAATCCGTACCCATATCCGGCCGTCACGGACCAGCGGCTCTTCTTATCATCTCCCGTGTACCAGGGTTTGACGGCATGCCCGTCGACAAAGCCGTCCCCGTCACAGGAGAATGCCGTCTTCTGCGACGAAAAAGCGGACTTGAACTGGATATAAACGTTCTGACTCTCCGACCACCTCGCACCGATCCGAGCGCCGAAGGAGAGGGTCCCTTCCGTGCCGATACCGACGACCGGCATGGCCAGAATCCGGAAGGATGGATTTTTTTCCGTCTGGGATTCCTGCGCTGCTGCCGCCGGGCCAAAAAGTCCGCAAATGGGCAGAAGCATCATCAGGCAAATGATTCTTATTCTCATGGGTTATCTATTGACTTCTTAGCCAACGGGCTATACAAGATGCAAATTTATCAATAAATTGTTATCTTTGCAATCCCTATCCGCACAAGAAAGAATCATGATTCTGGCCGCATTCATCCTGAACACCCTGATCATCCTGCCGATCGGCTGGCTGATCATCCGGACCATCATGCGCCTGAGTTACAAGAAACGTCTTTTCGACGAGCCCGACGGCGGACGGAAGATCCACAGCGACCCGGTCCCCCGCCTCGGCGGCCTGAGCATTTTCCCGCTCATCACCCTTGTCATGGCCGTATCCTGCCTGCTGCTCGTGCCCGAATGGAAGGAGCGATGGATCTCGCCCTGGGCGGAAAGCAGCCAGCTCATCGGCCTCGGCTGCTCCCTGCTGGTGCTCTATATCCTCGGCATAAACGAGGACCTGCGCGGCGGGGTGCGCTCCCTCTATAAATTCATCTTCTACACGGTCGCGGCCGTCGTGTTCATCGCTTTCGGCCTGCGTTTCAGCTATTCCGGAAACATTTTCGGCATCGAGAGCCTTCCCGACTGGGTGTGGATGCTCGTGACCTATGCCGCCTTCATCCATTTCCTCAACGCCATCAACCTCATCGACGGGGTCAACGGCCTGTCGACCGACATCTGCATCTTCTCGCTCTCGGTCCTGGCCGTCATGGAGTATTTGGAGCGCCACATCCTTTTCACCTTCCTCGCCATCGCCGCGATCAGCGTCCTGCTGGGATTCCGCTGGTGGAACACCCACGGCGACCGCAAGCTCCACCAGCGCATCTTCATGGGCGATACGGGATGCTGGACCCTCGGAATCATCATCCTGTTCCTGATCATCCACCTCAACAATCTCTCGCCCAGGACCCCCGGCCAGCACTTCTCGCTGCTCGGTTTCACGACCGTCATCGTGCCGCTGCTGGACCTCCCGCGCGTCGGCCTGTGGCGCAAATTCCACGGCATCGGCTTCTTCGTCCCGGACAAGAACCACATCCACCACAAACTGATGGACCTGGGCTTCCAGCCCTGGCAGATCCGCGGCACGATTCTCGGGGTGACGGCCCTTTTCCTACTGCTGAACTGGCTGCTCGCCGGTCACATGAACATCGGCTGGATTGTCCTGATCGACGCCTCTGTCTACCTCCTTTTTGTCGCCGTCATCGACCTGCTGCGGGGGCGCCTGGCACGGCGTCAGGCCCGCTGACGCGCCGCGCTCTGCCATTTTGTCACAATGCCGCCTTTGGAATGCAATTTGATTTTTCCAGGGGCGGAAATTTTTAAATACGACATATATGGCAAAGAAGAAAATCAGCGGCGGCCGGATCGGCGTCACTACCGAAAATATCTTTCCGGTCATCAAGCAGTTCCTTTACAGCGATCATGAAATCTTCCTGCGCGAGCTCGTGGCGAACGCCGTCGACGCGACCAAGAAGCTGAAAGCCCTTGCCGCCAGCGGCGAATGCAAGCAGGAACTCGGCGACCTCAAGGTCCGCATCGTTCTGGACGAGAAGAAAAAGACCCTCCAGGTCATTGACGAGGGCATCGGCATGACGGAAGAGGAGGTTGACAAGTACATCAACCAGATTGCCTTCTCCAGCGCCGGCGAGTTCCTCGAGAAGTACAAGGACCAGATCGGCAGCATCATCGGCCACTTCGGCCTCGGCTTCTACAGCGCCTTCATGGTGTCGAAGAAGGTCACCATCGATACCCTCTCCTGGCAGGAGGGCGCCAAGGCGGTGAAATGGAGCTGCGACGGCTCTCCGGAGTATGAGCTCGGCGAAAGCGACAAGGCCGACCGCGGCACCGTCATTACGCTCTACCTCGACGACGATTCGAAAGAATACGCCGAGAAGGGCCGCATCGAGTCCCTGCTGCAGAAATACTGCAAGTTCATGCCCGTTCCGGTCGTTTTCGGCAAGGAGCAGGAGTGGAAGGACGGCAAGTGGGTCGATACCGACCGCGACAAGGTCATCAACAGCGTCGAGCCGCTGTGGTCCAGGACACCCTCCGAGATCAAGGACGAGGAGTACCTCTCCTTCTACAAGGCCCTCTATCCGATGAACGAGGATCCGCTCTTCTGGATCCACCTCAACGTCGACTATCCGTTCAACCTCACCGGCATCCTCTATTTCCCCAAGATCAAGGAACGGATGGCCATCGACCGCAACAAGATCTCCCTCTACTGCAACCAGATGTTCGTCACGGATCATGTCGACAACATCGTCCCGGACTTCCTGACGCTGCTGCACGGCGTCATCGACTCCCCGGATATCCCGCTGAACGTCTCCCGCAGCTATCTTCAGAGCGACGCCAACGTCAAGAAGATCTCAACCTACATCACCAAGAAGGTCGCGGACCGGCTCGAGGACATCTTCAAGAACGAGCGCGAGGCGCTCAACAGCAAGTGGGACAACCTCAAACTCTTCATCGAGTACGGCATGCTCTCCGACGAGAAGTTCTGCGAGCGCGCCCTGAAGTTCGTTCTCCTCAAGAACACCGACGGCAAGTACTTCAGCCTCGACGAGTACAAGACGGCCGTCGAGCCCGTGCAGACCGACAAGGACAAGAAGCTGGTCTACCTCTATGCCACCGACACGGAGAAGCAGTACAGCTTCATCGAAGCCGCGAAGAACAAGGGCTATGACGTCCTCCACCTCGACTGCGAGCTCGACGCCCACTTCGTCAACCTGCTGGAACAGAAGCTGGCGGATACCCGTTTCGCCCGCGTGGATTCCGACGCCATCGACCGTCTCATCCCCAAGGAGGACCACAAGGCCCCCGAGATGAAGGAGGACGAGCGCTACGACCTCGAGAACCTCTTCAAGGCCGTCCTGCCGAAGGGCAACGACTACTATGTCACCGGCGACAGGCTCGGCAGCGAGGCCGCCCCGATCCTGGTGACGCAGAACGAGTTCATGCGCCGTTACCGCGACATGTCAGCCCTCGGCGGCGGCATGAATTTCTACGGCGAGATGCCGCCGAGCTACAACATCACCGTCAACCTCGACAACCCGCTCGTGGAGAAGATCCTCTCCGACGAGGCCGCGCAGGTAGCCCCGCAGGGCGAGCTTCCGCCCGAGGCCGACGAGAAGGCTTCCGAGGAGGAGAAGAAGGCCGCCCGTGAGGCCCGCGAGGCCGTGAGGACCGCCCACCGCTCCGATATCGAGGCGTTCGCCGGCGGCAACGACCTGCTGCACCAGATCGCCGATCTGGCCCTGCTCGCCAACGGTATGCTGAAGGGCAAGGACCTCGCCGCGTTCATCGAGCGCAGCCAGAAAGTCATCCGCGACCGTTACGCGAAATAGCCCGTTGAATGTAATCGGCTCATTAGCACTATTTTAGACAAATTGCTCCCCTCTTTTTCAGAGGGGAGCAATTTGCTTATTTAACGGCGATTCAATGAGTTACATTCAACGCCTTGTATACTATATTACGCCTTCTTGTTGCGCTCTTGGTAGAAGCGGCGGCGACGGGCCTTGCGGCTGAGGTCGGCGGCCTTGAAGAAGATGAAGACAAGGGCCGTGAGACCGATGACGATCCAGGTCGTCGGGCTGACATTGTCGCCCTTGACACGGCTCCACATCTCGATGAGATCCTTCGTCTTCGGGCCCCAGAAGTGCTCGAGGGTCGAACGCTCGATGTCCTCGCGGCGCGGATAGAGCACCGGATCGAGGGCGACGGCGGTGTCGGCCGGCGTGAAGAAATACGACACGTCGATATACTCGTATTCCTCCTCTTCTTCTTCAGATTCCTCGGCTTCGCTCGGAATGACATCATCGCCATCCCCGACCTCAACGGGGGTCTCTTCCCCTTCGTCATTCCACGGCTCGTCCGTGGAATCCTCTTCCTCCTCCTCTTCCTCCTCAACATCGAGGCGGAAGTACTCCATCACCTCGGGGGCGGCGCTGGAGGAAACGTATCCCGTCGCATCCACGTTGCGGATGACCACGTCGGGCCGGCTCATGAAGTTGATCCAGTAGCGGGCTGCCTTGACGTTCTTGGCGTACTTCGGAATCACCCAGCCGTCGAACCAGACGGTGAAGCCTTCCTCGGGGAGGGCCCAGCGGAGATCGACGCGGGGATTGGCCTCGGCGGCCTCCTCGATGGCCCAGACGGCGTCACCGCTCCAGGTCAGGTCGATCCAGCCGATTTCCTGGACCATCTGGTCCTTGCCGAAATCGGCCTCCCAGCCGGCGACATACTGCTTGACCTCGCGAAGGTAAGCGGCCACGGCCTCCAGGTCGGCGTCGGACGTGTAGTTCATCAGGCTGTCCATCGCGGCCTGGCGGGCAGCCGGATCCTCGATGGCGGAGAGTTCCTCTTCCTTGACCTTCAGGATGATCTGCGAATAGACGTCGCGGGCGGAGTCCTTGATGAAGATGCGGTTGCGGAACTTGGGGTTGCGGATGACATCCCAGCTGGCAGCCTCCTCGTCAGAGACATAATGGGCATTATAAAGGATACCGGTCGTGCCCCACATATAGCTCACGGCATAGTCGTTGGCGTTCTTGCCGCCGCCTTCGAACTTGTCGAACATCGAGCGGATGTACGGGGAAAGGTACTGGCTGACATAGTTGAGGCTGTCCGGGAAAGTCTCATCGATCTCGAGCGGAATCAGCAGGTCCTCCTGCAGCATCTGCTCGATGATATAGTCGGACGGGCAGACGACGTCGAAGTCTTCCTTGCCCATCTTGATCTTCGAGAGCATGGTCTCGTTGATGTCGAAGGTCTGGTAGATGACCTTGACAGGCTCGCCGGTCTGCTCCTCATACCAAGCCTCGAAATCCTCGATCACCGACTCGTCGATGTAGTCGGACCAGTTGTAGACCTTGAGCACCTGCTCGCGGGGACGGCCGCAGCCCTGCAGAAGCAGCGCGGCTCCGATAAGGGCGAATACAAACTTCTTCATAGGGCTACAGTTCTTTGGAGGCACCGTTTTTCTTTGCCAGGCGTCCCTGACGGACGTTGATGACAAAGAGAAGGACCAGTACGATCAGGAAAATCAGGGTCATCAGCGGACGCAGCTCGGGGGTCAGACCGCCCTTGCGCGCGTCGGCGTAGATGTAGGTAGAGAGCGTCTCCAGGCCTTCCGTACCGCGGGTGAAGAAGGTCACGGCGAAGTCGTCGAGAGACATCGTGAAGGCGAGGATGAATCCGGAGATCATGCCCGGCTTGAGCACCGGGACGAGCACCTTGCGGAAGGCCTGGCCGGGCGTTGCGCCGAGGTCGAGGGCCGCCTCGTAGATGTTCGGATTCATCTGCTGGAGCTTCGGCAGCACGCTCAGCACCACGTAAGGGGTGCAGAAGGTGATGTGCGCGAGAATCACGGACGTGTAGCCCTGCGCGACGCCGAGGAAGACGAACAGCAGGAAGAGCGACACACCGGTGATGATGTCCGGATTGACCATCGGGACATTGTTGAGGAAGGTCAGCGCATCCCGCTTGCGGCCGCGCATGTTGTGGATGCCGACGGCGGCCAGCGTCCCGAGAAGGGTCGCGACCGTGGCGGCGACCACCGCGATGACGATCGTGTTGCGGACGGCGTCAACCAGCGAGGAGGCACCCTCCATCCGGCCGCCGAGCAGGTTGCCGTAGAGGCTGGTGGAGAAACCGGACCACTCGCCGAGCACGCGGCTTTCCGTGAAGGAGAAGATGGCGATGAACACCAGCGGGGCGTACATCACGACGAGGAGGATCCAGATATAGGATTTGGCCAAAAACTTTTTCATCTTTCCTTCCTTCTATATTAAACCTTCCTCCGCCGAAGCGCCCTTGTCCTTGGACAGGAGCGTGGTGATGCCGATGATCACGAGCATGATCAGGGACAGGACGGCGCCGTAGTTCCACATACCGTTGTTGATATTGTCCTGGATGATGGTACCGAAGAGCTTGAACTTGTTGTTCGTGAGGAATTCGGAGATGGCGAAGGTCGAGACCGTCGGCATGAACACCATCAGGATGCCGCTCCACACGCCGGGCATCGACAGGGGCAGGGTCACCTTGCGGAACACCGTGGCCGGGCTTGCGCCGAGGTCCTGGGCCGCTTCCGCGTAGCTCTTGTCCATCTTCGACAGGACGTTGTAGATCGGATAGATCATGAACGGGAGAAAATCGTAGACCATACCGAACAGGAGCGTTCCCTTGCCCAGCGGCACGTCCAGCATCATGAAGAGCTGGGCCGTGGCGAGGGTGCGCATGAGGGCGTTGACCCACATCGGCATGATGAAGAGAATGATGGTCACCGCGCTGCGGTTGTACTTCTTGCTGGCAAGGATCCAGGCCGCCGGGTAACCGATCAGGATGCACAGGAGCGTCGTCTCAATGGCAACTTCCAGCGAGACGGCGAAGGTCTTCAGGGCATCGGGGTCATGGAAGAACTTCCCGAAACCTTCGAGCGAGAAGCGCCCGTCCGCGTCCTGGAATGCGTACATCGCCACCAGCACCAGCGGCAGCGCGACGAAAAAGATCAGGAAGATCGCGTAAGGGAGGCTCCAGTTGCTCCGTTTGGAAATCAGCCTACTCATTTTTCGGAGTGATCTTTGCGGTCCCGGGCTTGATGACGATACCGACGAGGTCGCCCTTGTCCCAGATGTCGTTCGTGTCCACCCAGACGGATTCGCCCTTCTCGGTGCGGACCTGGAGGTGGTAGTGGTTGCCCATGTAGAGGATGAAGTGGACCTCGCCGTCGACGACGCCGTCATCGAGGTTGTCCATCAGGTCGATGCCCGTGAACGGGACCTCGACTCTCACCTCCGTGCCTGGCTCCAGATCGGTTGCGAGCGGGAAGTCCTCGCCGAAGATGGTCACCGCCTCCGCGGATTTGACCACACCGTCGAAGACATTGGCCGTGCGCTCCTTCTTCATGACCTGGATGTCATCCGGGTCGATGTAGAGCATCACCTCGCTGCCGACGGGATAAGGGTCGTAGTCCTGGATCATCAGCTCGAAGCCCGAATCGGTATCCACCCACATTTCGTAGTGGACGCCCTTGAAGATGCAGGAGCTGACCTTGGCCTTGAACTGGCACTTGGCGGGGTCGGTGGTGAAATAGATGTCCTCCGGACGCACGACGACGTCGACCGGGACGTCCTCGCCGAAGCCTTCGTCGACGCAGTCGAACTCGTGCTTGATGAAGGCGACGCGGCGGTCGCGGATCATCTGGCCCTTGAGGATGTTGCTCTCACCGATGAAGTCGGCCACGAAGCAGTTGACGGGCTCGTTGTAGATGTCGGTCGGGGTGCCGATCTGCTGGATCCGGCCTTCGTTCATGACGACGATGGTGTCGGACAGGGTCAGCGCCTCTTCCTGGTCGTGGGTGACGTAGATAAAGGTGATGCCGAGCTTGCGGTGCATCTCCTTGAGCTCGATCTGCATGTCCTTGCGCATCTTGAGGTCCAGCGCGGCGAGCGGCTCGTCGAGCAGCAGGATCTTCGGCTGGTTGACAATGGCGCGGGCGATGGCGATACGCTGCTGCTGGCCGCCGGAGAGGGTCTCGATGTCGCGGTCCTCATAGTCGGACATGGCCACAAGCTTGAGCACCTTGCGGACGCGCTGGTCGATCTCCTTCTCGGGGACGCCCTTGAGCTTGAGGCCGAAGGCGATGTTCTCGTAGACGTCGAGATGCGGGAACAGGGCATAGCGCTGGAACACGGTGTTGAGCTCGCGCTTGTGCGGCGGGAGGGCGGCGATGTCCTTGCCGTCCATGAGGATGGTGCCCTCGTCGGGCTGCAGGAAACCGGCGATCATCCGCAGGAGGGTCGTCTTGCCGCAGCCGGAGGGGCCGAGGAAGGTGATGAACTCACCTTTTTTGATATAGAATGAAATATCCTCCAGCACCTTCTTGTTGCCGAATGACTTCGAGAGGTGCTGCACTTCAATGATGTGTTCGCTCATCTTTTAGAGAAGGTTAAGGTTGTACAGGACGCCGAGGCTGAGGGTGGTCAACTCGAAAGTGGAGTTGTATGCGGCCGTGGCATGGACGCGGAGGTTGCGGTCCTCTCCGAAAGGATACCAGTGGAGTGCCGCACCGGGCATCCAGGTATAGACGGCGTCGTCGGGACGGGTGTTCGCCTCGAAGACGCAGGTGCCGACAAGGTCAAATTTCTCGGAGAACGACCAGGTGACAGTCGGATGAGCCATGAAACCCTTTGAGAGGAGGAAGACATAGTCGCCGACGCGGTTGGACAGGTCCAGACGCACTTCCAGGGCATCGGAAGGGGTCCAGCGGCCGCCGAGCGACAGCACAGGCTGCGTCTTTTCGCCGTCGATGCCGGTCTGCATGAGGGTGAAAGCGTTGATCCACTCGAAATTGCCGGCGCTGCCGTTCCAGCCGAGGCCGAAGCTGTAGAGGCCGCTGGAGAACGGGCGCTCGCCGTAAGGGGAAGCGGTCACCTGCAGGAGGAGGGTCTGCTCGCCGAGGGCATAGCCGATCTTGCCGCCCCACTGATAGGAGGGAAGGACGTTCCAGAGGGTCGTAGCCGTGGCGGGATGGACCTCGAAATCATAGTCGTCGAACTCGATGCCGCCGACAAGGAGACCGTCCTTACCGAGGGTAAAGCTCCAGTCACCGGTCTCATAGGTAAGATAAGCCCAGTCGAGCCAGTTGTTGGTGTCGCTGTGCCAGAAGGTCTTGTTGTAGAGGTCTTTCGTTTCCTGACCGAAAGGATCGGTGCCCCAAAGCGAGGCCCAGTGGTTCATGACACTGAACGAAAGGTTTTCCGTGATGTTTCCTTCGAAAAGGGTATATAGCGAAGAATAGCCGAATGTAAATTCGCCCGATCCGTCATTGAATTCGGGAGTGATGTCCAATCTCGGGATTACGGACAAACTGACACCGGTTCCGGTGTCCTCAGCCTCTTGTGCGCGAAGAGGCAAGCAGGGCAGCATCAACATTGCTGCGCATACAACCAGGATTTTCTTCATTATAAAACCGCATAAAAAAGGGTTTGGTGATACAAATAACCGGGCTCCCTACGGGAAACCCGGTGCAAAGGTATAAAATATTCAGTATTAATCAAACCTTATTTATACAGGAAGCGCTTGATGGACATCTTCGGGGTCTTCTCGAAGGGCTCCTGCTGGAGCTCGACCTTGGAGATCAGGCTGTAAGGAGGCAGGTGCTTGTTGGACTCGATGCGGATCTGCTCGGCCAGTTCCTCGGGGTCGGCGACGTAGCTCGCGTCGATGTAGACCAGGGCGACGAGTTTGCCTTCGCGCTCGACGACGACCGACTCGACGACATAGGGCTGATTGTTCACCACGGCCTCAACCTCCTCGGGATAGATATTCTGCCCGGAAGCGCTGAGAATCATGTTCTTGGAGCGGCCGCGGATAAAGATGTTGCCCTCTTTGTCGACGACGCCGAGGTCGCCGGTGCGGAGCCAGCCGTCCTCCGTGAAGGCCGCTTTCGTGGCGTCCGGATTCTTGTAGTAGCCGATCATGATGCTGTCGCCGCGGGCCTGGATCTCGCCGACGGTGTTGACAGGGTCGGCGGAATCGATGCGCACCTCGACACAATCCAGGGCCTTTCCGCAGGAGCCGGGGACGAATTTGCGCCATCCCTCATAGGCCAGCAGCGGACAGGCCTCCGTCATGCCGTAGCCCACCACATACGGGAAATGGATCTTGCTGAGGATCTTTTCCACTTCGGGGTTGAGCGCGGCGCCGCCCATGATAAACTCACGGACCTTCCCGCCGAACGCCTGCTCGAGGCCGGTGCGGATCTTCTTAAATATAAGCTTGTTTACACCGGGGACATGCATCAGGAACTTCACCGAAGGCTTGTCCACGGCGGGCTTGATCTTGGACTTGTAGATCTTCTCCATCACCAGCGGAACCGTCACGAGCAGATAGGGCTTGACGTCGGCGAAAGCCTTCAGCAGGGTCGCCGGGGTCGGTGCCTTGCCGAGCCAGTAGATGGCGGTGCCGTTGCACAGCGGATAGATGAACTCGATGACGAGGCCGTACATGTGGGCCATCGGAAGCATCGAAACGATCTTGTCGCCGGCGGGCATGTGGCGCTGGCTATAATCGACGACGGTGTTGAAATTGCGATGGGTCAGCATGACGCCCTTCGGGTCGCCCGTCGAGCCGGAAGTATAGTTGATGGTCGAAAGTTCGTCGAGGTTGTCGGTCGGGTAATTGACGTCCTCCGGGCCGAAACCGCCGGGGTATTTCTTCGCAAAAAGGGCCTCCATGGTGCCGTAGGCGGCCTCCGTCTCCTTGTCGGCGGCGTAGAGCACACCCCAGGAATCGACATCGATGACCAGCCGCACTTTCGGCATCCCTTTCGGGTCCATCTTCTCGAACTTGTCCCGGTTGGTGAAAAGGATGAGGGCGTCGGAATGGTCCGTCAGGTGGACGACGTTCTCCGGCAGGAAATCCGCGAGAATCGGGACGATGACGGTTCCATAGGTAACGACGGACATGTAGACCATGCCGAAACGGGCGCCGTTGCGCGCGCAGAGGGCGATCTTGTCACCTTTTTTGAGGCCGAGGGCCTCGAAGGCGAGGTGGAATTTCTCCACCTGGGTAGCCATCTGTCCGTAGGTAAAGGATTCTCCGCCGAGTGAATTGAGCGCGGCCTTTTCCCAATACTTCCGGGTCGCGTTCTGGAGCCTCAAAAGATAATGTTCCATTGGTTTTAATACATTGTTCCAGAGGACAAATATACAAATTATTTGTAACTTTGTGCCAGATTAAGCCAGAGCGTATGAAAAGAAAACCGATAGCAGCACTCATTTACGACTTCGACGGGACCCTCTCCCCCGGCAACATGCAGGAGTTCGGGTTCATCCAGGCCATCGGCCGCACGCCCGAGGAATTCTGGAAAATGTCCGACGGTATCGCCATCGGCCAGGACGCCTCCAACATCCTCGCCTACATGAAGCTGATGAAGGACGAGGCCGAAAAGCTCGGCATCCGCCTGACCCGGGAGAACTTCCGCCGCTTCGGCGCCGACATCAAGCTCTACGAAGGCGTCCGGGAGTGGTTCCAGAACGTCAACCGCTACGGCCGCGACAGAGGCGTCATCATCGAACACTACATCAACTCCTCCGGCCTCAAGGAGATCATCGAAGGCTCCCCCATCGCCCGCGAGTTCAAGCACATCTTCGCCGGCAGCTACATCTACAACGAGGCCGGCGAGGCGGAATGGCCCGGCATCGCCGTGGACTACACCGCCAAGACCCAGTACCTGTTCAAAATCCAGAAGGGCATCTTCTCCTCCCGCGACGCCAAGCGCGTCAACGAATCCATGGCCGAGGAGAACAAGCGCATCCCCTTCTCCAACATGATCTACTTCGGCGACGGCGAGACGGATGTCCCGTCAATGAAAGTGGTTTCCATGTTCGGCGGGCACACGGTGGCCGTTTTCGACCCCGCCAACCCCGCCAAACGCGCCAGCGCCCGGAAGCTCCAGCGCCAGGGCCGCGCGTCCTTCATCTCCCCTGCCAACTACACCAGGGACTCCCGCACCTTCCGCCTCGTCTGCTCCATCATCGACAAGATCAAGGCCGACCACGAGCTGAAGTGCCTCGCCCGCTATAGATGAGCTGGATCGAGCTCATAGACTGGATCTGCCTCGTCACCGGCATCGCCTATATCCTGCTCGAAATCGGGCAGCGGAATGCGATGTGGGTGATCGGCATCTTTACCGGCGCGGCCTGTGCGTTTTCCTTCGGCTGGCAGCACGCCTGGGCCTCGATGGGCCTCAACCTATACTATGTCGGCATGTCCGTCTGGGGGCTCATCCAGTGGAGGCGGGACGACGCATCCGAGGGCGAAGGGATCCATCTGCGGCAGCTGACATGGCCCGTTGCAGCGGCCTCGGCGGCCATTCTGGTCCTCGGCACTCCCCTGCTGGCCCGGGTCCTGCGGCTCGGCGGCGACCCGGCGCCGTGGCTGGACGCGGTCGTTTTTCTGCTGAGCGCCGTCGGCACCTGGTGGCTGGCCCGGGCCTACCCCCAGCAGTGGCTGCTGTGGATCGTGGCCGACACGCTGACGACGGCCCTCTGCGTGGTCCTCGGGAGCCGGCTTCTGACCGTACTCTACGCCGCCTACACCCTCTCGGCCGTCTACGGCTATATCCACTGGATTAAAAAAGGCAAAAAGATATGATTTCCTTTGTCATCGCCCTGGCAGCCCTGCTGCTGGGCTTTTTCCTCTACGGCAGCTTTGTCGAGCGCGTTTTCGGCGCCGACAGCCGCAAGGCGACCCCGGCCGTCGCGCACCCCGACGGCGTGGATTTCATCCCCCTTCCGACCTGGAAGGTGTTCATGATCCAGTTCCTGAACATCGCCGGCACGGGCCCGATCTTCGGTGCCATCATGGGCGCGATGTTCGGTCCGGCGTCCTACCTCTGGATTGTTTTCGGCTGCATCTTCGGCGGGGCGGTGCACGACTATTTCACGGGCATGCTCTCAGTGCGCCACGACGGCGTGGGCTTCCCGGAGATCGTCGGCAAGTATCTCGGCGGCGGCACCAAAAAGGTCATGCTGGCCTTCAGCGTGCTGCTTCTGCTGATGGTCGGCGCGGTGTTCGTCTATTCGCCGGCGGAGATTCTCGGCGGCATGACGGAGGGCTGGTTCGGCGGCTCGGTCTTCGGCTCGAAGATGTTCTGGGTCGGGGTCATCCTTATTTACTATATCGTCGCGACGCTCCTGCCGGTAGACAAGATCATCGGCCGGATCTACCCGCTTTTCGCCATTTCGCTGCTGTTCATGGCCGTCGCCCTCGGCGCCTGCCTCTTCGCCAAATGGCCGGGCATTCCGGAGGTCTGGGAGCAGGCCGGACATAATCTCCAGGGCAGCGGCACCCCGATCTTCCCCTGCCTGTTCATCACCATCGCCTGCGGCGCGGTAAGCGGCTTCCACGCCACGCAGAGCCCGCTGATGGCCCGCTGCATCAAGAACGAGCGGCTCGGTCGCCCCGTCTTCTATGGTGCCATGATCTGCGAGGGCATCGTCGCGCTCATCTGGGCGGCGGTCTCCTCCTGGGTCTTCTTCGACGGCGGCCTTGCCGAAATCGGTGCCGCCAACACGTCCGCTCCCGAAATCGTCAAGTCCGTGGCCGGGTCCTGGCTCGGCGTTTTCGGCGGCATCCTGGCCCTTCTCGGTGTCGTGGCGGCGCCCATCACCAGCGGCGACACGGCCTTCCGCAGCGCCCGCCTGATCATCGCCGACTTCCTCCGCTACGAGCAGAAACCGATGCGCAACCGCCTCGTCGTCAGCATCCCGCTCTTCGCCCTGGCCGGTCTGCTGCTGTGGTACAACATCGCCGAGCCCGGCGGCTTCGGCAAGATCTGGAGCTACTTCGGCTGGGCCAACCAGACCCTCGCCGTCTTCGCGCTCTGGACCATCACCGTCTACCTGACGGTTTCCAAGCCCCGCGGCAGCTGGTACTTCCTGATCGGACTTGTCCCCGCCGTGTTCATGACTGCGGTCAGCGCAACATACATCGCCATCGCCCGCATCGGCTTCAACCTCCCGGCGGACTGGAACCTCATCATCGGCTGCGCAGCGGCGCTTCTCTCCCTCGGCCTTTTCATCGGGTGGCACCGCAGCCGGAAAGACGCATAATCCCATCTATACCATACCGTCATGAAAAGAATCCTCTTTCCCTTCCTCGCCGCACTGACGGCCTTGAAGGCGAAGCGGCCCTCTGGCTCGACGAAGACGCTTTCAGTTCAAATCTCGTAACCCTCTCCATCTGGGTCCCGGCCAAGGGGCAGATGGAAGATATCCGGAACACCATCAACGACTGGGACTAACTTCCCGTACGACACGGCTGTTGTCATTCTCTCCGTTTTTTCTTATATTTGCAAGTTAATATATAAGTCTATATGGCTGAGGAGAAGAAGACACAGAACACCTACACCGACGATTCCATCATCACCCTGGAGGATAACGAACACATCCGCCGGAGGGTGGGTATGTATATCGGCCGTCTCGGCAACGGCGACGACCAGGCCGACGGCATCTACGTCCTGCTGAAGGAAATCATCGACAACTCCATCGACGAGTTCTCGATGGGCTACGGCAACCGCGTCAACATCACCATCACCGAAGACGGCGAGGTGACGATCCGCGACTACGGTCGCGGCATTCCGCTGACCAAGGTCGTGGACGCGACGTCCAAGCTCAACACCGGCGGCAAGTTCGACGACCGCAACTTCAAGAAATCGGTCGGTATGAACGGTGTCGGCACCAAGGCCGTCAACGCCCTCTCCTCCGTCTTCGAGGTCCGCTCCTTCCGCGAGGGACAGTGCTCGTTCGCCCGCTTCTCCCGCGGCGAGCTCCAGGAGCAGTCCATCACCCCTTCCACCGAGAAGGACGGCACCCTCATCCACTTCAAGCCCGACTACCAGATGTTCGGCGACTTCCATTTCCGGATGGATTACGTCGAGACGATGGTCAAGAACTACTCCTACCTCAAGAAGGGCCTGACGCTGGTGCTCAACGGCACGCCCTACAAGAGCGAGAACGGCTTGCTGGACCTCGTCAGCGAGAACATGTCCGAGACGCCGCTCTATCCGCTGATCCACATCGAGGGCGAGGACATCGAGATCGTCCTGACCCACGGCAACGCCTACGGTGAGAACATCGCCTCCTTCGTCAACGGGCAGAACACCCGCGACGGCGGCACGCACCTGGCCGCCTACCGAGAGGCCATCGCCAAGACCCTCAAGGACTTCTTCAAGAAGGACTACAAGCCCGAAGACGTCCGCCAGGGCATCGTCGGCGCCATCGCCGTGCAGATCCAGGAACCCATCTTCGAGAGCCAGGCCAAGATCAAGCTCGGCTCGACCTATATGTGGGAGAAGCAGGTCAAGAACCCCGACGGCTCCCCGAGGCGCGCCGAGGACGGTTCCGCCATCATCGAGCGGGGCCCCACCGTGCGCAGCTTCATCAACGAGTTCGTCGCCAAGAACCTCGACAACTATCTCCACAAGCACATGGACATCGTCCCGGCCATCGAGGAGAAGATCAAGGCCTCCCAGGCCGAACGCGAGGAGATCGCCGGCGTGCAGAAAAAGACCCGCGAGCGCAACAAGAAGGCCTCCGTCTACAACCGCAAGCTGCGCGACTGCCGCTACCACTATACGGACAAGTTCCCCAAGGACCGCGAGGACGACAAGTACCGCACCAGCATCTTCATCACCGAGGGCGACTCCGCAAGCGGTACCATCACCAAGGTGCGCAACGCCAACACCCAGGCCGTCTTCTCCCTCCGCGGCAAGCCGATCAACTGCTTCAAGGAAAGCCGCAAGAAGGTCGCCGAGAACGAGGAGCTGAGCCTGCTCGTCTCAGCGCTGGGCCTCGAGGACGACATCGAAGGACTCCGCTACAACAACATCATCGTCGCGACCGATGCCGATGACGACGGCATGCATATCCGCATGCTCGTGCTGACCTTCTTCATGAAATACTACCCCGACCTCATCCGCCGTGGTCATGTCCATATCCTGCAGACTCCCCTGTTCCGCATCCGCACCAAGCAGGAGACCTGCTACTGCTACAGCGTCGAGGAAAAGGAAAAGGCGCTCGGCAAGATCAAGGGCAAGCCGGAAATCACCCGGTTCAAAGGTCTCGGCGAGATTTCCTCCAACGAGTTCGTCGATTTCATCGGCGAGCACATGCGGCTCGACCCGGTCTCCCTCTCCGACGAGGAGTCCATCTCCCAGATCATGGAATTCTATATGGGCGACAACACGATTGAGCGCCAGAACTTCATCCGCGAGAACCTCCGCAGCGAGGCCGAGCTGGAAGACGTCGATTTTTAAACGAAAGCATAT
Source organism: uncultured Bacteroidia bacterium (assembly GCA_902768665.1). Taxonomy (GTDB): domain Bacteria; phylum Bacteroidota; class Bacteroidia; order Bacteroidales; family UBA932; genus Cryptobacteroides. Next base: position 42,390 of record CACXMA010000004.1, on the reverse strand, counting down.
GGAACAGCAGAAGAAGCAGAAACTCTCCCGGAAAGCCCGCTTCTGCGCGTGGCTGCTGCGGAAAAAGGGCTGGACCTGCGACTCCGGACTGATCCCGGAGAAGCGCGCCATCGTCCTCGGCGTTCCGCACACTTCATTCAAGGACTTCATCATCGCCTACCTTTTCTACACCTCCCTCGACGGCGTAGCCCACGTGATGATCAAGAAGGAGTTTTTCTTTTTCCCGGTGGGCTGGTTCCTGCGCCGCGTCGGCTGCATCCCCGTGGACCGGAGCAATTCCGCAGCCCTTGTCAAGAGCCTGATCGAGGAGATGAACAAGGCCGAGCAATTCCACCTCGCCATCGCCCCCGAAGGCACCCGCAAGCCCGTCAAACGCTGGAAGGCGGGGTTCCACCTCATCGCGCGGGAGACAGGCGTACCCGTTTACGCCGGCTATTATGACTGGGGCACCAAGCACGTCGGCATCGGTGAGCGCTTCGAGCTCACGGACGACCCTAAGGCCGACCTCCAGCGTCTCCAGGCCCACTATGAAACCCTCCACCTGAAGGGCAGGAACCCGGAAGGATATATAACCCATTAGGACCCATGAAGAGCCCCTACAAGCTTCACCGCCGCTACCGTCGCAGGGACAGCTATGTAACGACCCTCCAACGGCTCTACGAATACGGCACCTCCCGCTACTACGACCGTCAGATGAACCGTTTCTCCGACGGCACGGGCGGATATACTTACAAAAGTTTCAAGGAAACGGTCGACGCCCTGTCGGTCCGCCTGTCCCGCTACGGCATCAGCGCCGGAGACAAGGTTGCCATCCTCGCGCAGAACATGCCGAACTGGACGGTCGCCTTCTTCGCCACGACGGCGTTCGGCCGGGTCGCCATCCCGATCCTCCCCGACTCCTCCGAGAGCGAGGTCAGCAACATCCTCTCCCACTCCGAGAGCAAGGTCATCTTCGTCTCCAAGCGCCTCCTGGGCAAGGTCAGCGACCAGGCCCGCAAGAAACTCCGTCTGGTCATCGACATCGAGACGCTCGATTTCATCCAGAAGGACAGCCGCGCCTTCCGCTGCGACGGCTGGACCAAGGAACCGGCCCCCGACGACCTGGCGACGATCATCTACACCTCCGGCACGACCGGCGCCGCCAAGGGCGTCATGCTGAGCCACCGCAACCTTTCGGCCAACGTCATCGCCGCCTTCTATGCCCAGCCGGCCGACAAGGACGATCGCTGGCTGTCGATCCTTCCGATGGCGCACACCTACGAGATGGCCCTCGGCTGCCTCTATCCCGTGCTCGTCGGCGGCTGCGTGACCTACATCATGCGTCCCCCGACCGTGACAGTGCTTCTCGGCGTGATGAAGCAGCTGCGTCCGACCATTATCTGCACGGTCCCGCTCATCATCGAGAAAGTCTACAAAAACAGCATCCTGCCGACGATCCAGGGCAGCCGCGTCCTTTCGTGGATGCGGGACAAGACCCCGCGCCTGCTGCACTATCTGGTCGGAAAACGCCTCAAACGGACTTTCGGCGGACGGCTCAAGTTCTTCGGCGTTGGTGGTTCCAAGCTGGACCCTACCGTCGAAGCATTCCTGCAGAAAGCGCACTTCCCCTATGCCATCGGCTACGGACTGACCGAATGTGCCCCGCTCGTGTGCAACGCCATGGTCGGACGCACCCGCGTCGGTTCCATCGGCATCCCCTCCTACGGCGTGGAGGTCAAGCTCGGCAACCCGGACCCCAAGACCGGTGAAGGCGAGATCCTCGCCCGCGGCGCCAACGTCATGATCGGTTACTACCTCGATCCGGAAAGGACGCTCAAGGTCCTCGACGACGACGGCTGGTTCCACACCAACGACGTCGCCGCCGTCGACAAGGACGGCAACTACTACATCCGCGGCCGCCTCAACAATACTATCATCGGCGCCACCGGCGAGAACATCTACCCGGAAGAGATCGAAAAGGTCCTCAACGACTTCGACGGCGTCAGCGAATCGCTCGTGATGGAGCGGGACGGCAAGCTCGTCGCCCTCGTGAAGTTCGACGACACCTATATCAACTGGGACCAGGCTACCGAGGACCGCTTCTTCGACAGACTTCAAAACGCCAAGGCCTCCGTCATGGAATTCGTCAACAAGCGCGTCAGCAAGGGCTCCAAGATCCAGGAAGTCGACGCCATGAAGGATCCCTTCGAGAAGACGGCGACGCAGAAAATCCGCCGCTACAAATACAAAGACTCCCACGGCGACGAGCCGGAAAAGCCCGCCGGGGACAAAAAAGAATAAAGAAAAATCCTGACCGGAGACGGTCAGGATTTTTTTCTCTGTGTGAAGAAGTCTCTTACTCAGCCACGACAGTCACGGCGACGTTCGCCTTGACGGCCTTGTAGACCTTGACGGCGGCGGTGTAGGAACCGGCCTCCTTGATCTCCTCGGCGAGGGTGATGTTCTTCTTGTCGATCTCGATGCCGGCGGCGGCGAGCGCCTCAGCGACCTGAGCGGTCGTGACGGAACCGTAGATCTTGCCGCTCTCGCTGACCTTGACGGTCACGGTGACGGGCGTAGCACCAATCTTCGCGGCGAGGGCCTCGGCGTCAGCGACGAGCTTGGCCTCCTTGTGTGCGCGCTGACGGACGGTCTCCGCGTGCTGCTTCTTGACGGACTCGGTAGCTACCACGGCAAATCCCTGAGGGACGAGGTAGTTGAGGGCATAACCAGCCTTAACATTGACGAGCTCACCGGCGTTGCCGAGATTCTCGACGTCTTTCTTAAGCAAAATTTCCATAAGGCAGATTATTTAAGAAGGTCAGTAACATACGGAAGCAGAGCAAGGGAACGGGCACGCTTGATGGCCTGGGCGACCTTGCGCTGGAACTTCAGGGAAGTACCGGTGATGCGGCGAGGGAGAATCTTACCCTGCTCGTTGAGGAACTTCTTGAGGAACTCAGGATCCTTGTAATCGACATACTTGATGCCAGCCTTTTTGAAGCGGCAGTATTTCTTCTTTCTGACCTCCACTGCCGGCGGGTTCAGGTAACGGATTTCGTTGTTTTCGTTTGCCATAATGATTCCTCCTTATTCGTTAGCGGGTTCTTCGGCCTTCGGAGCCTCGGCGGCGGCAGCCTTTGCGGCCTTGCCGGCGCGACGCTTCTCGGCATATGCGATGGCGTCCTTGTCCAGGGCGACGGTGAGGAAGCGGATGATCCGCTCGTCACGGTGGTACTGGGTCTCAAGAACATCGACGAACGTAGGGTCAGCCTTGAATTCGATCAGATAATAAAAACCTGTGGTCTTGTGCTGGATCGGATAAGCGAGCTGGCGCAGGCCCCAATCCTCTTCGTACACGATTTCGCCACCGTTGTCGCGGATGAGCTGCGTGTACTTGGCAACCGCTTCCTTCATCTGGACATCAGACAAAACGGGAGTTGCAATGAAAACGGTCTCGTACTGTTTAATCATTTTGTAATATATTGATAATAAATAATTTAAGCCCTTTTCAGCACCCCAAAGGCCCAAAAAGGACTGCAAATATAGCAACTATTTCCCTGATTTCCAAGTTTTTTCGATTATAGATACGCAAAAACCCGCCTCTGTGAAGAGACGGGCCTTCTTTGTCCTTGTCTGAATTACTCTGCTTCGATAGCACCGGAGGGGCACACGGCAGCGCAGGAGCCGCAGTCGAGGCAGGTGTCCGGGTCAATCGTGTAAACGTCGCCTTCCTTGATAGCGCCGACGGGGCACTCGCCCTGGCAGGTACCGCAAGCAACGCAGAGATCGGGATTAATCTTGTGAGCCATAGTAGTAAAGTTTTATTGTTGTGTTGTAAGTTCAAATTATTGACGCAAAAATAGCGGATTTAATTTGAATTTCAAAGTCGCTGCGTTAACTTTGCAGAGAATATGCCAAAAAGAATTGTCATGACACGTACCCTTCTTCCCCTCCTGGCCCTGGCCGCCCTCAGTGTGGCCTGCACCCGTTCCAATGCCCGTGCGGCCGCGGAAGCGGCTGAGCCTGCGGCATCTGACGCGACTGCCACTGTGGCAGAGCCCGCCCCTGCGGAGGCGGCGGACGGCGGGGAACGCTTCGGGGACGTAGTCTTCGACAAGGTGGTCCACAATTTCGGGGACATCCTCACGACCGACGGGCCGCAGACCTGCTCCTTCACGGTAACGAACGAGGGCGAGAAGCCCATCGCCATCTATGAGGTCGTCTCCTCCTGCGGCTGCACGGATGTGAGCTGGACCAAGGCCCCGATCCGTCAGGGCCAGAGCGGGACCATCACCGCCACCTTCGACAACAAGGACGGCGCCTTCCCCTTCGACAAGACGCTGACCGTCTATGTCTCCGGCATCAAGAAACCGGTCATCCTCCACCTGCGGGGCGTCGTACGGGAAAAGGCCGTACCGCTTGCGGAGGCCTACCCGATACGGGCCGCCGGCGGCCGCCTCGGGCTCCGGGATACGGAGATGCACGTGGGAAATATCCTGCAGGGGCAGACGCGCTCGGACGAGATGCTGGTGGCGAACCTTTCCGATACCCCTCTGGAAGTCTCCTTCGGAACCGTTTCCGAGGGACTTTTTTTATCGGTCAGTCCGAGCCCCATCCCGCCGAGGCGGACGGCTACCCTTCGCGCCGGCGTGGTCTCTTCGCGTGAGCGTTGGGGAAAGCAGTGGTATGAGGCCGACATCACCGGAGGCGGCAAGATCCGCGTCTTCGGCTATACGATGGAGGATTTCTCCTCCTGGAGCGACCTCGACAAGGCGGAGGCGGCCTTCCCGGACGTGGACGAGTCCACGGTGGACTTCGGTGTCGTCGCGGCCGGAACGGTCGTAGAACATGATTATATAATAAGGAATACGGGGAAACGGGAGCTGGTGCTGCACGCCGTCGACGCCGACAAGAGCGGCGCCCGCTGCAGCGGCATCGAGAAACCGGTCCCGGCGGGAGGAGAAGCCCGTCTCCATGTCCGCTACGACACCGCGGGCGAGCCGTCCGGCGAAAATCTTCTCGTCGTCACGCTCACGACCAACGCCCCGCGCCGCCCGCTGCTCAATCTCTTTTTCGCCGGAGCGGTGAAATAGAGCTGTCCTCAAAAGAGAAGATTACTAGAAGCGGAAGGCAATGCCGAGGCGGTCATTCGCGACGGGGCCGAAGACGATCTCAGCCTGCTGCGGCCGGCCGACTTCGTTGCAATGCTTCACGATCTTTTTCATGTGGCGGTTCCCTACTACGTAGAGCACGATACCGCCGACCCCCACGGCCAGACCGGCGGCACTGACGGCGGAGCCGACGGCTGCCTTGCCGCCGACATCCTCCCAGAGACTGTCAACGGCTTCCTTGCCGAAGGGCGCCACGAAGATGGTACCGACAATCCCGGCCAGGATGTAGACGCCGCCGAAGCAGGCCCCCACGGCCATGGTGGTAAAGCCGCCGGCCATCGTCCAGATACCGGCCGTGCGGATGCTCTTGTCCCGCTTCCACTTAGCGACCATTTCTTCGCCCCCGACCTCGTCAAGGAGCATCAGGGTCGAGGCCTTGTCGAGTTTCTCACCGGCAACGGCGATCTTGGTGCCTTTCTTCTTGAGGTCGCCGGGCTCCCAGTCCGGGACATACTGGGCACGAAGGACAGGGGCCGCTGCAAAGAGCAGCAGCATCAGGGTCAGCAATCGGGTCTTCATACGCTAAAAAAACTGAAATGGACCTTCCCGTAGACTTTCTCCTTGACAAAGTGCGGATGCTCCTTGAAGGAATAGGTCCCGGGGTGCTCCAGGATAAAATATCGATCGGGATAAAGGATGCCGGCCTCCAGCACACGGTCGGGCAGGGTATCCAGCCCCTCGAGCGCATACGGCGGATCCGCGAAAATGATATCGAACCGCTCCCGGCAGATGCCGAGGAAGTCGAAGACGTTGTCCCGGACCATCGTCACATTCCGGAGCCCGAGACGCTCCGCCTCGCGCTTGATGAACGTGGCGTTCTCGCGGGCCATCTCGACACAGTAGACCCGGGAGGCGCCGCGGGAAGCGAATTCAAAGGAAATCGCGCCCGTGCCGCCGAACAGGTCCAGCACCTTGAGGTCCTCGAACTCGTATTCGTTGTCGAGGACGTTGAACAGCCCCTCCCGGGCGAAGTCCGTCGTCGGACGCGCCTTGTAGCCGGGCGGCGGGAGAATCGTCCTGCCGCGGAGGGTGCCGCCGATGATTCTCATAGCGTGCCGACGGCTTTGAAATAGCGGTAAAGGGACATTTCCTCGGCCGGCCCGAGGGGCGTACGGAACCACACCGCCGATGCCTCGGGGTTAATCTGCAGCCGCTTGACGGCGAGGAAGATATAATACTCGGCCGTCGTGAAATCGGGGGCCGGGTAGGAATTGGCCAGCAGGAGTGTCTTGCCCTGGGCGATGGCGAGATAGAGCCGGCCGTCGGCGTGCGAGGCAACGATGCGGTTGTACTCCGGCACATCAGCGAGTGCGCGCAGCAGGTACCAGATCTCCGGAAGCACCTCGGCCGCCGAGAGGCTCTGGGCGATGACCTTCGAGAGCGTCTCCCCTACCGAGAGGGAATAGACGAGCCTGGCGCCGAACTGCGGGACATCGCAGACGCGGACCTCGTCGCCGGGGGCCAGGTCGCAAACATCCGCCAGCGCCTCCCGTTCCTCGCCCGGCAGCAGGAAGGCCGACGGCACGAGAGCGAACTTCGGGGTCATCAGGGCGATCTCCGCCCCGGCGTAGCGGCGCTGCAGCTCCGGCGTCGTGAAGACCGTGCCGGGACCGAGCCAGTCCGCCGACGCCGAGACCACGGCGCCGTCAGGGGCCAGCACCTTAAAAGAATATCCACTCAAGGAGACTTGAATGGATATCCTGTTGTTGCTCTGGATGTCCGGCGACATGGGCAGCGGGATTACTTCCAGTTACCGTTTCCGTTGTTGAACTCGAAGTCGCCGCCGATCTGCAGACCGGTGCGCTGGTCGCGGGCGTGGAGGGTGTCGTTCGGGTCCACGATACCGCTCTTCGGACGGTCGTGGTCGAATTTGAGGCGGTCCTTGCACCAGGCGCGGATTTCGTTGTCGTCCAGACCGGTGAGGAGGTCCTCATACGGGATCTTCACCTCATAGACCGGAACGCTGCTACCCGTCTCATCGTCCTCGACGTGAGCCCAGTAGCTGATCTTCTTGCCGCCGGAGAACGGGACGAACTCGAGGGAGTCGATGACGAAGTCCTTGCGGTCGGTAAAGAGCTGCGTGTGGACGGGCTGCATGATCGGGACCTTGAACTGGAGGTCCTTGTACTTGATCGTATCGGTCAGATAGTAGTCGCGGTAGAGGCTGATATTGAGGGAGTCGTTCTTGCGCTCGAGCTCAGTCTTGCCGAATTTGACTTTCTGGCGCTCGTACTTCTTGAGGATCTCCTGCTTGATCTTGTCGGTCATCTCGGTGGCAACCGTATCGGTCAGGGAACCGTTCTCGTACATCGTGGCGATGCTCTGGTTCAGATAGAAATCCTTCAGGACGGCGAAGGTGTCCTGATAGACGCCGTAGCGGTTGTAATACGCCTTCTCAAGCTCACGGATGTCGCTGAGGCGCTGGATGGCGACAGCCTCGCGGGCCTCGCGCTCGGTACCGAAATCGATCGTGCCCTTGACATTGGCGACGGCGCGGTAGCCCAGATAGCAGGCGCCGGCAAGGAGAAGGACCTCGAGGATAATTTTGACAGGTTTGTTCATTATAGTGGTTGTTTTGTTATTATCGGCTTTGCCCATTACGGGAAAATACAGTGGACAAAGTTAGAAAAATCATTTATGAAATGCAATAATTTTTGTAAATTTGCCCCGGAAAAAATCTTTCTATGGATTGCCCGGACCTTCATATCTGCGCCCTGCTGGACCAGTGGATCGATGCCGCCGGCACCGTGACCCTGACCGCCCACACCTTCCCCGACGGTGACGCCCTCGGGAGCACCGTCGCGCTGTGCCGCTACCTGCGGGAGCGCCGCGGAAAGGACGCCGTCGTGATTCTCCCCAATCCCTATTCCGAAGACATCGCCTTCATCGCCGCGGACACGCCCGTTCTGTGCTACAGCAAGAGCCCGGAGCAGGCCGAGGCGCACATCGCCCGGACAGACCTTGTCATCTGCCTGGACTGCAACGCCTTCAACCGCACGGAAGGCCTCCAGGACATCCTCTCCGCCTCATCCGCCCGGAAAGTCCTCATCGACCACCACCTCGGCCCCGACCGCGACGCCTTCGGTCTCGTTTTCTCGACGCCCGACATCTCCTCGACCTGCGAGCACCTTTTCTGGATTCTCCTGCAGATGAAGGACATCGCCGGAGACGCCGGAAAGCTGCCGGAAGTGGCCCGGACGGCCCTTCTGGCCGGCATGACGACCGACACCAACAACTTCGCCAACTCCGTCTTCCCGTCGACCTTCGAGATGGCCTCGGCCCTTCTCGCCGCGGGGACGGACCGCGAATCCGTCCTGTCGCACCTCTACAACAGCTACCGGGAGAACCGCATCCGCCTGATCGGCTACCTGCTCGGCGAGAAACTCCGCATCACCGACAGCGGCGCCGCCATCATGATCCTGACCGCCGACGAATACCGCCGCTTCCGCCTCCGCGAAGGCGAGAGCGAGGGCATCGTCAACATGCCCCTGGCGATCCGCCGCGTCCGCATCTCCATCTTCCTGAAAGAATACGCCGAAGACGGCAATTTCCATATTTCCGTCCGTTCCAAGCGCGGCATCAGCGCCGCCGACTACGCCCGGGAGTTCTTCCACGGCGGCGGCCACGAGCTCGCTTCCGGCGGCCGGCTCTATTACCCCCGGGACATCGCCGTCCCCGAAGAGGCGGAAGCCTATGTCCTTTCCAGCCTCGAAAAATTCCTCGCATGAGAAGTAGCCTGCTGCTCATATCGCTCGCGGCCCTTTCGGCCTGCCTCTCCTGCACGAAACAGCAGGTGCAGGCAAACTATGACAAGCAGGAGACCATGATCGACAACTTCGTCACCGGCCAGCTCAAGACCGAGGGCACCTACGCCGTCTACAACAAGGGCTCGGTCCGCCTCGTCACCGTGAGGGGCGAGGGCACGGACTCGCTGGCCACCGACGGCGTGGTATCCTATTACTATGCGCTCTACCGCCTGACCTCCTCCCCGATCTCGGCCTCGAACCTCATCGCGACGAACAACGCCGAGGTCGCCGGCTCCTCGTGGACCCTCAGCGACGAGAGCGCCTTCGACATCATCACCGCCAAGCTCGACGAGGCCGGCTATGTCGAGGGCCTTCGCAACGGCCTGGCGGGCGTGCGGGACGGCCAGGAGTGCTACATCCTCTTTTCCGGAAAATACGGCTTCGGGGACCGCATCCATGGCACGATTCCTGCTAATTCGGGCCTGGTTTACCACATCTGGGTATCCAGCATTTCGAACGACTGACAGATTATGAAAAAAAGCACGAGATATATTCTGCTCCTCGGAGCCATCCTGACCGCCGCGTGCGCCAAGGAAGCGTCCGAGGACACCACTGCTGCGGCCGAGCGCCGCGTAAACGCCTGGATCAGCGTCAATTACCCCTCCGCCGAAAAAACGGACGGGGACATCTGGATCCTCGAGGAAACGCCCGGCACCGGCGACCTGTGGGACCTTGAAGGAAAAGGCATCGCCTATGTCTCCGTGACGAGCCGGGATCTCAGCGGCAACGTCACATCCACCAATGACGAGGCCCTCGCCCGGCAGCTCGGTTCCTGGACCCGCACCGGCAACTACGGTCCCAGCATCTGGTACGTCGGCAGCGGCGCCCTTCCCGACGGCTACGGCGCCGTCCTGGACGGGATGCGCACCGGCGGCTTCCGCAAGGCTCTTCTCCCCTCCTGGACGCTCTCCAGCGGTGCCGACCACACGGTCATGGACATCCGTCTGGACTACCAGTCTGACAACATCCTGGACTATCAGGTCGAGCGGCTCAAGGAATTCTCCGCCCGCTACATGGGCAACGTCGATTCCACCTTCTACAACGCCGTGGACGGCAGCCGCTTCGGTTTCTACTACCACTGCCTCCGCCCGGCCGAGTTCATCGTGGAGATGCCCTCCGACACGACCGTCTATGTCAATTACACCGGCCGCCGGCTCGACGGCGTGGTCTTCGACACGACCGTCGCCGACACCGCCAAATTCTACGGCATCTACGACAAGTCCAAGACCTACGCCCCGATCCCCGTCTACTGGGGCGCGAGCTACGACGACATCAAGATTACCACGACCAAGAGCGACGCCGTCGACGGATTCCAGATGGCCCTCTGGCACATGAACCCCGGCGAGAAGGCCATCAGCGCCTTCTGCTCCGTCCTCGGTTACGGATCCTCCGGCAGCGGCTCCAGCATCCCCGCCTATACGCCCCTGAGTTTCACCATCGAAATGGTGGAGGAGCCGTAGGATGACCCCCGGAGGCGCCCCGACCGAGCTCGGCACCCTGAGCGTCAAGACCCTGCTCAGGCGTTTCGCCATTCCCGCCATCATCGCGATGACGGCCTCGTCCCTCTACAACATGATCGACAGCGCCTTCCTCGGCCATATCCCGGGGACGGGCGGCCTCGCCATCGCCGGCGTCACGATCTGCTTCCCGCTGATGAACATCTCCACGGCCCTCGGCACGCTGGTCGGCGTCGGCGCCTCGACGATGATCTCGGTGCTGCTCGGGCAGAAGAACTACGCCTCGGCGAACCGCGTCCTCGCCAACGAGCTGACCCTCAACGTTGTCATCAGCCTCCTCTTCACGCTGTTCACCCTCCTTTTCATGGACCCGGTCCTCCGCCTTTTCGGCGCCAGCGAAACGGTCCTCCCCTATGCCCGCGACTACATGACGGTCATCGCCATCGGCAATGTCTTCACGCACCTGTACTTCGGCCTCAACAGCGTCATCCGGGCCGAGGGCAACCCCAACCTCGCGATGAAGCTGACCCTGTTCACGGTCACGTCCAACGCCGTGCTGGACTACCTGTTCATCTACCCGCTGGGCATGGGCATCCGCGGTGCGGCCCTCGCAACGGTCCTCTGCCAGCTACTCGCCGTCATCTATGTGATGAAGTACTTCTTCAACCCGGAGAAGCTGCTCCATTTCACCAAAGAAAAGCCTTTCCGGCTCGACTGGCGCATCGCCAAGGACTCCCTCGCCATCGGCATGGGCCCCTTCCTGATGAACCTCGCCAGCTGCCTCATCGTCATCCTCATCAACAAGCAGCTCGGCAAATACGGTTCCGACCAGGCCATCGCCGCATACGGCATCGTGAACCGCATCAGCTTCCTCTTCGTCATGGTGACGATGGGCTTCAACCAGGGCATGCAGCCGATCGCCGGCTACAACTACGGCGCCCGCCTCTACTCCCGCGTGCGGCAGGTCTATCTCCGCACGGCGATGTGGGCGACCGTCGTCATGTGCTTCGGTTTTGTCGTGTCCGTGTTCATGCCCTCGCTCGTCGCCGGCATCTTCACCTCCAGCCCGGAGCTGCGGGACATGTCCGCGCACGGTCTCCGGACGATGAATATCGTCTTTCCCATCGTCGGTTTCCAGATGGTCACGACTAACCTCTTCCAGTGCCTCGGCATGGTCGGGAAATCCATCTTCCTGTCCCTGTCGCGCCAGCTCCTGTTCCTGCTGCCGTGCATCTACTTCCTGCCGGAAATCCTCGGCGGTTCGGTGGACGGCGTCTGGTACAGCTTCCCCATTTCCGACACGGTGGCCGCCGTCATCACCGGCATCCTCGCCATCGGTCTGCTTCGTAAACTCGGCGCCCTGCGGGACGGGGACTCCCCCGCCTCGCTCGGCAGCACTATCCAATAGCCTATGGATCACACGGTCATCACCATCGGACGGCAGTTCGGCAGCGGCGGCGGCATCATCGCCCAGCAGATCGGGAAACGCCTCGGCATTCCCGTCTATGACAACGAACTGATCTCCCGCGCCGCCGAGGAAAGCGGCTTCTCGAAGGAACTCTTCACCCGCAGCGACGAGAAGCGCAGTCTCTTTTCGCTCTCCGGTTTCTTCGCCCCCTGGCGTTCCGCGCACGCCGGCGACAGTTTCATCAGCGACGACGCCATGTTCAAGATCCAGAGCGACGTCATCCGCGAAATCGCCGAGAAGGGACCGGCCGTGCTGATCGGCCGCTGCTCGGACTACATCCTCCGGGACATGGAGACGCTCGACGTGTTTATCAGCGCCCCGATGGACTACCGCATCCGCCGCATCTGCGAGCGAGAGGGCCTGAGCGAGAAAGAGGCCGAGACGCTCATCCAGCGCAAGGACAAGACCCGTTCGACCTACTATAATTATTACACGCTCGAGACCTGGGGCGAGGCCGCCGGCTACGACCTCTGCATCGACAGTTCCATCCTCGGCATCGAGGGCACGGCGGAGCAGATCATCGCCTTCGGCAAGGCGGCAGGGAGGATCCGGGAATGAAGATCGCGGGAATAGAACTGCCGAAATGGGCCCCCTACGCCGCCGTGGCGGGCATCCTGACCCTGATCCTTGCCATCTGCACGGCAACGGGCGGCTTCTCTTCCGGCGAGGATGAGGCTGCGCCGTATCGCCGCACGCCCTTCAACGAGCACCTCACCGACGAGATGTCCCATTTCGAGGGCATGGAACGCTTCGACCGGGACATGCTGAACTTCATGTCCTACTGGCACCTTCGCGGAGCAGCCCTTGCCGTGATGCGTCACGATTCGCTGCTGTATGTCCGCAGCTACGGCTACGCCGACTCGCTGGCGCTCGAGCCGATGGAGCCGCGCCATATCATGCGCATCGCCTCGGTGTCGAAGCTCGTGACCGCCATCGGCGTGATGAAACTCCAGGAAGAAGGGCGCCTCAAGCTCTCCGACAAGGTCTTTGACCCGGAGACCGGCATTCTCGGCAAGGCCGCCTACTGCGAAAAGATCCGCGACAAGCGCTACTACGACATCACGGTCGAGCACCTGCTGCGCCACGAAGGCGGCTTCTCCCAGCGGCTCGGCGACCCGATGTTCACGACCCTCCAGCTGATGAAGCGAAACGGCCTCACGGATGCCCCGGACGCCGCCACGCTGATGGAAACGCAGATGGAAAACCGCCTTCGCTACGAGCCCGGTTCGACAAAAGACTATTCCAACTTCGGTTACTTCGTGCTCTCGCTCGTCATCGAGCAGGCCTCCGGGCAGCGCTATGAGGACTATATGCAGGAGCACGTCCTCCACCCGGCCGGCTGCTGGGGCTTCCGCATGGCGGAAAATGCCCTGGAGGACCGCCAGATGAACGAAGTCCGCTATTATGCGACCGACAAGGACACGCTCTACTACGAATACAACGGCTCCGGCCGCAAGGTCGAGCGCTGCTACTCCAACGACGTCAAAGGCCTGATGGGCGCAGGCGCCTGGGTCTGTTCCGCCGCTGAGCTGGCCCGCCTTATCGCCTCCGTCGACGGCGACCCCGGCGTTCCGGACATCCTCAGCAAGGAAAGCGTCTGCGCGATGACCCGCAGCTACGAAAAGCGCTATTCCCTCGGCTGGAACGAGACCGACCCGGAGATCGGCTGGGTCCGCACCGGCACCCTTTCCGGCACCAACGCCCTCGTCAAATACTTCCCCGACGGCGAATGCTGGATCCTGCTGACCAACACCGCCACCTGGAAGGGCCCCGGCTTCTCCCGCAAGGCCTCCGCCAAATTCTCCGAATGGCGCCGGCGCTGGTCCGCCAAACTCCCCCGCCAGAATCTCTTCGAGATCCAGTAAAAGAAAAGCCGGTCCCTTCGCGAGGAGACCGGCTTTCTTTTATTGTATGTACTCCGTTACTTCACCGACATCACGGCGGAGGCGATGGAGTTGAGCTTCACGTCGACGGAGTCGGCGCGGGAGGCGAGGATGCACGGGACCTTCGTACCCACGACGAAACCGGCCTGGCGGACGCCGTTGCAGAGCTTGGAGTTCGTCTTCCAGAAGACGTTCGCGGACTCGATGTTCGGGAAGAGCAGGCAGTCTGCGTCGCCGGCGACAGGGCTCTGGAGCTTCTTGATTTCGACGGCTTCCTTGTCGATGGCTACGTCGAGGGCCAGCGGACCGTCACCGATGCAGCCGGGAATCTGGCCGCGGTCGCACATCTTGGCGAGCATGGCGCCTTCGATGCAGGCGGGCATGGAATCGAGCATCTGCTCGGACGCGGCGATGAAGGCGATCTTCGGCTTCTCGACGCCGAAGGACTTGGCCGTGTTGACCAGGTAGCCGGCGAGCTTGACCTTCTGGCGGAAGTCCGGAGCGGGGATGACGGCCATGTCGGAGAGGAACAGAAGCTTGTGGTAGTTGGGGTTGGAGATCACGCCGACATGGCTCAGGACGCCCTTCGGAGGCAGGAGACCCTGCTCCTTGTTGAGGATGGCGCGGAGGAACTTGTCGGTGGAGCAAAGACCCTTCATCAGGACGTCGCCCTCGCCGTCGTGGACCATGCGGACGGCCTCGGCAACGGCATTGAGCTCGTTCTTGATGCCGACGATGGTGAATTTCTTGATGTCGATGCCGCGCTCCTCGCAGACTTTGGCGATGAGGTCGCTGTCACCCACGAGGGTCACTTTTACGAAGCCCTTGTCGATGGCGATGGATGCGGCTTCGATGGAATGGGCGTCGACACCCCAGGCGACGATCATGCGCTTGCAGATCTTCCTGGCTTCGAGTTCGATGAATAGGTCGGTGAAATTGCTGATCATAATGCTGAATATTATGCGGTTAATTGTCTATTCCTGGGCTTCCTGCACGAGATGCATCGTGTCGCGGGCAATGACGAGTTCCTCGTTGGTCGTCACGAGGGCGGCCTTGACGGCGGAATCGGGGGCGGTGATGATGGCGTCCTCTCCCCAGGCCTTGTTAGCCTCGTCGTCGATCTTGAGACCGAGATAGCTGAAGTTCTGAAGCACGCGGCGGCGCAGGCGGCTGTTGTGCTCGCCGATACCGCCCGTGAAGACGATGAGGTCGACACCGTTCATCTCGGCGATGTAGGAACCGATGATCTTGATCATGTCGTGGGAGAGCTTCTTGAAGACGAGTTTGGCCTTGGCGTCACCGGCTTCGGCGAGGTCGTCCATTTCGCGGCAGTCGGAGGTCTTGCCGCCGCTCATGCCGAGGAAGCCGGACTTGCGGTTGAGGATGGTCGTCATCTCATCGGGCGTCGCGCCGAGTTTCTTCATGAGGTAAAGGACGGCGTTGGCGTCGATATTGCCGACACGGGTGCCCATGATCATGCCCTCGAGCGGGGTAAAGCCCATGGAAGTCTCGAAGGACTGGCCGTTGAGGACCGCGCAGATGGAGCTGCCGGCGCCGATGTGGCAGGTGATGATCTTGGAGTTGTTGATGTCGAGACCGGCCATCTTCGCGCCCTTGTTGGCGACGAACTGATGGGAGGTTCCGTGGGCGCCGTAGCGGCGGACGCGGTATTTCTCGTAGTATTCGTACGGCAGTGCGTACATATAGGAGTAGGCGGGAATCGTCTGGTGGAAGGCGGTGTCGAAGGTCACGACCTGCGGGACCGTCGGCAGCACGGCGGTGATGGCCTCGATGCCGAGCAGGTGAGCCGGGTTGTGCAGCGGAGCGAAGTCGCAGCAGAAGCGGATCTTCTCGATGACGTCGTCCGTGACGATGGCGCTCGAGGAGAAGAATTCGCCGCCCTGGACGATGCGGTGGCCGACCGCCTCGAGATCCTCGAGGGACTTGAGCACACCCGTCTTCGGATTCGTCAGGGCCTGCAGGACAAGGCGCATGCCTTCCTTGTGGTCCGGAATCGGGCACTCGGTGACTTCCTTTTCCCCGCCCTTCGGAGCGTACTGGATAAGGGCCGTCGGGAGGCCGATCTTCTCTACGATGCCCTTGGCGATGAGATCGTACACATCGTCGTTTTTCATGTCAAGGAGCTGATACTTGATGGAAGAGCTTCCACAGTTGATTACCAGAATGATCATAATTATGGGTTTGTTAAATATTTGTCTGTCGAACTTACAAATATACAAATATTTTGTTACATTCGCGTCAGAAAAATGTCTGATATGGATGCGGCGCGGGATATCGTGGGAGTTTCCCTCTTACTGACAGGCGGAGTCGCGGCAGGTGCCCTGCTGCAGGGCCTCGGCATGAGCGCCGGGTGGGCCCTGGGGCTCTGCTTCACGCTGCCCCCGCTGATGGCGGCAGCGGGCTGGCTGCTCTGGCGCACCCGCCGGAGGGGATGGCTCGCCGCGCTGCTGGCGATGCTGGGGCTCTGGCTCCTGCTGACGGAGAGCCGCTGCGACGCCCTCTCGCCCGGGCCGGGCTCGGTGGAACGCTTCGGGCTGCGCTGCAAAGCCGGTTTCACCGCCCTTGCGGACAGCATTCCTTTCGAGCACCCCGAGACGGGGCCCGTCGTCAAAGCCCTCACCACCGGCGACCGCAGCGACCTCTCGCGGGAGACCGTCGCCGTGTTCCGCAGCAGCGGCGCTTCCCATATCCTGGCCCTTTCCGGCCTCCATCTCGGCATCCTCTACGCCATCCTGGCTTTCTTCTCGGGGGTAGCCGGCGGCAGCAGGACCGGCCGGGCCGTCCGCTACGGACTCATCGTCGGGCTCTCCGGGGTCTATGTCTTCATTACCGGCGCCTCTCCGTCGCTCGTGCGGGCGTTTCTTTTTATCTTTCTCTCCGAAACCGCCCGCCTGACCCGGCGGAAAACCGACCTTCTCGGTTCCCTCTGCGGCGCCCTGACGCTCCAGCTGGCCTTCCATCCCGGAGCCATCACCTCCGTCGGCTTTCAGCTTTCCTACCTCGCCATGACCGGCATCGCCCTTCTCTACCCGCCACTCAAGCGCCTCTATCCCGGCGAGGAAGGCCGGCTGAAAAACCCTACGCGCTACATCTGGAACGCCGCCGCACTTTCCATCGCCTGCCAGGCGACGACCGCCCCGCTGGCCTGGTGGCGCTTCCGGACCTTCCCGCGATACTTCCTTCTGACCAATCTCCTGGCGCTCCCGCTCACGAGTCTCGTGATGGGCGCCGCCGCGCTGAGCCTTTTCGCCGCTGCCTTCGGCTGGTACCCGGCCATTCTGACAAAGGCCACGGACGCGCTCGTCCATGGCCTTGTGTGGGTGCTGACCGTAATCAGCGGGATGTAAAGGTACTGATTGTCTGTTTCACGCATCACCAGTGGCCGGAAGCGCCGCCTCCGCCGAAGGAACCGCCGCCAAAGCCGCCGAAGCCGCCGCCATGGCCGCCTCCCCAGCCGGAACCGCCCCAACCGGAGCTCCGGGAAGAGCCGCCGTAGCCGGGACCGAACCAGATGAAAGGCCGGCTCGAGCCGCCCGAACCCTGATCCATGCCGTTGCCGCCGCCCTTCTTATGGATGATGGAAACGATGACGACAAAAAGGATGAGCGGGAGGAAGAAGCCGAGGAGAATCGCCCATCCGGACGGGTCCTCGGGCGTTCTCGGCTCGGAGATCTCCCCGCTGGCGAGCTTCATCAGCTGGTCGCAGGCGCTGGCGATGCCCTTGTAATAATCCTCCTCCTTGAAGGCGGGGATCATTTCGTTGTCGATGATGCGGCGGCAATAGGCGTCGGGGATAGCGCCCTCGAGGCCATAGCCGACCTGGATGGTCACATCTCCCCCGCCGTCACTGTTCTTGGGCTTGACGAGCACCACCACACCGTTGTTGATGGATTTGCCGACACCCCACCGACGGCCGAGCTCGAGGGCGTATTCCGCCACATCGTAGCCGTCCAGGGAAGGGATCGTCACGACGGTGATCTGGTTTGATGTCGAGTCGTCAAAGGCGACGAGCATCTGTTCCAGCTCGTCCGCCCTGCCACCGAGAACGCCCGCGAAGTCATTGACCAGACGCGGCGGATTCGGCGCAGCGGGAATGCCCTGCTGCACGGCCCTGGCCGGCTCGGCCGACGATTCGGAAGGAGAACTGCCGCAGCGGGAAAGCCCGCTGAAGACAGCCCCCATGAAGACCACCGACAGGATCAGTCCGAAGATATGTCCGCCCTGGCTACTCACCGAAGAGATCGCCTACGCTGGGAGTCGCTTTCTCGGCCTCAGTCGCCTCGTAATACGCCTTCTGCTCGAATCCGAAAAGGGATGCGAGAAGGTTGTTCGGGAAACGGCGGCGGGAAGCATTGTAGTTCTTGGTCGCCTCGATCCAGTCCTTGCGGGCGGTTGCGATGCGGTTTTCCGTGCCTTCGAGCTGAGACTGCAGGTCCTTGAATGACTCGATGGCCTTGAGGTCCGGATAGTTCTCGGCGACGGCGATGAGCTTGGACAGCGAGCTGCCGACCTGCTCCTGCGCCTTGAAATAGGCGTTGATCTGCTCCTGCGTGGCATTGCTCAGGTCGAGCGTCACGTTCTGGGCGGCCGAACGGGCCTCGGTGACCTCCTTGAGGACGCTGCCTTCATAGTCGGTATACTTCTTGACCGTCTCCACGAGGTTCGGGATGAGGTCGGCGCGACGCTTGTAGGTATTGTCAAGCTGGCTGAAAGTCTCGGAGACCTTCTCGTCCTTGTTGACAAGGCCGTTGTAGCCGGACATAGCCCAAATGGCGATAACGGCGGCGACGCCGATGAGGATCCAGGTAGATTTTTTCATATTCGTTTGATTTTAAATTATTTCACACAGCGGACAGAGAGCGCGAGGCTCTGGGTGTCCCCGCTCCCGAGATACACCTCCGGGCGGCGGACATTGAAATAGCGGTAGTAGGCGCGGCCTGCCTCCGCGGCGTCGGCCGTCCAGAACGCGGCGAAACTGCCGTAAGGCTCATACGAACCGCCGGCCGTCTCGCGGAAACTGCCGTATCCAACGGGCAGGGCGCAGAAGCCGACGGCATCGGTGATGCTCACCTCCGGCCAGTACTCCCACATCTTCTCGGTATTGAGAAGGCCCTTGCTCATCAGCGAGCCGGAACCCGTCGGGAAAGCATCTCCGGCGGCGACCGCTGTGCCTGCAGCCTCGCTCACCAGCGCGGCCCATTCGGCATCGGTCGGGAGGCGCCAGCCGTCCGGGCAGGCGGTCTGGGCCTGCTCATAGGAATAATAGCGTCCGAAAACGGGATCCGCGGCCTCGCAGCCGTCATAGCTCCCACCGGTGCCGGCATAGCGGAGATTCTCCCGCATCCAGTCGAGCCCGCCGATGTGGGCATAGGCGTAACGGGCCCCGTCACGCGCATCCGTAAAGCGCGGGTCCGCTTCTTCTATTCCCGTCTCTGTCAATGAGTTCTCCGGGTGGAGAATCACAAACGAGACGCTTCCGGCAGAGGGGTAATAGTCCTCGGCGAAAGCCGTCACCGTCACGGAAAAACGGCCGATCGTGTCGGGCACCGTATAAGTAAAATGCCCGTCTCCGCCGTCGGGAATCTCATATTTGGAAGTATCCCGGGCGGGCTTGAGCGTCGGGACCGTCCAATAATAGCCGAAGGGATCTCCGTCGGGATGGCTTATCCCGGAGGGCGTCACCGACAGGACGTCGCCGGCGGCGACATAGGCGGGGAGGCTGAAACGGACGGCGCCTTCCAGATAGTTGGCCGTAGCCGTACCGCTGTCCTTCTTGCAGGAGAAGGTTATCATGAGGCCGGCAGCCAGCGCTGCGACGGCGGGAATCCATACTTTCATTCTCAAAAACCTGTGTTCAATCTGCAAATATCGAAATTTTTGGCGGATTTCCATAGGAAAGCCTTATCTTTGTCAGCAAATAATTTGCCATGCGACGCCTCCTTCCCCTGATTTCTGCCATCGTCCTGCCCGGATTGCTGTTTCTGTCGTCCTGTCAGTCCCGGCCCGGCCACGGCGAGTATTATGAAATCACCGGCTACGCACAGGGCGGCGTCTACTCCGTCAAGCTCCGGACGGACGGCTGCGACCTCTCCCCCGAGGCCCTGAAAACAGGCATCGATTCCGTCCTGACCCTTATCGACACGACCCTTTCCGGCTACAATCCCGCCTCGCAGCTTTCCCGCTTCAACGCGGGCGAAAACATCCGCCCGAACGAGCTCTTCCTCTCGATGTATGAGCGGGCCCATGCCTTCTGGCTGCAGTCCGGCGGCGTTCTCGACTTCGCGGCCGGTCCCCTTTTCGACGCCTGGGGATTCGGATTCAGGGAGGACGGCCAGCTGCCGGACAGCGCGGCGGTCTCCGCCCTTCTCGATGACTGCGGCATGGGACGGCTCCGCCCCGACATCCGCACTACCCTCCGGGAAGACGGCACGCTGGCCCCGGCGGACCTCCTGAAGGAACCGGGCACGCTTCCCCGCCTCAACTACAACGCCATCGCCCAGGGCCTGTCCTGCGACCTCGTGGCGGATTACCTCCGCAGCCACGGAAGTGCGGACTTTCTCGTCAACATCGGCGAGATCTACTGCCAGGGCCGCAACCCGTCCGGCGAGGGCTGGAGCGTCGGCGTGGACGCCCCCATCGACGGCAACTTCTCCCCCGGCGAGGACATCCGCGGGGTCTGGGATTCCCGCGGCGAGGCCTGCGGCATCGTCACTTCCGGCAATTACCGCAAATTCACCGTCGGCCCGGACGGCGAGAAATATGTCCATACGATCGACCCCAGGACCGGCTACCCGATCCGCAGCAGCCTCCTTAGCGCCACGGTGACGGCCCCCGACGCCGCCACGGCCGACGCCCTCGCGACCTGGTGCATGGTCATCGGCACGGAGGCTTCCCGTGCCCTGATCGCCTCGCTCGGCGAGGGCTATTCCTGCTACCTTATATATGATGAGGACGGCGAGATGCGCACCTCACCGTCCCCGGAATTTCATTTGATCAGGCCCTAGCGAAGGTCCGTCACGACCCACTCCGCTCCGTCGAACTCCCCTGCGGCGGGGGCATAATAGGACAGCGGCTTCGGCTCGGCGAAATGCAGCGCGCCCGTGCGGATCTCAATCCAGCTGGCGTTGCTGCCCTTGAATCCGAAGGCCAGGCGGACCGTCTCGGCATCATCCTCCCCTACCTCCTGCATAATCAGCAGATAGACCTCGGACATATCGTCGGAAGGCTTTTTCAGCTGGAGGTCAAAGCGGTCCACGATGCCGCCGGAGATAATTTTCCGCTCCACGAACTTCGGCGTGAAGAAGTCCTCGTAACGGCAGATGGCGAGCGTCGGGGTGAGAAGAAGCTCGTCCGTCAGCGTCTCGCCGACCGTCTCGATCAGCACTTCCCGGGCGCTGCGGTCGATCGTCCAGCGCGTCCGGGTGTCGGAACGCACCTCGATGCCGAGGCCGGTCACGAGATAGGCGTCCTTCTGCGCGGTCACACAGCCGCCGGAAGTCTGCTTGAGGTCGGCCTTCTTTCCCGTCGCGACGGAGTAGGTATAGTCAAAGCGGACGCTTTCACTGCGGATGCGGTCGAGCACTTCGGGACGCACCGACAGCTGCGCAGAGGCTGTCAGGGCAAAAACAAAGGCGAAAACGCCGCTGAGAATCATCTTTTTCATGTCGTTTGCGTGTATTATCCGGCGTTGACACCGTAGGTCTGCAGGATCTTGTCCAGCTCGTTGAAATCGGCCACGAGCACTTCCCGGGGCTTGGATCCCTGCTGAGGGCCGACGATACCGGCGGCCTCGAGCTGGTCCATGACCCGTCCTGCTTTTGCATATCCCATGCCAAGCCGGCGCTGGAGGTCGGAAGTCGATCCGCGCTGGGTCGTCACCACGAGGCGGGCGGCCTCCTCGAAACGCTCGTCGAGGCTGTGGATGTCCA
Source organism: uncultured Bacteroidia bacterium (assembly GCA_902768665.1). GTDB lineage: Bacteria > Bacteroidota > Bacteroidia > Bacteroidales > UBA932 > Cryptobacteroides. Next base: position 20,674 of record CACXMA010000004.1, on the reverse strand, counting down.
CCATGCCGCCGTTGCCGCCACCGTCGTCCCCGCCTTCGGCCGGAGGCTCCGGAAGGTAGTACGGCGTATTGTAGCTCTTCTTATACCCCTGCTGCCCGCCGATGAAAGTCGTCAGGGCAAGGATTTCATCGTTGCTGATGAAGGCGCACTGGACGCGCTCCATCTCTATGCCGTTGTAGAGCAGCATATCGCCCTTGCCGATGAGCTTCTCGGCGCCGGGCACATCGAGGATCGTCTGGGAGTCTACACGGGAGGTCACGCGGAAGGCGATGCGCATCGGGAAGTTGGTCTTGATCAGGCCGGTAACCACATCGACCGTCGGGCGCTGCGTCGCCAGGATGACGTGCAGACCGGCCGCACGGCCCTTCTGGGCAAGGCGGATGACGGAGGTGGTGATGCTCTTGGCGAGGGCCTTGGCGTCGCTGCCGGCGCCGACGGACATCGTCAGGTCGGCGTACTCGTCGATGACGCAGACCAGGTACGGCAGGAAGCGGTGTCCCTCGGTCGGGAGGAGGTGGCGGTCCTTGTACTTCTCGTTGTAGAGCTTGATGTTGTTGACCATGGCCTTCGAGAGGAGCTCGTAGCGCTCGTCCATCTCCACACAGAGGGAGCGGAGCACCTCGGCCGCGGCCTTCGGGTTCTTGACGATCGCCTGCTCGTACTGCTCCTTCTCGGAGGCGGCGCTGGGCAGCACGGCGAGATAATGGCTCACGAGGCGGGCATAGGAGGAGAACTCGACCATCTTCGGGTCGATGAAGACGAACTTCAGCTCGGAAGGGTGCTTGGCGTAGAGCAGCGAGGACACGATAACGTTGAGGCCCACGGACTTACCCTGCTTCGTGGCACCTGCCACCAGAAGGTGCGGCGCGTCGGCGAGGTCGAAAATCTTGACCTTCTGCGTAATCGTGTAGCCGATGGCAACGGGAAGCTCGGCCTTACTCTGGCGGAAGGATTTGTCGTTGAGAAGACTCCGCAGGGGGACGATGGAAGGCGTGTCGTTGGCGACCTCGATGCCGACCGAATCGGAAAGGGTCACGACCCTGACGCCGCGGGCGTTCATGCTCATGGCGATGTCTTCCTGAAGGGCGCGGATGGCGGAAATCTTCACGCCGGGAGCGGGATAGACCTTATAGAGGGTAACCGTCGGACCGACCACGGCCTTGACGTCCACGACCTCAATCTTGTAGTTCTTGAGCGTCGCGCGGATCTTGTTGTTGTTGCGGGCGAGTTCTTCCGTGGAGACATCCTGACGCGAGGAGGAATAGGCCTCCAGCAGGTCCAGGTTCGGGAATTTGTAGTTCGGGAGCTCGTCGCGGTTGTCGATGCGGGGAAGCTCCTTCTTCACCTGCTGATCAAGCGTGTCGTCGGTGACGATCTCGAGACCTTCCAGACCGGTCGGAGCGGCAGGGTCGCCCTGCGGCAGCACCGGGTCCGGACGCGGCTGCGGCCTGGGGTTCGGCTGGGGAGCGGGCTTCGGCTCGGGCACGGGCTCAGGGATGGGTTCCGGTTCCGGCTCCGGCTCGGGCTCGGGTTCCGCCTCGGGCTCTTCCACCTCGGGAACGCCGGCGTCAACGGGCTCGCCCTGGCGGCGACGACGGATATCCTCCACAAACGGACGGATCCCCTCCTCCACGAGAAGGTAGATCCACGCCGCCACAAGACCGACGGTCAGAAGGATCGTCACGATGCGCCCGACCCTGCGGGTGCACAAGAGGATAAACGAGGTGCCGAATTCACCGCCCAGTCCGCCGCCGAACGCATTGTCCGCAGACAGCAGGGAGCCGACGTAGCCCAGCGCTACCGAGAAGACGAAGGCACCGGAGAGGGTGAAAAAGAGCGTCGCACCTAGCGGAAACTTCCACCGGCGGAAGACCATGCGGATGCCGAGGGCGAAAAGGGCCGCCAGAATCAGCAGCGAGGCCAGTCCGAAGCCCGTTCCGACCAGGAAATGGGCCCACTTCCACCCGCCCGTTCCGGCCAGGTTGTGCACCGGCTCGCCGTCGGAGGCGTCATAAGCCAGGCTGGCGTCCAGCTTCCAGGTGCCGAAATAGGACAGCACGGCGATCAGGGAGAAGACGGCGAAAACGAGCACCGCCAGCCCCGAAACGAGGCGGATGCTCCGCGATCTTTTCTGCCAGGCCTCCGTTTTCCAGAAAGCCAGTTTCCCGGTGATGCTCATATTATCTGTTGCGTTTTTTCTTGTTGTAGTTCTTGCGCTGGCCGTTCTTGTTTCCGAAACCGAGCATCTGCGGCCGGGCAAAGCTGGTATCCTCGGCGATGCGGCTCAGCTGAACGCCCTCGGGGACCTTGACACGGCCCTCGGAGAGGCGCTCGATGTCCTGGAAGATGGTCTCGTCAGCGACGGAATCCTTGTTCCAGATCAGGTACTGCTGGCGCATGTAGATGGCCAGCGAACGGATCATCGCGGTCTTCATCTCGCCCTCGGGCTCGGTGGCGATCAGCTCGAGAATGCTCTCGATGTTGCGGCCGTAGTGGCGGAAGCGCACGCGGTCTGTCTTGAGGGGAATGGGGAGCGGCTTCGACTCAACGTCTGCCTGCAGCGGCGGGGCAAATGGCGCATCGATGTCGAGATCGTAGCCGGCGATCATGTAGAGGTGGTCCCAGAGCTTGTGCTGCCAGTCTTCCTGCTGGTGGACCTGCGGATTGAGCAGTTCCATGGTCCTGACGACCGCGGCGGCCTGCTCGCTGCGCTTGGCCTTGTCCTCGATGAGGCGCAGCTGACCGACCATTTTCAGCACGTTCCGGCCGTACTCGGGCATCCGGAGCCGGTCCACTTCCGTATTATAATAAAGCTTGATGGTGTTCTCGTTTCCTTCCATAGTATGTTGTTCTCCGGCACCGGGAGGCGCCGCATATCATAGACTTGCAAATATAATCATTTTCCGCCGAATAACCTTACGCGCGGACAGATAAAAAAAGCAGACCCTCCGCGGAAGGTCTGCTAAAGGTCGAACGCCGGATATCCTACCAGCGGTCTTCGTCGGAAACGGTCAGTTTCTTGCGGCAGTGACGACGGCGGGCAGCCAGGACGCGGCGGCCGTTCGCGGTAGCCATTCTCTCACGGAAACCGTGCTTGTTGACGCGTTTGCGGCGGGAGGGTTGGAATGTTCTTTTCATGATATATATCTTTTATATTTTTCTGCTTTTCGAAAAGGACTGCAAAGGTAAAATTATTTCTTCAATTCCGCAAATATTTTTCGCCATTTTTTCCGGACCGCCTACCGCTTCTCGCGGAAGAAGGTAAGCATCAGGGCGCGGCAGTCGTCGGCGAGGAGACCGCCTTCGACCGTCGTTCGCGGATGAAAGAGCGAGGGCGAGAACAGGGAACTGCCCCGCTTGGGGTCGTCGGCGCCGTAGACAATGCGGGGAATCTGCGCCCAGTTCAGGGCGCCGGCACACATCGGGCAGGGCTCGACGGTAACATATAAAGTACAATCCTCCAGATACTTCCCGCCAAGGGCCTCCGTCGCAGCCGTGATGGCGATCATCTCGGCATGGGCCGTCGGGTCATGGAGCCGCTCGGTCATGTTGTGCCCTTTCCCGACGATACGGCCGCGGCAGACGATGACGGCGCCGATGGGGATCTCCCCCTCGGCCAGGGCTGCGGTGGCTTCCGCCAGCGCTTCCTTCATCCATTTTTCGTCGGCGGCAGTCATGTCAAAACAGTGTAGGATGGCTCTCGTCGAGACCGGAAAGGATGCGTTCCATGAGGATTTCGCGGAGAAGCTCCGCCTTCGGGGTCTTGATGTTGTAGCGGCGGCGGTACTCCTCGATCGCCTCCAACTCCTTGTCGTTCAGCAGGAGAACCTGGCGGTGCCTGCGCAGCAGCGCCTCCGCCTGCCGGCGGTAGTAGTCGGGGTCGACACCGGGTATGCGCTTGACGCGGGCCATGGCGCTAGAGCATCAGGGCGGCCTTCACGGCTGCGGCTTTTTCAGGGCCCTTGATGGCGGCGAGAATTTCCAGACCGAAGGGAACGGCCCAGCCGGCGCCGCGGCCCGTAATAATGCGTCCGTCCCGGACGACGCCTTCTCTCACATAGATGCCACCCGCCTCTACGGAAGGGGTCTCGCAGCCGTCATAGGCCGTGAAACGGACGCCCCGGATGCCCTCGAGCTGCGACAGGACAAAGCCCGGCGCCGCGCAGATGGCGGCCAGCGAGCCGCCGGCCGCGTAATGCTCGTTCATCAGCTCCATGAGCCAAGGGGTCGCGGCCAGATTTTTCGTTCCGGGCATGCCGCCGGGGAAGATGAGGAAGTCGGATTCCACGGACAAGCCGTTGAATGACGCATCCTGCCCGTCCAGCTCGTTCAGGAATTCCGCGGCGGCCATGTCGGCGCAGACGGAGATGCCGTGGGAGGAAGTGATGACAAGATCGTCGGTGACGGAAACGGTCGTGACATCGACCCCGCCGCGGCGGAGGACGTCGACGGTCGCCAGGGCCTCGATGTCCTCGAAACCTTCGGCGAGAAATACGTAAACACCTTTCATAGCTTATCGGATAATGACCCGCTCGATCCGGCGCGGAACGGAGGTCAGGATTTCATAAGGGATCGTGCCAAGGACTTCGGCCAGCTCCCCGGCGGTCGGGTCTTCCCCAAAGACCGTTACCGTGTCGCCGGGCGCGCAGGGAACCCCCGTCACGTCGAGCATGCACATGTCCATGCAGATGTTGCCGATGGTCGGCACGCGGTGCCCGTTCAGCGAGAACGAGGCGTTGCCGCGGCCGAGGTGGCGGTCGATGCCGTCGGCGTATCCGACGGGAATCGTCGCGATGACCGTCCCTTCGTGGGCCTTGCCCCAGCGGCCGTAACCGACTGTATCCCCTTCCCCGAGCTGCTTGACCTGCAGGACTTTGACCTTCAGGGACGCTACTGGCGAGAGCTTCACGCCGGGAAGGGCGCTGATGCCGTAGATGCCGATGCCGAGGCGGACCATGTCGTACTGGTACTGCGGGAAGCGTTCGATGCCGGCGGAGTTGAGGATGTGGCGCAGGGGCATGTATCCGATGCCGGCGGCGATGCGGGCCGTATTCTCGGCGAAAAGTCGCAGCTGGCCGAGCGTGAAGGCGTCCTCCTCCGGATCTTCCGCGACACACAGGTGCGAGTACAACGACCGGACGCGGACCTCGGGCATATCCGCGAGGGCCTGTGTCAGCGCATCGAGCTCGGAGGTCATGAAACCGAGACGGTGCATGCCGGTGTCGAGCTTGATATGGACGGGATAATCCTTCAGGCCCTTTTCCCGCAGCGCGGCGGCGAAGGCCTTCAGCGTATAGAGGTTCGGGATGCCCGGCTCAAGGCGGTAGCGGATGATCTCCTCGAAGAAATCCGTTCCGGCCGTCAGCACGAGAATCGGCAGGGAAATACCGGCCCGGCGCAGCTCCACGGCCTCCAGCGGCAGGGCCACGGCGAGATAATCCGCGCCGGCGCGCTGCATCATGGCCGCGAACTCGACGGCCCCGTGGCCATACGCGTTGGCCTTGACCAGCACCAGCAGGCGGGTCGCAGGGTCCAGCAGGGAGCGGAAATATTTATAATTCTCAAGGGCAGCGGGGAGCGAGAGCTCCAGCCTTGAAAAGTCGTCTTCCTTCATGCGCGATGGTGGCAGATATTTTGGCAAATTTACGATTTTTTACTGACATTTTTTCATGAAAACGTCAGGAATTGCCGCTTGGTTCGCATTTTGTTTGTATTTTTGCCGAACCAAAACAGAAAAGAAATGTCAACAGCAACGATTTGGATCATCATGATCGCGGTGATGGTACTGAGTTTCATCATCCAGAAGACCCTTACCTCGCGCTTTGAGAAATACTCCAAAATTCCCAGCGGTTCCAACATGACCGGCGCACAGGTGGCCGAGCGCATGCTCCTGGACCACAATATCCACGACGTCAAGGTCACCTGCATCAAGGGCACCCTCACGGACCACTACAACCCCCAGACAAAAACCGTCAACCTCAGCGAAGGCGTATACTACGGCAGCAGCGTCGCCGCCGCGGCCGTCGCCGCCCACGAGTGCGGCCATGTCGTCCAGCACGCCACCGGCTACGCCCCGCTGAAGATGCGCACGGCCCTCGTGCCTGTCGTCCAGTTCTCCAGCAACATCGTCCAGTGGGTCCTGCTGGCCGGTGTCCTCATGGTGGAAAGCTTCCCGCAGCTGCTTTGGTTCGGCATCGGCCTCTTCGCCCTGACGACCCTCTTCAGCTTCATCACCCTCCCGGTGGAGATCAACGCCAGCCGCCGCGCCATCAACTGGCTCGGGGACAGCAACCTCGTCAGTTACGAGACACGCCCCATGGCCGTCGACTCCCTGAAATGGGCCGCCTACACCTACGTCATCGCCGCCATCGGCTCCCTGGCGACCCTCGTCTACTACATCCTGCTCGCCCAGCGGCGCAACTAATCCCGCACACCTTATAAAAAAAGAGGCAGGCTCTAGTCGAGCTTGCCTCCTTTTTCATCACAGATTTCGAACTGCAGGACGGTGAAGTCCGTGTCTTCAGCGACTTCCACCTTGCATTTGTACTTCTTTTTCCATTTCGCCACGAAGGAGCCGAACAGTCCCCGCTTGAGATAGGCGCCGAGAATCGGGCTCGTCTTGAGGATAAAGCTCCTGGTTCCTTTCGTAACATAATACGCCAGCTGGCGTTCGATTTCCTCGTCGATGACCGCACTGGAAGTGATCTTGCCGGTGCCGTGGCACACGGGGCACTTCTCTTCGGTCGCGATCTCCGTCGCGGGACGGATCCGCTGGCGGGAAATCTGCATGAGTCCCAGTTTTGTGAGCGGGAGCACGTTGTGCTTGGCCCGGTCGTCTTCCATCAGGTCCTGCATGAGCTTGTGGAGGGCGTTCTTGTGGTCGTTGTCGTGCATGTCGATAAAGTCGACGATCACGATGCCGCCCATATCCCGCAGGCGCAGCTGCCGGGCGATTTCTTCCGCGGCGGCACAGTTGACCTGGAAGGCCGTCTCCTCGTGGTCGGTGCTCTTCGAGCGGATGCCGCTGTTGACGTCGATGACGTTCATCGCTTCCGTCGATTCGATCACCAGATAGGCCCCCTGCCGCATCGGCACCACCCGTCCGAAAGCGCTCTTGATCTGCCGGTTGACCTCGAAATGTTCGAAGATGGGCTTGGCGTCCTTGTAGAGATGGACGATCTTTTCCTGCTCGGGAGAGATCAGAGCGATATATTTCCTGGTTTCCTCGTAGATCCGCTCGTCGTTGATGTAAATGTTGGAGAACGAGTCGTTGAGCAGGTCGCGGAGGATCGCGGTGGTCTTGCTGTATTCGGTGAACAGCAGCTGGGTGGTCTTGTTGCGGGCTATCTTCTGCCAGGAGCTCTCCCACTTTTCGACGAGGGATTTGAGTTCCGCGACAAGCACCGCGGCTTTCTTGCCTTCGGATGCTGTCCGGATGATGGCTCCGTAATTCTTGGGAAGAATGCTCCGCACGAGGGTCTCGAGGCGTCGCCTCTCTTCCTTGGAGGCGATTTTCTGGGATACGCTCACCTTCTCGGCGAAGGGGAGGAGTACAATGTTGCGTCCTGCCAGTGAAATCTCGGCGGTCAGTCGGGACCCCTTGGTCGAGATCGGTTCCTTGACAATCTGCACCACCATCATCTGGCCCGGTTTGAGGTGGTCCTCCACGCGGCCTTCCTTCGCGAGGATCGGGCCGAGGGAGATGCTCTGGTAGAGCGCACCGTTGTCCGTGTTGGGGTTGCTGCGGCGGACGAATTCGTCAAAAGCCGTGAAATACAGACCCAGGTCGAGGTAGTGGACAAATGCGTCTTTCTGGTCTCCGATATCGACAAAGGCGGCATTCAGGGATGGCAGGAGTTTCTTGACTCTACCGAGGTAGACGTCACCCACCGTGAAATTGTCTCCCTGGCTCGACTCCTTGTTGAGTTCAATCAGCCTGCCGTTTTCCATCAGGGCGATGTGAACTTCCTTCGACGTTACGTCGACGATCAAGTCTTTGTCGGGTTTCTCAGATTCCATCTTCTGGACACAAACTTACGTAAAAAGGGCTGTCCGGATCCCCCGTCCAGCCCATCTCTTTCAGCTGAAAGCTAAAATGGTAACACAGAGGAAATAAACGGATTATTTCTTCTTGTGTCTGTTCTTGCGCAAGCGTTTTTTACGCTTGTGCGTTGCCATTTTATGCCTTTTTCTTTTCTTTCCGCTAGGCATGGTTTAACAATTTTAATATATGAATGATTATTTATTGTCCTTGACAGCAGCGGTGAAAACTTTGGCGGGCTTGAAGGCCGGGATGTCGTGGGCCGGGATGGTCATCGTGGTGTGCTTGGTGATGTTCCGGGCGGCTTTCTCGGCACGGTGCTTGATGATGAAGCTACCGAAGCCACGGAGATAGACGGGCTCACCCTTGATCAGGGAACCTTTGACGCTCTCCATGAAGGATTCAACAACTGTCTGAACGGTAATTTTCTCAATTCCGGTTGATTTCGCAACTTCGTTGACGATGTCTGCCTTAGTCATGATAAAATAGTTTATGTATTAAATTAAGATTTGGTTAGTTACCTTCCAAAACGGGCACAAAATTACACTTATTTTTTTAGAAATCAAAATAATATCCGTAATTTCGCAGTCCTTAATCCAAGTATATGACAAAACAACGCGAAAAGACATATTTCTCCACAGGCGGCATCGAGATGGGAATTATCCCCATCCAGGGTGATCCCATGGCCGGCGGCCTCGACAAGGATTCCCTTCCCGACGTGCTTCCCGTCCTCGCCCTCAGGGCGGTGGCGGTCTTCCCAGGAGCCATCTTCCCCATCACGATCGGCCGGGAGAAATCCCGCCGGCTCGTCAGCAAGGCCGAGAAGGAAGGCATGCTCATCGCCGCGATTCCCCAGTCGGACCCGAATGTGGAGGATCCCGGCCTGAAGGACCTCAATCCCTTCGGTTCCGTCGCCCGCGTGCTCAAGACCCTGGAGATGCCGGACGGTTCGCTGACCGCCGTGGTCCAGGCCCTGGGCATCGTGGAGCTCAAGGACATCCTCTCCGTCGACCCTTACCTCGAGGCTTCCGTCTCCTTCCATGAAGAAACCTCCCCGGACGGCAACGACGACAGCACCAAGATGCTGGCGCAGACCCTCCGCGAGCGCGCGGCGAAGGTCATCCGCCTGTCCTCCGGCGCACCCCGCGAGGCCGCGGACATGCTTGACCAGATCGACAATTTCCATTTCCTCGTCAATTTCATCGCCACGACCGTCGAGGTCGAGAACTTCAACGAGAAGGCCGAGCTCCTCGGCGTGACCGACATGTCGCTGCGGGCCATGCGCCTTCTGACCGTGCTGGGCACCCAGATCCAGCTCCTCGACATCAAGCAGGAAATCAACCGCAAGGTCCAGCGCGAGATTGACCAGCAGCAGCGCGAGTACTACCTCAACAACCAGCTCCGCACCATCCAGGAGGAGCTCGGCATGGACGAGGGCGAGGACATCGACAAGTTCCGCGCAAAGGCCGACAAGAAGAAATGGCCCGCGGAGATGAAGAAAGTCTTCTCCCGCGAGCTGCAGAAGCTCCAGCGCTTCAACCCCAGCACGCCGGAATACGCCATTGAGTACAACTACATCCAGTTCCTGCTGGATCTGCCGTGGGACGAGTGCTCCAAGGACAACCTCGACCTGGGACACGCCAAGCAGGTTCTCGACGACGACCACTACGGCCTCGACAAGGTCAAGGAACGCATCATCGAATACCTTGCGGTCCTTAAGCTCAAGGGCAATATGAAGTCCCCGATCCTCTGCCTCTACGGCCCTCCCGGTGTCGGCAAGACGAGCCTCGGCAAGTCCATCGCCCGCGCCCTCGGCCGCAAGTACGTCCGCATCTCCCTCGGCGGCATGCACGACGAGGCCGAGATCCGCGGCCACCGCAAGACCTATGTCGGCGCCCTGCCGGGCCGCATCCTCAGCGGCATCCAGAAGGCCGGCACCTCCAACCCGGTGCTGGTGCTCGACGAGATCGACAAGCTCGCGAGCGATTTCAAGGGCGACCCCGCCTCGGCACTGCTGGAAGTGCTTGACCCTGAGCAGAACAACTCCTTCCACGACAATTATCTCGACCTCGACTACGACCTCTCGAACGTGATGTTCATCACCACGGCGAACGCCATCGCCCCGATCCAACCGGCACTTCGCGACCGTATGGAAATGATCGACATCTCCGGCTATCTCGCCGAGGAGAAGTACGAGATCGCCCGCCGCTACCTCATCCCGAAGCAGACCGAGGAGCACGGCCTCAAGAAGGGGCAGCTCTCCATCGGCAAGCCGGCCCTCGCCGCTATCGTGGACCAGTACACCCACGAATCCGGCGTCCGCGGCCTGGAGAAGCAGATCGCGAAGATCGCCCGCGTCACGGCCAGGAAAATTGCCACCGGGGAGGAAATCCCGAAGACGCTCAAACCGGAACACCTCAAGGAGTATCTCGGCCTTCCCGTCTCCTTCCACGACCGCCAGAAGGGCAATGAAGGCCCCGGCGTGGTCACAGGCCTGGCCTGGACGGAAATGGGCGGCGAGATCCTTTTCGTCGAGACCTCCGTCTCCAAGGGCAAGGGCAGCCTCACGATGACCGGCAACCTCGGCGACGTCATGAAAGAATCCGCCCAGATCGCCTACCAGTACATCAAGGCCCATCCCGAGCTCGCCGGACTGACCGCCGAAGAATATGCCGCCAAGGACCTCCACGTCCATGTTCCCGAGGGCGCCGTGCCCAAGGACGGCCCTTCCGCGGGCATCACGATGGTCTCGTCCATGGTCTCCGCCCTTCGCGGGGAAGCGCTCCGCCACGGCATTGCCATGACGGGAGAAATGACCCTACGCGGCCGGGTCCTGCCCGTCGGCGGCATCAAGGAGAAAATCCTCGCCGCCAAGCGCGCCGGCGTCCATACGATCGTCATCTCCGAGGAGAACCGCAAGGACGTCGAGGATATTCCGGCAATGTATGTCGAGGGCCTCGCGTTCCACTACGTCAAGACCATCGACGAAGTCCTTTCCTTCGTCTTCTGATATGGAAGTCAAGATAGAAGCCTCTTGGAAAGAGGCCCTTGCGGCCGAGTTCGACAAGCCCTATTTCGCGGAGCTCGTCCGGACGCTCTATGCCGAAAAGGCGGCCGGAAAGACCATTTTCCCGCCCGGCGGGGCCATTTTCCGCGCCTTTGAGCTGACTCCCCTGCCGCAGGTCAAGGCCGTCATCCTCGGCCAGGATCCCTATCACGGGCCCGGCCAGGCGATGGGCCTGTCCTTCTCGGTGCCCGACGGCGTCCCGGCGCCCCCGTCGCTGAAGAACATCTTCCGGGAGATCCACGACGACCTCGGCATCACGATGAGCGGCCGGCCGAACCTTGAGAAATGGGCCCGACAGGGCGTACTGCTGCTCAACAGCTATCTCACGGTCCGGAGCGGCGAGCCCGCCTCGCACCGGGCCATCGGCTGGCAGACCTTCACGGACGCCGTGATCCGGACCATCTCCGACCGCTGCGAGGGCGTGGTCTTCCTGCTCTGGGGCAACCCGGCCAAGTCGAAGGCTCCGCTGATCGACCCCGGCCGGCACCACATCCTCATGGCAGCCCATCCGTCCCCGCTCGCCGGGGGCGCCTTCTTCGGCTGCCGCCACTTCTCGAAAACCAACGAAATCCTCCGCGGGGAAGGCAAATCCCCGATAGACTGGCAGTTATGAAAACCGTCGCCCTTTTCCCCGGCTCCTTTGATCCCTTCACCGCCGGGCATCTCAACATCCTCAAGCGCGCCCTGACGATGTTCGACGAGATCGTCATCGCCGTCGGCATCAACCAGGACAAGCGCGGATTCTTCGACATGGACAAGCGCGTCGCCATCATCGAGGAGGCGACCCGGGGCATTCCCGGCGTTTCCGTCATCCAGTATTCCGACCTCACGATCGACTGCTGCCGCCGGATGGGCATCCGCCACATCGTCCGCGGCGTGCGCAACATGATCGACTTCGAGACCGAGCGTTCCGTCGCCGACGCCAACCGCCGCCTCGCCCCCGAGATCGAGACCATCATCATCCCGACGGCCCAGGAATTCGCCCACATCTCCTCCTCCGCCGTCCGCGATATCCTCCGTCACGGCGGCGACTACAGCGCATTCATCCCCGAAGGCATCGTTCTGTAGATGAAGCGTTTCCTCTGCATATTGCTGACCGCTGTCCTGTCAGGAGCCCTGTTTGCGCAGGCCCCGACGGACTCGCTGCGGCGCGCCATGCTGACGGAGAAGGTCGACGATTATGTCGACGCCATCGCAAACTATCCCCTGGCCGAACAGGAGGCCGAATGCGACTTTCTCATCGGAAGCTGCAAGGATTCGCTCGACCGCCAGCTGGTGGCCGTCCGGCTCTATGACCGCTACCTCGGCGCCAAGTGGATGGGCGCGGAGAATGTCGCCGTGCACATCCTCGACGAGTGGTTTTTCAGCGGGAAGGTGGAGATGTACAACGAGCTGGACTACTACAACGCCTTCGCCTTTGCGGAATTCAACCGCAGTTCCCTCATCGGGGCTCCGGCTCCGCAGCTGACGTTGAAAAACCTGCTCGGGGAAAGCATCACCGTCTGCCCGGGCGGCGGGACCGGCCGCTATACGGTCCTCTATTTCTACTCTCCCGGCTGCGCGACCTGCCGGCTGACGACCCCGCAGGTATCGGCCGTCCTGGCCCAGCGCCGTGCCGATGTCGCCTTCTATGCCGTCAACACCGACGGGGACCGGGAGGCCTGGTCGGCATACCTGGAAAACAATGACCCGTTCCGGCGCCTTGCCGTCCATGCATGGGACCCGGAGATCGCCTCCGACTACCAGCGGCTCTACGGCGTGACGCAGACCCCGCAGCTGCTCCTGGTCGACCCAGGCGGTATTATCATCGGCCGCCGGCTCGACGCCACAGCGCTGGAGACGCTCCTGTCCAATGAACTGGACCTCTATGAAGGAGAGGTGTGGGACGATGCCGAAGCGCTTATCGAAACCGTCATGGCGACCGGTGGCACCGTCGGGGAAGTCCATTCCATGATCCGCCGTCGCACAGAGGACAATCCCCGCACCTACAAGATTCTGACAGCCGCGCTTTTCCACTACGCCATGACCCACCGTGGACACGACCTCCGCTTCGGCGCGGACACGCTGGCCCGGCAGGAGATCCTCGGCCATCCGGACATCTGGTGGACGGAAAATGACAGGCTGAGCGTCTACTCCCCGGCTTCCCTTTCCGTCTCGCTGATGGATCTCGCGCCCGTCGGAGCGCGCATTCCGAAGCTGAAAGTTCAAGGCACGCTGCTAAGGCGCGGAGACCGCGCGAAGACCGGTGTTTTCCGCCTCCGCCGCCTCTGCGGCAAGGATCACCGCATCGTATTCTACTCCCCCACCTGCGAGCATTGCCGGGAACTGCTGGCAGCGCTGGATGCCTTCCGCGCCGCCCATCCCGGAACCCGCATCCTGCTGGTGGACATGGATGGGTTCATGGCTCAGGATCCCGCTGCCGCCGAAGCCGTCCTGCAAGCCCTCGACCTCTCCACGCTCCCCATGATCTTCCGCACCGGCCGCCGCGGCCGCGTGAAGGACAAGTATTTGGATAATCTCTGATTTATTTCTAATTTTGCACCCGCAATTGAGATATGGTGTAATGGCTAGCACTAGGGATTTTGGTTCCCTCAGTTCAGGTTCGAGTCCTGATATCTCAACAAAAGCAAGCCGAGTCGGCTTGCTTTTGTTGGATATCGTCATTCATTGAGGGGGCGGACCCCCTCAAACTCCTTTCGGGTAAACTCTTTTCAGGACAATACACGCCACCTTCCAGCCTTTGTTTTGGAAATGATTGAATGTCAGCCGTTTGTAAAACCCCGCTTGGAAGGTGGCATGTTTTTTTGCGGGACCTTCCAACCGCGATTTTGGAAATACTTGATTATAAAGACGTTGCGCAGAAGTGGCTGGAAGGTGCGGGACATTGGGAGGCGTAGTGGAGCGAGATAGCGTTCAGGGCAAAAGCATTATGGCCGTTCCGTAATGTGGGAAGCAGATTCCTCGCTCCGCCCGAAATGACAGGTGAGGGGATGCGCGGGATGACGGATGAGGGGATACGCAGGATGACTGGAGAAAGGTGGCCTCCCTCCTCTGCATAAGGGAGGGAAGGCACGTTTTCCCGGGCTTTTCGTAGCCACCCTACCCCCGCAACAGGAGGGAAGCCACGCCGGCACCGAAAGTGGAACTGGCTGCAGGTGCGAAGGAGGAACGTTTTCAAAAGCCTTTTCCCGGCCGTAGGGTCGCCGTTAGGCGATTGGCTTTTGAAAATGTTCCTCCGGAGCACCGGAGGACAGATTCCACGGAGCAGTGGAATGACGGAAAAGGACGGGGCCGTGGTATGATGAAGATAGATGCCCGATCAGGTCGGGCATGACGGAGAGTGACTGGCCGAAGGGGCGAAGGTAGCGCGTTGCTGCTGCGGTGCGGGCTCGTGTGCGGAAACGGAAATGTGCGGGGGCCACGTGCAGGGGGCGATGACGCATAGCGGCATGACGAGCATTGTCCGCCGACGTTAGGCCCGCGCAGCGGGACTAAAAGGAGAAGTTGGCTCGTCAAGCCCCCGATGCCGCTCCGTTTCCGCACTTTCGAGCCTGCACTGCAGTAGCGACAGCAGGCCTCCGGAGCGCCGAAGGACAGAGTTCCGTTCCACCTAGAAACTACGGTCGCGGGACGAAGCAGCGGACGAGCCAGAGGGCGAGCAGCAGGAGCGCAACGAGGACGCTGATGCGGCCGACGATGTCGCCGTTACGGACAAAGAATGTCTCGGCGGTGTTGCAGTTGACCTCACCCGTGAGGACGGCGGAGTGCCACCAGGGCGTTTCGGAGAGGATGCGGCCGCGCTGGTCGATGAGGGCGCTGATGCCCGTATTGCCGCAGCGGACGATGTCGCGGCGGGTTTCGATGGCGCGAAGGGAACTGTAGCGGAGATGCTGCCGGTAGCCGGGCGTATTCCCCCACCAGCCGTCGTTGGTGATGACGGCGATGAGCTCGGCCCCGGCGTCGCGGACATATTCCGTGCAGAATTCGCCGTAGACAGATTCATAGCAGATGGCGCAGCCGACGGGAATGCGGCGTCCCTCCCGGGTCACGACGTCGAGCGGCGTGCGCTTCCCCTGACCGACATTGCGGCCCATGACGCCGCCGAGCCAGTCGTCCACAGGGACGAACACGGCCGGATAGGGCGTCGCTTCCACGCCCACGACAAGTTTGCTCTTGTTGTAATAGTCCGCCCGCCCGGATGCATCGGTGATGAGGGCGGTATTGTGCTGCTCGACCCAGCTGCCGCCGCGGCGCTCGGCCAGGCGGGAAGGCTTCGCATCAAAGCGCTCGTACGTGCTGGCGCCATAGAGGATGTTCATCGCCATTTCGGGATGGCGGGCGGCCATGGCGGCAAGTAGCAGCTGCGTCGGATGCTCCGTGGCCCGCTTCACGTCCATCCCCCAGGTGAAGGTCTCCGGCGCGACGACGAGAAGGTCCGTGCAATCCGCGGGCAGATGCGCCTCGACGGCCTCGCAAAGAGCCACGTCGTAGCCATCCTGCAGCGTCGCCTTGAACTTCTCGTAAGGGTCGATGTTCGGCTGGACGACGAGAACCGGCAGCGGGTCCTGCGTCTGGCGATAGGTGTTCCAGCGGACGGCGGAGAGGATCATGGGGCCGAAAAGCAGCAGGACCGTGCCCCCGAGCGCAGCATACCGGGCCTTGGGCAGGAGCTTCCTCCAGCGGCCTTCCGCGACGCTGATCATCAGACCGAACAGGGACAGGTTGACGCCCCAGACCCAGAGCGAGCCGCCGAGCGCGCCCGTGTACTCATACCACTGGATCAGACCGATATCCCCGGCAAAGGCGTTTCCGAGCACCAGCCAGGGCCAGGAAATCTCTGCGGAAACGAGATAGAAACGCTCCCAGGCGATCCACAGCGCGGCGAGGAAAATATACGAAACGGTCCCCTCCCCGATCTTTTTTTTCGCAGCCCGGAAGAGGCCGAAGATGAGCGACATCTGCAGGGCGTTCGCCGTCATGGCGAAGATGCCGCCGCCGACGGTGGCGTTGCAGACCCACCAGGTCGTCACGGCGTTCCACAGCAGGAAGGTCCCGTAATGCCACAGCCAGAAACGGCGCACCCCCTCGCGGGAAGCGATTCGCTCCATGGCCAGAAGCGGAAGGAACCCTACCAGCGCCATCACGCCGCAGCCCGGCACGAGAAAAGGCAGGGACAGCAGCAGGACTGTCAAAGCGGACAGGATGGCGAAGGTCCGCAGGTAATTCGCTCGGTTCATGTCTACAAAGATAGCAAAAACAAGAAAATAATTCTTATATTTGTTGCTTGGAAAGAACCACGAACCGCTCATGACCATGGGAATGACCATATTCAAGGGTCTCCTTATCGGGATCTGCGCCTCCGCCCCGCTCGGGCCGGTGGGCATCCTGGTCCTGCAGAAATCCCTCTGCCACGGGTTCAAAAACGGCTTCGTCACCGGCCTCGGCGCCGCCTTCACGGACGCCATCTACGCCATCATCGCCATTTTCTTCCTCGCCATCACGCAGGATTTTCTGGAACGGAACCAGATTCTCTTCCTGATTCTCGGCGGCATCGTCGTGACCGCCCTCGGCATCAGCATGGCTCTGAAGAATCCTTTCCGCAAGGTCAAGGCCGTCACGGAAGAGGAAGCGGAGGCAGGGCGGCGGAAGTTCTCCTTCGCCGGATTCTTCCAGTCGGTGGCCATCTGCATCACCAATCCCGGAGCCATCCTCATCATGTTCTCGCTCTTCACGGCCTTCCGTGTCGACGTTGAGCCCGGGAACCCTTACATCGTGCCCCTTCTCCTCTCCGTAACGGGCGGCTGCGCGCTCTGGTGGTTCGGGTTCACGACCCTTTTCAGCATCTGGAGCAAGCGCATCAAGCTGCAGACCTTCGTCCTGATGAACCGCATCTTCGGCCTGCTGCTGGCCATCTCCGGCATCTTCCTCCTGGCCTGGGGGATTATCAAAAAAGTATTATGAGTACCGGCAAGAAGAATAATTATAAGAAAACCACCAGTCCCTTCCTTCTCAAGCTGAAGGCCTTTTTCTCCCACTGGATCGTCAAGAACCTGCTGATTGCGATCGCGATCGTGCTGGTACTGATGCTTTCGGTCCGCATCTTCCTGTCGACCTATACCCACCACGGCGAGAAGATCCTCGTCCCGGATTTTTTCAGCATGAGCATTCCGGACGCGGAAAGGGCGGCGGAAAGCGCCGGCATGGAGCTCGTCGTCACGGACTCCGTCTACAACAAGCGCCTCTCCCCCGGAACCATTTTCTCACAGGTCCCGCAGGCGGGCACCTATGTCAAGAAAGGCCGTCACATCTCCGTGGTCATCAATTCCTTCGTCCCCCGCAAGATCAAGATGCCGAACCTTGTCGACATCTCCCTGCGCCAGGCCATGACCAACCTCAACGCCAAGGGCCTGCAGGTCGGGAAGCTCATCTACAAGAGCTCCGGCGAGGGCACGAACCTCGTCCTGGAACAGCGCTACCGCGGCCGCAAGATCGAGCCCGGACGCATGGTCGAAAGCGGCGCGACGATCGACCTCGTTCTCGGCATGAAGTCCGACGAGACCAACACCCACGTCCCCGACGTCAAGGGCAAGGCCGTCCGCGAGGCAACCAGCATGATCCAGGACTACTCCCTCAACGTCCGCACCCGCTTCGACAAGGAGATCCGAACCTATGAGGATTCCCTTCGCGCCGTCGTCTACCGCCAGAGCCCGGAAGCCTCCTCGCTGCCGATTCTCCGCGGCCAGGAAGTGACCCTCTACCTCCGCCCGGCGGAGAGCGAAGCGGAGTAGCCCCATGTCTTCCCTCCCCGAAGATTTCCTCTTTGACGAGCCCGAGGCCGGCCAGAACGGTCCCGACGGCGAGGAGTCTCCCCTGTTCGAGCATTTCCGCCTCGTAGCCGACAAGGGCCAGGCGCCGATCCGCGTCGACAAATACATCGCGACCCATACCGAAGACACCTCCCGCCACCGCGTCCAGCTCGCCATCAAGATGGGCTATGTCTTTGTCAATGACAAACTTGCCAAGGCCAATACCATCATCCGTCCCTGCGACGTCATCCGTTTCGTGATGCCCTACGAGCGCCGCGGCGTGGAGATTCTCCCCGAAGACATTCCCCTCGACATCGTGTATGAGGACGAGGACCTTCTTGTTGTCAACAAAGCCGCCGGGATGGTGGTCCACCCCGGCCACGGCAACTACAACGGCACCCTCGTCAACGCCCTGGCCTTCCATCTCGGCCGCTCCCAGTCAGCGGACGAGCCCGGAGCCGACGAGCGCATGGGCGTGCTGGTCCACCGCATCGACAAGGACACGAGCGGACTGCTGGTTGTCGCCAAGAACGACGAGGCCCAGCTCAAGCTCGCCCGGCAGTTCTTCGTCCACTCGATCGAGCGCAAGTACATCGCCGTCGTATGGGGCAACATCCAGGAGGACAGCGGCACGCTCGAGGGCTACATCGGCCGCGACCCCAACGACCGCCTCCGCTTCCGCAACTACGACGACCCAGAAAAGGGCAAATGGGCCGTCACCCACTACCGCGTCCTCGAACGCTACGGCTACATCACCGTGGTCGAATGCCAGCTCGAGACCGGCCGGACGCACCAGATCCGCGTCCATATGGCCATGACCGGGCATCCCCTTTTCAACGACGAGCGCTACGGCGGCTCCGAAATCCGCCAAGGCACCATCTACGCCAAGTATAAACAGTTCATCCAGAACTGCTTCGCCCTCTGCCCCCGCCAGGCCCTCCATGCCGCCACACTCGGCTTCGAGCACCCCCGCACCGGCGAGACGGTCCGCTTCGCCGCTCCCCTGCCGCAGGACATGCGCGCCCTCATCGAGAAGTGGCGCAACTACGTTGAAAAATAAGCGCTTCCAGCCATGAAAAAGATTGCAACCCTCCTCCTCCCCCTTGCCGGCCTCTTCCTCTGCGCCTGCAACGGAGAGCCCGAAAGCCGGTTATCCATTGCCCTTCACGGAGCCAGTGTCTGGGGCGGCCAGATCAAGGCCGGCTCCCTCATGCCTTATGCAAGCGGATTTGAGGCCGACCTCAGCGACAACCGCTCGAACCAGGTCGCTCCCCTGCTGCTGCTTTCCGACGGCCGCTATATCTGGAGCGAAGAGCCTTTCTCGTTCCGCGTGACCGACGACGCCATCGTCATTGACGGCGATGTCGAGGTCACGGATGCCGGCGAGACCCTCGCCGAGGCTTACCGCGCCGCGGCAAAGGCCCATTTCCCCGCAAACGGACAGCTCCCCCCGGCGGAATTCTACCGGGCGCCGCAGTACAACACCTGGATCCAGCTGATGTACAACCAGAACCAGGAAGGCGTCCTGGACTACGCCCGCGGCATTCTGGACCACGGACTGCCCCCGGGCATCATCATGATTGACGACACCTGGCAGGAGGACTACGGCAAGTGGTACTTCCACCCCGGCCGCTTCAGCGACCCCAAGGCCATGTGCGACGAGCTCCACCGAATGGGATTCAAGGTCATGCTCTGGATCTGCCCCTTCGTGAGCATGGACCAGTACCTGATCTGCCGGGAAATCGAGGATTTCAATGGTTTCCTGCGGTCTGAGGACGGCAATCCCTACCCGGTGCGCTGGTGGAACGGCACTTCCGCCGTGCTGGATCTCACCAACGAAAAGACCGTGGAGTGGTTCCGCGGCGAACTCCGGCGTCTGATGGACGACTACGGTGTCGACGGATTCAAGTTCGATGCGGCCGATTACGAATACTACCCGGCGGATGCCGTCGCTGCGGGCGGAGAAGTTCCCGGCTGGGAACAGTGCTCCCGCTTCGTCCAACTGGCGGAGAACTATCCATACAACGAGCTGCGCGCCGGCTGGCGCAACGCCGGAAAGGCCGTTGTGCAGCGCCTCCACGACAAGGCCCACTCCTGGGAAGACCTCGCAAAGCTGATTCCGGAGATGATGGCCGAGAGCCTGATGGGCTTCAGTTTCTGCTGCCCGGACATGGTCGGCGGCGGCAGTTTCGAGACCTTCCTCAGCGGCAATACCGACGAGCGGCTGATCGTGCGTTCGGCACAGGTCCACGCGCTCATGCCGATGATGCAGTTCTCGCTGGCGCCCTGGAGCGTCCTTTCGGAAGAGAATTATGCGGCGGTCCTCAGGGCCGTCAGCATCCGCGACAGCTTCCTCCCCTATCTTGAGAGCCTCTATGCCAAAGCCGCGGCCGACGGAGAGCCCATCGTCGCTCCGCTGGAATACCATTTCCCGCACCAGGGACTCGAATCGGTCCGGGACGAGTTCATGCTCGGCGACCGCTTCCTGATCGCGCCGATGCTCGAAGAGGGCACGCAGCGCAGCGTCATCCTCCCTGCCGGTTCGTGGAAGGCCGATGACGGCACCCTCTACAAAGGAGGCACCCACACCGTCAACGTCCCCGTTGACCGGATTCCCTATTTTGAAAAGCAGTAACGATTAACAAAAAAGTCCGGCCGACCAGGAGGGCACTGAAAAAGTCCCTTTAGAGGCTTGCTAAATCAATCGAGGAAATGTTCAATTTATTTGGATATTTCCTCGATTTTTCGTAACTTAACCTT
>CACXMA010000003.1 GCA_902768665.1 uncultured Bacteroidia bacterium | reverse complement strand
AGCTCGGCGAGCGGAACGCGGGCGTGGAGGACGGTGAAGCCCTTGTCCATGTCCTGGTTCATGATCATGCCGCGACGGGTGTTGAGGTCGCTCATGCAAGGACCGACATAGTCGTTCGGGGTGATGATGTCGACGTTGTAGATCGGTTCGAGGATCTTCGGACCGGCCTGGCGGAAGGCCTCCTTGAAGGCGTTGCGGCCGGCGATGATGAAGGCGATTTCCTTGGAGTCGACCGGGTGCATCTTACCGTCGTAGACATAGACGCGGATGTCGCGGGCGTAGGAACCGGTGAGCGGGCCTTCCTCCATCTTGGACTTGATACCCTTGAGGATGGCGGGCATGAAGCTCAGGTCGATGGAACCGCCGACGACGCAGTTGTAGAACTCCAGCTTGCCGCCCCACTCGAGGTCGGTGATATCCTGGCTCTTGAAGTTGAAAACGGTGTCCTTGCCGTCGATCTTGAAGTTCTTCGGGGCTTCTTCGCCTTCGACGTAGGGGCAGACGAGGAGGTGGACCTCACCGAACTGGCCGGCGCCGCCGGACTGCTTCTTGTGACGGTACTGGGCGGTCGCGATCTTGGTGATGGTCTCGCGGTACGGCACCTTCGGAGCGTAGAGCTCGATGTCGAGCTTGAACTCGTTGTTGACTCTCCACTTCACATAGTTGATGTGCTGCTCGCCCATACCGGAAAGGATGGTCTGGCGGAGTTCCTTGGAGTATTCGACGTTAATGGTGGGATCCTGTGCAGCGATCTTGTTGAGGGCGTCGCCGACCTTGGCCTCGTCGTTCTTGTCGACGGCCTTGACGGCGCAGCGGTACTTCGCATCCGGGAATACCATGTGGGTGATGGCCTCGCAACCGCTCTGGGCGAGGGTGACGTCGGTCTTGCCGGCCTTGAGCTTCATGACGCAGCCGATGTCGCCGGCGGCGATGCTCGTAACCTTCTCCTTCTTGGCGCCCGCGACGGCGTAGATAGCGCTGAGGCGCTCGCCGTTGCCGGTCTCCGGGTTGATGAGGTCGGCACCTTCGTTGAGGGTACCGCTCATCACCTTGAAGTAGGAAACCTCGCCGAGGTGCTGCTCGACGCTGGTCTTGAAGATGAACAGGGAGGTCGGGCCTGCAGGGGTGCAGACGAGCTCACCGCCATCGATGGTCTTCTCGACCTTGCCGGCCGGGCTCGGGCACACGTTGACGATGAATTCCATCAGGCGGCGGACACCGATGTTGGCCTTGGCGGCGGTGCAGAACACGGGGATGACCTCACCCTTGGCGAGACCGCTGCGGAGACCTTCGCGGATCTCGTCGGTGGAGAGCTCCATCGTCTCGAAGAACTTCTCCATCAGCTCGTCGGAACCTTCGGCGGCCTTCTCCATGAGCTCGGCGCGGAGCTCCTCAGCCTCGTCGGCGTAGGCGGCGGGGATGTCGACGGCCTCGTTCTTGGCGTTGTAGAACTTCATCGTGATGACGTCCACAAAGCCTTCCAGGCCGAGACCCGGATTCACCGGGAACTGGCAGATGACGGCCTTTTTGCCGAACTCCTCGGCGATGGCGGCACGCACACCGTCCCAGTTGGCCTTGTCGTGGTCGAGCTGGTTGACGGCGATGATCATCGGGATATGGTACTGGTCGGCGTAGCGGGCGAACAGGGTCGTACCGACCTCGATGCCGGCCGTGCCGTTCATGACCATGACAGCGGCCTCGACCACCTTGAAAGCGGAGAGGGCGCCACCGGAGAAGTCGTCGGAACCCGGGGCATCGATGAAGTTGATCTTCGTGCCGTTAAACTCGGCATACAGCGGAGTGGCGTTGATGGACTTCTGGTTGGTCTGTTCGAACTCAGTGTTGTCGGAGACGGTGTTCTTGTCTTCCACGGACCCGCGGCGGTCGATCACCTTGCCTTCAAAGAGCATGGCCTCGGAAAGGGTGGTCTTACCACTGCGGGAAGCACCAATGAGGACGACGTTGCGGATGTCTTTAGTAGTGTAGCTTTTCATTGGATATTTGGTTGTTAATTATATTGCCAGGGTTCAGGTCCTGCCCTTTAGGGCATAACCCCGCAAAGTTAGGTATTATTTTCCAATATCAACCAATTTATTTGATATTTGCTACGTACTTGCCCCCGGAGAAAAAGGCTTATTCCAGGTCTGAGAGGGTGATGGCGCTCTCGACGATGCGGTAGTCTTTCTTGGAGGCGGTACGGCCGTATTTCGGCAGATCATTATCCAGGAAGTTCCGCAGCGCCTCGCGGTCCGCTTCGGTCAATTTGTAGTCCCAGGAGCGGCTCTGCAGGCCTTCCAGGCGACCTTCCAGGATTTCCATCTGATCCCGGATGGAGCTCTCCTGCGAATTGGTGAGGCGGGGATTGTCCAGCCGATGGGACAGTTCCATCCATTCACACGAAAGGGAAATGTACTGCGAGACCGGCGAATTGGGATCACCCTGCATTCTGCCATTGTTGTTCCCGCAGGCGGCGAAGAGGACCGCGAGGGAAAGGAGTAAAAAGATTTTTTTCATAATGGTTGTGGGATTGATGATTGGTCGTTAATTCAACTGGCCGGCGAGCTTTGCGGCAAGGTCGAGGAAGGCCAGCGAGTCGGGACGGGAACCCAGCGCGGCCGGCTCGCCGTCGTCGCCGCCTTCGCGGATCGACTGCACGAGCGGAATCTGCCCCAGCAGCGGAATCCCGAAGCGTTCCGCCATCCTCACGCCGCCTTCCCGCCCGAAGATGAAGTACTTCTCGTCGGGATGCTCCCCGGGCGTAAACCAGGCCATGTTCTCCACGAGGCCGAAAATCCGGCGGTCGATGTTCTTGTTCCGGAACATGTCGACTCCCTTTTCCACGTCGGCGAGGGCCACGCTCTGCGGGGTCGTCACGATGACGGCGCCCTCGACGGGCACTTCCTGCAGCAGGGAAATATGGATGTCGCCCGTTCCCGGGGGCATATCGATCAGCAGATAGTCCAGCACGCCCCAGTTGACCTGCAGGATCATCTGCTTCAGGGCGCCGCAGGCCATGGGGCCGCGCCAGATCAGCGCCTGCCCCGGCTGGGCGAAATAACCAACGGACATCCACTTGACGCCGTATTTCTCCAGGGGGACGAAAAGGTCTTTTCCGTCCACCTTTTCCATCTCGATGGTCGCGCCTTCCGTCCCGGTCATGATCGGGATGGAAGGGCCGTAGACGTCGGCATCGGCGAGGCCGACGCGGTAGCCCTGACGGGCCAGGGCGATGGCGAGGTTCACCGCGACGGTGGACTTGCCGACACCGCCCTTTCCGGAGGCGACACCGATGATGTGGCGGACGTTGTTGACGTAATCCAGCGTGAATTCCGGCTCTTTTTTCTTCGGGGCGGCGGCCCGGACGATGCTCCGGACCTCGATCTCCGTCCCGCCCGGAAGCTCCCTGTAGAGCGCCGCCTTGGCAGCGCCCTCCAGGTAGTTCTTCAGCGGGTCCGGGCGTTTCGGGAAAGCCAGCGTGACGCTGACCTTGCCTTCCCGGATGGCGATTTCGTCCACCAGCCCCAGCTCAACGATGCTCCGGTCCTCCTGGGCGGGGTGCACGACGGAGGAGAGGATTTGCAGGATTTGTTCTTTTTCCATTATTTTACAAATTCCAGTTCGGCGATCAGGCGCTCGGCACCGCCGAGTTTCTCGACAAGGAAGAGCACATAGCGGACATCCACGCAGATGCAGCGCTGGAGGTCGGGCTCGAACATGACGTCGGAGCTCATGGACTCCCAGTTGCCGTCAAAGGCGAGGCCGATCCAGTTGCCCTCGGCGTCCAGCACCGGCGAGCCGGAGTTGCCGCCCGTGATGTCGTTGTTCGTCAGGAAGCAGGTGTGGATCTTCCCGTCGACGGCATCGGCGTAACGGCCGAAGTCCTTCTTCTGGAAAAGGGTCTTGAGGCCTTCCGGAACGATGAATTCGGGGTTTGTCGGGTCTTCCTTCTCCATGACGCCCTCGAGGGTCGTGAAGTGCTTGAAATGCACGGCGTCCTTCGGGGAATACGGCAGCACGTGGCCGTAAGTGAGGCGCATCGTGGAGTTGGCGTCCGGATACATCGCCTGGCCTTTCTGCCACTCGAGCAGGGCAGCGCCGTAGGCCTTTGTATCGGCCTCCATGTCCTTGTCAAACTGGTCGATGGAGAAGTAGAGCTCCATAGCGCGGGCGGAGATGGCATCGCGAAGGGCGAAGGCCGGATCTTCCTTCAGCTTGCCGGCCGCGGCGGCGGCGATAAGCTTGTCGTAAGAGGTGAAGGCGCTGTTCTCGAACAGGTAGTCCACATACGCGGCGATGTCCATCGTCTCGTAGTCGAATCCGCCGCCGAGATTCTTCAGGCCGTCTTCCTTGCGGGCGCGTTCGCGGTAGAAACTCAGCAGCGCCACGGCCTCTTTCTTATCCAGCGAGACTTCGTAATCGCGGTAGTAATCCGCCGTCTTTTCGGCAGCCTCGGCCTCGCTCAAACCCGCACGGCCGTCGCGGTAAGCGCGGGAGTAGATGGACGCCAGGGTAATGAGTTCGATGCGGAACGGCGCCTCGGTGAGAAGGGTCACGGCGAGGCTGTTCTCGCGGGTCGCTGCGATGGCGTCGGCAATGCCCCGGATCGCCTTGCCATATTTCTCCTGGCGCTTCGGATCCTGATTGATCCACTCGGTCAGCGCGGCCTCTTTGGCCTGCTGGCGGCCGATGATGTCGAGCTTCCCAAAGGCCAGCTCCTCGCCCTGCCATTTCTTCCAGCCGTTGGCGGAAGAAGCGTACTTGTTGGCGTACTTGAGCTGGACATCCGGATCCGCGCACATGGCCTCCCACATGAGGTCCTGGCGGACGGTGCGGGCATCGATGCGGACGCGGTTCGTCGCGATCATGTTCTCCAGCTCGGCAGCTGTCTGGAACCGCTGTGTGCGGCCCGGATAGCCGAGAATCATCGTGTAGTCGCCTTCCTGGACGCCCTTGAGGGAGGTCTTGAGGAAGCGCTCGGCCTTGTAGGGCTTGTTCTCCGGGGAGTAGTCGGCCGGCTCGTTGTCGGCGCCGGCATAGACGCGGAACATGGAGAAGTCGCCGGTGTGGCGGGGCCACATCCAGTTGTCCGTCTCACCGCCGAACTTGCCGATGGATGCCGGCGGGGCGCCGACGAAGCGGATGTCCCTGTAGGTCTTATAGACAATGAGATAGTAAACGTTGTCGTTGTAGAAGGGGGTCACCACGCTGCGGCAGTTCGGATGCTTCGCGTCAGAAGCCGCCGTCAGCTCCTGGACGGCCTTCCGGTAAGCCTTCTCGTCGCCGTAGAGGCCCGCGAGCTTGTCGGTCACGTCCTCCATGGAAACGAGGAAGGTGATGGTAAGGCCCGGAGCGGGGATTTCCTCTTCGAAACTTTTGGCCCAATAGCCGTTCATGAGATAGTTGTGCTCCGGCGTGCTGAGGCCCTGGATGGAGCTGTAACCGCAGTGGTGGTTCGTGGCGATCAGGCCCTGGGAAGAGACGATCTCGCCCGTGCAGCCGCCGCCGAAGTGGATGATGGCGTCCTTGAGGGAGCTATGGTTGATGCTGTAGATTTCCTCGGGGGTGAGCTTGCAGCCGGCTTCCATCAGGGAGCGGCCGTTCAGCTGGTCCAGCAGGGGAAGGAGCCACATGCCCTCGTCCGCAAAGGCGGACAGGGAAAGGGTCAGGGCGAGGATGGAGGAGAGTATCTTTTTCATGATCGGATTATTTTACAAGGGTCATTTCTTTGAGGAGGGAGCCGGCGCCGCCGAGCTTGTCGATGCAGAAGAGGACATAGCGGATGTCCACGCAGATGCAGCGCTGGAGCTCCGGTTCGAAGAGCACGTCGGAACTCATGGCCTCCCAGTTGCCGTCGAAAGCAAGGCCGATGAGGTTGCCGTCGCCGTCCATCACCGGCGAGCCGGAATTGCCGCCCGTGATGTCGTTGTTCGTCAGGAAGCAGACGTGGAGCTTGCCGTCGGCCGGGTCGGCGTAGCGGCCGAAGTCCTTCTTGAGGATGAGTTCCTTGAGCTTTGCCGGGACGATGAACTCGGGATCATCCGGATTCTCTTTCTCGAGGATGCCGTCGGAAGTGGTGAAGTAGTTGTAGACCAGACCGTCTTTCGGGGAATAGGGCAGGACCTGTCCGTAGCTGAGACGCATCGTGAAGTTGGCGTCCGGGTAGGAAGGCTGTCCGGCCATCCATTCGAGCTGGCCGGCGGTGTAGGCCTTGTTCGCTTCCTTTCCGGCCTCCTCGAACATCATCATCTGGGAGTAGAGGGTGAAGGCCTGCTGGTAGGCCGTCAGGGCGAGCTTGAAGGCCGGATCCGTAAACAGGGTGCCGAGGAATTCCTCGCTCTCCAGGCTCTTTTCCAGCTTCTCGCGGGAAGTGAAGATGCTCTTTTCGAAGAGGTAGTCCGTGTAGGCCTGGAGGTCCATCGTGGCAAAGGTGTCGAAGCCCTCCGCGAGGGAATCCAGCTGGGGCAGGAGCTCGGGATTCTGGTTGTCGCGGTAGAATCCCAGCAGCGCGACGGTCTCCTTGCGGTCGAGCGCCTCGTTGTAGTCCTTGTAAGCCTTGTCATAGGCTTTGAGGCCTGCTTCGGCGGCCTTTTCCCGGCTCGAGGTTTCCTGCAGGGCCTCCATGTAGGCGTTGGCAAAGCCGAAACTCAGGGTCATCGGCAGCTCGGTGTTCCAGAGGGATTCGTAGGCCACGGTGAAGTCGTGGGAGACCTGCGCGGCGGCTTTCGTGTTCTCGGCAATCTGCCCGATGGCGGTGCCGTACTTTTCAACGCGGGCGGGATCCTCGGCGACCCAGTCCATGAAGGCGGCTTCCTTGGCGCGGGCGCGGTTGATGATGTCGAGCTTCTTGAAGGACTGCTTCATGCCCTGGAAGTTCTTGCGGTAGTTGCTGGAGGAGGCGAACTTGTCGGCGTACTGCAGTTGGACGGTCGGGTCGGCGCACATGGCCTCCCACATGATGCCTTCGCGGAGGACACGGGCGGCGATGGTCACGTCCTGCTTGGCTTCCATGTCCTCGAGCTGGACGGCGGTCATGAAGCGCTCGGTGCTGCCGGGATAGCCCATAACCATGGCGAAGTCATTCTCTTTCACGCCCTTGAGGCTGACCTTGAGGTGCTGCTTCGGCCTGAGGGGGACGTTCTTGGCGCTGTAATCGGCCGGGGCGCCCTTCTTGTCGGCGTAGATGCGGAACATGGAGAAGTCGCCGGTGTGGCGGGGCCACATCCAGTTGTCCGTCTCGCCGCCGAACTTGCCGACAGCGGCCGGCGGGGTGCCGACCAGACGGACGTCCCTGTACTCGATATAGGAAATCAGGTAGTAGACGTTGTCGTTGTAGAAGGAGACGATCTGCTGCTGCTCGTAGTCGAAATCCTTGCCGTACTTGGCGAGGATGCCTTCCTCGATGTACTCGAAGGCGATATCCCGCTCCTCGGCGGCACGGACCTCATCGGTCACGTCGATGAGCCGGTGGAGGAACTTGACCGTCAGGCCGGGGCAAGGCAGTTCCTGGCTGCGCTTTACCGCCCAGAAACCGTCGCGGAGGTAGTTGTGCTCCGGGGTGCTGAGCTCCTGGATGCGGCTGTAGCCGCAGTGGTGGTTCGTGATCAGCAGGCCTTTTTTGGAGATCATTTCGGCCGTGCAGCCATTGTCGAACTGGACGATGGCGTCCTTGAGGGAGGAATGGTTGACGCTGTAGATCTGCTCGGCCGTGAGCCGGCAGCCTTCGGCGGCCATGATGTCGATGTTCATCGATTCCAGCAGCGGCAGGAGCCACATGCCCTCGTCCGCGGCGGCCGGGAAGGCCAGCGTCGCGGCGAGAAGGAGGGAAGCAAAGATTCTTTTCATTATGTATAAATATTTGTTGTTGTCAAAACAGGGTCGGTTCCAGTTCCTTGACGTGGAAGGACCTGCGGTGCCAGGGCGTCAGGCCGTAGCGGCGAACGGCCTCGATATGCTCGGGCGTCGGGTAGCCCATGTTGCGGTCCCAGCCGTACTGCGGAAACTGTGCCGCGAGCTCGCGCATCTTCTCGTCGCGCCAGGTTTTCGCCAGGACCGAGGCTGCGGCGATCGAAGCATAGGTCGCGTCGCCATGGACCACCGTCAGGAAACGCTCGCGCGTGTAACGGTCGAAAGGATAGAAGCGGTTCCCGTCGATGAGCAGGAAATCCGGCGCCGGCGAGAGCCGCAGCACGGCGCGCTGCATACCCGTCACCGAGGCCTTCAGGATGTTGATCCGGTCGATTTCCTCCGCCGAAACGGCCTCCACGGCCCAGGCGAGGGCTTCCGCCTCGATCACCGGCCGCAGCAGGTCCCGCTGCCGCTCCGTCAGCTGCTTGCTGTCGTTCAGCAGTGGGTGGTGGAAATCCGGCGGCAGGATGACCGCGGCGGCATAGACCGGACCCGCCAGTGGGCCCCGTCCCGCTTCGTCGCAGCCGGCCTCCAGCCGGTCCGGCTCCAGATAAGGCTTCAGCTGAGGATGCTTTCCCATCACCGGGCCTCCAGCTTTTCCTGCAGCATGCGGATCAGCTGCCGCTGATACTCCAGCGTCTCCTGCAGCGAACGGATCACGTCGTTCTGCAGGGCGATCTCCCGGTCCTTCGCGGCGAGATCCGCCTCGCGGCCATAGGGAATGTCCCGCTCGCCGAGCCGGCTGCCGTAAATCAGCTCGCCGGCCGGCATATCGAAGAGCTCCGCCAGCTTCTCGGCGCTTTCGTTCACCAGCCGGGTCTCGCCCCGCTCGAGCTTCGAGTAAGCGATCCGGGAGATGCCGAGGCGGTCGGCCACTTCCTGCTGCGTCAGTTTGCGCTCCTTGCGGAGCTTGACGGCGTTTTCCTGAAAATTCGTGTTCTCCATAGCGGACATCGGTTAGTGACACAAAGATAAAAAATGTAAAGCGGAAATGCAAGTTTACGGCGCGGTGTTTCAAAATTATTTTCATTTGTAAAAATAAAGTTATCTTTTGTTTGCAAAAATGAAACAACCCGCCTATCTTTGCAAAAAATTCGATGATGTATGAAAACAAAAATGAACACCCCGGCTTATGAAACCTTCTGCCGTCTGATGACGGAGGAGAATCTTTATGTAGACCCGACCCTGACCTTCGCGACCGTCTGCCGCTGGATCGGCGTCAGCCCCTCCGAGCTCGACCTGGAGCTTGGCGAAGAGCTCGGCTTCTCCGGCGAGGCTATGATCCACCACCTCCGTGCCCGCCAGGCCGCGCGCCTGCGGGAGCAGTATGGAATTGTGCGATAAGGAGAAGCTTCCCTACTTCTTCCGCCCCAGCCATAGACAGGCGCCTGCGGCGAGAAGGACGATCAGCAGCAGCGGGATGGAGCTCCAGCGGGAGATGGCGCGGCCGCGGACATAGACCTCCGGCTCGAAGCGCATCACGATCTCGTGCTTCCCGGCGGGCACCACGGCCGCGCGAAGGATCCAGTCTGCGCGGAAAAGGGGCAGCGGCTGCCCGTCCACGGTCGCCGTCCAGTCCTTGTCCCAGATTTCGCTGAAGACAAGGAGGCGCTCGGAAGCGGCTTCGTAGCGGTAGCGCATCTGGTTCGGAGCATAGGACAGCAGCTCCACGCTGTCCGTCTCCGAGCCCGGCAGGGACGCCGGTGCGGCGCCGCGGAAGTCCGGCCCCAGCACAGCCCATTCGTGGAGGCTGAGCGCCTCGGGGTTGCCGATCGCGTCGATTTCCTCATCCGCCGACTCGGTCTGGACGCTCCCCTGCACGAACCAGGCGGGCCCGAAGGCATAGGGATTCTCCGCCAGTTTCCCGTCCGGCGCGATGATATAGCGTCCGTTCAGGAGGTTCACGACCGGCATGTTATAGCCGATGGTGCTCCAGTCGTAGGTGCCGGCATAGGCCTTGGCCAGGCTCACTTCTCCCCAGAGGTAGGTCATGATGAGGTCGTCGTAGCGCTGGAGTTTCGCCGGTGAATAGCCGCCGATGCAGCGGTGGTGGTAGCTGGCGATGGCGCTGTTGAAGGTATCGCCGGAGAGATCCAGCACCCGCGCCGTCCGCTTCGGATCCTTTTTCTTGATTTCCCTGTCGACGGGACGCTCGGCATAGGCCTTGTTGAAATCCCGCGGCGTCACGAAATGGCTTTCGTTGAGATAGCGGTGCCCGACGCCGAACAGGTTCAGCAGCACGAGCAGGCCGATGGCTCCGGCCGCGACAGGGCGCCGGTTGCGGCTGATCCAGCTGTCCTTTTCCGGCAGCAGGTAGAAGCCCGCAAGGATGGCGGCGACGGCGGCGACAAGCGCGAAGCACAGCAGGGCGTCCGCCGTCAGCAGGGCCTTTCGGTCCGCAGCCATAGCGGCCATCAGCGTATCGTCCATATAGTTCGCGTCGCCCGCGGCCATAAAGGAACGCGGAATGACGAGACTCAGCAGGGCGAATCCGCCGGCGACCCCGAATGCGATGCCGAGCCCGCGCAGGAAGCGTTTCGGCTCATACTGCCGCTTCAGGATGCGGTCCAGCACCAGGAAACCGAGCATCGGCAGGGCGACCTGCAGAAGGATCAGAATCATGGACACCGCCCGGAAGTTACCGTACATCGGCAACCAGGCCGAGGCCCAGCGCTGGGCGCCGTAGAAATAGCTGCCGTCGACCTTGTAGCCGATGGACAGGAACACAGCCATCACCGTCACGGCCAGCAGCCACCAGCGCTCCTTGCCGTCGTAGAGACAGAGGCCGAGCACGAAGAGGAAAACCGTGATGCAGCCCATATACATCGGGCCCTTGGTACCGCCCTGCGGTCCCCAGTACATCAGTCCCTCCGTATAGGAATGCGCCGCCTTGGCGATTTCTTTGCCGTATTCCCGGCGGATCAGCGACTCCGCCTCGCCGTAGGAATAGCCCATCTGCATGGCCTGGCCGACATAATCGTCCGTCAGGGCATCTTTCCAGGCCGCCTCGGCCCTGGAATTCTCCAGGGAGATGCGCGCCCCGCTGCCGCCGCCGTTCCAGTCCGGGATGAAGAGGTTCGGCAGCTCCGTCCATCCATAGGAGTAACGGGTCATGGCGTCGAGCGACATGCCGCCCTGCGACAGGTTGCCGCCGCCGGACTGGGTCAGCTCGGTGCCGCCACGCGTGGAAACGGGCTTGTAGTCGCTGATCGGCAGGAGTTTGTTGGCACTGGTCGCAATGCCGAGTCCGCCGAGAACAAGGAGGAGCCCCGAGGCGATGAAAAACTCTTTCCAGCGGTCGCGCCGCTTCCACAGCACCCAGACAGTCATCGTCACGGCATAGAGCAGGATCATCAGCGCCAGATAATAGGTAATCTGGACATGGTTGGCCTTGATTTCCAGGCTCAGCGCCAGGCCGAACAGTGCCGCCCTCAGCACCACCTTTGCCCACCAAGAAGCCTTGGAATCTTTCAGTGCCTGCTTATACGTCCAGATCAGCGCCGCCAGCACCCAGGGGATGAACGCGATGGCCTGCATCTTCGTGTTGTGCCCGGCCTCGATAATCTGGAAATTATAGGAACAGAAGGCGATGGCCACGGCTCCGCCGACGGCCAGGAGCCAGTCGATCCCGAGAGCCAGCATCAGCAGGAATCCGCCCAGCAGGGCAATGAAAAGGTAGGTCGCGGGGCGCCTTCCCAACAGCAGGAAATCATACACCGGCTGCGTCGCGTCCCCGCCCCCCACGATCGTGATCGGGGTCGTCGGCATGCCCGAGAACATCGAGCCCGTCCACTGCGTCGGATCGTCCGGGTGGGTGTCGTTCCACACCGTCATCTCACGGGACATCCCGACGTAGTGCGAGATATCCGCCTGGTTGACGATTTTCCCGTCCAGCACCTCCGGTACGAAGGCATACGACAGTCCGAGAAAAAACAGCACGGCGCCGATGCCGATGCCTATCTTTTGCAGGAGTTTCTTGTCCATATTCTTCTATTTTACTTTATCCAGCAGGGCGGCCAGCTCGCGGGTCAGGTTCCGGCGGGAATAGCGGTCGACGGGGCCGGATGTCGCCGGGACGCCGCCATCCTCGCGGAAGGACTTCCAGGCCTCCGTCAGGAAACGTTTCATGCCGGCTTCATTGTCCCAGTCGCACATCGTCCCGGCAGCGGTCTCTTCCAGCACGGCGGCCATGGCGCCGTCTTCCTGGCCGATGCCGAGGATGGGGCGCCGGGCAGCGAGGTACTCGAACAGTTTGCCAGGGAGGATGGGCTTATACTGCGGATCGTTGCGCAGCGGCAGCAGCAGCAGGGTCGCGGCGCGCTGTTCCCGCACGGCCGTGGCGTGGTCCACATAGCCGAGATCGACCACATTGGCGGCCAGTCCCGCCTCGGCGATGGTCCCGAGAACGTCCCGGTCCACCTTGCCGCACAGGCGCAGGCGCAGGCTCTCCCGGAAAGCCGGGTCCGCGGCGGCCATTTCGCCGAGCACCTTCCACAGCGTCAGCGGATTGCCGTCCGAGGCGAAGAGGCCGGTGTGGGTGAGGGTGAAAGATTCCACGGACAAGCCGTGGAATGACGAACCGGACAAGCCGTGGAATGACGGGGAGCCACCCGAAGGATGCTTTCCGTCACCCCCGACCTGATCGGGGGTCCCGAAGTCCGCGTCGTCGAAGCCGTTGGTGATCATGGCGACGGGGGTGGCGGTGCGGGCGCGGAAATCCGCCTGCACGGCTGGGGTCACGGCCAGCACGCTCGAGCACTCGTCCAGCACGGCCTGCTCCATCCTTTCGAGCCGGCGCCAGGTGCGCTTTGTCATGCCGAGGTGCTTGAGATAGTACATCTTCGTCCACGGATCCCGGAAATCGGCGATCCAGGGCGTCCCGAGCGCGGCATGGAGCCGCCGGCCGATCAGGTGCATCGAATGCGGCGGTCCTGTCGTGACAATCACGTCCACGGGATGCTCCTTCAGGTACTTTTTCAGGAAACGGACGCTCGGACGGACCCACCCGACGCGCGGATCAGGCACGAAGAGGTTCCCGCGGATCCACAGCGACAGGCGCTGCTTCCAGCTCTTGCGGCCGGAGGAGATGGGGGTGACCTCCGTCAGGGTTTTCATGTCGGTGGACGCGCCCCGGCCCATCAGGCGGCGGTAGGCCGCATAAGGCTCGCGGATCCGGCGGCGCAGGATCTCCGCCTCGGGCGGAATCTCCGCGGCCAGGGTCTCGTCCAGCAGGTCATAGGAAGGGTTCTCGGGCACATAAACGACAGGCTGCCACCCTTCGGATGGCAGATACCTGGCGAACTTGACCCACCGCTGGACACCCGATCCACCGGACGGCGGCCAGTAGTAGGTAATGATGAGAACCCGTTTCAATTAGCGGAAATCGACGAATTCGATGTCCGTGGCGGCGCGCTCGCGGAGCTCCTCGCTACGGGAAGTGGCATCGGAGAGGAAGCGCGTGACCTTGTCGCCGTCGCCCTGGCGGGCAGCGATGATGGCCTTGAGGTAGGCGATCTTCGGGTCGTTGCAGTGCATATTGGCGAGGCTTTCCTCGAGCTGGCCGTTGAGAACGAAGGCCAGGCTGCGGTTGAAGCAGCAGCCCTTCCAGTCCTTGAGGTCCTCGATGGCCTTCTCGTACTCGCCGGTGAGGATGTCGACGATGCCGAGGTTGTACTTGGCGGCGTCGGTGCCGGCCTCGGTGAAGTAGCGGGCGGCTGCGTCATACTCTTCCTGACGGAGGGCGATGACACCGAGGAGGTTCTTGACGTCAGCGTCCTTGTCGAGGCTGCGGACGAGCTTCTCGGCGGCGTCGAGCTTGCCCTGGCCGAGATAGACCGTGGCGAGGTTGAAGCGGGCGGTGT
This sequence comes from uncultured Bacteroidia bacterium, assembly GCA_902768665.1. GTDB lineage: Bacteria > Bacteroidota > Bacteroidia > Bacteroidales > UBA932 > Cryptobacteroides. The sequence continues at coordinate 136,687 of CACXMA010000003.1, read as the reverse complement.
TGCTGTCGAACTTGTCGATGGCCTTCTGGTAGAGGGAAATCTTCTTGGAAGCGTCCTTGTAGAGGGTGGCGCTGCGCAGAAGGGCGGCCTCGTCGAGGCTCTCGACATCCTTGTCGACGATTTCCTTGAGCTCGTCGGCGGTGTAGTTCTGATACTCGCTGTTGACGATCAGGCGGGCGCGGCGCAGCTCCGGAAGGACCTCACCCTTGAGCTCGGTGAAGATCTCGGACATGTTGCGGATCTCGCTTTCGCGGACGGCCGGGTCGCTGTACATCGACAGGACGCGGAGAATGAGGTTCTTGTCCTGGATGTCGGACTCGGAGACGAGCTTCTGGAAGCCTTCCCAGTCCTCACCGGCGCTCTTCAGCTCGGGATCGGCGGCCTCGTGGCCCTTGGTGACCTTCTTCCAGGCCTCGCTGGCGCTCTCGGAACGCTTGCCGGAGAGCTTGTTGTTGAGGTCGATTTCGCCTTCCGGGGAAGCGTAGGCGACGATCTCGGTGCCCTTCAGGGTCGTGCGCTCATCGGCGGCGATCTTGTCAAGAGCGGCCTGGAAATCCTTGATGGACTGCGAATTGAGCTGTCCGCTGCGGACCTCGGAGCTGTTCACGAGATAGAGGATCTGACCCTCGGAAGAGAGGGCGATCACATCCTGGTAACCGTCGGCCTTGAGCGGGGTCTTGGCGTCGGTCTTGACGAGCATATAGGTCGTGTTGCAGCCGACGGCGACTTTCTGGGCCGGGAGGTTGACGGATTTTTTCTTGACCTTGGCGACGCCGCGGAGCTCGAGATAGCAACTCTGCATGCCGTCGACATAGTCGAAGACGAGGTTTTCGGTCACGGTCTGGCCGTTGGAGGAGACGACTTTATAGTTGTCCTTGACCTTCTCTCCCTGGTACTTCAGGGCGGGGAGCCTGGCCTCGCCGCCGTCATAGACGATCACGGGCGTGACCTCGAGGATGGCCTTCGGGTTTAAGTAGTCCTTCGGATAGGTTACGGAGACGGTCGTGGCGACCTGTCCGGCGACGGCCTCAAGGACGGCGGGATCGGACTCGATCTTGACGTTTTCGGCCATCTTCGCCATCTTGGCGGGGGAAGCACAGGCAGCGGCGGCAATCACGAGGACTGCGCCGGCAAGGAATTTCATGGTTTTCTTCATATCGCAAATAAATAGTAATCGATGAGGCGGAGAACCCCTCCGCATAGATTGCAAATATAGGCAATTTTTTAGTTTTTCACCATTTATTTGTAACTTTGCCCCTACTATGGATGCACAAGAATTACAGTCGCTCAAAAACAAGTTCGACATCGTCGGCAACGACCCGGCCCTGAATCTCGCCCTCGAGACGGCCGTGAAGTTTGCACCGACCGACCTCACCGTCCTCGTGACGGGAGAGAGCGGCGTCGGCAAGGAGAACATCTCCAAGATCATCCATCAATACAGCCGTCGTCGCGGCGGGAAATTCATCCCCGTCAACTGCGGCGGCATCCCGGAAGGAACGATCAATTCCGAGCTCTTCGGCCACGTCAAAGGCTCCTTCACAGGCGCCATCGACAACCGCAGCGGCTACTTCGAGGAGGCCAACGGCGGCACCATCTTCCTCGACGAGATCGCCGAACTGCCCCTCCAGTCGCAGGCCCTGCTGCTGCGCGTCCTGCAGAGCGGCGAGTACATGAAGGTCGGCTCCACGAAAGTCGAGCACACGGACGTCCGCGTCATCGTGGCGACGAACGTCAACCTCGGCTACGCCGTCAGCCGCGGCAAGTTCCGCGAGGACCTCTACTACCGCATCTGCGCGGCCCAGATCCGCGTTCCGTCCCTTCGCGAGCGCAAGGATGACATCTACCTCCTCTTCCGGAAATTCACCTCCGACTTCTCCGAGAAGTACGGCATGTGCAAAATTTCCCTGACCCATGAAGCCATCTCCCTGCTGCGCTCCTACCCCTGGCCCGGCAACATCCGCCAGCTCCAGGGCTTCACGCAGAGCCTGACTTCCCTGGAGTCCCAGAAGGTTACGCCGCTGTCCGGCCGCGTCGAGATCGACGCCCAGACCCTGGCGCAGTACATGCCGGCCGCGACCGAGACCCTTCCCGCGACGGTTCCCGGCGACGGCGGTGCAGCCCCCGGCAGCCCCGAGGACATGCAGAAGATCGTCCAGGCCATCGTCTTCCTCAAGCAGGAGGTCGACGCGCTGAAGCAGGCGGTCTACCACGGCCATGCCGCCGGACACATCCCCGCCCTTCCCGCCGCCTCCGACGAGGAGCCCGCTCCCGACCGGCAGCCGGAGGAGGAAGACCTCTCCATCAAGAAAATCACGGGTGAAATGATCGTCCGCGCCCTCGAGAAGCACGCCGGCAACCGCAAGCTGGCCGCCCGGGAGCTCGGCATCTCCGAAAGGACCCTCTACCGCAAACTTCCGGCGGAATACCGGAGCGACAACAAGAACAAACGATGAAAAAGCTCCTCCGACGCATCGTGCCGACGGCCCTTCTCGTCGTGCTCGTCTCCTCCTGCGGGATCTATTCCTTCACCGGAACGTCGATCCAGCCGGACGTCTATTCCATCACCATCAACTACTTCGAGTACAAGGCCCTGCGGGTCAATCCTTCCCTGAGCAACGACCTCACCGAGGCCATGAAGGACAAGTTCCGCAAGCTGACGCGTCTCGAACAGGTGGACATGGACGGCGACCTCGAGCTGACCGGCGAAATCACGGGCTACGACGTCAAGCCGCAGGCCGTGACCTCCGACGAAGTGGCCGCGCAGAACCGCCTGACCGTGACCGTCAAGGTCGCGTTCACCAACCGGAAATACCCCGAGGACGACTTCGACAAGTCCTTCTCGGCCTATGCCGACTACGATTCCATGCAGTCGCTGGACGCCGTGGAAGCCGGTCTTTGCGAGGAAATCATCGAAAAAATCGTGGAAGACGTGTTCAACGCCTCCGTAGCACAGTGGTAACGCCATGACGGACTATATCGACCTCAAGAAACTGACCCTCGACGAACTCGCCGGCGTCATCCACCTCTACCCCTGGTACGGCGGGGCCCGCAAGGAACTCTGCCGGCGGATGGTCCGCTCCGGCGGCGAGGACTGGGGCAGGAGCCAGTATGCCGACGAGGCCCTGTATGTAGGCGCCCGGCACGCCATCTCGGAACTCGTCCGCTCCGTCAGCAAGGTGGACTGCTCCGACAAGGACATCGCCGCCATGCTCCAGCAGGTCCGCAAGGAGGAAAAGGAAGTCCGCGTGGTCGGCGGCGACTTCTTCACGCAGGCCCAGTACGACGACGCCCGGCGCAGCAGCGACTCCGTCTTTTCGAGCTTCGCCGCGGCCGCGAAAGAGAAGACCGACGGCGACAAGGCCGCCCGGACCGTCGTCCCCCTCGAAGACGTCTTCTGCACCGAAACAATGGCCGCAATTTATGCCGATCAGGGCTATTTTGACCAGGCAAAGCGCATTTATAGCAAGCTAATTTTGGCAAATCCAGAAAAAAATGCTTACTTTGCGTCCCTTATTTCAAAATTGAGTTAATTTAACTTACAATATGAACGCTTTATTTACGATTTTTATCATCCTGATCGTCATTGCGAGCATCCTGCTGACGGGCGTCGTCCTGTTGCAGGCCGGTAAGGGTGAGGGCCTCGCCAGCAACTTCGTCGCGGCGAACCAGACCTTCGGTGTCCGCCAGACCGCTTCCGGTCTCGAGCGCTTCACCTGGATCCTCGTGTCCTTCATCTTCGTCGCGTCGATCATCACCAACTTCCTCCGCTAGGAGAAGTTCAGAAAGGTCTTTCCGGGCGGGACTGACAATTTGTCAGCCTTTTCCCATTGGAATACGATTTGACCATAGCCGTTTGTCCCCCGGGACAGACGGCTCTTTCTGCGTCTGTGCCCGCGGGATAAAAAGGAGACACAGATATGGAAAACAATAGCAACACCAACAAGTACGAATTCCTGAGCCGCTTTGCGATCAACCTCAACGATCTCGCGGCGAAGGGCAAGCTCGACCCGGTCATCGGCCGGGACGAGGAGATCCGAAGGGTCCTCCAGATCCTGTCGAGAAGGACCAAGAACAACCCGATCCTCGTCGGCGAGCCGGGTGTCGGCAAGACGGCCATTTCCGAGGGCATCGCCCGGAAAATCGTCGACGGCAACGTCCCGGAGAACCTTAAGTCCAAAACCATCTACTCCCTCGACATGGGTTCCCTGATCGCCGGTGCGAAGTACCAGGGCGAGTTCGAGGAACGCCTCAAGGGGGTCGTCAAGGAGGTCGTCGAGAGCGACGGCGAGATCATCCTCTTCATCGATGAGATCCACACCCTCGTCGGCGCGGGACGGACTTCCGGCGCCATGGACGCGTCCAACATCCTGAAGCCGGCCCTGGCCCGCGGCGAGCTCAGGACCATCGGTTCCACGACCCTCGACGAGTACCAGAAATACTTCGAATCCGACAAGGCCCTCGAGCGCCGGTTCCAGACGGTCACCGTCGACGAACCCTCGCCGGCGGAGAGCATCAGCATCCTCCGTGGCCTCAAGGAGAAATACGAGAACCACCACCGCGTGCGCATCGAGGACGACGCCCTCATCGCCGCTGTCAACCTCTCGCACCGCTACATCACGAACCGATTCCTCCCGGACAAGGCCATCGACCTCGTCGACGAGGCGGCCTCGAAGCTGCGTCTGGAGATGAATTCCGTGCCGGAGCCCATCGACGACCTCAACAGCCGCATCCGCCAGCTCGAGATCGAGAAGGAGGGCATCAAACGCGAGGGCGTGTCCCTCAAGCTCGACAAGATCGAGGCCGAGCTGAAAGACCTGCGGCAGCAGCGCGAGGCCCTGATGAAACGCTGGGATGAGGAAAAAGGCATCCTGAGCGGCCTCCAGAGCGCCCGGCAGGAGATCGAGAACGACAGGATCGAAGCCGAACGGGCCGAACGGGCCGGTGACTACGGCCGCGTCGCGGAGCTCCGCTACGGCAAGATGGCCCAGGCGCAGAAACGCATCGAAGAGCTCACCGCCCGGCAGGCCGCGATCCAGGACCCTATCATCACGGAGTCCGTCACCCCGGAAGACATCGCCGAGGTCGTCGCGAAATGGACCGGCATCCCCGTCAAGCGGATGCTGGAGAGCGAAAAGGAGAAGCTCGTCCGCATGGAAAGCGAGCTGCACAAGCGGGTCGTCGGCCAGGACGAAGCGATCCGCGCCGTCGCTGACGCCGTGCGCCGCAGCCGGGCCGGCCTGAGCAATGAAAAGCGCCCGATCGGCTCCTTCCTCTTTATGGGTACGACCGGTGTCGGCAAGACGGAGCTCGCGAAAGCCCTTGCGGAGTTCCTCTTCAACGACGAAAACATGATGACGCGTATCGATATGTCCGAATACCAGGAGCGCCACACGGTGAGCCGGCTGGTCGGTGCGCCTCCGGGATACGTCGGCTACGACGAGGGCGGCCAGCTGACCGAGGCCGTGCGCCGCAAGCCCTACTCCGTCGTCCTGCTCGACGAGATCGAGAAGGCCCACCCGGACGTGTTCAATGTCCTGCTGCAGGTGCTTGACGACGGCCGTCTGACCGACAACAAGGGCCGCACCGTGGACTTCAAGAACACCATCCTCGTGATGACGTCCAATGTCGGCTCCGACATCATCCAGAGCTACATGGAGAAGCTCCCGGAAGTCACCGGCATCGACATGGACGCCCTTTCCAGGCGCCGTGCCATGCTCGAGGAGTGCAAGGGGAAGGTCCTGGACGTGCTGAAGATGACCGTCCGGCCCGAATTCCTCAACCGTATCGACGAGGTGATCATGTTCGACCCGCTGACCAAGGCCGACATCCGCGACATCCTCCATATCCAGATGGAGGAGCTGAGAGGGAAACTGGCCGACAGCAACGTCGAGATCCGCTTCACGCCCGCCTTCGAGGACCTGATGGTCGACAAGGGATACGACCCCGTCTACGGCGCCCGTCCCGTCAAGCGGGTGATGCAGAAGGAACTCGTGAACCTACTCGCCAAATCGATCCTCGACGGCTCCGTCCGCAAGGACTCCGTCATCACCGTGGATGCCGCAGGGGGCGAGATTGTACTGAGGAATCAGTAAAGATTCCACGGACAGGCCGTGGAATGACGAAGGGGTTAGTCCTCCGGCCAGCCGGGGGCGTGGACGGGAAGTTCCGCGCCGTCGGGGGTAACGAGGACAGCACCGACAGAAGGCTCTGCAAGGTGCCCGACGATATCGAAGGTCGGGAACTCCTTGCGGAGCTTTTCCAGTGAAAGGATCGGCACGGCGAAAAGCAGCTGGCAGTCGTCGCCGCCGCTGAGGGCCGCCGAGACGGGATCGATGTCCATCTCGCGGCCGAGGGCGAAGCTGTTGCCCTCGAAGGGAATCTTGTCGGCGTAGATCTTGGCGCCGAGACCGGTGTCACGCACGAGACGCTTGACCGCGTCGGCGAGGCCGCTGCGAAGGAACAGACCGCAGCTCGGCATGATGCCGGCATCCTCCAGGCGCGTGACGGTGTCCGCCGCGAGCTCGGGCTTGAGGTAGGCGCCGATGAGCATCTTGTACTTGTCCAGCCCCTCCGGCTGCTTGCCGGTTTTCTCGAATTCGCGGTTGCCGCGTTCGAGCACCTGCATGCCGAGATAGGCCGCGCCGAGCCGGCCCGTCACGCAGAGAAGGTCCTTGGACCTGGGCGCCGGGCGGCGCTTGCGGGTCAGCTCGGAAGTCTCACCGGTTGCGGACAGGCTGATATACAGGCCGTTCTGAGAAGGGACGAGGTCGAGGCTGACCGCCTCGAAGCCCTGCTCGTGGGCCGCCTGGGCGATGCCGCCCCACAGACTCCGCACCATCTCGAAATCCAGCTTGGCCGACACGCCCACGACGACGCTGAGAACCTTGGCGTGGGCCAGACAGGCCTGCAGCTCGCCGCACACCGCCAGCACACACTTGTAGCCGAGGTGCTGCAGCGGGAAATAGACGAGGTTGAAATCCGTCCCCTCGGAAAAGAGCCGGGAGACCGTCGAGACCGCACTGCGGCCGTCGGCGATATAGTCCTTGCCTTCTTTGAGGCGGAAAGGAAGCGATTCGAAAAGCTGGCGGATGGCTTCCACCTTGCCGAGATCGGCCAGGGATTGCTTTTGTGCCATAAGCGTGTCTATTTTTTCTTCTGGATGTCGATATGCTCGATGCCCATCTCGCGAAGGGCGCGGATCAGCTCGGAATTCGCGGCGACCTGGTTCTTCCGCGAATAGAAGGGAACCCGGTAGCCCGTCTCGGGGTCGAAGTAATTGATCATCAGGGGCAGGTTGCCCTTGTGGTGCTTGATGACGCTGACCAGGTTCCCGCGGAAGGAATCCGTCAGCATCGGCGTGCTGATATCCACACTGACTCCGGCGAGGTGCGTGTCCGCGACATTCCCGAGCAGGGAGATTTCCTTGATCTTGAGGCCGTACGGGGCCGTCTTCCCGGCGGCTTTTTCTTCGGGGCGGAGCTGGTATTTCGGCTCGATGTCGGCACTGAACCAGATGCATTCGTGGACCCGGCTCATATACCCCATGAACTGTTCGTGATCCTTGGCGTAGAGGGCGAGTTCATAGCTGCCGCTGTAGTCCTCGATGGTCGTGCGGGAGAACGGACGGCCGCTGCGGGAGGTCAGGGACTTGTAGTCGGTGATGATGCCCGCCACCATGACACGGCGCTTGGCTCCCTGCTTCTCGCATTCGGCCATGGCCTCCGGCAGACGGGCCATCTCGCAGTTGGTGAAATGCTCCATCTCGAAGTCGTAGCGGTCCAGCGGATGCGAGGACAGATACCGCCCGACAAGGTCCTTCTCCTTCTGGAGCTTGTCGAGGATGTCCTCCTCGCCGACCATATCGGGCATGGCCGGACGCGTCGGGGCCATCTCCTCCATGCCGCCGAACAGGGACGTCGCGGCATCGACCGCATCGTGGTGGAAGCAGTCGGAATAGTTCGCCAGCTCGTCGATGAAAAGGTTCCCGCTGCGGCACGGCAGGAAGAACTGCGCGCGCGTGTATCCGAAACTGTCGAAGGCGCCGGCCTGGACGAGGGTCTCGATGGACTTGCGGTTGACGCCGCCCTCCATGCGCTCGACGAAATCATAGACGTCCTTGAAGTCGCCGTGCTCCTCCCGCTCCTTGATGATGGCGTCCACGACATTCGAGCCGAAGCCCTTGATGCCGCCGAGACCGAAGCGGATGTCGCCCTTGGCGTTGACGGAGAAGTGATTGACGGACTCGTTGATATCGGGGCCCAGCACGCGGATGCCGCTTTTCTTGCAGTCGTCCATGATCTCCTTGATCTCGTCCATGTTGGAGAGCTGGTTGGAGAGGTTCGCTGCCTGGAACTCGGCGGGATAATGGGCCTTCAGCCAGCCCGTCTGGTAGGAAACCCAGGCGTAGCAGGTCGCATGCGACTTGTTGAAGGCGTAGGAGGCGAACTTGCGCCAGTCGGCCCAGATCTTCTCCAGCGTGTCGACCGGATGGCCGCGCTCGACGGCACCCTTGATGAAATCGTTGTGCAGCCCCTCCAGCACGTCGATTTTCTTCTTGCCCATGGCCTTGCGGAGCTTGTCCGCCTTGCCTTTGGAGAAACCGGCGACCTTCTGGGAGATGCGCATGACCTGCTCCTGGTAGACCGTGACGCCGTAGGTTTCCTGGAGGTATTCCTCCATCACCGGGAGGTCGTAGGCGATCTCTTCCTCGCCTCTCTTACGGGCGACGAAGGACGGGATATAATCCATCGGGCCCGGCCGGTAGAGGGCGTTCATAGCGATGAGGTCCTCGAAACGCTGCGGGTGCAGGCGCTGGAGCCATTCCTTCATGCCCGGGGATTCGAACTGGAACACGCTCTTGGTGTCGCCGCGGGAGTAGAGTTCGTAGGTCTCGGGATCGTCGATGGGGATCTTCTCGATGTCGATGTCGTGCCCGTAGCGCTTCTTGACGAGGGCGAGGCATTCCTTTATAATAGATAAGGTGCGCAGGCCGAGGAAGTCCATCTTCAGCATGCCGACGTCCTCGATGTAGGAGCCTTCGTACTGCGACACCCACACGTCCTGGCCGGTGGCCTTGTCGGTACCCATCGTGATGGGGATGTAATCCGTGAGATCGCCGCGGCCGATGATCATCGCGCAAGCATGGATGCCTGTCTGGCGGATGCAGCCCTCGAGCTTGACCGCGTACTGGAGCACCTCCTTGACCTCGGGCGTGCCGTTCTCGTACTCCTGCATAAGCTCCGGCAGGTACTTGACGCAGTTTTTCAGCGTCGGCTTGATTTCCTTTTCCTCGCCGTCCACCTTGACGGTGAAGGGACGGTCGGGAACGAGCTTCGCCAGGCGGTTCGACTCGTCGAGCGGCAGGCGGCTCACACGGGCGACGTCCTTGATGGCCAGCTTCGCGGCCATGGTGCCGAAGGTGATGACGTGGGAGATATGGTCCTCGCCGTACTTTTCCTGGACGTACTGGATGACGCGGTAGCGGCCCTCATCGTCGAAATCCACGTCGATATCCGGCATGGAAATACGCTCCGGATTGAGGAAACGCTCGAAGAGGAGGTCGTAGCGGATCGGGTCGAGATTCGTGATGCCGAAGCAGTAGGCGGCGGCGCTGCCCGCGGCGGATCCACGGCCCGGACCGACGGAAATGCCATGGTTCTTCGCCCAGTTGATAAAGTCCTGGACGATCAGGAAGTAGTCCGGGAAGCCCATGCGGGAGATGGTCTTCAGCTCGAAGTCGAGGCGCTCGGCCTGCTCTTCCGTCAGCGTCTCGCCGTAGCGGATCTTCGCGCCGTCGTAGCAGAGCTTGCACATGTAGGCCACCGACTGGCAGAACTCGTCGCCCCGGTAGTTCCCGTGCTCGTCGTTGCGGCCTTCGTCGATGACGTCCTTGTACTTGTCCAGCCAGTAGTCGATCTTCGCGAGGAACTCCTCCGGCAGCTCGAATTTCGGAAGGACGTGGTCGCGGTCGATCTCATAGCGCTCGATCTTGTCGCAGATCTCGAGGGTGTTGGCGAGCGCCTCCGGGTGGTCCGGGAACAGGGCCGCCATCTCCTCCTCGCTCTTGAGGTACTCCTGCTGGGTATAGCGCAGGCGGTCGGGCTCGTCGATGAACTTGCCGGTGTTGAGACAGATAAGGCGGTCATGGGCCGGGCCGTCGTCCTTGTTGACGAAGTGGACGTCGTTCGTGGCCACGACCTTGACGCCGTGCCTCCCGGCCAGCTCGAACAGGACGGGCACATACTGCCGCTGCCCCTCCCAGACATCGAGCGAGACGCCCGGGACCTCCGTCTTGTGGTACATTACCTCGAGGTAGTAATCCTCCCCGAACAGACTCTTGTGCCACTCGATGGCCTTGGAGGCGGCCTCCAGGTCCCCGGCGAGGATATTCTGCGGAATCTCGCCGGCCATGCAGGCGGAGCAGCAGATAAGGTCCTCGTGGTACTTTTCCAGCACCTCGTGGCTCACCCTCGGCTTGCCGTAGTACATACCCTCGATGTGACCGGTCGAGACGATCTTCATGAGGTTCTTGTAGCCGTTGTAATTCTTCGCAAGAAGGATGAGGTGGTAGTACCGCTTGTGGGCGCTGTCCTTGATCTTGTGGTCGTACCCGCGCGTGACATAGATCTCGCAGCCGACGATGGGCTTGATGTCCGGGTGCTTGCCGGCGAACTTGTAGAACTCCTTGATACCGTACATGTTTCCATGGTCGGTGATGGCCAGGCCGGGCATGCCGAGCTCTTCCGCCCGGGCAAACAGGTTCTCGATGGCGGACTGGCCGTCCAGGATGGAATACTGGGTATGTACGTGCAGGTGAACGAAGGCCATAATCAAGGGCGTTAGGTAACAAAGTTACGCAAAAAAAGAAAGGTGACCAAAAGAACTTGGTCACCTTTTCAAAGTATTTTTTCCGGGCGGAGATTAGCGGCGTGCAGCGGCCTTCTTGGCGGCTTTGCGCTTCTCGCGGGCGGTGTAGACATCGTACATAATCGGGGTACCGATCATGATGGACGCATAGGTACCGATGATGATACCGAGGCTGAGGGCGACGGCAAGACCCCTGATCGCCTCGCCGCCGAAGATCGCGATGGTGAGCATCGGGAGGAGGGAGGAGACGGAGGTGTTGACCGTACGGGTCAGGGTTGCGTTCACGGCGGTGTTGACAGTCTCCTTGAAGTCGGCCTTCGGGTGGAGACCCTTGTACTCGCGGATACGGTCGAAGATAACCACGTTGTCGTTGATGGCGTAACCGATGATGGTCAGGATCGCCGCGATAAACGTCTGGTCAACGTCGAGGTTGAACGGCAGGATGCCGGTGAACAGCGAGAAGAAGCCGATGATGATGATGGCGGTATGGGCCAGGGAAGTGACACCGCCGACACCCCATGCCAGACCCTTGAAGCGGATGGCGATGTAGGTGAAGATCACCACGAGGGCGAGGGCGACAGCCCAGAGGGCCTTGTTCGTCGTCTCGCTGGCGATGGACGGGCTCACCATTTCGGAGGTCACGATACCGTTCGGGGAGTTCTCGTCAACGGTCTCGAAGTCTTCCTGGGAGATCGGGGTGGCGTAGAACGGGAGGAGAGCCTCATAGAGCTTGTCCTGGACTTCCTTGTCGATACCCTCTTCGCGTGACTCGAGACCATAGGTCGTCGTGATACGGAGCTGGGTCTCGCCGCCGTACTGCTTGACCTCGGTCGAGGAACCCTCGAACTCGGCCGTCACCGCGCTGCGGACTTCCTGGGCCTTGACAGGCTGGTCGAACTTCACGATGAAGTTGCGGCCGCCCTTGAAGTCGACACCGTAGGTAAAGCCCTTGATGGCGATGGAACCGATGGCCAGGGCGATCAGGATCCCGGAGAACACATAGGAGAACTTGCGCTTGCCGACAAAGTCGATCTTCGTGTTCTTGAGAAAGTTCTTCGTAAGGTTGTTCTCGAAGCTGATCTTGCGGCCCTTCACCAGACGGTCGTCGATGATGATGCGGGTGATGAAGATGGACGTCACGATGGAGGTGATGATACCGATCATCAGGGTCGTCGCAAAGCCGCGGACCGGACCGTTGCCGCCGAGGAGGAAGAGGATGATACCCGTCAGGAGGGTCGTGATCTGACCGTCGAGGATGGCGGAATAGGCATTCCGGTAACCGTCGGCGACCGCCTTGCCGAGACCCTTGCCTGCGGCGATTTCTTCCTTGATACGTTCATATATAATAACGTTGGCATCGACCGCCATACCGAGGGTCAGGACGAGACCGGCGATACCGGGCAGCGTCAGGACGAGGTTGAAGGAAACGAGCGTACCGATGAGGAAGAGCACGTTCACGAGGAGGGCGATGTCAGCGATGATACCGGCACCCTGATAGAAGAAGATCATATACAGGAGCACCAGGCAGAACGCGATGGCGAAGGAGAGGAGACCGTTGTTGATGGATTCCTGACCGAGGGACGGGCCGACCACCTCACTGTGGATGATGCGGGCACCGACCGGAAGGGTACCGGAAAGGAGGACGTTGACAAGGTCCTGGGCCTCCGTCATGGTGAAGTCGCCGGAGATTTCGCTGCGGCCGCCGGTGATGGCCTCGTTGACGATCGGGTAGGAGTACACGAGGTTGTCGAGGACGACGGCGATCTGGCCGCTGGTGCCGTTGTCAGCGCGGCGGCCCGGGGCGTTGCGCTCGGTGAGGGCAGCCCAGATGCGGGTACCGTCGCTGTTCATGGCCATGGAGACGGTCACCTGACCGTTGTTGCGGGTGTCGATATTGGCGCTGGAGATGGCGCTGCCGTCGAGCGGGGCGACACCGGTTTCGCCGACCTTGATGGCGACGAGGCCGAAGTAGTCGCGGGAAGCGTCGATGCGGGACTCGCCCTTGACCTCCCAGTATGCACGGAAGTCGGTCGGCCATTCAACGGCGTTGGCTTCCTGGATCTGGCGGATATAGCGGGAGATGCGGAGCGTATCGTCGGCAACGGCATAACCAATGCAGGCGCCGCTGGCACCCTCGGTGATCAGCAGGGAGGAAAGCGGGGCGCGGTTGTTGGTGTCGCGGACCTCGTTCGTGTTCTCATAGATGAAGCGGTCGGCCTCCGCGAACTCGCGGCGGATGTCGGCGCCGTTGTAGGTCTCCCAGAACTCGAGGGAGGCGGTGCCGCCGAGGATCTTCTTGACGCGCTCCGGCTCCTTGACACCCGGGAGCTCGATGAGGATACGGCCGCTTTCGCCGACCTCACGGATTTCCGGCTGGGTCACGCCGAGACGCTTGACGCGGTTCTCGAACACCTTGCGGGCGGAAGCGATGGCCGCCTTGGCCTTCTCGCTGAGGACATTGATGATCTGGGCGTCGCTGCGCTCGGACCAGGGATCCTCCTCCGTATCGGAGAGGGAGAAGAGCTGACCGAGGCTCGGGCAGCCTTCCTTGGCGCGCTGGGCCTTCCAGGCGGCGTCGAAAGCCTCGATGAAGGCGGAACTGTTGGAAGCGTCCTTCTGGGCTGCGGCGAGGGCTGCGGTGAAGAACTCGTTCGTAGCGTTCGTCTGGGCGAGGTTCACGAGCAGGTCCTCGATGCGGAGCTGGAGGGTGATGTTCATACCGCCGCGGAGGTCAAGGCCGAGGTTGATTTCCTTTTCCTTGACATCCTTGTAGGTGTAGCGGAAATAGACATCCAGCTTGCTCAGGGAGTCGATATAGCGCTTCTTGAAATTGCTGGCGAGGGTGTCCTGGATGTACTTCTCGTTTCCTTCGACAAACAGGAACTTGTTTTCGGCAGCGGGGTCAGAGGAGAAATTGTCGGCAAAGAACTGCTCGGCGTGCGCGCGGCTTTCCGTTTCGGCCTTCTTGTCATAGTGACGGGCGACGAAAGTGAAGGAAAGCTGCCAGATGCAGGCGATCGCAATAAGAATTGCCAGTACTCTGATGATACCTTTACTTTGCATTTTTTATTGTTTTTAATATTAACTCGTTCAGTTTCAACACTTTGTCCCACCGGCGCGTCGCAGGCAGGGCAAAATAGGGTACAAATTTACAACATTTTTTCATTAAAATCCAAAACAGATGCTTACTTTTGCACGATTAAAACCACGATAATTGAAACGCCTGCTGCTCTTTGCCCTGCTGCTGGCCCTCCTTCCGGCCCTTCCCGTCCGTGCCCAAAGCACGGCGGTCGATTCGCTGGTCGCTCTCGCCGGGGAACACCACCGCCACTACCGTTTTGACGAAGCGCTGGACTGCTTCGACGAGGCGCTGTACCGGCTGACGGACAAGCCCGACAGCCTCATGACCGCGGCGGACACCCTCGCGATGCAGGCCATCGAGGCGCGGATGCTCCTCTCGCGCAACGGCCTGGCCATGACCGAATTCGTGGACCAGCCCGACATCATCGCCCGGCGGCGTTTCGCCCGCACGGATTTCTTCCGCTATTATCCCTTCCCGGACAGCAGCTGGCTCGCCAAACCGAACCGGGCCGACCGCAGCGCGGCAAGCCCGCTCTCCCCGGCGACCCTCCGGCTCCCAGAATCCCCCGACATCTATTTCTCCGCTCCCGATTCGGCCGGCGTCTACCGCCTCTGGAAGGCGGAAAGGCGCAGCGACGGCCGCATCCGTCCCGCCGAACCCTTCGAAGCCGGCGTTCCGGAAGGCGCCAACTGCATCTTCCCGGTCCTGTCCCCCGACGGAGAGCGGCTCTACTTCGCCTGCGACGGCCTCTACGGCGTCGGCGGTTACGACCTCTACAGCATCCGCTGGAACCCCCGCCGCCGCGGATGGGACGCCCCGGTAAACCTCGGCTTCCCCTACAACTCCCCCGGCGACGACTTCCTCTTCGCGCAGGACCCGGGCCGAAGCGAAGCCCTTTTCGCCACGACCCGCGGCTGCCCCGCCGACAGCGTCGAAGTCTGCGTCGTCAGTTTCAACGCCGTCCCGGTCTACACCCCGATGACGGATCCCGCGGACCTCGAAGCCCTCGCCCGTCTGGAAGTACCTGTGGAAGAAAGCGTTGAGGATGATCCCTTCGCCGGCCGTGACCATGCCGAACTCTACATGCGCCGGATGGCCCAGGTGCGCGCCTGCCGTGATTCCCTGTCCCTCGGCATCAAGGCCGCCGACCGCCTCCGCAGCGAGTATTCCGCAGCCCCGGACAGCCTCCGCGGCCCGCTGCAGGAACGCATCCTCGCCGCGGAAAAGCGCCAGGAGCAGTTCCGCGAGGAAATCGCCCGCCTGACGCAGGAAGTCCGCGCCATCGAGGCCCTCTTCCTCGAGGACGGCCTCGTGCTCAACCCCGACAAGGTCGCCGCCCCGAAACCCGTCCGCGAGCCTTATGCATGGGTATGCAGCGCCCCCGGTGAAGACCTCCTTTTCACCCGCCGGGAGCGGCAGATCATCACCCTGTCGGATTCCGTCATGTACGTGACCACGCTGCCGCAGGACTCCCTGATCCTGCGCCGTAGGAGCATTGATTTTACGGAAGATGAACTCGCTTCGCCGCTGCTCGACACCCTCATCCGGAAGATGCATGCAACCGTCACCGCCCCGTCACAGGAAGGGGTCGGCATCGCCGCGCCGCAGGTCGGCCTCAACCGCCGCCTCGTCCTCGTCCAGCGCCTCGACAAGGAGGGCGAACCCTTCGAAGCCTACGCCAACATCCGCATTGACACGCTGACCGGCCCCATCGTCCATGGCGCCGAAGGCTGCCTGTCGGTCCCGGGCATGCGCGGCATGGTGGCCCGCCACAGCGAGGTCACCGTCAGTTATGTCAATCCTGAGACGCTGGAGGCCTGCACCGAGACCGTTTCCGGCTTCACGGCCATTATCTTCCAGCACGAAATCGACCACCTCGAGGGCATCCTCTACATCGACCGCACCGAGATCGTCGCCGAGGACGACAACTGGGCGGCCGAGCGCGAAAAGTACGATTACTCCCGTCCGGAGTGGTGGTAACCCCCTGAAACAGCGTTAGACATCGATGGTCCGGGCGATTTTCTCAATGTTGAGACTGCGCGCGGAAGCATCGAGAATGTCTTTGTAGACACCGCCTTTCCTGTAGATGTCATCCGGGGTGCCGGATTCCTCCACGCGGCCCTTCTGCAGGGCGAAGATCATCTCGCTGTCGATGATCTGGGAGATGCTGTGGGAGATGATGATGACCGTACGGCCTTCCTTGATGGCGTCGATGGAGTTTTTGATCTGCTCCGTCGCGACGGCGTCCAGCGAGGCCGTGGGCTCGTCGAGGAAGATGATGGGCGGGTTCTTGAGGAACATGCGGGCGATGGCGATGCGCTGCTGCTGGCCGCCGGAAAGGTCCGAGGCCTTGTTTGCGAACTGCTTCGGAAGCGCCATGATCTGGTCGTAGATATAGGACTTTTTCGCCGCCTCCACCACTTCCTCGTGGGTGGCGCCGGGCTTGCCGTAGAGGATGTTCTCCTCGATGGTCCCGTCGAAGATATGGTTCTTCTGCAGCACGAGGCCGATATGGTCCCGAAGATAGTGCGTGTCGTAATCGCGGAGATCCACCCCGTCCAGCAGGATCGTACCCCGCTGCGGCTCGTAGAATTTGTCGAGCAGGTTCACGATTGTGCTCTTTCCGGCGCCGGACAGGCCCACCAGGGCGGTGATGCGGCCGGGCTCGATGGTCATGTTCACGTCGAAGAGCGCCTGGTTGCCGTTGGGATAGGTGAAATCCACGTCCCGAAGCTCGAACCGACCCTTGATCTGCTCCGGGCGGTAACTGCCGCTGGGCTCGATCTCCCGGTCGGAATCGAGGATGTCGAAAAAGCCCTCGGCGTAGATCAGCGCGTCGTTGACGTCGTCGAAAATGCGCTGGAGCTGGGTGATGGGCGCAATGACGTTGCTGAAGAGCATCACGTGGTACATGATCTTACCGATGGTCATGCCCGGATACTCGATGAGGACCAGATAGGCCGTCAGGATGATGACCAGCACCGTCCCGACCTGCTTGACGAAACTCTTGATGCCGCCATAGTAGAAGCCCACGCGCCGGGTCTTCATCTGGTTGGCGGTCACTGCGTTCTGGATGGCCAGCTGCTTGTCGGCCTCGATGCCCTCGCGGTTGAAGGACTTGATGACGTTGATCGAGTCGATGATGTTCTTGATGCCCTGGCTCTTGGTCTCGAGGTGCGCGCGCATCTCGCGGCGCCATCCCTTGAGCCGGCGCGCCTGCCGGAAGGTGATCCAGAAGTAGACCGGAACGATGGCGAGCGCCACCAGTCCCACATAGACGTTGGCGGCGAACATCAGGATGAGGGCCAGCAGGGCGCTGGTAAACAACGGCAGCAGGTCGATGAAGAAGTTCTGGACCGTCCGGGACAGGCTGCTGACGCCCTGGTCGATACGCGCCTGGACCTTTCCCGTAGCGTTTTCGTCCCGGGAGAAATAGGCCATCCGGAAGGTCAGCACCTTCTCGATGACGGACTGCGAGAGGTCGCGGGAAACGAAGATGCGCATCCGCTCGCCGAAATAGTTCTGGGCGAAGTTGACCAGCGCGAGGAGCACTTCCTTGCCGAGCAGCACGATCGAGATGACCGTCATGATGCGGGCGGCGCTGTTCCAGGTGAAGTCCGTCCCGATGAGGGCGTTGATGGCATCCACCGTGCGGTCGAGCACGATGGCGTTCACCTGCTGCATCAGCGCGCCGACCAGGGTAAGGATGAGCGTCACCGCCACGAGCAGGCGGTAGGGCCGCACGAACGGCCGGATCTTGCGGAAAAGGGTCAGCAGGTTCATACCCCGAGCACCTCAAGGATTTCCTCCTCGGTGACGAGGTTGGCGTCGCCCACGATGGAGTTTTTCATCATGGCCGCCGCGATGCTGAAATCGAGCCACAGCTGCGGGTCGTCCTGCCACTTGCGGGAGGCGTGGAGATAGGCCGCCACGAAAGCGTCGCCGACGCCCACGGAGTCCACGATGTGCGTGATGTCGTAGATCCGGGACTGGTAGATCTTACCCTTGCACCAGAGCAGTGCGGTAAGAGTATGGTGATTGGTACTGAGCTGGTTCCGAAGGCCCAGCATCATCTCCGAGCAGTGCGGGAACTGCCGGTGCATCTCCTCGAAATAGCGCCCGTAGGCCTCCATGTCGAGCTTCGAGTCCGCCATCATCCCCTCCTCGGAAATCTTCTTCACGCCGGTGGCGACTTCCCACTCGTCCTGGTCGCCGAAGATGAAGTCGCTGTACTGCATCAGGGCGCTGAGGGTATCGTGGGCGTTCGCGCCCTCATATTTCCAGAGATTCTTGCGGTAGTTGATGTCGCAGGTGATCCGAAGGCCCATTTCCCGCGCGGTCCGGACCGCCTCAAAGGTGGCGTCGGCAGCCGACCGGGACACGGCGCAGGTGATGCCCGAGCAGTGGAAGGTATGCGCCCGGCTCAGGATATCCCGCCAGGGAAACATGCCCGGCGCGGCACTGTAGAAGGAGGAACCCTGCCGGTCATAGACGACAAGGGACTTGCGGAGGTCTGCGGCGTGCTCGAAATAGTATCCGCCCAGCCGATCGCCGCCGCGGACGACGTCGCCGACATCGATTCCCTGGCAGCGGAGCGTGTGCAGGCAGCTGTCACCGACGGCGTTCGCCGGAATCCGGGACACATACCCGACCTTCTCTCCGAGCACCGCCAGCGAGACGGCGACATTGGCCTCGGAACCGCCGAACTGGCCTTCCCAGAGGTTGCTCTGTCCCATACGCAGCGCCCCGAGCGGGGACCAGCGCATCAGGATCTCACCGAAAGTGACGATGGCTTTTTCCATGCCGGCTAGACTTCGGGAGCCGTGGCGAACTCGCCGAGGAAGCGCATGTCATTCTCGAAGTAGTGACGGAGGTCGTTGACCTGCCACTTGAGCATGGCGATGCGCTCGACACCCATACCGAAGGCGAAGCCGCTGTAGACCGTCGGGTCAATGCCGCTGGCGCGGAGGACGTTCGGGTCCACCATGCCGCAGCCCATGATCTCGAGCCAGCCGGTGCCCTTGCAGATATTGCAGCCCTTTCCCTTGCAGATGTTGCAACTGACGTCCACCTCGGAAGAAGGCTCCGTGAACGGGAAATAGGACGGGCGCATGCGGATCTGCGTGTCGGCGCCGAACATCTCGCGGGCGAACATGAGGATCGCCTGCTTGAGGTCGGCGAAGGTGACGCCCTTGTCGATATAGAGGCCCTCCACCTGGTGGAAGATGCAGTGGGCGCGGGCGGAAATCGCCTCGTTGCGGAAGACGCGGCCCGGGCAGATCACGCGGATCGGCAGCGGGAGGGTCTCCATCATGCGCACCTGCACGGAGGATGTATGGGTGCGGAGCAGCAGCGGATTCGGATGCCCGGCGGAGACGAAGAAAGTGTCCTGCATGTCACGGGCCGGGTGGTCCGGCGGGAAGTTCAGCGCTTCGAAGACATGCCAGTCGTCCTCCACCTCGGGGCCCTCGGCGACATCGTAGCCGACCTTGCGGAAGATGTCGACAATCTCCTGGCGGACAATCGAGACCGGATGCCGGGAACCGAGTTCCATCGGGTCGGCGGGCATGGTCAGGTCATCGCCGGAAGCGGCGGCGCCGGCCGTAGTGCCGACGCTTTCCTTGAGCGATTCGATGCGCTCGGTCGCCTGCTTCTTGAGCAGGTTGAGCTTCTGGCCGAACTCGCGCTTCATCTCGGGCGCGACCGTCCGGAATTCTTCAAAAAGTCGGGTCACGGAACCCTTCTTTCCGAGGAAATGGATGCGGGCTTCCTCGACTTCCTTTTCGGACGAACACTTGAGGGCGTCCAGCTCTGCAAGAATCTGCTCAATGGCTTCTTTCATACTTCGTATCTTTTTTAAAACCTACAAAGATAAGAATTATTTGGGTTACTGCAAAGATTAGAAGATCTCGCCGTTCCACAGCATCTTCAGGAAGTCGATGACATAAATCATCTCGATGTCTTCTACTGTTCTGGAGACAGGGTCTAAAGTCACCAGCATCAAGCGACAATCGGGGTGCTCTTCCTTGAAGGCTTTCAATCCAGCCTTATGTCTGGGCTTGACCAGTTCGACGGATTTGATTTCAATGGCAACCTTGGCATCTCCAATAACGGCATCCACTTCCTTCTTATCGTAGGTATGCCAATAGGAAATAATGTCCTTCTTGTCGTTGTATCCTTTGTAGGCGATGATTTCCTGTATTACCAGATGCTCAAAGGCATGGCCGTAATCGTCGGTGCCACGCTTCAGGGAGTGGCGACCCATCAGATAGTTGGCCAGGCCCACGTCGAAGTAGTAGAACCTGGGGGCCTGGACAATCTTCCGCTTGACGGCCTTCCTGTAAGCAGGAATCTCATAACCGATCAGCGTGTCATAGAGAATCTGGAAGTATGACTGGACCGTCTTGGTGGAAACGCCGCAATCGGAGGCGATGTTGGAGTAGTTCAGCATTTCTCCGTCGGAGATGGCGGCTACCTCCATGAATCGCTCGAAGGCTTCCAGTTCCCGGACTTCTCCCTCTTCACGGATTTCTTCGTTGAGGTACACTTCCACGTAACCTTTGAGTCGCTTGGTGGCATTCTCAACCATATAGTGACGGGGAATCATTCCGTTCTGGACGGCACGGTCCAGTTGGAAGTCGGTCACTTCCGGCCAGACAAGCGGATACAGGGTCTCCGGGATGGCACGGCCGCCGAGGGTGTTGGCTCCATGCTTTTTGAGCTTCCTGGCGCTGGAGCCGCTGAGGATGAACCACAGCCCTTTTTCGACCATCAGGGTGTGGATGATATCAAGCAGCTCCGGCACTTTTTGGATCTCATCGATGATGACCAGGGTGCCGGTCGGTTTGTCCCATAGGGCCTCCTTTAACGAGTTGGGATTCAGTTTAAAGGCTTTTCGCAGGGACGGATTCAGCAAATCATAGTAAATCTTCCCTTTGAAGCGCTCTTTCAAAAGGGTGGATTTCCCAGTCTGACGTGCGCCAAATAGGAACATTGCTTCATCCAGCTTACTCTCAATATTAAATACTCTTTTGTACATAATGCATCAAAGATTTGATAGTATACTCCAAAATTTTTTGTAAATCTATGGAGTATGGTCGCAAATGTAATAAGAAAATTTGGAATAGCATATCATTTATATGTTCTATGTTTACAAATTATTGTTTATCTTTGCTCTAACCAACCGCAGACGATCATGAAGAAAGTATTGATTCTTTTTCTGATACTCCTTTCGCTTCCTACCCTCCAGGCCCAAAATATAAAAAAGGAATGGAGGCAATATAATAGGTTGGCCTGGAAGGACCGCCCTCGTGACCAGATTCAAAAACTCCACGAAATAAGAGCCATCGCTCTTGAACAGAGGCTTCCAGAGGATTTTTTCTCGACATGTAGGAAAGAAGAGCGGATTTATTCCCGGGTGGACTGGAAATCCCGTGATTCGTTGAAAGCCTCTTTACGTGATGTTGTGGAATCATATGGAGAACCTCTGTTAACCTATCGCTGGCTCAACAGGGACTGGGATTTCGCTTTGGCACATCGCGAAGAATTGTCCTCCGGATGTCATCCTGATTTGCAATTCAATCGCATTTCTTTTCTTCAAACGAAAGAAGTAGATGATATTGCCAACGATTTCGAGTGGATTCTCTGGGACAAACTGATTCAGGACCATTCTCTTACCGACACGTCGGAAGTGTATCGTCTTCTAGTGGAACAGATAGGCGATAGGTATCCGTCCCGACCTTATCTGTCGTATGTAATGGCTGGGCGGGAAACAGACCGGCTGGCGGCCATGAAGAAACTCGCAAAGCAGTATGTTGATGATCCCTTCCGTTTCCTTCCGGAAAAGGAAGTGTTGCAGATGCGGTTTGAAAAACTACTGAGGGATCCTTCCGTGACCCAGGGCGACGCCAGATCTTTGTATAACGATGCTGAGGCCTTTTCCAGAGCGATCAAAGTGGGGGGAGTCCAGCAACGGGTGGATTTGTCCGTAAAACACATTCTTGATAGGCTCAGCAAATCCGATCTCAGGATCGAATTTCAAAATGACTCTGTCGTTTTGATTGGAAGAAATTTTGTACGGGGAAAGTTGGAGTTTTTATCAAACGGAACCAGTCGGGATGTCTCGTTCCACAATAAGCATGGGCGATTTTATGCCCTGGATACGCTGGTCGTTCCTATTCCGGATCTTCCAGACGGTTCCTATTATGTCCATTCGGATAAATACTATGCTAGTTCCAACTATGAAAAACATAGTCTCTCGTTGGCAGTCTGTCAGAAGGAAGACGGGTATGCTGTTTATGTTGCCGATTACCAGACTGGTGAGCCTGTTTCGTCTGCCACCCTGCGTCTTGATCGCGTGAAAAGATGGAAAACGAAAAATTACCAGGAGAAAGAAATAGCTCTTGATGGTTTGACTCTTCTGCCGGCAGAATTTCAGAATAAGATAGGAAGCAAGCCAGCCGTTCTTTCTGCACGGATCGGAGATCGTCGAAGTGCAAGTGTTATACTGAACCTGGATCGGAAAAAGGAAGAAGTCAGGGTAACTCCGGCTCTTATGCATGCGCGGGTGTTAAAGGAGCGCGGTGCCTATCGGCCAGGTGATATCTTAAAAGCCAAGGCCATTCTGTTTGAGGGTGACCTGCATGATCGGGTGAAGGCTCTTCCGAAGGGCAAAGAGGTCCAGATCCGGATGGTCAACGCAGAGAACAAACGCTTGTCCGAAATCGACCTGAAAACCAATTCTTTCGGATCGGTAGCGTGGGAATGGCCCATCCCCGCGCAGGAGCGAAATGGCCTCTGGAATATTGAGGTTGTCTTTCGGAAGAAAACCATCGCCCGGAGTTCTTTCCGTGTGGATGATTTCGTTCTTCCTTCTTATGAATTGACGTTCGATCCCCTGCAAGCGCCGTTTTTCCCGGATTCACTGGGAGAAATTACTGGGCGCCTGGTCAGCTACTCCGATCACCCGGTGGAAGGCATAACCCTGCAAGGCAAGGTTTCCGAACAAGGTAAAAAGGAGTGGGAAGGACCAGTTGCAATAGGGCCTGAAGGGGCTTTCCGTATCCCGCTGAGGCTGTCGCACGCGGGTGAATACATCTTGGAAATCCACGCGGTGGACGTGACCGGCGAGACTCGTCAGTTCGAGCATCGCTTCACGGTATACTATAATCTGTCTTTGAGTGCCGTTCTTGCCAATGCGGAAGAGGGTGCCTTTTCTCTGCCTTATTCGATCCTTGAAAAATCCGTGTTGACCGAACAGCACGGGCACATTGAGTGGACGGTCAAGAATCTAACTCAAACGGTTCGTGCGCCCGTCACGTATCGATTGACAGACGAGCAGGGGGAGTTGGTGTTGGAAGGAACATCTGAAGAAACCCTCGACCTCGACTTATCGGCCTTTCCGGACGGTTTGTATTTCCTGCAGGGGGAGGTCGATGGAGGAAAACAAAAATCCCTGGTTGACTTGCCTATCCTCAAGATGACATCCGAGTTGAACGCTAAGGTACAATCTGTATTTCTGCCCGGAAAGACCCTTCTTGAAGAGGGAGAGAGTATCCATGCCCGATTCGGGGCTGGTGATGGACCGATCTGGGCTATAGCCTCTTTGATAGCTCCGAACGGGGATGTTCTTGCTTCACGTCAGCTATTTCTAGAAGGGACCCCGGGGAAAGAAGATGCCCTTTTGAATGTCGAATTCCTCTATGAGAATAGCTATCCGGATGCCGTTCGGTTGCAAATCTTTTATTTCCGACATGCGGAACAAATCGTTCACGAGGCTGTCTATTATCGGTCTCGGCACGAAATGGATCTCCCGCTTATGGTCTCCAGATTTGTTGACAGAACTATGCCCGGAGCGCCCAACACCCTTTCTCTGCAGACAGAACCTGGGGTAGAAACTGCCGTGGCTATTTTTGATAAGAGTCTGGATGAGATCCATCCGAATGGATGGAGGACCGTAAGCCTGCTCTCTCCCGTATTCAATAATCCTTGGCCTAAGATGAAGGCTGGAACAATAACGGGAGAAAACGCTCCGCTTTCCAGTCGCTATAATCGCCAGGTCTCTGGCGTGGTGATAGATACCAACGGCGAGTCAATTGCCTTTGCAAGCGTTTCAGCGATTAGCACGATATACACACTTACCGATATCTATGGTAACTTCTCTCTGAATGTGCCGGTAGGTACTCTGTTAAATGTGGAATGCTTGGGATATCAGCCTTTGTCCATTCCTGCCGGTTCTAATATGAGAATCATTCTGGAAGAGGATGTTCAGTATTTGGACGAAGTTGTTGTGGGCTATGGTGTCCGTCCCGGGATACGCCTTCGGGGGATTGGATCGCGGGCTGTGAATAGCATTACCAGCGCCCTCTCCGGTACGACCTCTGGTGTGCAGGTCTCTGCTTCCAGAAAGAAGAACACCGCCGCATCAGAAGTTATCGTTGAGGAAGAAGAGGAGGACGTGGAAGAACTTGAACTAATGGATCATGAATTCCGGGAAATCTTTTCCGAGGCCCTGGCCTTTGAGCCTTTCCTCTATCCGGACGAAAGTGGAAAGGTGGACGTCTCGTTCCAGACTACCGATAAACTCTCCACCTACCATGTCAATGTCTTTGCCCATGACGCAACGATGCGAAACGCTGCCCTGCAGAGGGATTTTGTCGTAACGATTCCGGTGCGGATTGCCGTGACACCGCCCCGGTATTTGTATGAACAGGACGAATATGAGATAGCGGTCGTTGTATCCAGCATTTCCGATGAGGCCTTGTCCGGACGCCTGTATCTCCGGGCTGAGGCCGGAAATGATTCTTCGTCCGTGCAGTTTGCGGATATGGAACTTCCGGCCGGAGGGTCTGCGAGTGCCCGGTTCTCGTTCAGAGCCCCTTCGGGAGAGGGTCCCGTAATACTCCTGTTTACTTTTGACGGCGGCGGATTCCAGGATGCTGTCCGCTACTCCGTGCCCGTGTACCGCTCTGAACAGCTGCTGACGGAATGCCATTCGGCTTTAGCAGGTCCCGAGGCGGTTGATTCGCTTCGCCGGATGTTTGTCAATGTCCCGGGAGAGCAGGCGGAGATGACGGTCCGTACGCTTCGGGAAGTCGTGAACGAGGGGTTCTCTGCGTGGACAGAGCCGCAGGATCTGGATGCCATTTCGCTCTCAGCGAGCCTCTATGCCCGGTCGCTGCTCGGACGGGATACGACAGGCATCCTGACGCAACTGTTGGCGCTCCGTGGCGAGGATGGTGGTTTTGCGTGGACGGAGGGGATGGAATCCTCACCGCTGGTGACGGCCACCTTGCTGGAGCGATTCGCGCGTTTGCGGGATAAAGGTATCGCGATTCCTGATATGGAAGCATCGGTCCATTATCTGGATAACAGCCAGTTTGGGAACTGGATGCCTATGTGGTGCGGCGGTCTGACGGATGACATCTATATGGATATCCGGGCGATGTGGTCCTCCGTCCCCTTTGACTTGACCGGCATAGAAAAGAAGGCCGTCCGCCGCTACCGGATCAAAGATTTTCGCCGTTTCGCCCGGTCATATCTGACGCCGGGAAGGTATGACTATGCCAATGGCTGGATCTTGGACAAAGCCCGCCGCGTTCGGACGTTGCAGAACCTGACCGCAACGGACGAAGGCATTGCTCTGGGTAGGGCCTGGGGAGAGTCGGTCTTCACGGCATCCCGTTTTAAACGGTCCATCGCCAAGGACCTCTCTTCGCTGGAGCAATATGCCGTCCGGCATCCTTCCGGCGGCCTGTATTATCCGAATGCGGTACTGCCATTCTGCGGGCTTCTTTCCTCGGAGGTGTATGCCCATTCTCTGCTTGCGGACTTGTTGAAAGGTCCCGTTTCCGATGGAATTAAGCTTTGGCTGATGCTTCAGAACGAGACCCAGTCTTGGACGGGAGATCCCGCCTATCTCGATGCCTTGCAGGTTGTTAAGAGTGCTCCGGATAGTTTGCTGAACCGACAGCTTGTTTCTTTAACAGCGACGAGCGCCCTTCCATTCAAAGAAATCCGGGCTTCAGGAAACGGTATGCGTGTGGAGCGCAGGTATTATCTGGAAAAGGATGGGAGCAGGACAGAAATACAGCCCGGAGACACCCTTCAGGTAGGAGACCGGATTGTCGCATGTTACGAGATCTGGAGCGAAGAGAACCGCTCCTTTGTCCGTATCAATGCTTTCCGCGAAGCCAATCTGCTGCCCGTCAATCAAAGGTCGGGCCCGGTGGAGGGAAAGATTATGAATCCCATTCTCATTGACGGCATTTG
Source organism: uncultured Bacteroidia bacterium (assembly GCA_902768665.1). Classification (GTDB taxonomy): domain Bacteria; phylum Bacteroidota; class Bacteroidia; order Bacteroidales; family UBA932; genus Cryptobacteroides. Next base: position 110,469 of record CACXMA010000003.1, on the reverse strand, counting down.
GACGCGCCTTCCGCAGTGCTACCGGGATATTCGCACAGACAGAACCTGCTGGTGGCTCGACGTCTGTCCGGAAGAAACGACGGTCTGGGAAGATGCTTTCTTTGTCACGCAAGCCGGTACTTTCACAGCTCCTGTGATAACGGTTGAATCGCTCTACGCTCCTCAGTATCGCGCCAACGGGAATTATCAATCCCATCTGACAGCGGAACAATAATAATACAAAACTAGCTCCCAGATATATGGGGGCCAGTTTTGCGGAGAGGACGAGATTCGAACTATTTCTTTTGCGTGTCAGCGGTGGCCTTGGCCGCCTTGGCAGCACGCTTGTCGCGGGCTTTCTTTTCCTTGGAGCCGCCCGACTTGAGATAGCGTTCCCACTGCTTGTCGTTGAAGATCTTGCGGTACTGGATATATGTCGCTTCCTGCCACTTGTCTGTGGTCTCCCAGTAGAGGTCGGTGTTCGAAACCTTGGCGGCGGCGAGGGCCTTCTGTTCGGCACGCATGGATTCGATATTGAAGGTCAGGGTCGAATCTACATAGAAAACCTGCCAGTCGGCAAGGTCCAGCAGGGTTGTCAGCCGGTCGATTTCCTTGTCGATTCCTTCGCGCAGTTTCTTGGCTTCCTCTTCGGGAGACATTTGATTCTGTGCGAAAAGCGGGAGGGCAAGCAGCAGCATCAGCCCGATGGATATGAAGTGTTTCATAGAAAAGTATTATCTTTGCAATCTGTGTTAACAAGCGACAAAAATACACAATAATATGATAAACCGCAACTTCTTCCGGGTCCTGACCCTGGCCGCGCTTCTTTCCGGAGCCTTCGCCACGGAGGCTTCCGCCTGCACGAACATCATCGTCTCGAAGGGCGCCAGCCGGGACGGATCCGTCATGGTTTCCTATGCAGCCGACTCCCACTGGCTCTTCGGCGAGCTCTATTACCGCCCCGCAGCGACCTATGAGGCCGGTACCATGCTGAAAGTCTACGACTGGGATTCCAGCCGCTATATCGGCGAGATCGAGCAGGTCGGGCAGACCTACAAGACCGTCGGCAACATGAACGAGCACCAGCTCATCATCGGCGAGACGACCTGGGGCGGCCGGCCCGAGCTCGAGGACAAGCGCGGCGGCATCGACTACGGTTCCCTCATCTACATCACCCTCCAGCGCGCCAAGACGGCCCGGGAGGCAATCAAGGTGATGACCGACCTCGTCGCCAAATACGGCTATGCCTCCGAGGGCGAAACCTTCTCCATCGCCGACACGGAAGAGGCCTGGATCCTCGAGATGATCGGAAAGGGCATGAACATCAAGAACGGGGTCAACATCATGAAGGGCGCCGTCTGGGTGGCCATGCGCGTCCCAGACGGATACATTTGCGCCCACGCCAACCAGGCCCGCATCGGCAAGTTCCCCCTCGACGACCCCGAGAACTGCCTCTATTCCAAGGATGTGATCAGCTTCGCCCGCCGCAAGGGCTACTTCTCCGGCGAGGATGAGGAATTCAGCTTCAAGAAGGCCTACTGCCCGGTCGACTTCGGTACCGTCCGCGGCTGCGACGCCCGCGTCTGGAGCGCCTACAACATCCTTTCGAACGGCTGGTTCACCTATGTCGACGGCGAGAAACTCGTCACCCGCGACGCCTACACCTTCCTCGACTATGCCATGGGCTATGACCTCGAGGGCGACCTGCCGCTGTTCATCCGTCCGCAGAAGCGCCTGACCGTCAAGAACGTCGCAGATGCGATGCGCGACCACTACGAGGGCACCCCGATGGACATGACCGTCGATATTGGAGCCGGCGGCAACGGTCTTCCCTACCGCTGGCGCCCGATGACCTTCTCCGTGGACGGCAAGGAATATGTCAACGAACGCGCCATCGCCACGCAGCAGACCGGCTTCTGGTTCGTCGGCCAGGCCCGCAGCTACTATCCCGACGAGATCGGCGGCCTGCTCTGGTTCGGCACCGACGACGCGGCAACCTCCTACCTGACCCCGATTTACACCAGCACCAACAAGGTGCCCGAGTGCTTCCGCGAGGGCAACGGCGACCTGCTGCACTACAGCGCCACCTCCTCCTTCTGGGTCAACAACCGCGTCTCCAACGCCTGCTACCGCATGTACAACCAGATGGCCCCGCACGTGCGTGCCCGCATTGACGCCTTCGAGAACGACCAGATGTTCAAGAAGGTCCGCGAGGCCGACAGCTCGGCCCTGATCCTCTACAACAAGGAAGTGGTCAAGATCCAGAACAAGCTCGAGAAGGCCAAAAAGCGCGACGTGATGATCTCCGGCGACCCGTTCGCCAGCGTCCGGAAATACCTGACCAAGTATACCGTCGAGACGGCCGACGCCCAGTTCAACGCCTGGGTGGCCCTCGAGGAGGAACTTCTCGTCAAGTTCATCGACGGCAACGTCAAGCCGCAGAACGAGGACGGCAGCTTCAAGCACAGCAAGTACTCCGAAAAGATTCCCGACAAGATCGAACAGCCCGGCTACACCGACCACTGGAAAGAGGTCGTTGCCAACGATGCCGGAGAGGTGCTTCAAGTAAGATAACAGGAAAGGAAGGTGAATGACTTCTATCTGCTGATCGCGGCACTGCCTGCGCTGACCTGCCTGTGGTGGGCGGTTACCATGGCCGTGGATTTCATCTTCTGCAGGAAGCGCATGAAGACCGCGCTTCCTTTCTTTATCTTCGTGGTGGTCAGCAGTTTCCTCTACATCACCCATTTCATCCATTTCAGCTTTCCGGGGACCCGCCTGGCGGTGCTGAGCGACAGTATATGGATTTTCTGCACCCTCTCCGTGTATCCGCTTTTCGGAATCTGGGTCCATCGGCTGACCGTGCCGCAGAAACATCGTTCCCTTAAGGGATTATACGATTATCGCATTCTGTTCGCCATCAGCCTCGCGATGAGCGCCCTCTCGGCGGGCTTCAGCCACTTCGGACTGGATACCGCCCTTTTGATGCTGGCCGTAAAAGGCCTGTTCGCGGTCGAGGTCATCCTCACGATCGTCATCGGCTCGCGCGATCTCAGGACATTCCGCCGGGAAGTGGCCAATTATTACTCGGACACCTATGACAAGGAACTCCGTCCGGTCGGCATCCTGCTGATCCTGCTGCTGGTGGTGTCCGGCTGCTCGCTCGTTTTCAGCACGATCGGAAGGGACGTATTCCTCGGGAAGAGCCTGCTGGTCATCCCTTCGCTGGTCTTCTCGGTCCTGCTGTACTCCGTCTGCTATATCGGCAACCAACCGGTCTTTGACATTACGGACTTCGAAGCCGAGCTGAAACCGGAGGAGGCCGCCCCCGCAGCAAAGCCGCATACCCTTTCCCAGGACCAGCTCCGGGAAAGAATCCGCCGGGCGATGGAGGAGGAGAAGATCTACCGGATGCACGGACTGAAGGTCGACGACCTCGCCGCGAAGGTGGGCAGCAACCGCACCTATGTCTCCAATTGCATCAACCGGGCCTTCGGCGTCTCGTTCTCCGATTACATCGCATCCTATCGGGTAGAGGAGGCGAAGGAGCGCCTGGCGGCCGCCCCGCAAGGGACCAACATGGAGAAAATCGGCTGGGAATCGGGCTTCTCGACCCGCAGCCAGTTCTATCGCTCCTTCAAGAAAGAAACGGGGATCAGCCCGGGTCAGTGGATGGCGAAAAAGTAGCTATTATACGCACCGCGACACTTTTTTTACGATTTGCGACAGCCCGCATTGGCGGTCGCAGGCTGTTTTATTACATTTGTGTTGCCACTTAGACTAACTACGTATTTTAAACCAAACAACCCTTAGTATGAAGAAGATTTTATTTGTCCTCGCTACACTGCTGACCGTTTCGGTGACCCTCAATGCCCAGTCCTTCGACAAGAAGAATATCTACGTCGGCGGTACCGTCGGTTTCACGAGCACCAGCCAGTCGGATCCGGACGGAACATCCACGGACGGAACCTCTTTCAAGATCATCGCAGATCTGGGTTACGATCTCAACAAAAAGAACTCTTTCGGTGTCCAGGTGGGCATCCTTTCGGGTATCGCGTCCTTCGGCTCGTTTGACAATGTCAGTTATGTAGAAGCCATCAAGGCGCTGGTCGGAGCCTTCGCGGACCTGAATCTCAACGATACCTTCGGCTTCACTTTCGCCCCTTATATCCGTCACACCCTGATTTCCAACAAGACTTTCGATATCTTCGTCGACGGCGTCCTCGGTTTCTCCAACATGAAGACCTCCGTAAACGCTGACGACGGTACCGGTACTGTCGTCGAGCAGGGTACGAAAGCGACCATCTTCGAGCTGGTTGCCCGCCCGGGTATCGCCTTCAAGATCACCAAGGACCTCAAACTCGTCTCCCGTTTCGGCGCCGCCGGATTCGAGAGCGTGTCGACGAAAGCCTTCCAGGGTAACAATACCGCGGACGGCCCGAAGATCACCCGTTTCGGTCTGGATGCCGGCACGGCAAACCTCACCTTCGGCGTTGAGTATCACTTCTAAGTCCGATGTACCTTAGCAGGGTAAAAATAGTTTATAGCACCGGCCGCATTGCTTTCGCTTGCGGCCTTTTCTTTCTTGCCCTGCTTTCCCCGTCGTGCGGAACGGTCCGTTCCTTCCGGGGCGATTTCTCCGAGGATCGCCGGCAGCGGATCGAACAGTCCCCCAACTGGCAGGACGGGAGATTCCGGAATCAGGAGGCCTGCAATCCGGATGAAGAGGGATGGTTCTCCTATTCGGTCTCCCTTCTCTTTTCGGGCGGCGGGACCCGCCCGTCCTGTCCGGTCCCGGTCGTAAAGACGGATCTTCACAGCCTCGGGCGGGAAAAAGAATGCGCGGTCTGGTTCGGCCACGCCTCCCTTTTCCTGCAGGTCGGCGGGGTCCGATACCTGGTGGATCCCGTCCTGACCAACGTCTGGCCCCAGCGGATGCTGCTCCGGCCTTTCAAAGGGACGAAACGCGCCTTCGCGCCGGAAGACATTCCCGATATCGATGTCCTGCTGATCACCCACAGCCACTGGGACCACCTGGACTATTTTACCATCCGTGCCCTCAAGGACCGGGTCGGGCTGTTTGTCTGCCCGCTGGGGGTCGGAGCCTACCTCGAGCACTGGGGGTGTCCCGCCGACCGGATCCGGGAACTGGACTGGGATGAGCAGGTCGATATCGCCCCGGGCGTCGCCATCCGGGCGCTCCCGACGGTCCACAACAGCCGCCGTTTCATCACGCAGGACAAGACCCTGTGGATGGCGGCGCTCATCGAGACGCGGGACGCCGACCGGCTCCACCGTGTCTTTATCTCCGGCGACGGCGGCTACGGAAAGCATTTTGCGCAGATCCGTGAGCACTACGGCCCCATCGACCTGGCCGTCATGGAAAACGGGCAGTACAACGAGCAGTTCCACACGGTCCATACCCGTCCGGAAGAACTCCTGGTGGAAATCGATGCGCTGGCACCGCGGATGGTCCTGCCGTATCACAACGCCAAATATGCGCTGGCGAAACACCCCTGGGACGAACCGATGGAACGCCTGTACGAAAGCGCGAAAGGGAAACCCTATCTTCTCCTCACCCCGAGGATCGGGGACCTTGTCGACTTCGCCTCGGAATCCCTGCCGACGGCCCCCTGGTGGCGAGAAATGGATGACCATCCCGCGAATTAAGATGAGAGGAAAACACTTGAAATCCTGGCTGCTTCTGCTGCCGCTTCTTGCCGGATCCTGCCGTTATGAGGACCCGGAACCGCTGGCGTGCGAGGTATTCGAGGACCTGCTTTTCGAGCGGAAGGTCGACTTTGACGCGATGCTCTCGGATATGCGGCATCATTATGGCGAGACGACAGGCACCTACGAAGGCTTTGACGATGCGGTGAAGCAGGCGAGACTGATTGCCGAGGATTTTACCGTCTATGGGATTTCCTACCGGACGGTGGATCATCAGGGACGTCCCGTAAAGGCCTCTGGACTGGTCTATTTCCCGGAAACCACCCACATCCAGGGCATTATCGAGATCCTTCCCGTCAACAAGTGCCGCGAAAGCTGCGGTACGGCCAACAAGACGGTTGCGGAGGCGATGGTCGGCCTCGGCGGCCATATCATGATCGTTCCGGATTTGCTGGGCTGCGGCCAGAGCGACTCCTACCCCATCGCCTACCTGCAGCACGAAAACATCGCCCGGGTCGCCGCCGATATGCGCAAGGCTGCTTACGAATTCCTTTATAATCACCGCTATATCCGCCTGGGCGGCGAGGATTACATCTTCGGTTTCTCCCTCGGAGGCAGCGGGGCGCTCGCGCTTGCCAGGCATTACCAGCAGCACCCGGAACTGGGCGTGAAAGTCAAGGAGCTCTGGATCGGCTCGGGCGCGTACGCACCGGCGGAAACGATCGATCAGATTCTCGCTCGCGGGACCTGCGGCTATGCCATCCTTCCCAATATCCTCTACGCCCTCAACTGGTACGAAAACCTCGGCATAGACCTCCGCGAGGCCTTTTCCGGAGAGATGCGGGAGCGCTACGAAGAGCTGGCCGACGGCGACATCGAGATCGATATCCTGACGCAGCGCTACGGCTCTTCTCTGGATGCCTATCTCAATCCCGATTTCTTCCGGGAGGACAATGCGCACTGGCAGAAGCTTCATCGGGCTCTGGAGGACCAGACTGTTCCGCTGGATTTCAAGCCCGATTATCCGGTCCGGGTATTCCATTCCGTCGACGACGAGGTCATTCCCTGCGCCGGCTCCGACAGGCTGGTCGAACGGCTCCGGCAGGCCGGCGTCGATGTGCAGTACAGGCAGACGACCGGGCGGCATCATCACACCGCTTATGAGATGGGCATCACGATGCTGAAGTACCTGAACTAGGATGAAGCTGCGAAACCTCATACTGCTGCTGCTCCTGCTTCTCCCTTCCTGCCGGAAGGAGATGTCGGAGACGGACTATTTCCGGATCCAGCGCCAGAAGGTCGCGGCCGCCCTGGCATCCGGTCTTTCGGAGGATTTCCCGACCGATCTTGCCGATGCGATCGACTCGGGGGAGGAAACGCTGGAAATCGACTTCTGCCTCGACCGGGGCGGCCAGGTCCGCTTCCTTGGCGAGATGGAGCTCGCCGCCTTCCTTTCCCGGGCGGAGAAGCTGGACGGCACCCTGCCGGAAGAGCAGTATCGCAGCCTGCTGGACGATGCGGCCGCCTGCATCCATGTCGGGATGTATTACGACGGACAGACGACCTCTCCGGCGGCGACCCTTTCCCTCCAGGTAAGGCGCCTCCGGGATCATTTCGGCGAATTCCTTGCCTACGAGCTCACCTTCCGTTTCCGGAACGGCTCGGTCATCGGCGTCCGCCATTTCTTCGAAAGCGACGATTTCCGGCCGTACCGGCAGCAGCTCCTGGACCTCATAACCTCCCTTGAGCATGCGTAAAGCGTTCCGGCATATCTGGCTCCTTGTCGCCGCGCTGATCCCGGTCGCCGTTTCGGGCCAGGACCTGGAGAAGCTGGACAGTGTCGTCGTGAGCGCCAGCCGGAACAATTCCCTCGTCATTCCGGGGCCGGGCGTGGAAAGCCATGTCCGGACCGACCTGCTCTACCGGGCGCCGTCCCTGCTCGGCAATGCCGACCCGCTCCGATTCGTCAGGATGCTGCCCGGTGTCGTGACCGGCTCGGAGCTCGATGCCGGCATCCACGTCCAGGGAACCGAACACCAGCACACGCTCATCTCCGTCGAGGGCGTCCCGATCTACGGCGCGTCCCATCTGCTCGGCCTCTTTTCCGTTTTCATTCCGTCCCACTACGGCGCGATGGAGTACAGCAGCGGCAGCCGCGAAGCCAACCGCCTCGGCGGCACCGTCGAAATGAAGCTTCCGCAGACCTGCCCCGAGCGTTTTTCCGGATCTGTTTCCATGGGTTTGATCTCGAGCGAAGGGACCCTATCCATCCCGCTCGGCTCTTCGGCGGCCGTCTTTCTGTCCGCCCGGAAATCCTATATCAACGGCCTGTACGGCAGTTTTCTCCAGTTGGACGACAACGTTTTCTCCTATGGCTTCGGCGACGCCAACCTGACCTTCCTCTGGAAACCGACGGCGCGGGACCTGATATGGGTCGACGCCTACGCCGGCATGGACAATCTCGGCTACGGCAGCTACGAAAACGGCATGGACATCGATCTCGACTGGCACAATGGGGCTGGCGCCGTCCACTGGATCCGCCGGGGCGGGGCCTGGCAGCTGAAACAGACGCTCTACCACACCCGCTTCGGGCTCGGGATGGACATCCGCCACGACTTTTTCGACATCACGATGCCCTCTTCCATCGCCACGACGGCCTACCGGGCGGATTACCGGCGGGGAAGGCTCGGGGCGGTCGCCGAACTGGCCTGCCATCGGATCCATCCGCAGCATGTCCATGCCGAAGGCGGTTCCTTCCACCAGGTCTCGCCCGATCAGCTCCAGCAGGGCGTCGAACTGTCGCTGCTCGGGCGCTACGAGCTCGTCCGTACGCCGGTCTGGGCCCTGTCCGCCTCGCTCAAAGGCCAGCTCTGGCATGACGGCGCGAAACTGCACCCCTACCTGAGTCCGGAGGTGGACGGCTCGGTCCGGCTCGGTCCCGGACAGCTTTCCGGCACCGTGGGCATCGCCCGCCAGTTCCTCTTCCAGACGGGCCTGAGCAGCATCGCCCTTCCCTATGAGTTCTGGCTCATGGCCGGAGAATACGGGAAGCCGCAGTCCTCGCTCTTCGGCCACCTGGCGTATGATTACGACATCGACGGCGGTGCCTGGCGCTTCAGCGCGGAAGTTTTCTGGCGCGAACTCTCGAACCAGCTGGAGTACAAGGGCAGCATCCTGGATTTCGTGAGGGAGCCGTATGCCCTGGAAAATGCCCTGCTCAAAGGCGACGGCCGCAGTTTCGGCGCCAGCCTGTTCCTGCGCAAGCAGTCCGGACGCCTGACGGGATGGGCCGCCTATACGATCGGCCGCTCGCTGCGCCGGTTCGACAATCCGGATTATCCGGACGTCTATCCTTCGAACCACGAACGGCGGCAGGAGTTCAATCTGATGCTCTCCTGGACGGCCCGCAAGTGGCAGCTCAGCGGCTCCTTCGTCGCGGCCGACGGTACGCCCTTCACCGCCGTGAAGTCCCTTTACGTCGCCCAGAACCAGCTGCTGTGCAATTTCGGCGAGCATAACGGCGCACGGCTCCGGCCCTACGTCCGCCTGGATGTCAGCGCCAATTATTATTTCCGCCGCCACCCTGACGGCCGCGAGAACGGCCTGAACTTCTCGCTCTACAACGCCCTTGGCCGGCGGAACGACATCTTCTACCGCATCCTGCTCGAGGAGGACCATCGCTTCCGCTACCGCTCCATTTATTATAAGATCATGTTCCTGCCGTCCATCGGCTATTTCCACCGATTCTGACCCCATGCGCCTACGCTTTCTTCTCATAATGGCCGTTGCGGCCGCGGCGGTTTCCTGCACGAAGACGGAGCCGGAGGTGGATTACACGCCGCTGGTGGTGGACGGATGGATCGATGCCGGCGGCGCGCCTGTCGTGCTGGTGAGCCGGACGGCCGCCCCGAGCGAAACGCTCCATGACGAGGCGTCGTTGATGTCCAAGGTCGTGACGTATGCGCGGGTAAGGGTCTCCGACGGCAGCCGGACGGTCGAACTACACGGAAAGCGCGACGACAATTACTACCCTCCCTACATCTATACGACCGACGAGATGGTCGGCGAAGCGGGCAAGCGCTACCGGCTGGAAGTGGATTATCCGGGCATCAACGCCTGGGCGGAAACGACCATCCCCGAGCCGGCCGCCATCGACCGTTTCGAGGTAGAGGTTTCCGAACGCACGGACTCGCTCTATAAGCTGACCGCCCATTTCCGGGACAATCCTGCGACCCGGGACTATTACAAGTTCTTCACGAAGGTGGAGGGGCGCAATACCGCCTGGAACTCATCCTTCCTCGGGCTGGTCGACGATGCCTTCCTGGACGGAAGCGACGTCACCGTGCCGGTCGCGCGGGGATGGGGGCTGCTCCAGAAATACCGCCAGCCCCTTTTCCTGAAAGGGGAGAAGGTCGCCGTCAAGTTCTGCACGGTCGATGCGCAGGGCTATGCCTACTGGAAGAGCTATGACGACCTGACGGCCCTCTCGCGCAATCCCTTCTTCCCCGTCAGCGAAAACGCCGCGACGAACATGCACGGCGCCCTCGGATTCTGGGGCGGCTACGGGGCCACTTTTTACGAAGTTACCATTGAATAAATCCCTCCATTCCCAGCAAATTGCGGAGAAATCGATAAAAGAAAAACCGGAAACGATTGGAGTTTCCCGATTTTTTCCTAACTTTGCAGTCCGCTTTTATGCGGAAGTTTCAGACGAAACCTCAGGAGAGGTGGGTGAGTGGCTGAAACCAGCAGTTTGCTAAACTGCCGTACGCTATCCGTGTACCACGAGTTCGAATCTCGTCCTCTCCGCAAAAAAGAATGGCATCGCAGCGCAGCTGCGGTGCTTTTTTGTTGGCGGGCCCGTCGAAAGCTTGCTTTCGTAAGGGTCTGACAGCGAAAAAGCACTTTGTCCCGCAGGGACATGCCATTCTATGCTTTGCAGGACCCCTCCGGGCGGAAAGAGATAGCGGCGGCCCCCCGGCCGCCGGAATCTCGCCCTTTCTCCCCATCCGCCCTGCTCTCTCCACTATCCTCCCTGTGCCCTCCACCGTCCTCCTTCCCCCACCACCTGCGGAGATGTCCCCATCTTTGGCCCATCTCCGCAATATAAGCCCGAAATCTGCGGAGATGTCCCCGTTTTTGGCCCATCTCCGCACTTACAAAAGAGCTTACCGCACGTTTTTCGCCATACGATAAAAGTGCGTTTTAAATCATCCCAAGTCCCATCAGCATATCCCTCGGCGCCTCGCTTTCTTCGGCCACATACGGCTTCTGGGACAGGATGGCGCAGTCTTCATAAGAGACGTTTCGAGGCGTAGAGATTATCTCAATGCCCAGGGATAATGAAAGCGCACCAGCCACGGGCATTCATCCACTGGTTGCCATTCCCGGCCGCATGCGAGATGCCCGATCGGGTCGGGCATGACAGGAGTAGCGCCAGTCGGGCTAGCGGGCTTCGGGGTGCTCGCGGAAGTATTCGGCCGGGGTCTGCCACCGAGAGAAGCCAATTTTTTATTTGACGTTTCACGACGGAATTCGTATCTTCGTAAAAACGTTTATTATGGGACAGAACGACATAGTCAGAGCCTTTGGGGAATGGAAGATTCGTGTATCGTGGCAGGAAGATGAGGAGAAATGGTATTTCTCCGTTGTCGATGTCGTCGGCGCCCTAACTGAACAGCCGACTCCCAAAAGAGCCAGCACGTATTGGGCGGTATTAAAGAACCGACTCAAAAAAGAAGGAGCTGATGAATTGCTTACAACTTGTAAGCAGTTAAGATTAAGAGCTGCGGACGGAAAGTTTAGACAAACGGATATCGCTGATACTCAAACGATTTTCCGCATCATTCAGTCCGTTCCGTCCGAAAAAGCGGAACCCTTCAAGCAATGGATGGCCCGTGTCGCCAGTGAGCGGATTGACGAAATCCAAGACCCGGAGCTCGCTATCTTAAGGGGTGCGGATTATTACCGGATAAAGGGTTATTCGGAAGGTTGGATCAACCAGCGGCTCCAATCTATCAAGATGCGCAAGGAGCTAACGGATGAATGGAAAGCAAGAGGTGTTCAAAAGGAGAAAGATTATGCCATTCTCACAAACGAGCTTACCAAGGCTTGGAGTGGACTTACCGTTCGGGAGTATAAAGACCTCAAGGGGCTAAAAAAGGAGAATCTGAGAGACAACATGACCGATATCGAGCTGGTCTTGAATATGCTTGCAGAAGTATCAACAAAAGCCATCTCCCAAGCAAAACAACCCACCACTTTCAGTCAAAGCAAAAGCATCGCCAGAGAAGGTGGGTCGATTGCTGGAGAAGCCCGCGAGAATATCGAAAAGCGTGTGGGTACCAGCGTAGTCTCTTCACTCAACGCCAAGGATAAAGCCGCATTGGAAACAGGACGCCCTGAGATTGACAATCAATAATCCTCGACATAGTAGGGTGGTGCGATAAAAGGTCGATTTCATCGCACTATGATAGAAAGAGCGATTCGTTTCGACAAAAAACGATTGGATTCACAATACGCGGTGTAATATGTGGCTCTACCAGCCCTCTCCCCATCCGCCCGACAAGCCCCGCAACTCTCTTATCTCTGATGCAGACGCGTCATGACTTTATTTTTCCTTCACCAGGCGTACGGTGCAGCGGTCAATGGCGACAGATTCTTCCACGTGCGCTCCGGCGCTTGGGGATGTCCCTGACTGAAACTCTGTCGCGGTGGCTCGCAATCCATCCCATTCTTCCTTGGAGTCAAATGTCCAGTTATACACCCTCTGCCCTACGAAATAAGGTAAGCCCTGAGAGTATTGTCCCGCCGCAGGCATGAAGATGGCGTTCCCCGTCTTCTTGTTAGTATAGGTTATACCGTACACACCATTCACCTTGCCCCAGGTGGCCCGGCAGGGACCGCTCGTGTATTTCCCGTCGCTTGTCTTGACGGAAACCAGTTCTTCGTATTCGGCCCAGGTGGGCAGGCGGCAATTGGAAAACTCATCTCCGTAGGAAGCGGTGAGTGGGCTCCACTCCAGATATGAGCCAAATTCGGTGGAATGTAATGCACCGACATTTATTGTGGCCCACAGGACATTCGTGCCCATGTCCACGAAGGCCAACTGGTCGGTGTTGGTGTAATCATGACCCTGTTCCTGATTATGGCCCGGCTGATCCCCGTCGCCGGGATTATTCTCAGAAGTACACGCGGACAAAAGTGCGAATGCAGTAATGACGACAAATAATCTTTTCATACGCAGATAGTTTTTCTGCAAAGATAGCGCATCCGACTGTCCCCACTGTGGTGGATTCTACTACAATGCGCCGGAATCTCGCCCCCTCGCCCCATCCGCCCAGCCCCCTCCCTCTGGCACGGGAATTGAATTATAAGCACGCGGTTTAAACAGTAGTTAGTATGAAAAGAATCCTCACCCTTATCGCAGCGGCAGCCCTCATGAGCGGCGTCGCGCTGGCACAGAATCCCGACGGCGAAAAAAAGTGCGACTGCAAGAAACACGAACGCGGCAAGCATGACGGCATCGAGATGGTCCAGAAAAAGACCGAACGCATGGCTGAACGCTATGGCCTCGACGAAAACCAGAAAGCCCGGCTTCTCGAACTGAACATGGAACGCGAAGCGAAGCACCAAGCCAGACCGAAAGCCCAACGTCCGGAAGGCGCCCCCGACAAATCCAAAATGAAAGCCGACCGCGACGCCTACGACAAAGCCGTCAAGGAAATCCTGACAAAAGACCAGTACAAGGCCTACAAGAAGGATATCAAGAACATCAAGAAGAACGGCCCGAAACATGGCCCGAAGCGCGACAGACCGGTCCGCCTCAACAAATAAGACAAACGCCGGCCCAGATGACGGGCCGGCGCTTTTTTCTGTTAGAACAGGAACTACTGCACCTTCGTGCCGCAGTTCTCACAGAAGACCGCATCCGGATCCAGCGGAGCGCCGCAGTTTTCGCAGAATTTCTTGCCGGCAGGCTTTTCAGCCGGTTTCTCTTCCGGCTTCGGCGCTTCGGCCTTTGCAGCAGCGGCAGCCGTCGCGGCGGCTTTTGCGGCCAATGCAGCTTCCCGTTTGGCCTTCAGCTCGGCGGCTTTCGCTTCCTGCGCCGCCTTTAGCTCAGCCCGCTTTGCCTCCTGAGCGGCTTTTGCCTCCGCAAGTTTGGCTTCCCTTTCGGTCTTAGCCGCTTCCTGCTTCTGCTTCAATTCGGCAGCCTTGGCTTCCTGAGCAGCCTTCAGCTCTGCCCGTTTCGCCTCTTGGGCTGCCTGTAATTCTGCCCGTTTCGCTTCCTGAGCAGCCTTGGCAGCAGCGGCCTTCTCTGTAGCGGCAGCTCTCTGCTCCGCCAGTTTCGCGTCCCGCTCCGCTTTCGCGGCAGCCGCTTTTTCCGCGGCCTCGGCCTTGGCTGCAGCCTTGGCCTCCGCAGCCGCCTTCCGGGCCTCTTCCTTGGCGGCCTTCTTGGCCGGATTCTTCCGGAAGAGCAGAACAAGCAGGAGGATCAGCACCAGCAGTCCCAGACCGCCGATGATACCGTAGAGGATGAGATCCTTCTTGGTAAGGTCGAATCCCAGCAGGGACAGGACGGTATCCGTATCAGCCTCTTTCAGCGCATTTTTGACACCCTCCTTCGTCAATTCTCCATTCTGCAGCGCCTCGGCCGCTTCCGCGATGTACGACGCATCGACAGGTTCGTCCTCAAGAGACTCCTCAAAGAAAGCGGAATCCGCCGGCGGCAGGATGGTGTCGTCGGGCAGCATGATGCCTTCATTGGCCCGGATGGAATCCTGCACCTCTTCCTCGGTCAGCTGTATCTCCGGGAGAACGGGAGCCTCGGCGGCGACAACCGGTTCCCGCACCGATTCTGCGGCCGGTTTATCCTCCACCCAGCGGTAGAGATAGACCACCTTGATGTCGAAGCAGGAATAGACGATGGAGAAGTTGTTTCCGGCCTGGGAGCGGCTCGGAATGGCCATTTCCACCGACCCGCTCTTGGCGGCATCCTTGCCGGAAACGCTGATCTGGCTCGGCACGGAGGTGCCCTGTCCGGCCTGTCCGCCAACGAGGGTGGCTCCGGCGCTGCCTTTCGGCGTTCCGTTGCCGCTGTGGCGCTTGACGGAAAGGCTCATGCTGACCGTGAGGGTCTGGCCGGGCTGATACGTTTTGGCCGGTACGCTGAACTGGCCCTTCCGGAAATAGACGTAAGGGTTGTTCTTCGAGGTAGACTTAACCTCGGAATTGAACTTGCCGGCGTTGTAGCTGTTGTCGATACGCTCACCGCTGCGGTTGATGCCGCCGGTGCCGTACTGGCTGACGCCGACCTGCTCCCATTTGCCCTGGGCGAGGCCGATGACGGCGGCAAGGAGGAGTCCGCCGATAAGGGAAAGAATTCGTTTCATAGGGACGGTTTAATGGAGCGGCTGGCCGCAGCTGCCGCAGAATTTTGCATTGGGGTTCTTGAGGGGCTTGCCGCAGTGGGGACAGAACTTCGGGGCGGGAGCGGGGCTCTCTTCCGCCGGCTTTTCTTCCGCCGCCTTCAGCGCGACTTCCGCCTTGTTGTACTCGAGGATATCCTTCTTTACGAGAAGATCCCGTTCCTTTCCGGGCTCCATCGGAAGGAAAAGCCAGGAAACGGCATATTCCAGCCCCGATTCGGAATAACCGATGGCGCCTTCGAAGGAAACGGAGAAAAAGGACGGATCTCCTTCCTTGCGGGGATGCGACTCATCATACTTCTTGGCGAAGGTGAACACGTCGAAAAGCGAGCAGGGGGCGCCATCCTTGGCAAGCCGCCAGGCCGGTACACGCCTGGCCGCCACGGCCAGGGCCTGCAGCATGTAGGGATAGTGGCCGATCAGGATTTTCTTTTCCTCAAGGGAAAGCTTCTTGTTTTTATCCATAATTCTCAGTCTTAATTACCATAATAGAGGTCGTACATCTTCTCGGCGGTCTTGTCCTTGAAGTTCTGCCAGCCGGAAGCCAGGTTGCCTGCCAGGGTCTTGTCTTCTTCCGGATTGCCGTTTCCGCCCCACTTGATGTCGTCGTGGCCCTTGCTGATCAGCTCACCGACGGCATTGGCGTCATGATCGTTCATTCCCAAGCCGTCGCCGAGAATCCGGCCGACGATCACGTCGCCCGTTTTCTTGATGGTGGCTTCCTGGACGTCGTTATAGATTTCCTCAGCACTCTTTCCGCGGGCGGCATCGTGAACGACCGTCTTGATACCTTCCGCCTGGATATTGATCAAATCGGCGGCCAGTTTGTCGACAGACTCGTTTCCCGTAGCGCCCTTCGTGAGGTCGCTGAGGTGGTTCTGCCCGACGCCGATGGCGCCTTCGACGGCGCCGGCCGCTCCACCCTTGGCGGCACCCTTCCAACCGTCCTTGAGGTAACCTTCCGTGGCGCCGACCATCGTCGCCTTCGTGAAGGTGTGGAAATCCTTGACCTTGTCTCCGCCGGGGACATATTCGGCCAGGACGTTGACGGTACCTTCGGACACATTGTCCACAATCTCGGCATTGGCGAGGTTCAGGGAAGCGTCCAGCTCTTCCTGGGCCGCCTCCATCTGCGTGTCCTGCCACTCCCGCCAGTTCTCGCGAAGGGTGTCCTTCACATACTTTTTCTGCATGTCGTCGAGGATATCGTCGATGCTGCGGTCGTTGCCGTTTTCATCCTTGGTGGTGACGCCCATGTCCTCCGCCTCGTATTTGATGGAGTCGATAATCTCCTGCTGATGCTGCTCCTCCTCCCACTTCTTCATATCCTGCTCGACCTCCTTGTTGATGCGCTCCTCGTCGGAATTCGACTTGAACTTCTCGGCATCCTTGTCGAAAGCGTCCTTGTATTTCTGGTCGATGGCAGCCTGCTGTCTCGCACGCTCCTCACGCTCCTTCTCATAATCGTAGTCATCTTCCTCGGGGGCCTCCTCGGCGGGGGCTTCCTCAGGAGCCTCTTCAGGAGCCTCCTCCGGCGCTTCCGTTCTTTCCCCCTTCTTTTCCTTCGCCGCTTCCTCTTCGCCGTCAGGACCGCCGTCGCCGCCGTCGGTTTCATCTTCCCCGTCTTCCCCTTCTTCATCCTCCTCCTCGCGCTTCTCGGGCTCGGTCGCTTCCCACTCTCCACCGCTGTCCGGCAGATCGGGAACACCGCCGCCACTGCCGCCGGCCCCACCGGCGCCGCCGCCGATGGCTCCGCCCGCACCGGCCGCACCGCCGGCACCCAGGCCGATGGCGACACCGGCTCCGACGCCTTCCAGCGCGGTCACATCGTCCTCATCCTCCTCGCGGGAATCCTCGTCGGCCCAGCCGTCAAGGGCCTGGTCAACGGCCTGGTCGACCGTCTGTCGGAACCCGCCTTCCTCGCTGCTCGGCTTCCAGTCCAAATCACCATGCCCGGCTCCGATACCGAACGGATTGGGGTCGCTGCCATAGCCGCCTTCGTCCGCGCCATAGCCACCGCCATCATCATATCCGCCATCGTCATACCCGCCGTCATCGCCGCCAAAGAAAGGATTGCCGGTACCGCCGGTATCGACATCTCCCGCCGGGGAAACGCCTCCGGAAGACATCTGGCTGTTATACTGCTCCGCCAGATCTTTCAGGCGCATGGCATCGCTGGCCTGGCCCATGTAGATCTTGGCGATTTCGTCGGCGATGCGGTCCATCTCCCGCTGGTCATTATTGGCCGCGGCAGACTCATACTGGCGCTGGAGCGATTCGACCTTGGAGTTGATGCCGTCATAGTCCGTGGCACGCTTGATCAGATCCTGCATCTCCTGCGGCATCTGCTGGGTCTGTTTGTCCTGCACGGCGAACTGGGAGAGCGCCTGATAGTACTTGCTCTGGGCCTCGGAAAGGCGTTTTTCCGCTGCGTCGCCGCCATTGTTCTGCACATCGGCCATGCAGCGGTTGATCTCGTCGAGATAAGGGGCGAGCTCCGCCGCGTGGCGCTTGCCGGCCTCTTTCAGCTCCTCCTGGCTCTGGGGAGCCGGGCTGCCGGCATAGACCGGAATCAGCAGCAGCGCCGCGACGGTCGCAGCCGTCAGGGCAGCCCGCTGCCGCTTGCCGAACCACACGAAGAGCAGAGCCAGGGCCAGGGCACCCGCCGCGAAAGCGATGCACCATTTCAGCCCGAAGGCGTTGAGGCCCACGGCGAGCGTCATACCGAGCACCATGCCCGAGAGGAAACGGGACACGCCCACATAGGACGGGCTCTTCCCTCTGGTGAAGGTCTTGGTGAGACTGAACAGGAAACTGAATATCAGACCGCCCCGCTGGCCGATGCTGCGAAGAAGCAGAATCGCGGCCGTCACGCCGACAAGGCTCTCCTGCCAGCGCTGGGTGATGTTGAAGACGCTGTAGAGCAGCAGGGCGACGGACATGCCCATCAGAAAACTCGACAGGGCGCGAAGGCTGTCGAAGGCGAAACTCTTGAAGAAGCCGCCAAAACCCCTGCCGAAGCGGGCGAAAGGCCGGCAGCCCTTGACAAACAGCGGCATGATCATCGCGTTGAGGAGCGTGGCGATGAGGATTTTTCCGAGGATGCCGCCGATGGCACCGACCGTCCCGCCGTAGAGGCCGCCCTGCGCGAAAGTGAAGAAATTGGCCCATGAGAGCCACTGGCTTTCCCCGTAGCGGGTATGCACGATGCCCAGAACGATCCAGGCCGCCGAAATCAGCAGCGTCGGAAGAAGGGCCAGAGGGTGCTTCAGCATCTGGAACAGTCCCTTGAAATAGCCTTTCAGGAACTGGCCGAAAGTTTGTGCGCCGTTGTTGTCCATAGTGTTGTCGGATGGATTACGCACAAATATAATAAAAAAAACGCATCAGCCCAGCATGGACAGATACGTCAGGAGAATTTCCGGTGGTACGTCCTTGAAAATGACCCGTTTGTCCTTGTCCAGCAGGTACATCGACGGCACCGCCCTGACATTGTAGAGGATGTCGTCGCGGATCGTGAAGGTATGGTCGTAGCCGTTGATCCAGGCGGCCGGGTAATCGGCCACCCGCGCCTTCCACTGGTCCACCTCGCGATCGATGAAGATATCCACCACCTTCAGCCGGCCCGAAGCGCCGAGCTCCGCCACCGCCGGGGAGGATTCCATCTGCACGACAAGATCCTTGCAGGCCGTACAGTCGGGATTGCCGAAAATCAGCAGCAGGTACTCCGCCTCGATGCCGTAAAGGGTCCGCTTCCGGCCGCGGGTATCCGTGAACGCGAAATCCGCTGCCGGGGTCCCCATGGCGTTCATCGCGCACATACGGGCCTGGAAACCATACTGCGGCTTCATATCCTCCGGCGCCAGATCTCCTTCCGCCAGTTTTTCCACGAACGGTCGGTAGAAGTCCTCGCAGCGGACGGGGGAGTTGGGGTCATAGAGATAGCGGGAGGTCAGCTCCACCAGCGCATCCGTGACGGCAGGATTCTTCGCGGCGGCAAGCTGGTCGTACAGGCGTTCCGTGGAGGCTTTGGCCGTCTCCGGGGGCACGTTCCACAGCAGTGTGGCAAAAAGGCCATAGGCCTCCTCCAGCCGGATTTTCTCCACGCCGCCGAGATAGAGACTGTCCGTGCGGTATTTCCCGAGATCCGCGAAATAGGCATCCCAGAAATGGTCCACGGTATAGATCACCGGTCCGTCAGGATGCATCTGCGGGGGCTGCACACGCGGGAAAACGCGGGTCGGAAGTGCCGCCGGCGCCGGCGCGCTTTCACCCGTTTTCCCCCTGCCGCAGGCGGCCAGGACAGCCAGGAGCAGGACTCCCTGCAGGATTCTTTTCAAGCCCCCCATACTCAGAACACCAGCACAGCCTTGATGGGATAGTGGTCGGAGATGAACTTGCGGTCCGCATAGCCCTTTCGGACCGTCTCATACTCGACACAGGAGGAGAATCCGCTGTAGTAGATGTAGTCGATGATATCCTTGTCGAGCTTGCCCCAGCCATGGAAAGTGGCGAGATGGTCCGTCTTGTAGGCAGCCTCGCGGGCGGAGGACATGCTGCGGTCGAGGGGAGCCATTTCCTGCCGCTCGGGCGTCATGTTGAGATCGCCCGTCAGCACCATCGGCAGACTGTCTTTATTCATCTCCGCAATACGGTCCACAATCAGCTGCAGGCCCTTTTCGCGGGCTTCCCAGCCGACATGGTCGAGGTGCGTGTTGACATAGTAGAACTTCTTCCCGGTGCGCTTGTCTTTCATCAGCGCCCAGGTCGCCGTGCGCTTGCAGGCGGCGTCCCAGCCCTTGGAGGGCTTTTTCGGCGTGTCGGAGAGCCAGAAAGTTCCCCACCTCAGGAGCTTGACCGTTTCCTTGCGGTAGAAGATGGCCATGATCTCGCCTTCCTTCTTTCCGTCCTCGCGGCCGACACCGACATATTTATAGCCCTTGCAATACTCCTTGAGATAGGCGGCCTGATAGAGGAAGGCCTCCTGCAGGCCCATGATGTCGGGCAGCTGATCCATCACCATATCGCGGGAGGCGGCAGCGCGGAAGGGCCAGGAATTCGTTCCGTCCTTGGCCTCACCGAGGCGGATATTATAGGAAATCACCGTCAGGGACTGGGCGCCGGCAAGCAGCGCGCTCAGCAGCAGAAGGACGGTCAGCAGCAATTTCTTCATGTCGGTTTCTTTTCTTTCTGCAAAAATATGCATATTTTTGTAGATAATAAAGTGATAAAACCATGAAAAAGATTCTCTCCATCTTCGCCCTCGCGGCGGCCATGAGCCTTTCCGCTTCCGCGCAGGGTCTTGGCGACCTCCTCGGAGGCCTGACCAGCAACAGCACCGTGAACGACATTCTCGGCAGCCTCGGCAACGTCATCTATTCCGCCCCGATATCCCTTAACGGCACCTATACTTATACCGGTTCCGCCGTCAGCATGACAAAGAGCGACGGCAACCTCCTGTCCAACCTCGCCGGCACGGCCGTGACCTCCGGTGTCGAGGACAAGATCGACAAGACCCTCTCCAAGTTCGGCGTCAAGCCCGGTGTCACGACCTTCACCTTCAACGCCACCGACGAGACCTTCACCTGCAACGTCATGGGCCTTCCGCTCAATGGCACCTACAAGGTCGGTACCGGCGAAAAGACCGTGACCCTGACCTTCGGCCGCAAGCTGAAATATTTCAGCATGACCGGCACGCTCGAGTCCGTCAGCGGCGGTTTCAAGATGCTCTTCCCGGCCAACAAGCTCCTGGGCTTCCTCAAGAAGTGCGCCTCCGTCGCGGGCCAGCGGAGCTCCGAGATCGCGGCCATCGCCTCGCTTGCAGACGGCTACGACACCTTCAAGGTCGGCTTCACGCTGATCAAGCAGTAGTCCCATGTCCATCAGAAGGTGGATTCTCCTCATACCGGCGCTCCTCACAGTGGGCGCCGGTTCTCTCCATGCCCAGATCGAGACCGGCGGAGGCGACCCCGCCTCGGTCCGCTGGATGGAACAGGAGACCCCTTCGTTCAAGATTCTCTACCCAAAAGGCTGCGAGTATCTCGCTGACGAGTACGGACGCCTGCTGGAAAAGTACCACGGCATCGTCGGGGCGAGTCTCGGCATGGTCCCGGGCAGCCTGCAGTACAACAAGGCGCCGGTCATCCTCCACGCCTACAGCAACTTCTCCAACGGGTCTGTCGTCTGGGCCCCGCGGCGGATGGAACTCTACACCCTTCCCGAGGCCAGCGGCAGCGACGCCACGCCCTGGGCGGAGCAGCTCGCCGTCCATGAGCAGCGGCACTACGCCCAGATGCAGTTCGGCTACAGCAGCGGTTTCTTCCGCCTGCTCGAGTTCATCTTCGGAGAGATGTCCCCGGGCGCCCTCATAGGGATTTACCCCGGACAGGCCCTCCTCGAAGGCGATGCCGTCGTCGCGGAAACGGCCCTGACCAGCGCCGGACGGGGCAGGCAGGCCGGTTTCCTCAACTACTACCAGGTCGCCTACGACAACGGCGACTGGCGGAACTGGTACCGCTGGCGCTACGGATCCTATCGCAGCTATGCCCCGGACCACTATGCCCTCGGGTACCAGACCATCGCCGGCGCCCGCGTCTTTTTCGGCGACACGCTCTTCATGCAGCGCTATTTCCACGACGCCGCCCGCAATCCCTTCCGCATCGGGCGCTTCCGCCACATGCTGAAAAAAGACGCCGGGACCTCGTTCCGGAAGGCCTTCCGGCAGATCCAGGAAGGATTCCACGCCGATTGGACGGCCGAGCGCGAAGCCCGCGCTCCCTTCATGCCGATGGAGCGCCTCAGTGCCGAACCCCGCTTTGCGACCAACTACGCCGAGCCCGTCTTCCTCGACGGCAGCTACTACGTCCTCAAGGCCTCGAAAGTCTCGGCGACCGCCCTTGTGCGCATCCGTCCCGACGGCACGGAAGACGAGGTCCGTCCCTTCTCCGGCAGCACCGGCAAGCTCCATCCCGACGGGCACAACCACCGCCTCTACTGGAGCGAGGCCGTGCCGGACCCGCGCTGGTCCCTCGGCGGCACTTCCCGCATCCGCTACCTCTCCACAGAGGATTTCAAACCCCATGACCTGACCCGCGAAGGCCGGCTTTTCAATCCCGTTCCGTCCCCCCATGACGGCAGTGTCATCGCCGCCGTTTCCTACCCTGTCGTGGGCGGTTCGGAGGTCGTTTTCCTCCGCGCCGACAACGGCCGCTGCTTCAAGACGCTTCCCGCCCCGGCCGGGGTCCAGATCACGGAAGTCTGCTGGGCGGCCGACGGTCTCTATGCCCTCGGACTCACGGAAGGCGGTTTCTGCCTCTGGCGGACGGACGGCACGAAACTCTGGGAGCGGCTGACGGAACCCGTTTCCGCCAGGATGGAGGACATCGGCATCCATGAAGACCCCTTCGGACTGACTTTCGTCTCCGACCTCGGCGGGGTCGACGAACTCTACCGCTTCGATCCGGACAAGCGGACGCTCCAGCGCCTGACGAGCACCCCATACGGAGCTGCGGAATTCAATCTCGACGGGGAAAAGGTCGTTTTCGTCTCCATGACCCCTTCCGGGAAAAGCCTTTTCACAACGGATAAAGAGGCTCTGGAGCCGCAGGAAGCCCGTTTCGAGCCCCACGCCTTCCGCGTCGCCGATGCGCTGAGCGCCCAGGAGCAGGACCTGATCACGACCCCTGCCCCGCCGCACGACACGCTCGGATTCCATGAGCCGGTGCGCTACCGTCGTTTCCAGCACCTTTTCCTGCCCCATTCCTGGGCCCCGTTCGCCTTTGATTATGACGCCGTTGCCGGATCAAGCGGAGACCTTGTCCGCAGCGACATCGATCCCGGAGTAACCATCCTTTTCCAGAACCGCCTCGGGGACTTCTATGGCTTTGCCAACTACGCCTATCACCAGGACGACCTCGGGAGCGGAAGACGGCGGCATTCCTATCACGCCCAGCTGACCTACACAGGTCTCTATCCCGTCCTGCAGGCCCGCTTTTCCGTCGGCGACCGCCAGCGGCTCACCTATCTCCGCAATGAAATCGACTATTTCGGCGAGCAGGTCCTGCAGAACAGCTATCAGAAGCTGGCGGCAGACGCCGTAGAGGCGAGTTTCAAAGCCTATGTCCCGCTGTCCTTCAGCAAGAGCGGATGGAACCGCGGCCTCATTCCGCAGCTGAGCTGGAGCATTTCCAACGATATTTTCAGCCGCGAGCGCCTCTATTTTCGCTATGCCAATATGATTGGGGACGCCCACCTCCTGCTGCCCGAGTTCCTTGGCAACAGCCGGGACGGGAAAAGCGTTCCGGTGCAGGGCCTGTCGCTGTCGCTCCGCGGGTACGCCATCCGTCCCACGGCCGGCAGTCAGGTCTATCCGAGCCTCGGCATCGGCGCGGAAGTCGGCGGCTTCCTGCGACCCGGCCTCACAGACTTCTTCACACCCTGCCTCTACGGCTATGTCTATGGCTATCTTCCGGGCCTGCTGCCCCAGCAGGGACTCCGCCTGAGCGCCACCGTCCAGCATCTGCTCAAGGGTGAAAAGCCGCGCTTCGCAGAGAGCAGGATGAACCTCCAGCCGCGCGGATTCACCTCCACGGCCGGCACATTGATCGAACAGAAAAGAGGCTTTGCAGGTAAGCTGACGGCCGATTATGCCATACCTTTTTCGCTCGGAGACATCTCCTTCCTCAGCCCGCTCATCTATATCCCGAGCTTTGCACTGACGCCCTATGCCGATGTCTCCTGGGGTGGCGGCAAGGACTGTCTCGTCAGCATCGGCGCCGAACTCTCCGCCCGCTTCAGCAACTTCCTCTTTGTCCCCTTCGGCGGCTCCTTCGGCGTCTGTGTCGAATGGAACGGCGGCACCCTCTTCGACGAGGTCCGCGACCAGACCGGCCAGTCCCGCATCACCGCCGGCCTCTCCTACAGTATGGATTTCTAATCCCCAATTGATTATGAGACGACTTCTGTTCATCATCCTATTGTGCTGGCCTTTCTGTCTGGAAGCCCAAACAGATTCTCTTTATTACAGAGAAGTACATTCTTTGTCTCAGTTTCTGGATGAACACCAGCCGGAAATTGAGATTCATCCTAATAAGTCTTATATTCCCTACTCTAAAAGATTTCATTATATTCCATTAGATTCTTTGTCAAAACTTGCGGTAGAGTTTTTCCGTCAAAAAGCAGGTTGTATCTATCCCGAGTTGTCAAATAAAAGAATAGCGCATAATGATTATCATGTGAAGTATGATGCGCACGTTGAGAGTGTTGTTGTTATTCGAGACACACTAATTCCTCAAGGTATTTTAGACAACAAATGGTCGAATGAGACCAAATTCATAGATAACACAACTCCGGCTATGCCTTGTGTTTTGAAAGCTCTTCAGCATTGGGAAAATCCTACTTGGAAGCGGTACCGTATGCTTGTATATGAGCCGATCTTTGTATTTGACAATGCCTTTGTGCAATTAACTCTTATACATGTTCGAAGACGAAAGCTTCATGGAGAGATTTGGAATCTATGTGTTGAGTTTAGCAAAGAAGGTCCCGTACGCTTAATTGGTTTTCGAAAAACGACATTACCAAAAGGAGAAGTACTTGACGAAATCAGAATTCTAGAGTATTCTACGTTTCCTTTTACGAATTAATACCTAGTTGGAGAACAAATAAGGCCTATTTTGTCCTCGAACTGTTCCTCGATCATTTTGCGGGCGATATCATGCACTTCCTGTTTAACGTCTAACCGCCGGTAATGCTCCTTTTTTGGGAGCATTACTTGCATTTTCAGCCTTTATTGCTGGTAATACTCCACCGTTTGGAGCATTACCAGCACTTTTTATCTCAGGAAGGAAGCAATCCACTCCGCAATGGATTTCTAGCGGTTTTTTCCTACACCCAACACTACAGAGGGACTGATATTCAGTTCCTCTACCATTCTGCGAGCCTGGTGGAGGGTCGGTTCGCTTTTACCTGAGAGAATGTCGCTGATTTTGGACTGATTCATACCCAGCTTTTGGGCCAAGGCACATTGGGATAGTCCCAGTTCAAACATCCGGAGTTTCAGTACCGCTATCAGAGAAGGCTTTTTAATCGGATAATGAACATCTTCATAGTCCGCAGCCAGTCCGGAAAGCAAGACCAACTCGACGCTGTTCTTGTCATCCAGCGGCGTGTCGTCACTCACCAGCGGCAACAATTCTTCGATTCTCGCCATGACGGCATTATATTGAATCTCGTTTTCTATCTTCGTCATAATCAGATGTTTTCAATATCTTTTATTTGCTCGTATTCTGTATGGGTTCCGATGAAGCGGATATATACCATTTTCACTTTATATAAGACAAGAGCAACCAGCCTATACCTATTCCCTTTAATGTTGAAGACAACGCGTTTATTGCCTACATAGTCTGCAGTACCGAAGGTTTGGCGGACGTGTGCGAAATTCTTCCATTCGGCCTTACTTGTCTTTTCATGCCATTCTTCTAAGGCAGTTTCTGCATCTTTGTTTTCGGTGTAATAATTCACCAATGCCTTTTTTGCTATTACTCTCATCTCGTTCACGTTGCAAAATTACTGGTTTTATCTAAATATTCAAATTAGTATCCAAATTTTATATAATCAATCCCATTTCTCTATGGTTACCATGATCGGCAAATGGTCGGAGACGCCGCCTTTGTAGCGGGGGCCTTCGTAGGTGCGAAGGGGTTTGTCGCCGGGGTGGGAGCCGTCGCGGACCATGAGGAAAGGGACGGTGAGAATGTCCATCCGGGCGCGCTTCCGCATTGATTCTGATACAAAGGTAAGATCGATCAGTTCCCAGACGCCGTTGAAGCGGATGGTGCCTCGGCCGGCTCGGTGGAGGGAATCGGCAAGGGAATACAGGACGGGAGGAAGGGTGGAATAGAGGGGATTGTCGGGCGTGTCGTTGAAATCGCCGAGCGCGACGATGTGCCGCTCGCCGCGCTGTAGCAGGGAATCCGCCACCGACCGGAGCCGGTCCACGGCCGCCTGCCGGCGAAGCTGCGAAGCCGTGGCGCCGCCATATTTGGAAGGATGGTGGTTGACCAGGATGGAGAGCGTGTCGGGCGCAGATTTGCGGAGCAGGGTGACCTGGAGGATATCGCGTGTAGATGCCCGGTCGGTGCCGGGCATGACGACGGCACAAGGGCGGGTGGAGAGAGTGTCCCAGCGCTCACTGCGGTAGAGGAGAGCGACGTCGATGCCGCGGGGGTCCGGGGAGTCGTAGTGGACGATCCTGTAATCCAGCTTTCGCAGCGGCGTGTCGTCCAGCAGTTTCCACAGGACATAGCGGTTCTCCACTTCCGCGAAAGCCAGTACATCCGGCATGTCGCCCTGCCGCTCTCCGACCCAGAGCAGGGCCTTCGCGATCGTCCTGCATTTGGTCTGGAAGCGTTTTTTCGTCCAGCGGCGCTCGCCCAGGGAGGAGAATTCCGCATCCGCCGTGCTCAGGCTGTCGTTGTGGTAGTCGAAGTAATTCTCGAGGTTCCAAAAAAGGATCCGGGTCTGCTGCGCCCGGGCACAGCAGGCGATACACAGAAATCCGATAACCAGCATCATCCGTCTCATACCCGCAAAGGAAGGCGATTGAAAAGAAACTGTCAATAAAGAAACAAGATAAAGGCGAAAAGTTTTTCTCTTTCTTAAGTTCCGGAAACTTTTCTTAATGGCTTTTTCGGGGATTTGTCTTATATTTGTAAGCTATAATACATGAAAAATAACGCTAAAACTGACAAAATATGAACATGCAGACCCGCATCCAGGAAAAATTCCGCGCCCTCTTCGGTGAGGACGGCATCCTTTACGCTTCCGCCGGACGAATCAACCTTATCGGCGAGCATACAGACTACAACGGAGGCTATGTCTTCCCCGGCGCCATCGACTGCGGCATCGTCGCGGCCATCCGGCTCAACGGCACGGACAAGGTCAACGTCTGCTCCCTCGACTACGACGAGTGCTGCAGCTTCGGCCTCCGGGAAGAAGATGCACCGGAAAAGGCCTGGGCGCGCTATGTCTTCGGCGTCTGCCGCGAGACCCTCAAGCGCGGCGGCAAGGTGGAGGGCTTCAACGCCGTCTTCGCGGGTGACGTCCCGCTCGGCGCCGGCCTGAGCTCCTCCGCAGCCCTGGAAAGCTGCTTCGCCTTCGCCCTCAACGACCTGTTCGCCAACGGCATCGACAAGTTCGAGCTCGCCCGCATCGGCCAGAGCACGGAGCACAACTACTGCGGCGTCAAGTGCGGCATCATGGACCAGTTCGCCTCCATCTTCGGCCAGGAAGGCAAGCTCATCCGCCTCAACTGCAAGACGATGGAATACAAGTACTTCCCCTTCCATCCGGAAGGCTACCGTCTCGTCCTGATCGATTCCTGCGTCAAGCATGAGCTCGCTTCCAGCGCCTACAACAGGCGCCGCGCCTCCTGCGAGAACGCCGCTGCGGCGATCCGCAAGAACCACCCTGAGGTCGAATTCCTCTCCGACGCCAAGCGCGTCTGGCTGGACGAGGTCCGCGCCGACATCCCCGAGGAGGACTTCCTCCGCGCCGAATATGTCATCGGTGAGGTCCAGCGCGTGCTCGACGTCTGCGACGCCCTCGAGCGTGGCGACTATGAGACCGTCGGCGAGATGATGTACCAGACTCACTTCGGCATGAGCCGCCTCTACGAAGTCTCCTGCGAGGAACTCGACTTCCTCAACAAACTGGCCCGCAAGATGGACGTGACCGGCTCCCGCGTCATGGGCGGCGGCTTCGGCGGCTGCACCATCAACCTCGTGCGCAACGAGCTCTACGACAGCTTCATCGCTGCCGCCAAGAAGGAATTCGAGGCCCGGTTCGGCCACGCCCCGAAGGTCTACGACGTCGTCATCAGCGACGGTGCCCGCCGCCTCTAGCATCATGCCCGGCGAATGCAGGGCATCTGTCAAGTACTAAAACCCTAAAGATATGAGCAAATCCAACATTTCCGATCTCTGGAAGAAAGAAGACTGGCTTGCCGTCTGGATCGGATTCATCGTGATCGGTTTCGCCGTCCTGTCGGTGCTGACGGGCTGGTTTGACATGGCCGTCGTTAATTTCAAGTCCTGGACAGCCGGGGAAGAAGCGCCCTCCACGCCGCTGCTGACCCAGCTCGGGCAGAAGATTTTCTGGTTCCGGACCCTGGTGACCTTCAGTGGTCTTGCCGCCTTGTTTGCCATCGGCATCAAACTCCAGGGCGAGAAGATTACGAAGTTCCTCCCGGCCTTCCTTCTCCTGTTCTTCCTGGCGCTCATCGTGCGCTGCATCAGTGCTGAATATACCCTCCACATGTATCTGGAATGGGCTTTCTGGGCGCTGATCGTCGGCCTTCTGATTGCCAACACCGTCGGCATCCCCGCCTGGTTGAAACCCGCCATCCGCACCGAGTTTTACATCAAGACCGGTCTGGTGATCTTTGGTTTCTCCGTCCTCTTCTCCAATATCGCGAAGTTTGGCCTCTATGGCCTCGGCATCGCCTGGCTCGTCACCCCGATCGTCATCATCTTCATGTGGTGGTTCGGTACGAAGGTCCTGAAGATGACCAACAAGCCGCTCGTGATTACCCTCGCTTCCGCCACCTCCGTCTGCGGTACTTCAGCAGCCATCGCGACCGGTGCGGCGGCCCGCGCCAAGAAGGACGACCTCTCGATGGCGATTTCCATCTCCATCATCTTCACCATCATCATGATGATTACCGAACCCATGATTATCCGCTGGACGGGCATGGGTGAACTGATGGGCGGTGCGCTCATCGGCGGTACGGTCGATTCCACGGGCGCCGTCGTCCTCGCCGGCAACGCGCTGGGTCCTGAGGCGGAGCAGGTCGCTTCCCTCGTGAAGATGATCCAGAACATCCTCATTGGCTTCATCGCCTTCTTCGTCGCCATCTTCTTCGCCACCCGCGTGGACCGCACGGCGAACGGTACGGCTTCGGTCGGTGCCGGCGAGATCTGGCGTCGTTTCCCGAAATTCATCATCGGTTTCTTCGTAGCCTCCATCATCGCATCCTTCGTGCTGCTTCCGTCTGTCGGCCAGGAAAGCGTTGACAAGATCAACAAGGTACTCGGCGGTTACAAGGACTGGGCGTTCATCCTCGCCTTTACCTCCATCGGCCTCGATACCAATTTCAAGGAACTCGCCAAGCAGATGCAGGGCGGCAAGGTGCTCTGGCTTTACATTGTTGGCCAGGTCTTCAACATCGTCCTGACCCTGCTGGCGGTATGGATACTCCTGTCCGGACACCTCTTCCCGGTTCCCGATATCGAGACCTACAAACCTTCCAAGAAGGCACCTGTCGAGAAGGTTGCAGCAGCCGTAGCTGACGAACCGCTGGAAGAAGTGGTCGTAGTGGCTTATGGCAACGCAGCGGGCGAAGAGGAAGCGGCAACGGTTTCCTTCGAAGAAGCGGCGCAAAATGCCGAATAAGTCCCGGAAAAAGTTGATTTTCAAGATGGTGACGATCCTTGCGGTCGTCGCCATCGTAGTTTCAGCGCTGTACATCATGGCGCACCACCTCGGCCTGGTGGACGGCTACGGATTCGGAGCGGGGTCCTATTATTATGCGGATATCCCCGATTTCGACGAACGCCTGCCTTACGAGGCTTACCATTCCACCGTCCCGACCTGGGTCCACATCCTGCTTTTCCTCGCCTGGGGCTGGCTGATGTGGCGGCTCTGGGTCTGGGTGGACGGAAAAATCAATAAAAACGACCATGGCAAAGACAATAACGCGTGATGTGACCTGCCCTTCCTGCGGGAAAGGCAACGCGGTCAAAGTATATATAGGTATCAATACAGCCGAGGATCCCCAGCTCAAAGCATCCGTCAAGGACGGTTCCCTTTTCGTATGGGAATGCCTCCACTGCGGTGCCCGCCATCTCACCCGCTCCCAACTCCTTTACCATGATCCGGATGAGCGGCTGATGGTCTGGCTCCTGCCGGAAAACTTCCTGTCTCCTCAACAGGAAGCCTCTGTCAAGGCTACCCTGGAAAAGCATTTCATAAACCCGGAGAATGGCCTGGAAGGGTATTCGCTGCGCCGTGTCGCCAGCATCGGCGACCTGATCGAGAAAGTGAATCTCCAGGATGCAGGGCTCGACGACGTTGTCATGGAAATGGCCAAATGGGTAACGCGGAACGAAGTCGCCGACAAGGACCGCGCCCACGCCGAAGAGATTCTCCGCGCCCCGTTCCGCTTCTACCGGATGGACGGCCCCGACAACGAAATCCAGCTCTCCTTCCCGCTCAGCGGGGCCATGCAGGTCGTCAACATCGGCTTCAATGTCTATGAAGACTGCCGCGGCATCGTCCAGCGCAACCCGTCCATGAAACCGCAGCCCGGCTTCGTCCGCGTCGACGCCGACTGGATTGCCCGGTTCCTGCAATAAAAAAGACCCCACGGACAAGCCGCGGGGTGATGATCAGACGTTGAACAGGAAGTGCATGATGTCGCCGTCCTGGACGACATAGTCCTTCCCTTCTATGCCCATCTTTCCGGCGGCGCGGACGGCCGCTTCGGTCTTGTAGTGCATGTAGTCGTCGAACTTGATGACCTCGGCGCGGATGAAGCCGCGTTCGAAGTCGGTGTGGATCACACCGGCGGCGCGCGGCGCCTTGTCTCCGCGGTTGATCGTCCAGGCGCGGCACTCGTCCGCACCGGCCGTGAAGAAGGTCTGGAGGTTCAGGAGGTGGTATGCGCCCTGGATCAGGCGCACCACACCGGACTCTTCCAGTCCCATCTCCTCGAGGAACATCTGGCGGTCCTCAAAAGTGTCGATTTCGGCAATCTCCGCCTCTGTCTTCGCCGCGATCACGAGGATCTCGGCGTTCTCGTCCTTGACCGCCTCGCGGACGGCGTCGACATAGGCATTGCCACTTGCCGCAGATGCCTCGTCTACATTGCAGACGTACATCACGGGCTTGTTGGTCAGTAAGAAGAGGTCTTTGGCCATCTGCTCCTCGTCCGGCGTCTCGGGGACGACGCTGCGGCAGGATTTGCCCTGGAGCAGGGCCTCGCGGTAGCGCTGCAGCAGCGCCAGGAGCTTCTTCGCCTCCTTGTCACCGCCGGTCGTGGCCTGTTTCTCCACCTTTTTGATGCGCGCCTCGACCGTCTCAAGATCCTTGATCTGGAGCTCCATATCCACGACTTCCTTGTCGCGGACCGGGTCGACGGAGCCGTCCACATGGACGATGTTACCGTCATCGAAGCAGCGCAGGACGTGGAGGATGGCATCCGTCTCGCGGATGTTCGCGAGGAACTGGTTGCCGAGGCCCTCCCCCTTGCTGGCGCCCTTGACGAGGCCGGCGATGTCGACGATCTCCACCGTGGCGGGAATCGTGCGCTTCGGCTGGCAGAGCTCGGAAAGGGCGTCCAGGCGGCGGTCCGGCACGGAAGTCGAACCGAGGTTGGGCTCAATAGTGCAGAACGGGAAATTCGCACTCTGCGCCTTTCCCGAACTGATACAATTGAAGAGGGTCGATTTCCCTACGTTGGGAAGCCCTACAATTCCACATTTGAGACTCATGCGTCCTCCTAGAAGAGACGGTCGAGATAGCTCGTCACGTCGTTCAGACGGAGGATGTACTGAATCGGCTCACCCGTTTCCATGCGGGCTGCGCTCTCCTTCCAGTAGCTTTCCTTGAGGAAATCCGTGTCGACGGAGTTCTTGAGCTCGTTCTCCACGACCTGGAAGACATAGACCTGGCCGTTGAGGCCGTCGATCATGCCGATCTCACCGGCTGCGAGGGCGCGGGCGGCACCGACCAGACGGGGATCGTCATAGGCAAGGACCTTGCGGTCGGCCGTGGCACCGAGTTTCTCGGCCATGGCGGCGAAATCGCTCTCACCCTTGACCTCCTCGCGGACGGCGGCCAGGCGGGCCTGGGCGGCCTTGCGGAGGGTCAGTTCCATGCGGAGAGACTCCTTGACCTCGTCCAGACGGGCGGGACCTTCCTGGCGGAAGGACTTGATGCCGATGAGGAACAGGTCGTTGGAGTTCTGGTTCTGGGAGAAGATGACGCTGCCCTTGTCGTGGCTGAACACAGACTTGGTCATGGCCTTCATGTTGCCGAGCTGGCCTTCCATCGTGCGGTAGACGGTCACGGTGTCGAGAACGGTCATGTCATAAACAGTCGACATACCGGAGAACTTCATACCGGCCTCAGGGAGTTTGTCGAGGGTCATGGCGTTAGCATAGAACACCTTGACGGAGTCGGAGACGGCCTTGTAGGTCGCGTTGCTCGGAAGGACGTGCTTGGCGTAGACGGCCACTTCCTTCATCAGCTCCGGCTGCTCCTTGTCGGTCAGCGCATAGACGAAACGGGAACCGTAGCGGTCCTTCATCGCATACTTGCCGACGGGCTGGTCGAGGAACTCGACGCCGAAATCGACGGGGGAAGGATTGCCGTAAGCGTCCGGAATGTCAGCGGACGGCTTGTTGACCGTGATCGGGAAATTACCATAGAAGGTAACCTCGTGACGGGCGCGCAGGGAGTCGATGGACTCACGGCCGCCGTTCAGCAGGGCAAGCAGGCTGTCGGCCTTCTCGGTCTCGAGGAAAGCATACAGGGCGACGTTGCCGGAAGCGGAACGGGGCTGGGAAGAAAGCACGCGGGCTGCCTTGAAATCATAGCCGTCGGAAAGGATCTCGGTCTGGTTCTGGCCCTGGCCGAAGAGGAGGTTGTCCAGCTCGCCGTCGAGCTCACCCTTCTTGTAGAAACGGACGCTCTTGGAGTTCTCGTCGGAGTTGCGGCGGAGGAAGCCGCCGACATTCTCGGTCGTGCAGAACTCTTCGTAGTTCTTGGCGAACTTCTGGGTCGCCTCGGCCATGTCGGCCTCGGAAGGATAGACGTGGATGTTCACGACCTCAACCTCGCTGCTGCGGGGAGCCCAGCCGAACTTGCGGGCGTTGAAGGCGGCGCTGATCTCGTCGTCCGTCACCTCGATGCCCTCGGTCGGGGCGTCGAGCGTCAGGACATCGACGGTCGCCGTGCCGTTCACGTCAGAGTGGACACGCTCCATGTAGGTGTCGTTCGCGAAGGAAGTCTCGTGGAAGAGGTTGGCGTAAGCCTGCACCTTCATACCGTTCACCAGGTTCTGGCGAAGGACATCCTTGCCGAAATACTGGACGTATTCCTCCGGGTATGCGGCGATCTCATCGTCCACGGCAGACTCGGAAACACGGATACCGGCCTTCTCGAACCACGGGTCGAGCAGGCGCTTGAACACGATCTGCTGCCAGGCGCTCTGGTAACCTTCCAGACGGTCGGAATAATTGTACTTCTGGGTGATTTCATAGAATTCCTCGTTCGTCACTTCCTCACCGGCGATATAGCCATAGGTTTCCTTCTGGATGCCGCCCTGTCCGAAAAGACGGGAGACGACAGTCGGGTCGACGAGGAACAGGAGCAGGGCGAAGGCGATGATCAGGGAAAGCCAGATGCCCCATCCGCGAATTTTCTGTAAAACAGCCATTATTTAGAATTTTTAAAATTTATACACAACAAAGCATCCGTCAAAAACGGATATGGGGTGCGAAGTTACTAATTTTTATTGAAATACTCCTAATTTTTTAAGGAATCTGCCGGAACAGGCCCTATCAGGTTGATGTAATCAATGCGCACCTCGTTGGAATCCCGGACCACGACGCCGTAGCTGTTGAACGGCCGGAGAATGACCGCGTCGCGCGCCATCTCGTCCGATCGCATGCCGTAGCCCTGGAGAAAACCGGCCGGGGAATACATGCGGACATAGCAGTCCGTATAGATTTCCTGTGCCGTACGGTCCCAAAAAAGGGTATCCGTCTCCATGGTCTCCTCCTTGACAATATTCCGGATGACGACGTTACCGAAGGCCGACCAGGATTCCTTGCGGTCTCCGACGCGGCTCATCCTGTGGACGGCGTTATCCGCGACAATCGTCGTTTCGAGAAACAGTCCGCCGTTGTAGCCGTACAGGCTGATCCCCTCCGGGAAGTACTCGTATTCCAACGTATCCGTTTGATACCGCTCCATATAAGGGGCCTCCATCCGCATGCGCAGCTGGCCGTTTTCCGTCTGGACAATCGCCATGTCGCGCACCGTCTGGACGGGTGTCACGGACAGGTCCAGCTTCTCCGCGAGGGAGAGTTTTCCCTTGCACGAAAAGACGACGAAAGCAACCGCGGTTGCGGTTGCCATCGTCATCCATCTTTTCAGGAACGGTCCCACAGGTCTACAGACGGGTTCTGACAGTGGTGCTGGCAGACATGCCGCCGCAGGAGACGGTGTAGCTCTGACCGTTGATGATATCGTAGTTCGCGGCGTCGACGGCCAGCGGGAACTGGGCGCTGTATGCGGCGATGGCACGGCCGCACTCGTCAGCGATCTCCGGATCGAAGGAACGGGCCCTCTGGAGGTAGTCGACGGCGATCCAGTACTTGGCGACGCGCTCGATCTCGTTGCCACCGCAGTGGAAACCGGCCCAGGTGCGGCCGATCAGCTGATAAGCCTTGCCGGTGTAGGTCTTGGTCTCCATGTCGCTCTCGAGACGGATCACGCTGTTCGCGGCGGCGATAGCCTTGGAATCGCGGTTGTTGGCGCTGCAGTAGCGGGCCAGGTCGTAGTACATCCTGGCGTCCTTCTCGGCGTCGGACTCCTCGAAGGCGATGGCCTCCTCGATGTACTTGATAGCCTCGTTGACATTGTCACGGCCGGCGTTCAGACGGAACAGGGAGTAGGCTGCGGTGTAGGACGGCTTCATCTGGTACAGCTTGGTGGCGGTAGCGAAGTAGAGGTCGTTCTTGTTGCAGTCGTCGGCGTTGTTCAGCATGCCGACAATCTTCTCGATGAGCTCGATGTTGTCCGGATCGGCCTCGTAGCGCGGGGTGAAGAGCTCGACGAGGTTCTCGCAGGAAGCCACGCGGCTGGCGATGAACAGGTTCTCGACATCGTTCTTGGTGTTGGAGATGGCGGTGGAATCCTTCACGGCGGACTTGAGGTTCTTGTCATAGTCCTTGGAACCCGGCTCCAGCGCAGCCATGGCGGCGGCGTTGTTCTTGCCGGCCTCTTCCAGCAGGGCCATCATCGAATCATAGGCAGTGATCACCTTTTCCGGATCCACCTTGCCGTCCTTGTAATAATCCAGGGTACCCAGCATGTAGAAGAAAATGACCTGCGGATCGGTATCGCTTCCGTTGATATCGATGACCTGCTTGTAAACCACCATCTTCTGGGACTCGCTCGGGAGATATTTCGCGGCGTCAAGACCCTTGCGGTTCATCTGGGCGAGTCTGGTCTTGGGATAAGCGGCGCTACGCTGGTCGAAAAGGAGCATCAGCGTGTCGATGATGCCTTCGCGCTCGATGTTGGTGAGCTTCTTGCTGTCAAGTTCGTGACGGAGCAGGTTCTGTCCGTGGAGGAACAGGTTGGAGCTGGCCGTCGCCGGGCAGAAGCTGTAAGCCTGACGCCAGTTCGGCAGGGCGCGATCATAGTCGTTCTGCTTGTAGTAGTCAGTATAGAAGGAAATATACTTCTTGCACTCGACCGGGTTGTCACCATATTTGGAATCCTGGGCGAACACGTTCACGGCTGAAAAAATACCGAGACTGACAAATACCAATGCGGCAATTCTTTTCATTTTCGTATCCTTTAAATTTATATTATTCGTATCTATACTTGCGGAACCAGATATCGTGGATATTGAACCCGATATGGAAGTTCACATAGGTTTCCCGGACCAGTCCGTCCGCCATGGAACCGCGCCTTCCGACGTCGAGGCCGAGCGAAACTCCGTTGTACAGACGGTTGTTGATCGGTAAGGTTAATCCAAAAGTCAGGCCATACGCGTCGATGCGGTGTCCGCCGACCCGGTAATAGGCCTGGTTGTAGTAGGCGCCGCCGCGGTAAGTGACCCGCCGGAGATAGTAGCGGGCATCATAACGGTTCGGCGTGAACTCAAAGCCGCCGCGGATGCTGCGGCTCACCGAAGCAGCGAAAGGAAGCGCGCCCTTGTTGGCAAAACCGCGCTGGCCGTCAAAGCCGCTCGCAGTCCAGTCCGCCAGCGTAAAATCGAGGTTCGCGGCCCAGCGGTCGCCCTTTCGGAGCGAAAGGCCGAAACCCAATTCCTGCGGAAGGCTGACGCTCCTGGCGAGCGTATCCGTCTTGAAACGAAGCGTGTCGCTCACGGAAGAAACCGTTGCGATCTGGTAATCATCCACATAACCACGAAGGGGCGCTTTCATCCTCCAGGTCGCACCGGCCGTCAGGAAGAGATTGTCCGGCAGGACGGCCTCATACTGGACACCCAGTTTCAGCGACGGGCTGTGGAGGGACAGGTTGAAACCGTTGTCGATATCGCGCTGGGACGTCTCTTCGAAGGTAAGGGTCGTCGCCTTGGACAGGTTGCCGAAATAATACTGGAACTCCGCACCGACGGACAGGCGGTTCCAGAACGTCGCGCCGCCGGCAATCATCAGCTGATAGACGCTGCCGCTGCCGGAGCTGGTGTATTCGACGTTGCCGACGCGACCCACCAGGGCGGGATCCGTCACCGTCGTCGAGAAATGATAGCCCATGTTGCTCACCGGCGTAAGGCCGACAAGCATCGCGGAGGAGCGCCAGATCGGGAACGAAAGGGCCAGCGAACTGATGTTGAAGGTATTGTGCGCCGAGGTAAATCCATCCTGCTGATAGAGAGTATTCGTCGCGGACATGGAAAAGTCGGCCATGAACGACAGCGAGTCGCGGGCCGTCACGGCGGCGGGATTCAGCAGGTTCAGGATGCGGCGGTTGCGCATGCCGATGCCGGCCCCGCCCATCATCCGGGTCGTAGCCGTACCGCCGGCGGACAACTCGCCTATCCCATAAACGGAATAGGGTGAATAGCCGCTGTACGTGCCATCCTGCGCGAAAACAAAGCCACCGGGAAACAGCAGCAGCGCCGCCGTCACCCATCCGAACAAACTCTTCCTCTTACTCTTCAACATACCTGTCGGCAATTAAAGCGAGGCCCATCAGGACCAGATTGCAAACTACAAAGATGGAACTTTTCATCCGTTTTGCAAAATAATTCGCATCGCCGCCCGTAAACACGACGATGTTGTCCGGATGAAGGTTCTGGTAGCCCTGTATTTCAAATAATATGCCTGATATGACACCGGCCTCGATGGAGGAAGGAATGGAAGTACCCGTTTCCGGGGCTTCGTCGGGGGTGTTCACAAGGGGAAGTCGGCGTGAATAGCGGTTCAGCGATTTGAAGCGCGTGCGGCAGCCGGGGGAGATGTTGCCGCCGAGGAACTGACCGTCGGCCGAGAGCAGGTCCACCGTCAGCGTCGTACCGAAGTCCATGATGGTGCAGCCCTTTCCACGGAAGAGATAACGGACCGCCAGAATCGAGGCTGCACGGTCGTAGGAAAGGTATTTCGGCAGGCCCGTCTTCTGCAGAAGATCGGGATGGGCACTGTCGAGAAGCACCAGCTTCCGGCACTGGGCCCGGAGGCGTTCCTCGTCCTCCGGCGTGATGGCGAAAGTGGAGGCGATCACGAGGATATCCGGCTTTTCCTTGGGGGTGAAAAGCGTAAAGACGAAGTCCATCATCTTTTCGCCCTGATAGCGGAAAGTCTTGCCGAGGGTCATCCCGTCGGACCAGGCCGCCTTGAGCGCGGTATTACCTATTTCTATTAAAAGATTCACGCCTGCAAAAGCTAATAGCCTGCAAATTTACATATTTTCTGCCAATTTCCTCAAATTTGCATGGGCTTTCTCGAGGGAATCCACCCCGCGGATGACGATTTTCAGCTTGTTTTCCGTCTGTTTGATGTTGAAAAGACGGTCGTTGGCGTTGACGTTTTTCAGGACAGTCTCGAAAACCGGGGACTTGTAGTAGGGCGACATCGGGTTGGCGATGAAAAAGAGCAGTTCCATGCCGTTCTTGATGATGATCTTCTCAAAGCCGAGCCGGGCGCCGAGATTGCGGATACGCACCACCCAGAAGAGGTTTTCCAGTTCCTCGGGCAGGCGGCCGAAACGGTCGGCGATGCCGCCTCGGAAGCGGTCGATCTCACGGTCGTCCCGCAGCGAATCGAGGTCCTTGTAGATGCGGATTTTCTCCGCCATGACATCGATGTACTCGTCGGGGATGAAGGCGGGACGGTCCGTCTCGATCGTGCAGTCCTCGACGTAGGATTCGCGCACGTTCCGGCTCGTCAGGCCCGTCTCCACACCGAGTTCCTCCATCGCCTCCGCCAGGATGCTCTGGTAGGTTTCATAGCCCATGTCGGAGATGAAACCGCTCTGTTCCGCGCCGAGCAGGTTGCCCGCGCCGCGGATGTCGAGATCCTGCATCGCGATGTTGAAGCCGCTGCCGAGGTCGGAGAACTCCTCGATGGCCTTGAGGCGGCGCCTCGCGTCGTCGGTGATGGACACCAGCGGCGGAACGATAAGGTAGCAGAAGGCCTTGCGGTTCGACCGTCCGACACGGCCGCGCAGCTGGTGGAGGTCGCTCAGGCCGATATTCTGCGCTTGGTTGATGAGAATGGTGTTGGCGTTCGGGATATCCAGGCCGTTCTCGATGATGGTCGTGCAAAGCAGCAGGTCGTAGTCCCCGCGCATGAAATCGAGCATCCGGTTTTCGAGTTCCTTCGGTTCCATCTGCCCGTGGGCGACGCAGATGCGCATGTCCGGGACAAGGCGGTGGAGGATGTCCTCAATGGCGGGCAGCTGCTCCACCTTGTTGTGGAGGAAGAAGATCTGGCCGCCTCGGTTGAGCTCATAGGTGAGGATGGACTTTATTTCCTTCTCGTCGAAAAGGATGATTTCCGTCTGGATCGGGATGCGGTTCGGCGGGGGCGTCGATATGATGGACAGGTCGCGGGCGCCGAGCAGGGAGAACTGGAGCGTCCGCGGAATCGGGGTCGCGGTAAGAGTCAGCGTGTCTATATTCTCCCGCATCTGGCGGAGCTTTTCCTTGGCCGAGACGCCGAATTTCTGCTCCTCGTCGATAATCAGCAGGCCGAGGTCCTTGAATTCGAAGGCTTCCCCGAGAATCTTGTGCGTACCGATGAGAATGTCGATCTTGCCGGCCTTGAGGCGCTCCTTGATGTCGGCAATCTGCTTCGGCGTCCGAAGGCGGCTGACATAGTCGACCGTCACGGGGAAGTCTTTGAGGCGGGAAGTAAAGGTTGT
Source organism: uncultured Bacteroidia bacterium (assembly GCA_902768665.1). Classification (GTDB taxonomy): domain Bacteria; phylum Bacteroidota; class Bacteroidia; order Bacteroidales; family UBA932; genus Cryptobacteroides. Next base: position 71,209 of record CACXMA010000003.1, on the reverse strand, counting down.
ATAATGCTGCAGCGCCAGGATGGTCGTCGGAACGAGCACGGCCACCTGCTTTCCGTCCGTAGCGGCCTTGAAGGCGGCCCGGATGGCGATTTCCGTCTTGCCGAAGCCGACGTCGCCGCAGATGAGGCGGTCCATCGGACACTTGTCCTCCATGTCGCGCTTGACGGCGATGGTGGCCTTGTCCTGGTCCGGCGTATCTTCATAGATAAAGGAAGACTCGAGTTCCTCCTGGAGGTAGGAATCGGCGGCGAAGGCAAAGCCCGTGGAGGCCTTCCGCTTGGCGTAGAGCTGGATCAGGTCCTTGGCGATGTCCTTGACCTTGCTCTTGGCGGAAGACTTGAGGTTCTGCCAGGTCTTGGAACCCAGCTTGTAGATCCGCGGCGGCTCGCCCTCACGGGAGCGGAAACGGGAAATTTTGTGCAGCGAATGGACCGACACGAACACCACGTCGCCGTCCTTGTACATCAGTTTGACGACCTCATGGACGCGGCCGTAGTCGTCCCGCATGCGGACAAGACCGCCGAAGACCCCGACGCCGTGGTCGATATGGACCACATAGTCGCCGATGTTGAAGGCCGTTATATCATTGAGGGTCAGCTGCTCGCTCTTTTCGACGCTCCGACGGATCGCCACGCGGTGGAAACGGTCGAAGATTTCGTGGTCGGAGTAGCAGCAGATGCGGTCGTCGCGGTCGATGAAGCCGGCATGGAGGTTCTGGCGGACGAATTCCGGCATCAGCCCGGCGTTCTCGACAAGGATCGACTTGATGCGCTCCAGCTGGTTGCGGTTCTCGCCGTAGATGCGGACGGTATAATTGCTCTCCAACTTTTCCCGGATATCGGCGGAGAGCAGCTCGAAATTCTTGTTGAACACCGGCTGCGGCGCGATGTTGAAACGAACTTCGTCATCCCCGACCTGATCGGGCATCCTGTCGCGAATACCCAGCGGAACTTCCAGAAATACCCGCTTGAACGGCTCCAGTTCCGCAAAGAACGGCCGCTCCTTGTACATATCGGAAGAATCCAGCCAGACCACCGTCCGCGGCGGGAAAAGGGTCAGCGGAGAGACTTCCTCCGCTTCATCCGGCACATCGGAAAGGTCGGGATAGATGTCGACGGCGTCCGCCTCGCCCTTTGAAAGCTGCGTATTACAGTCGAAGATATGGATTTTCTCCACCTCATCCCCGAAGAAGGAGATGCGGTAAGGATAATTGTTCGAAAAGGAAAAAATGTCGATCAGGGAGCCGCGGATGGAATACTGCCCCGGCTGCGAGACGAAATCCACCCGGGTAAACTGCTTCTCGATCAGGATATCCTTGAGGTGCTCGAAGGAGATTTCATCTCCTACCTTGAGCGAAACGATGGCCTCCCGGATCGCCCCGGTCTGCGGGATACACTCTTCCAGCGCTTCCGGGTAGGTCACGATAAAAAGGGCATCCCCGCCGCTGTAAGCCATGATTTTGCCGAGCGCGGCCGTGCGCTGGACCGAAAGGGAGGACTTATAATTGCTGTGTTCCACCTTCTTACCGGAATCCGGAAGAAAGAACACGCGGTCTCCTTCCACGAGCGGATACAGGTCCGCGGCACAGTATTCCGCCGCTTCCTTGTCAGGAAGCACAAGCAGCTGGATGCCTTCCCGCACCGCCGCGGAAACGGCGAACCAGCGGGCGGAAAGAAAGAGTCCCTGACAATATGTAGGCTCCGGCTTCGGAAGGCTTCTGCGGAGTTGGAGGATGGCCTGTTCCATTGTTCATAAGTCTGTTGATAACCCTGTTGAAAAGCCTGTTTATAAAGTCTTTTTCTTCCCGGCGGAAAGGTTTTCAACGGCCTTTCAAAACGATATTCACAGGAAAAATCAGCTTTATCAACAGAAGTAACTAATTAATAATTAATTACTTCCTATGGTTTATCAACATTTCAACAATCCTAACAAAAACAAAAAATCAAATAAATAAACTATATTTGTATTTGAATTAATACCGGAAGGGACAATGAGCGAGTTCGACCCCCACGACACTTCCGTCCGCAAAGATAGTGAATTGGACGGAATAATCAGACCCCAGGAACTGGATGATTTTACGGGACAGAAAGAGATCGTCTCGAACCTTTCCATATATATAAAGGCCGCCAAGATGCGCGGGGAGGCGCTCGACCATACCCTGTTCCACGGTCCTCCCGGTCTCGGAAAAACCACGCTCGCCCATATCATCGCGAACGAGATGGGCGTCAACATGAAAGTCACCTCCGGTCCCGTGCTCGACAAGCCGGGAGACCTCGCCGGGCTGCTGACCTCGCTCGAGAAGGGCGATGTGCTGTTCATCGACGAAATCCATCGCCTTTCCGCCGAAGTGGAGGAGTATCTCTACTCCGCGATGGAGGATTACGTCATCGACATCATGATCGACAAGGGCCCGGGCGCCCGGTCGGTCCGCATTTCGCTCAATCCTTTCACGCTCGTCGGCGCGACGACCCGAAGCGGCCTTCTGACCGCTCCGCTCCGCGACCGTTTCGGCATCAACTGCGCCCTGGAGTATTACGATACGGCGGATCTGCAGCGGATCGTCCTTCGCAGCGCCGGCATCATGAATATAGAGATAGACGACGATGCCGCCCACGAAATCGCCCTCCGAAGCCGCGGTACGGCCCGTATTGCCAATGCCCTCCTCAAGCGCGTCCGCGACTTCGCCCAGGTGCTCGGCGACGGCCGCATCAACCTCGAGATAGCCCGTTTTGCGCTGAACAAGCTCAAGATTGACAAACGCGGTCTGGACGCCATCGACAACAAGATTCTCCGGACGCTGATCACCCTTTTCAAGGGCGGTCCGGTCGGTGTCGGGACCCTCGCCACGTCCATCAGCGAGGATGCCGGCACGCTCGAAGAAGTCTACGAGCCTTTCCTGATCAAGGAAGGCTTCATCATAAGGACCCAGCGCGGCCGCGTCGCCACAGAACTGGCTTATCACCACCTCGGCATGGACGCCTATCTTTCCACCCGCAAATACACGGACAACGATGAGAATCCTTCGCTCTTTTAGTTTATTGCTGTTTTTACTGCTTCCGCTTGCGTCTGAGGCGTGCACGGCCGTCATCATCAGCGGCAAGGTCCGTCCCGACGGCAAACCCTTGATGTTCAAGCATCGCGATACCGGTAATCTCGACAATACGATCGAGTATTTCCGGGGTGAAAAGTATTCTTTCCTCGGGCTTGTCAACCGCGACTGGCGGACCAACCCGGTGGCGAAGAATACCAGGGGCGTGCCGGAGGTGTGGTCCGGGCGCAACGAGGCGGGGTTCTGCATCATCAATACGGCTACCTACGACCTCAAGGACGACGATGTGCCGGCCTCGCAGATGGACCGCGAAGGCCTCGTGATGTACCGTGCGCTGGAAATCTGCCGGACGACGGCCGACTTCGAGCGGCTGCTCGACACACTCTCCCGACCGATGGGCGTTGAGGCGAATTTCGGCGTCATCGATGCGGAAGGCGGGGCGGCCTGGTATGAAGTCAACAACCACAGCTGGGTCAAGTTCGACGTCAACGAGGAACCTTCCGGCTACCGGGTAGTGACCAATTTTACCTGCACGGGACGTGTCGAAGACCGCAAGGGCGTGGACCGGTATGAGAAGGCCAGCGAGATTCTTGCGAAGACGGAAGTTCCTATCGCTGAGTGGGATCATTCCTTCCTTATTAATAATATATCCCTCTCCGGCAAGCCGATTCTCCGGGATATCACCGCTTCCGCCATCATCTTCGAGGGCGACAGAACCTTCGCGTGCCTGGGCCGTCCGGACCGGGTTCCGCTCGAGGAGTTCTTTCTTCCGGAAAAGAAAAAATGCTGTTGTGGCGGCAGAAATTAGGTCTTTTGCCGAAAAATGATTAAAATTGCAGACTGATTACCGAATCAAATTAACAAACTATACAACACATGGCCGATACTAAACTTATTTCCAAGATTCCTGACGGACCGCTGGCTGAAAAATGGACCCGGCGTAAGTCAGAGATTCGCATCGTCTCCCCGAACAACAAGCGGAAACTCGAGGTAATCGTCGTCGGTACCGGTCTTGGCGGAGCGTCCGCAGCTGCCTCCCTCGGCGAAATGGGCTACAACGTCAAGATCTTCTGCATTTCCGACTCTCCGCGCCGGGCGCACTCCATCGCTGCCCAGGGCGGTATCAACGCAGCCAAGAACTACCAGAACGACAACGACTCCGTCTACCGCCTCTTCTATGATACGATCAAGGGCGGCGACTACCGCAGCCGGGAGGCGAACGTCTACCGTCTGGCGGAAGTCAGTGCGGCCATCATCGACCAGTGTGTCGCGCAGGGCGTTCCCTTCGCCCGTGAGTACGGCGGCTACCTCGCGAACCGTTCCTTCGGCGGTGTCCAGGTCAGCCGTACTTTCTATGCCCGCGGTCAAACCGGCCAGCAGCTCCTGCTCGGTGCCTATGCATCGCTGAACAAGGAAATCGCCGCCGGTACCGTCAAGAGCTATCCCCGCCACGAGATGCTCGACCTCGTGATCATCAACGGCGAAGCAAAGGGTATCATCGCCCGTAACCTCGTTACCGGTGAGATTGAGCGCTTCGGCGCCCATGCCGTCGTCCTTGCAACGGGCGGTTACGGCAACACCTATTTCCTCTCCACCAATGCGATGAACTCCAACGGAAGCGCCGCCATGCAGGCCTACCGCAAGGGCGCTTTCTTCGCCAACCCGTGCTTCGCGCAGATCCACCCGACCTGCATCCCGGTCCACGGCGACCAGCAGTGCAAGCTGACTCTGATGTCCGAGTCCCTGCGTAACGACGGCCGTATCTGGGTGCCGAAGAAAAAGGAAGACGTGATGAAGCTCCGCAAGCACGAAATCAAGCCTTCCCAGATCCCGGAAGAAGACCGTGACTACTATCTCGAGCGCCGCTATCCGGCCTTCGGCAACCTTGTCCCCCGTGACGTGGCTTCCCGTGCCGCGAAGGAGCGCTGCGACGCCGGCTTCGGTGTGAACGAGACCGGTCTCGCCGTTTTCCTGGATTTCGCCGACGCCATCAAACGTCTTGGCCATCAGCGGGTTCAGGAGCGCTACGGCAACCTCTTTGACATGTATGAGAAGATCACCAGCACTTCCCCTTGGGAAGAGCCGATGATGATCTATCCCGCCATCCACTATACCATGGGCGGCCTCTGGGTCGACTACGATCTCCAGACCACCATCCCGGGCCTGTACGCCATCGGCGAGGCCAACTTCTCCGACCACGGCGGCAACCGCCTCGGCGCGAGCGCCCTCATGCAGGGTCTGGCCGACGGTTACTTTGTGCTGCCCTACACGATCGGCGACTACCTGTCCCACAAATTCGCAGAGCCGAAGACGGACACCAGCGCCCCCGAGTTCGATGAGGCGGAAAAGGCTGTGAAAGAGCGTATTGCGAAACTCTTTGCCGTCAAGGGTACCGAGACGGTGGACAGCCTCCACAAGAAACTCGGCCACATCATGTGGGAGTATGTCGGCATGGCCCGCGACGAGGCCGGCCTGAAGAAAGGCATCGAGGAAATCAAGGCCCTCCGCGAGGAATTCTGGAAGATCGTCCGTGTGCCGGGAACCAATGAAGAGTTCAACCAGGAATTGGAGAAGGCCCTCCGTCTTGTCGACTTCTTCGACATCGGCGAACTGATGGCCCGCGACGCCCTCAACCGCAAGGAGTCCTGCGGCGGCCACTTCCGCACGGAAATGCAGACCGAGGAAGGCGAGACCAAGCGTGACGACGAGAACTTCATGTATGTCGCCGCCTGGGAATACAAGGGCGAAGGCAAGGAGCCGGAACTCCACAAGGAGCCCCTCAAATATGAGAACATCAAGATTGCGACCCGTAACTACAAAGACTAAGCGATTATGGAATACGATATCAAAGTTTGGCGTCAGAAAAACGCAAAGGCCAAGGGTCGCTTCGAGACCTATCATGTAACTGATGTTGAGGAAGATGCATCCTTCCTCGAAATGCTGGACATCCTCAACGACCAGCTGATCCGCAAAGGCATCGAGCCCATCGCCTTCGACCACGACTGCCGCGAGGGTATCTGCGGTGCCTGTTCCCTGTATATCGACGGCCGTGCCCATGGCCCGGACGACCAGGTAACGACCTGCCAGCTGTTCATGCGTCACTTCAAGCCGGGTGCCACCATTACCGTCGAGCCCTGGCGCAGCTCCGGTTTCCCGGTCATCAAGGACCTTGTCGTGGACCGCGGTGCCTTCGACAAGATTCTCCAGGCCGGCGGATTCATCACGGTCCGTGCCGGTTCGGCTCAGGACGGCAATACGATCCTGATTTCCCACGATGATGCCGAGAACAGCATGGATGCCGCCGCCTGCGTCGGCTGCGGTGCCTGTGTGGCTACCTGTAAGAACGGTTCGGCGATGCTCTTTGTCGCTGCCCGCGTCTCCTCGCTCGCCCTCCTTCCGCAGGGCCGTCCGGAGGCTGCTCGCCGCGCCCGCGCGATGGTCGCCAAGATGGATGAACTCGGATTCGGCAACTGCACGAACACCCGCGCCTGTGAGATGGAGTGTCCGAAGCATATCACCATCGATCATATCGCCCGGCTCAATCGCGAATATATCAAAGCCAAGTTCCGTGAATAAGTTACAAGCTTTTTGACAGTGCGAAAATCCGGCCGTTCAGGTCGGATTTTTTGCTTAAAAAACAAAATTTTTAAAAAATTATTAAATAATTTTAAATTAATAATTATAAGCGAATTAAGGGATTCTAATTGCTAAATGAAACGCGAAAGTGCTTGTAAAGCAAATAAAAAGCGAAAAAAAAGGCAAATCAACTGATTATTTCCTATATATAAATTATTAGTATGGTTTGCAATTCTCATTTGTTTTTATCATCTTTGCGACATATGCCGTACATTGGCGGCGTATATGTTTAAGATGCAAATTGCTTTTTGTATCAATATTTATGTTTAATTAACCCAAATGCTTATGAAAAAAATCCGTATTTTTTTCGCAGCCATGGTAATGCTGGTTTTGTCAGCTACGGCCTATGCACAGAGAATTTCTGTGAAGGGTACCGTCCTTGACGAAAGCGGCGATGGCATTGTCCAGGCCAGTGTGGTCCTCAAAGGAAACAATGCTGTCTATACCATGACAGACATCTCTGGTGCTTTCACCTTGAATGTTCCCGCTGACGGTACCCTGGTGATCGAATCCATGGGCTATCAGACCGCGGAAGTTCCTGTGAACGGCCGTGCTGTCATCGAGGTTGTCCTCGCCACTGACACGCAGATCCTTGATGAGACGATCGTCGTTGCCTACGGTACCGCGACGAAGAGCTCCTTCACGGGTTCCGCTACGCAGGTCAAGGCTGAGACGATTGAGAAGAAGGTGGCCACCAGCGTTACCAGCGCCCTCGCAGGTACGACTCCCGGTGTCCAGATCACTTCTGCAAGTGGTGACCCGGCCGGCGGTGGTTCCAACACCATCCGCATCCGTGGTATCGGCTCCATGAGCGCCAGCAACTCTCCTCTGATCGTCGTTGACGGCGTTCCGTATGACGGCGCGATCTCCGACATCAACCCTCAGGACGTTGAATCCATGTCCGTTCTGAAGGATGCTGCCGCTTCCGCTATCTACGGTCACCGCGGTGCCAACGGTGTGGTCATCATCACCACCAAGAAGGGTAACCCCGGCGACGCCAAGGTCAAGTTCGACGGCCGTGTAGGTGTCAACTCCCGTCTGATTCCTCAGTACGATGTCATCACCGACCCGGGTCAGTACTACGAGACCTTCTACACGATGCTCTACAACCAGTACTACTATTCCGGTCACAGTGTCGCCGAAAGCTATGCTTACGCCAACACCTACCTCTTCGACCAGAACAACGGTGGTCTCGGTTATCAGGTCTTCACAGTTCCGGACGGCCAGAACCTCATCGGTACGAACTTCAAGCTCAACCCGAACGCTACGCTCGGTTACAGCGACGGTGAGTTCTACTACACTCCGGATGACTGGTACAAGGAAGCTTTCCACAACTCTGTCCGTCAGGAGTACAACGTCTCCGCTTCCGGCAGCGTCGGCAGCAAGATGAACTACTATGCCAGCGTCGGTTACCTCGACAACTCCGGTATCGTCAACAACTCCGGTTACAAGCGCTACACGGGCCGTCTGAACGCTGAGTACCAGGCCAAGTCCTGGATGCGTCTCACCTCCTCGATGAGCATCTCCCACACCGACTCCCAGACGGCTGACTGGAGCGACAGCTACGGTTCCTCCGGCAACCTCTTCTACATTGCGAACAACATGGGTCCTATCTACCCGCTCTATGTCCGCAAACTCGACGACAACGGCAATCCTTACATCGTCAAGGAAAACGGCCGCATCCTCTATGACTCCAACAACACGAACCAGAAGCGCCCGAACTTCGTCGGCAACGCTGTCCGTGACAACGAGTACGACAAGTCGATCTCCTATGCTGACGTGATTACCGGTAAGTTCGGTGCCACCCTCACCCCGCTCAAGGGCCTGACCCTGACGGCCAATATCGGTTTCACCGTTGACAATACCCGTTCTTCTGCGCTCGGCAGCCAGTTCGCCGGTTCCTCCGGTACCGACGGTTATGTCGGTGTCAGCCACAGCCGCATGTTCACGGTCAACCAGCAGTATCTTGCCGAATACAAGTTCGACATCGCCAATGACCACCACGTGGATGTCCTCGCCGGTTTCGAGAAGTATGAGCTGACCTCCCAGGGTCTCTCCGGCAGCAACTACCACCTGTTCAACCCGTTCGTCGGCGAACTCAACAACGCTGACGGTACCGGTTCCATGGTGAGTGCCAATTCTTCGACGAACCGTTACACGACCCAGGGCTTCCTCGGCCGCGTACAGTATGACTACAACGGCAAGATCTTCGTTTCCGGTTCCTATCGTCGCGATGCTTCCTCCCGCTTCGCCGAGGGTCACCGCTGGGGTAACTTCGGTTCCGCCGGCGCCGCCTGGCTTATCAGCAGCGAAGACTGGTTCAAGGTAAAGCCCGTCGACATGCTCAAACTCAAAGTGAGCTACGGTATCCAGGGTAACGACAACATCGGTGGTTACTATCCTTATTCCGATCAGTACAACCACAGCTGGAGCGAGACCGACGGCTACAAGGTCGAGAAGGTCTATGTCGGTAATGAAGAACTGACCTGGGAAACCTCCAAGTCCTTCAATATCGGTCTTGACTTCGAACTCCTGAAGGGTTACCTCAACGGTACCTTCGAGTGGTTCTCCCGTAAGACCGAGGACCTGCTCTATTCCAAGAGCGTTCCGCAGTCCGCCGGTAACCCGACAGGTGCTATCCCGGTGAACGTCGGTTCCATCCTCAACCGCGGTTTCGAACTCTCTCTCGATGGTAAGATCCTTGCTACCAAGAACATCTACTGGACTTGGAATGCCAACCTCAGCCACTATGTGAATGAGATTCTCGAACTCGATGAGAGTGTTTCCGAGAACGGTATCCGCACCGGTAACCGCATCCTCATGGTCGGCGGTTCCATCTACGACGCCTACATGTTCAAGTATGCCGGTGTCAACCCGACTACCGGTCAGGCCCAGTACTACAGCGAGGTTCTCCTCGACGAGAACGGTGAGCCCACCACGACCGCTGTCCAGCGTCCGACCCAGAAGCAGATTGACGACAAGGCTACGACCACGGTCGTTACCTCGAAATTCTCCGACGCGACCCAGTACAACCTCGGTTCCGTCCTTCCGAAGCTCTTCGGTGGTTTCGGCACCAGCTTCAACGCTTACGGCTTCGACCTCAGCTGCCAGCTGTCCTTCCAGCTCGGTGGTAAGTACTATGACGGTTCCTACCAGGCTCTCATGCACACGCAGGCCGCTGCCGGCCAGGCTTGGCACAAGGACATCCTGAACGCCTGGACTCCTGAGAACACCCACACCGACGTTCCTCGTAACGATGGTGATGTCCAGGTCGCCCAGTCCGCTCTCGACCGCTTCATGATCAGCTCCAACTATCTGAGCCTCAACAACGTGACCTTTGGTTACACCCTTCCTACCAAGTTTACGAAGAAGTTCGGTGTCGACGGTCTCCGCCTCTATGTCGCCGGTGACAACCTCGCCGTCCTGACTGCACGCAAGGGTGTTGACCCTCGTTTCTCCATGGGCCTCGGTTCCATGACTTCCGGTACCGGTCTGAACTCCGGTTACTACTCTGCAATGCGCTCCATCACCGGTGGCATTACCCTTACTTTCTAATTCCTAAAAGTTCAAGACAATGAAAATCTACAGATATATTTCCGTTTTATTCGCAGGGCTTGCCGCTTGGGCTTGCACTGACATGAACGAGATTGTTCCGGAAAGCGGTACGATGTTGTCTTCCCAGCTTCAGGAAACGAACACGGCGATTCCTTCCCGTGCTTCCGCTGCGTTCTCCGGTCTTTTCAACCCGATTGGCAACCCGAACTACTTCGGATATGGCACACCGGATGACTGGGGTATCCTGATGATGCTTTTCTGCGGCGATCTCGAGAGCGCTGATATGCACATGCCGGATTCCGGTTACAACTGGTTCTCCGTCTGCGGCGAGTACTCTTCCCGTACGGCTTCCTACCGTAACCCGTATATCCGCTACCGTACTCCTTACATGATCATTGCCAACGTCAATGACTTCATCGCCGGTTTCCCGGAGGATGTCCAGGACCAGGCTTCGATCTATATGATTGCCCAGGCCAAGGTTCTCCGCGCCTATGCTTACATGCTGCTTGCTTCGGACTTCCAGTTCACCTACGCGATTGCCAAGGATGAACCTTGCGTTCCGATCTGCTCGCCGGCTGTCGAGGACCCGACCAACAATCCCCGCGCTACCGTCGCCGAGATCTATGACATCGTCATGAATGATCTCAACGAGGCTGTCCCGGCCCTTGAAGGTTACGAGCGTCCGTCCAAGATGTACATCGACAAGCAGGTTGCCCTCGGTATCCGCGCCCGCGCGAACCTTGTTATGTGCAACTATGCTGAGGCCGCTGCCGACGCCGAGGCTGCCGCAGAGGGTTATACCCCTGCTTCCATCGCCGAGGTCAGCACGCCTTCCTTCATGGACATCAACGAGCACAACTGGATCTGGGGCTTTGACATGACCGCCGACAATGCGCTTACCTTCCGCTATGCGACGAGCTCTTCTTGGCTCCGTTCCTTCTCCGGTTGGGCTTATTCCGCCGGTACCGCCTGCTATGCGATGATCAACAAGATCCTCTACGACAAGATTCCGGATACGGATGTCCGCAAGGGCTGGTGGGTCAATGATGAGCTTTATTCCCCGCTTCTCGATGGTCTTACCTGGAGCGCCGGTGATAAGGGTTCCGCTTCCGGTCAGGACATTCCAGAGTTCGAGTATGATGACAAGCTCGCTTTCCTTCCTTACACCAACGTCAAGTTCGGTTGCCTCACGCTCGGTACCACCGAGAACGCCGAGGACTCCCCGCTGATGCGTGTTGAGGAAATGATCCTCATCCAGGCCGAGGCTTACGCCAAGAGCGGCAACGAGTCCAAGGGTAAGGAAATTCTTGAGAACTTTGTCAAGACCTACCGTGATCCTTCCTACGATGCTACCGCCGGTGGCCGTAACTTTGCCGACGAGGTCTGGTTCCAGCGCCGCGTCGAACTCTGGGGCGAAGGCTTCGGTACTTCCGACCTCAAGCGTCTCAACAAGCCGTTGGTCCGCTTCCTTGGCACCGCCGAGAGCACGAACATCGCTCCTGCATTCCGCTTCAACATAGCTGCCGACGACGGTTGGCTGAACATGCGCTTCAACAACGGTGAGCTCAACACCAACTTCGGTGTTGTCGACAATACCGGTGGCGAACTCCCGAAGATGGATCAGAATCCGAACCTTCGTGACGGAGTTACTGACTAATCTATGTTATCCTAAAACAGACAGATTATGAAGAATATTGCTAAATATTTATTTGCGATCAGCGCTGCAGCGTTTACCTTCGCCGCTTGCGAGAAAGAGGCTGAAATCAAGCCTGGCGAGCCGGAGTTGGATAACTGCTATGGTGTGTACTTCCCTGTACAGGAAGCCAGCGGCGATCATATCTATAATCCTACCCAGGATAAGGTGCTTGAGATCACCGTTGCCCGTACCAATACGGAAGGTGCCATCACCGTTCCTGTAACGGCTTCTTTCACGGATCCCGATGGCCCTACGGATGTGTTTACCGCCTCCGATATCGTCTTTGCCGACGGTCAGGCCGAAACCACCTTTACGGTTAATTTCGACAATGCGGAAGAAGGTGTCACGTATGCCGGTCACTTCGTCATCGAAGACAACCAGTACGCTTCCATCTATTCCAAGAACAGCATCGGTCTCGATTTCACCGTCATGTGCGTTGAAATGCTTGATTTCAAGACCGAAGACGGATCTGAGAAGGCCATGCTTACTTTCTCGGACGACGTTTTCTGGGGTGAAGTCCATGATGACGTTTATCTCAAGTACTACGAGGTTGACGGAATCCGTTACTGTGAGACTACCGGCGGAAAGCTTGTTTCCCCGGCGGATGGAAGCGATGGTATCGGCCCTTGGGGTACCAACGTCCAGCTCAGCTTCAAGTGGTATGTCAACAAGACCGTCACCATCAACGATGCGGAATACCAGTGGATCGAAGTCGCTCCGAACTATATCGGTTACGACTCCTCCAACGGTCCCGTCTACATGGGTGACTACTATTGGATGCGCGCCGACATGGGTCTGGGCAATGGTGACTATGCCAGCTCCTACGACCGTTATACCAATGGCTCCGACGGTTATCTTCCGAGCTACTATGACGGCCACGGCGGCTTCATCTTCAACGCCGCTTACTGGATCCACGGTACGACCAGCTGGTATGGTTACAAGGACAATACCCCTGTCGCCATTGCCAGTGGTTATACCCGCGTAGACTACAGCCTTGATCTTGCGACCGACTATTCTGACGGCGGTGAGACTCCCGTCTATGTTGAGGCCGGTGTGGACATCAAGACCATCAAGTATGAGGTCTTCGAAGGCAAGTTCTCCGGTATCCAGACTTCGAATAAGATCGAAGAACTCCTGAAGGACGACAAGACCATGACGGAGGTCGCTCTTGAGTATGACGACGAGTATAAAGTCAATTATACGACGCTTCTTCTCTCGCCTGAGAAGTCCGGCGACTATACCGTGATCGTGCTCGCTTATGACGAGGCCGGTAAGCCGCAGGCTTCCGATGGTATCTCCATCCACCACATTACCGCTGAAGATGCGGCTGAGAAGGCCGTAGTGGTCAGTGTCTTTACGGAGGATACGCCTGCCCGTTACCAGAATCTCCACAAGTGGGATTCCTTCGCATACGGTATCAGCGGCGAGAATCTTACGGAGGTTCACGTAGGTATCTTTACGGAGGCCACGATTTCCAAGTACGGCGGTTCTGCTGTTATGAATGCTGTCAAGTCTGATGCTGAGGAGTATGGTGCTTCCGAGGAAGATCTTGCTGCCATTAACGCTGACGGTGGTTTCTACGACATCCTCAAGGGTCTCGCGGCCAAGACAACCTATTATATTATTGTCTGGGCTACGAACGGTGACCTTGATGCTTTCGCTATCGACAGCTATACGACCGAGAAACTCCCGTATGTCTGGAACAGCCTTGGTAAGGGTCTGATCAATGACGGTTTCATTCCTTATCTCTTCGACGGCAAGACTGACGTTACAGTTCCTTGCGACGTGTACGAGGAAGCTTCTACCCCTGGCCTGTATATGGTCACCGGTTTCCAGTGCGCTGTTGTAGCCCACTTCTTCGGTATCGATGAAGAGACAATGGCTCAATATGAAGGTGGTAACTGGACAAATGCCGAGGTTGTGGTTGATGCAACCGATCCGAATGCCGTCTTTATTGAGGAACAGGATTATGGTATCTCTGTCAACTCTTCCTACGGATTCTTCCAGATTAAGACCGAGAAGAGCGGTACTCTGAAGGACGGTGTCATCACCTGGCCTGCAGAGGAAATGTATATTGGCTTGCCTGGCATAGGTAAGTGGTACTATACAAACGACGAAGGTACGTTCAGCATTACGCTTCCTTCTGCAGTTACTGCTCCGGCTCCGGCTCCGTTTGCCGCTCCTGCACGTAACGGTGAAGTGAAAGATGCAAGTCTTTCCTCCGGACTTTCTATCTACAACAAGGAGAAGGTCAAGTACGAGCGTGATCCTCAGCCTGTCAAGGTGAGTGCTAAGGTTGTTTATACCCGCAAAGCAAAAGAGTTCGGCAGAAATGCTACCATTTCTGTTGAAACTTCTAGCCTTGTGAAGTAATAGCACAGATTGTATTGGGGCCAGGTGCCAATGCACCTGGCCTTTTTTCATCAATTATTCATACAATGGAATTCAACAGAATAGTCACACCGCTGGCCCTACTGTCCGTTCTTGCCGTCGTTTCCTGTAGTAAAGTGCAGGAGAACGACTTGCAGGAAGAAGCAGACGCATTGCAGCGTCCGCTGGAGACCAAGGTCGTGCAGCTCAGTGACGAGTACAGCACTTCGGTTTTCCAGGTGAAGTTCGAGACCGTTCCGACGCCGGAAATGCTCTCCGCTTTGCTGGAGGACGAGGGAATCGCCTCTGTCGAGCCGCTATTCGTTTCCCGTAAGGACCGGAAAGAACTGGAGCATCAGTTCGGTCTGGACCGCTGGTACGAGATAACCCTTGCGGAGGAGGCTGATGTTCATCAGCAGATCCGCAAGGCGGCCGGTATGGCTACCGTGGCGATTGCTGAATATTCGTGTTACCCGCAGAAGGCTTCCGACGGGATTGCTTATCCTGCGGAAGAGATTACAGGCACGAAGGCCGTGGTATCCGGATCTTTCAACGACCCGATGCTGCTGGACCAGTGGCATTACAACAACCAGGGCAGCAAGACCTATTCGGCAACTGCCGCCAAGGGAGCTGACGTCAATGTGAAAGATGTGTGGAGCCGCCTGACCTGCGGCGATCCCGACATCATCATTGCCGTCGTGGACGAGGCGGTCTGCTATTCGAATCCGGATCTGGCTGCCAATATGTGGGTCAATACGGGAGAGATTCCTGATAACGGTATCGATGACGACGGAAACGGCTATATTGACGATGTCTACGGCTACAATTTCGTGGACAACAATGCCAATATCAATTGGGACAATCCCGATGATTCCGGTCACGGAACCCACTGCGCCGGTACGATCGCCGCCGTCAACAACAACAACCGCGGTGTCGCCGGTATCGCCGGCGGCAGTGGAAAAGGCGATGGCTGCCGGATCATGTCCTGCCAGATTTTCTCCGGAAAAAGAGGCGGTTCGACGGCCAGGGCCATCAAGTATGCTGCCGATAACGGTGCTTCCATCATCTCCTGTTCCTATGGCTTTTCCACGCAGTTCGCGTCGGACAACGTGTATATTTCCCAGGTGGGCTCCGCAGAAATCGATGCGGTCCATTATTTCGAGGCCTGCAAGAATAACCCCGTCCTGAACGGAAATATCGCCATTTTCGCCGCCGGAAACGATAATCATGGCTACGCCCATTATCCCGGAGCGTTCTATGATATCATCAGCGTTTCCGCCTTCGGCCCCGACTTCCTGCCGACCTATTATACCAATTACGGTCCCGGTTGCAACATTTGCGCTCCGGGCGGCGAAGTAGGCCATCTGGTCGGTACGAAGGAACAGTATCAGAAATCCATGGTCCTGTCGACGCTGCCGAAGGATATCGCCGGCTCTGACTATGGTTACATGCAGGGAACCTCTATGGCCTGCCCGCATGTGAGCGGTGTCGTTGCCCTGGCCCTTTCCTATGCCAAGCAGCTCGGGAAGACCTTTACTGTCCAGGAGTTCAAGGAGCTTATCCTTTCCTCTACGGATGACATCGACCAGCGTATCGCCAGCACCGCCAAGAAGACCTATCTGAAAGGCTGGTCTATCGGCGAGCTGAATATGGCTCCGTATTATCATCAGATGGGCACCGGCGCCATCGACGCCTGGCGCCTGATGATGCATATCGAAGGCACGCCGAGTTCAACGGCGCAGATCGGACGTGTGCAGTGGATCGACCTTACCCCGCTGCTGGGAACTTCCTCCACCTCCCTGACCTATCTTTCCATCGAGGCTTCTCCGGAGACGGTCGCTTCGCTGGGGCTGGAATCCGTCACTCCTGCGAACGATCCGAAGCATCCGGCCGTCGTGGAGGCCGGCAGCAAGGCTTTCATCCAGTTCGGCCGGCTGTATATCCACCCGACAAAGATCGGTTCCGGTAAATTCGTCATCCGCGCCGTCGGTGGCGGCAGTGCGCTTGGCGGCGGAGACAATCCCCCCGGCGGCATGGAAATCACGCGCACGCTGTCCATCATCGCCCGTGATGCGGCGGACGGCGGCAATGGAAACGGAGGTTGGTTATGATGAAGAGCTTACGTACAATGGTCCTTACGGCCGTAGCGGCCGTACTGACTCTTACCGCGGTTTCCTGCGGCAAGAGCAACAAGGATAAGGATGAACTCTCCATCGACGGGACGTGGGAGCTCTACTCGGTAGAGACCAAGACAGCCACTGTCGGCACCGTTTCCGTGGATGTTTATCTGGAATTCAAGGATGGAACGTTCCTCCTCTATCAGCGGATCGGCGAAGGGCGCTATACGCGCTTTGACGGCTCCTATCTTCTCAAGAAGAAGGAACTTACCGGCACCTACGCAGGCGGTAAGGCCTGGGGTCCCTATGAGGTGGAGCTTACCGAGTCCGACCTGATTCTGACGAAGGGTTCCGAAAAGGATACGTACAAGAAGATTGCCTCCATCCCGGAGAAAGTCCTTTCTAATATGTATTAATAAGGAACTCGCTTCGGACCGGCTCGCCGTCGGGAGTCCATCCCTCGGCGCTCACACGGAAGGTTCCGGAAACGGAAGGAAGGTGGATATCCACGCTGCAACCCTCTTCCGGAACCTCCAGGGCCGGGTTCCAATAGAGCAGCTGACGCTCGCCCGTCGGCTCGGTGTCGCCCGGGTAAGCTACGGGATAGGACACACCCATGAAATCAACTACGCGGACGTTCTCCGGGAAATGGAGGGCGGTCACGTAGTTCTTTTTTGTGATGAAGTTCACGATGCCGTTGAAGGTGATCTCGCCGATGGTGATCGCCTGGTCGTAGATGTCGATGTCTTCGAGGAGCATCGCGTCAAAATCTTCCAGCATCCCGTGATCGGTCAGGACCACGCCGTCCATCAGCACGAGAATGTTGTCCAGCAGGAACTGGCGTGACGAAGTGGCGTCGCCGGTGTACATACGGATCCGCCAGCGGTCGTCCCTTTTGACGAACTGCAGTTCCGGAACGAATTCCACGCAGATTTCCCGTACCGTCGGGAAACGGGTGTAATCGTCAAGATGGTAGCGGATGGGGGAAATACCCGCCAGCATCAGGTCGTTGCGCTTGGGGAGGAACCGCACCAGCGTATCGGGATTCTGGGCGGATTCGGCCTTTAAGGCTACTTTCCGGGCCTCCAGGGCGCCTTGCTGGGCCGGACTGAGTTCCAGGGCCGGGAGCGGTCCGGACTCGGGATGGGCAAAGGGGCTGGCGAAAGAGATATGGCAGCTGCGGCCGCTCATGGACGCGACCTCGCAGACCAGTTCGAGATTCCCGTAGATGTTGTTGGTGAAGAAACGGATCTGGCCGTCAGTATCGCTCCGGCCGATGTAGACGTTGGAAGGAGAGCCTGCGGAGGACAGGAAAGCCGTTACCTGGTCATGGTCTGTGGCGCTCCGTTCGAGACCTTCTACCTGTGCCACGATGATTTCTCCTTCATATTCGCCGCTGTGGGTTGTCGGGGCGGCCTTCTTTCCATGGAGGAATGCCTCCAGGGACTTGCCGTCCGGCGTAGCCAGTCCGTCCTCGCGGCTGACGGACAGGGCAATGTCCGTCCCTGCCGGAGCGTTGATCCGGAGGGATTCCACCCTTCCCGCCTGCGCATTCCGGGGGAAGGAGAGAACCAGCTTTTCGTCATACTGTTCCTTTGTCTCCGGGGCGCTCCACTGGCCCTGCGGGACAATCGTCACTCCATCCTTGACACGGGCGGTCGAGGTCGTATTATAGATGGAGAGCAGGCGGCTACCTTCCGGGACGGCTTTTCCTGTAGCCGTGTAGGCGACGAGGAGGTAGTTGCCCGTAGGCGCCGAAGCGGGAATCTGGAAAGATCCGGCTCCGCGTCCGCCGAAAAGGCCTGCTTTGGCCTCGGCGACCGTGCCGTCCGTGGAGATGAGCTCGAGGTAGGAAACGGCGCTGAAATCGCTCTGACGGCCCTCTCCGTCCACACAGAACAGAGAGAAATATACCCGGTCTCCGGATATATAGGCACCGCGATCCGTTGCGACGTATAGCTTTTCCTGCGCCCTTGCCGTCAGCAGCGACAGGGCGAAACAGAGTAGTAGAATCAGGCAGTATTTATTGTTTGTCATCATCCCAAAATGCTGGTTTTTCCTGCGTTCCACCGGCTTCGAGGCAGTTGATGCAGCGGTGCGGGCCCCATCCGACCACCTGCCGGTCTTCCATCGTGACATACTTGATGGGTCTATAGTTCATATCATAGTAGTAGACAGGCATTTTTTCTTCCGGCACTTCCACCATGAAGCTGTCGTCCTGTCGGGTGACTCTGAGGTAGCGGTTGTCGAGAAAGGCGCGTTTGGTAGCGACCTCTGCAGCAAGGATAAGGCCCATAACCTGGCGCCCGTCATCGGATGTGCAGGTCAGGTTGCCCTGCAGCATACCGGGCTCCGGAGAGAAGAGGTCGCCTCCGATTTCCGACATATCCTGCGTCTGTTTATTATAGAGGTAGGCATCCCGGGAGAGGGCGAATGCCTTGACGAGGATGGAATACTTCAGGTGGTTGCGGGAATCGATGCAGAGGAAGGAATGGACCGGGTATTGCTTGGTTTGGGCGCCCTCCAGTGCCGAATAGTCGAGTAGGACCATCTGCTGCGAGACGCTGCTTCTATAGCACCAGTAGAAAGGCCAGGTGCTCATCAGGTCAGAGTACTGCCAGCTGTTGGGATTGACCACGACCTCCGGAATGAAGTCGGCGTGGAATTCCCAGGTCTCATCGAAGGAGAAACCCATGTAGCCGCTGCGGCATGCCTGGGCATCGACATCGACATAGACGGTGACTTTGACTCCGTCGCTGCCGAAGTGAATGCCGTTGATGGTCGGCTTCGGATCGGCGTCGAGCCATTCGGATACATAGGTCTCTCCGTCGACCTCGATGACGGCCCGGTATTGTTTTCCGCTGGGTGCGGTTTCCGTAGGAATGCTGATGTTCCAGGAAAGACTCTTGTTGGAAGATTCAAAGCGGTTTCCGTCCCTGTCTTCCACCCAGGCCCTTCCGGCCGGATGGCGGGATGACGCGAGGGAACCCAGCTCCGTCAGATAGGACAGACGGATTGTCGTGGTGCCGCCGACGAGGACTTCACCTTCGATGACGATGGTCTGGTCCGTTTCCTTCGAAATATCGGCGTCGTAAGGATAAATGCAGGAGGACACTCCCAGCAGGACGGCCACTGCGCTGTATAGGTATTTCCGGACTTTCATCAGAAGAGGATGTTGAGGTTGATGTAAGGGACCTGCGTCGCAAAGACGGAGAGCATGTATCCGTTGACGCGACCGTTCTTTTCCGTCTTGTAGAACACCGAATAGGGATTCTTGCGGCCGGTGATGTTATAGACACCGATGGTTACGGACGCGTGGGCCAGGGCCTTGAGGTAGTGGCCGGGGTCTATGTTGACAGCGGCGTCTATCCGGAAATAGTCCGGGATCCGGTGGCTGTTGCGCTCGGAGTAGGCGAGGCGCCACTGGCCCCCGTAGTAGTACTTGCCAACCGGAATCGTAATGGGGCGTCCGGTGGAATAGTCGACGTTCAGCGAGAGGCTGAAACGGTGCGTCAG
The DNA here is from genome assembly GCA_902768665.1 of uncultured Bacteroidia bacterium. Lineage (GTDB taxonomy): Bacteria > Bacteroidota > Bacteroidia > Bacteroidales > UBA932 > Cryptobacteroides. Next base: position 51,270 of record CACXMA010000003.1, on the reverse strand, counting down.
GGCGTAATTGCCGGCGAATTTGAACTCGTGCGGCTTGTCGTATGGGGCGTTGTACCAGTCGCCGTGATTGATGGTCTGGACGCCCCGGTCGCTCATTTCCTGCAGCAGACTGCGGGAGTAAGTGTAGGATACCCAGCCGGTCAGGCGGCCTGCGGGCTTGTTGATCATGAACTCGACGCCGTAGGCCTTTCCGCGCACGGGTACGAGCTCGTCGGCTATGTTCGGATTCATCGACAGGAGGGCGCCGCTCTTGTAATCCAGTCCGTTGCGGCTCTGTTTGTAGTAGCCTTCCACAGAGAGGTCCATCTTGGCCCCGACCAGCGTCCAGTAGGCTCCGGCAGCGGCCTGCCAGCCCTTCGTGGGGACGATATCCTTGCTGGAGAGCCGCCAGGTGTCCATCGGGGAGATGGAGGAGGTGTTGGAAATCAGGTGGATGTATTGGGTCATCGTGTTGACACCGGCTTTCAGGCTGAAGAGCCGCGCCGGGGAGTACTTCGCGGAGAATCGGAATTCCGGCTCTGCGTAGAACTGGGTGGGGTCGAGTGCCAGGAAAGAGGAGAGTCGAATACCGCCGTCGACGGAGAAGTGCTCATTGGGTGTCCATCGCTCCGAAAGGTAGACGGACGGTTCGATGCCCAGTTCCCGTTCGAGCCTTGCATGCTTGACCTGCGACATTTCGCCATAGGGGTCCATAATGCCGGGGTCCAGGGCGTAACCGACGAGATTGGCACCGAAGGAGAGCGTATGACTGCCGATAGGCCGCTCCCATCCTGCCTTCAGAAAACCCTGGCGGATAACCGTTTCCATGTCATAGGCGCCGGTTTCCCACTGGTGGGCGCCGAGGATGTTGAAGTAATGGTCATAGCCGGTGCTGAGCTTGAAGGATCCGCCCTCCCTGCCCTTGTGCCGGAATGCGACGGAGGCGTTGAGGTTGGTGTAGCGGAAAGTCGTATCGCCGCTGAAAGCGAAGCGGTCTGTCGCGAAGTACCCGTTCAGCTGCAGGGAGTTGCGGTCGTCGAAGCGGTGTGTGAGACCGAGATTGACATCCGAGAAGGTGGCTCCTCCGCCTGCATAGGCGCTGCTCTTGGGGAGCATCTTCATCAGCCAGTCGGAATAGGAGGTTCGCGCTGCGGCGATGAAAGAGGTTTTCCCTTTGGCGATGGGGCCTTCCAGGTGGATGCGGCTGGTCAGCAGGCCGATACCCAGCGAGCCTTTGAACTTGGTGGGGTCGCCCCGGCGGGTGTTGACGCTCAGCACGGAGGAGATGCGGCCGCCGTATTCGGCCGGGATGGAACTCTTGTACAGCTCCACGTTCTCGACGATGTCGGGGTTGAAAGCCGAGAAGATGCCGAAGAGGTGGCTGGGGTTGTAGATGGTGTTGTCGTCAAAGAGGACGAGGTTCTGGTCGGCCGATCCGCCGCGTACGTTGAAGCCGCCGGACGCCTCGCCGACGGTCTTGACGCCCGGGAGGGTCAGGACGGCCTTGAGGACGTCGCCTTCCCCGAAGGCGGTCGGGATTTTGGTCAGGGTTTTGATGCTGACTTTCTCCACGCCGATGGCGCTGGAAGAATGCTGCTCGATGCTGCTGGCGGAGATGACGGCCCCTTCGAGATAGTTGATCCGCTCGGTCATGACGACATCCAGCGTGCCCTCGGACAGGAGGTTGATTTTCAGCGGGAGGTCTTCCTTGGTGTCGGCGTTGAAGTTGAGGATGTTGTCCCCGACGGGAAGGGTGATGGTGTAGCGGCCATTCCTGTCCGTCCGGGCATAGGTGTGCGTCTTGTCATCAAAGACAACCGTTCCGGGCAGCGGGAGGCCGGTTTCGGCTTCGTATACGATGCCGGTGACCTTCGCTTTGCTGCTTCTGCTCCTGCCGGCTTCGCCGATCTCGTAAATCTTGTTGCGGAAGGTGACGGTCAGGGCTTCGTGGCTTGCGGTCGTGTCTTCTTTCTCCTTGTTCTCATCGAAATAACCGGCCGGGAGTAACTGAGAGGTGCGGCTGTCGAAACGGTTTTTCGGGAGGGTGCCTTCCGTCTTGTCCGACTCGGGCGCCCAGGCGAACGCTTCTTCCGCAAAGGGGCTTCCGCTCTCGTCATAGGATTTTTTCAGACGCCGCCGGGCGTTGCCGGCTCCGATTTTCTGCAGGATGCCGTCCGGGTGGAGGAGATAGTACTTTTCTTCCCGGTCGTAGTAGCTGACCACGGCAGGGTCGTAGTTTTCATCCATGTCGTCCAGCGTCTTTGCACTGAGCAGGCCGGTTGCTGCCCTGAGGTATTTGAAACTCATCCGCAGAATCGGCTCCCGACCGTCACGGATGACCTCATAATAGCCCTCGGGGGCGTCTTTGAGACCGATGTAACGGAGGTTGACGAAGCGGCGGTTCCCGATGGAGAACCAGGCTACTTGATCCCTGTAGAGGATGACGCCGGCGGAATTGGCTTCCGGGCGGATGACCAGTTCCTGGGTGGAGGCGTTGAGGTTGAGGAGGACGTCCGTGTAGTATTTACCGTTGTAGAGGACGTCCCCTTTCCGGAAGGTGCGGGTGTCGAGGTAGAAGGTGCCGTTGTAGCGGAAGGTCGTGTTTTTCTGCAGTCGCCCGCGAAAGAGCGTGGAGAGGGCTCCCGCGTCCTTCTCGAAGCGGGAGAGGTCGTCCTGCGCCCGGAGGGGGAGGCAGGAAAGAAGCAGAAAAGCAATGTATATAGGTAGGGCTTTTCTCATGGATTACCAGAGGAAATTGTTGAAAGGATAGCGGCCGGCGTGGATCTCGGCGACCATCTTGTAGATGTCGTTGCGGAGTTTGTCTATGCCGGTTTTCTTGAGGGCGGAGATGAAGATGCAAGGGGTCTTTTCCTCCGCGATCCAGCTGTGCTGCAGTTCCTCGAGGGTGCGGTTTTCGGGCTTTTTCGGCTCCAGCGAGAACTCGTCGTAGGGCTCGTTGCGGTAGGCATCGACCTTGTTGAAGACGACATAGACGGGCTTTCCGCCGGCGCCGATTTCCTGGAGGGTCTTTTCCACGACCTGCATCTGCTCCTCGAACTCGGGGTGGGAGATGTCGACGACGTGGACGAGGATGTCGGCCTCGCGGACCTCGTCGAGGGTGCTTTTGAAGGCCTCTACGAGCTGGGTGGGCAGCTTGCGGATGAATCCGACGGTGTCGCTCAGCAGGAACGGGACGTTCTCGATGACGACCTTGCGGACGGTGGTGTCGAGCGTTGCGAAGAGCTTGTTCTCGGCGAAGACGTCGCTCTTGGCCAGGAGGTTCATCAGCGTGCTCTTGCCGACATTGGTGTAGCCGACAAGAGCCAGACGCACGAGCGAGCCGCGGTTGCTGCGCTGGGTCGCCATCTGGCGGTCGACCTTGCGGAGGTCTTCCTTGAGTTTGGTGATGCGCTGCTTGACGATACGGCGGTCGACCTCGATCTGGGTCTCACCCATACCGCCGCGGGTCCCCATGCCGCCTCGCTGGCGCTCGAGGTGGGTCCACATGCCCGCCAGACGCGGCAGCATATACTGATAGTGAGCGAGTTCCACCTGCATCTTGGCGTAGGAGGTCTTTGCCCGCTGAGCGAAGATCTCGAGGATGAGGCTCGTCCGGTCGATGACGTTGAGGGCTTTGTTGTCCAGTTCCCGCTCGATATTGCGCTGCTGGGTGCCCGTCAGTTCGTCGTCGAAGATGACGTACTCGATATCGTTCTCCTCGCAGTACTGCTTGATTTCCTTTAATTTACCCGTCCCGATGTAGGTGGACTTGTCCGGCCGGTCCATCCGTTGGATGAACTTGCGGTCCGGGACGGCTCCGGCCGTTTCAGCCAGAAATGCCAGTTCCTCGAGGTATTCGAGGACTTTCCTTTCGCCGTTCTTTTCGAGGACCACCCCGATAAAGACGGCTTTTTCACTGTGTAGATTCTCCTGCTCGACCATAATCTAAAAAAGGCCATCCTCTGGACGGCCTTTTCACTGATTTTCAATCATTTATCTCAGCTCAAAGATAACCGGGAAGGTGTAGGTGACCTTAACGGCGCGGTCTCTCTGCTTGCCAGGGGTCCACTTCGGGGAGGACTTGACGACGCGGACGGCTTCGTCATCCAGCGCCTTGTCCACACCGCGGACAACCTTGATGTCGGTCAGCTTGCCGTCGACACCGATCGTGAACTGGAGGATGACACGGCCCTTGATGCCGTTCTCCTTCGCAATTTCAGGATACTGGAGGTGCTGGGCGACCCATTTGGAGAAGGCGTTCGGATCGCCGCCCTGGAAGGTCGGCTTGACCTCGACGCGGAAGAACTCGACGGTCTCGACTTCTTCTTCCTCCTCTTCGACTTCCACATTTTCGTGGCGCTCGACGCGGACAATCTCGATTTCCTTGTCTTCGTCGATGCGCTGGACGGTCTCCTCCTCATCATCCTCGACCTCTTCGATCTCATCGGAGAACTGCTCCTCTTCGGGCTGCTCCTCCGGCGGAATCTCGGGCTTCTTCTCTTCTTCGATGATGACCTCTTCCTGCTCGGTCTCTTCTTCCATCTTCACCTCTTTCTTCATCTTGGACTCTTCGGCTTCCTTGGTCTCCCAGGAGAAACCGGCCCAGATAAGGCCGAGGGCAAGAACCAATCCGATCTCGAGGAACAGAAGCTTCTTGTTCTCGAGGCTGGCTTTCACTGATTTCTTGATTTCCATATCTGTGTGTTTTTATTGTCAAAAAAAGGCATTCAGTCCGTCAAAGATAGGAAGAATTATTCTGTTTTCATAATTTTTTGATTTAATAGTTGTAGATTTGCAGTAAATTTTGAAGGATATGATTACGTATCAAATCGAAGACACTTCTTTTCACTTCGGCTCCCGCCGTCTGACCAGCCGCTGGATCAAGGAGATTGTCGCCCAGGCCGAGATGCGGCTCGGCGATGTGTCCGTCGTCTTCTGCTCGGACCCTTACATCCTCGATGTCAACCGGCAGTACCTCGGCCACGATTACTATACGGACATCATTACCTTTGACTATTGCGAAGGGGACGTCCTTTCCGGCGATCTGATCATCAGCGTCGATACGGTCCGTGCCAATGCCGAGGAATACGGAGCCGCCTCTTTCGACGAGGAGCTCCACCGGGTCATCATCCACGGCGTGCTGCACCTGATCGGTTTCGACGACCATACTCCTGAGGACCAGGCTGAGATGCGCCGGCAGGAAAATGCCGCTCTCGAACTCTTGAAGACGCTCGCATGACGGATCCGTGCTTTGACATCATCGTCGTCGGCGGGGGACATGCCGGCTGTGAGGCTGCGATGGCCGCGGCGAACCTCGGTTCGTCCGTGCTGCTCATCTCCATGGACCTCGACGGCTTCGCGCGCATGTCCTGCAACCCGGCCGTCGGCGGAATCGCCAAGGGACAGATCGTCCGGGAGATCGATGCGCTCGGCGGATACACCGGCATCGTCACGGACGCGTCGACGCTCCAGTTCCGGATGCTGAACCGCTCGAAGGGTCCTGCGATGTGGAGCCCACGCGCCCAATGCGACAAAAGGGCGTTTTCGGTCAATTGGCGTCAAATCCTTACAAATCATTGTAAATTAAGTATTTACGCGGATTTAGCAACCGCTTTCCTCTTTGAGAACGGAAAAATTGCGGGCGTTCGTACGAATACCGGGGCAATTCTCCATTCTCAGGCGGTTATCCTGACCGCCGGAACCTTCCTCGGCGGCAAACTCTTCGTCGGACAGACGGTCTGGGAAGGCGGGCGCATCGGAGAGAAGGCAAGCCTCGGTCTGACGGAGCAGCTTGCGGAGCGGGGGATTCCGACCGCCCGGATGAAGACCGGCACTCCGCCGCGCATCGACATCCGGAGCGTGGATACGTCCCGTCTTCCGCTGCAGCTCGGCGACGACTCCCCCGAACGCTTCAGTTTTCTTTCCGTCCCGTCGACGATCCAGTCCGGCGAGCCGCAGCTGCCCTGCTACATCTGCCATACCAACCTGCGGGTGCACGAGATTCTCCGCACCGGCTTTGACCGCTCTCCGCTTTTTACCGGACTCATCGCCGGCAAGGGCCCGCGCTACTGCCCGTCCATCGAAGATAAGCTCCGGACCTTCGCCGACAAGGATTCGCACCAGCTTTTCCTCGAGCCGCAGCATCGGAATTCGACGGAATACTACCTTCAGGGGTTCTCCTCTTCGCTGCCGCTGGACGTCCAGCTCGATGCCCTCCATGCCATCGAGGGCTTTGAGAATGCGCGGATTTTCAAGCCGGCCTACGCGGTCGAGTATGATTACTTCGACCCGATGTATCTCCGACCGACGATGGAATCCCGCATCGTCGAGGGGCTGTATCTGGCCGGGCAGGTTAACGGCACGACCGGATATGAAGAGGCCGCGGCCCAGGGGCTGATGGCGGGTATCAATGCCCATCTCAAGCTGCATGACCGGGAGCCTTTCGTTCTCCATCGCGACGAGGCCTACATCGGCGTGCTGATCGACGATCTGATTACGAAAGGAGTGGATGAGCCTTACCGCATGTTTACCTCCCGCGCCGAGTACCGGATCCTGCTTCGGCAGGATAATGCCGATCAGCGTCTGACTCCTAGATCGCATGCCATCGGGCTGGCCGGCGAGGATCGGTATGCCCTTACGATGCGAAAGTATGAAGCCGTGCAGCAGTTGCAGGACTATGCCGAGAACACGCTCATCAAGGCTGCTGACATCAATCCCTATCTGGAGTCCGTCGCTTCCGCTCCTCTGACGGAATCTAAAAAGCTCTCCGACCTGGCGTCCCGTCCCGAGCTCAGCCTGGCCGATTTGCTGCAATTTGTTCCACGTGGAACATCTGCTTGTCATCTCGACCGAGAACACCGAGTGGAGGGATCTCTCGACGATGCTCGAGATAACATCATAAGTGCTGTCGAAATTTTCCTGAAGTATCGCGGATATATTGAGCGGGAAAGGGCCCTTGCCGACAAGATGGCCCGCCTGGAGCATCTGCGTATTCCAGCAGATTTTGACTTCGACAAGGTCTCCAGCCTCTCCATCGAGTGCCGCCAGAAACTCATGCGCTACCGTCCCGAAACGATCGCCCAGGCCTCCCGCATCTCCGGCGTCTCCCCTGCTGACATCTCCGTCCTCCTTGTCTACTTCGGCCGCTAGAGATCTCTCGGCTTCGCTCGCTTCGTTATTCCACGGCTGCGCTCGCTTCGATATTCCACGGCTTGTCCGATTTCGTCATTCCACGGCTTGTCCGTGGAATCTGTTAAACGAAATCTGGATCCAAAACAATGTCACAAGACAAGTCTCTCCATTCTGGGTTCATCGAATTGACCAGATTGTTTTTCCATTCGCGAGGGTATCTTTTAATTTGCTTTTCCCTCGCTATAGCCTGTTCTATATCAGGGAAGGCTTCGTAGAAGACCAGTTTCTTGCAACGATAGCGGGCTGTGAACTTTGAACCGCTACCCTCACTGTGTTCGCTGATTCTCCTTTTTATGCTGTTCGTTACACCAGTGTATAGGACTGTATTGGTGTAATTACTCATCATGTAGGTATATCCTTTCTTTTCCATAGTCTGTCATAGATTCCACGGACAAGCCGTGGAATGACGGTTGAAGCGCTTTGTAATAGATTCCACGGACAAGCCGTGGAATGACGGTTTGAACTTTCGCTAATAGATTCCACGGACAAGCCGTGGAATGACGGGTCGCACGGATTCTGCTACAAGAAGTATTCCGGGAAGGAGCGGCGAAGGGTGGGTGTGGCGATCTGGCGGAGGGGACGGAGGACGAAGTCGCGTTCGCCGATGCGCGGATGCGGAACTGTGACGAGTGTGCTGGAGCAGCGGATGTCCCCGAAAAAAAGAATGTCGATATCGATGGGGCGGTCGTGATAGATGCGCTTTCCTTCCCCGTTAAATTCCACTTTCAATTCGCGTCCCAGCTGCTCCTCGATGGCTTTGACGCGGTGCAGGATGCGAAGGCAGTCCTGGAGCGGATCATCGGATCGGCGCGTCACTTTGTAGCGCACGCAAAGATTGAGAAAGCGGTTGGGGCTCTCAAAGCCGTCCGGCTCCGTTTCGATGACTTTGGAAATCCGTGTGAACCGGCCGTAGGAGCGGTTCAGCGCCGAGAGCGCGGCCTTGAGATGGGCCTCCCGGTCCCCGAGGTTGCTTCCCAGCGAGAGATAGAGGTCAACCTTCGTAGTTGGCATAGGCATCGTCCCCCTCTTCATAATCCAGACCCAGTTCCACGCGGGCTTCTTCGGAGAGCATGCTCTTGTCCCAGACGGGCTCGAAGGTGAGTTCGAGCTCAACTTTGGTGACGGTCGGAACCGCTTCGACGGCCTCCTGAACTTCTTGCATGACCTGGTCCGCCATGGGGCAGTTCGGCGCCGTGAAAGTCATCTTGATGTAGACCTCGCGGTCGGGGTTGATGTTCAGTTCGTAGATCAGTCCGAGGTCGTAGATGTTGACCGGAATCTCGGGATCATAGACTTGCTTTAGGGCGGCGATGACGCTCTCGTACAGCGGCTGCAGCGCTTGCACCTGTTCTGCGGTGAGTACTTTATCGGACATAGGCTGCGGCTGTTTTTTTGAGTGTGTCAATCATGGAGGCAAGACCGCCGGCGCGGGTCGGCGAAAGGTTTTCGCGAAGGCCGATCTCTCCGACGAAGGCGAAATCGTCCTCGGCAATCTCCTCCGGCGTTGCACCGGAATAGACGCCGATGAGAAGGGAAATGATCCCCTTGGTGATGATGGCGTCGCTGTCGGCGGTGAAATACAGCCGTCCGTCCCGGAGCTCGCTGTCGAGCCATACGCGGGACTGGCAGCCCTTGATGAGCCTGTCCTCCGTCTTTTTCTCTTCGTCGAAGGTCTCGAGCGATTTGCCGAGCTCGATCAGGTACTCATATTTGTCCAGCCACTCATCGTACATCGAAAAGTCGTCGATGACGGCCTGTTTCTTTTCCTCTATTGTCATAATCACACTTGCCCTGCCTATGCGTGACAGGACTTACAATAACATATCAATCGCTTTATTCAGCCCTTTAATGAAGGCCTCCGCTTCTGCCATCGTGTTGTAAGGACCGAAGGAGGCCCGGAGCATGCCGGTCACACCAAAACGGTCCATGGTCGGTTCCGCACACATCTGGCCGGACCGGACGGCTATTCCCATCTTGTCGAGAATCAGCGCCAGGTCTTCGTGGTGCACTCCGTCCACGACGAAAGAGAAGAGCGGAATCTTCTCGGATGTTCCACGTGGAACACCGAAGAGCCGGACCCTCGGATCAGCCGTCAGTGCGGAAAGGACATAGTCCCGTACGGCATCCATCTCCCGGTTCCACTGCGGATCTTCGCGCCAGGCATCCATGGCGTCCATCGCCGGGGCCAGCGTCGGGATACCGGTGAAGTTCTGGGTGCCGGCCTCGAACTTTTCGGGGAGGGGGGCATAGGTCGTCCCGGAGAAACGGACGGTCTCGATCATCTCGCCGCCGCCCATGTAAGGGGGCATGGCATCGAGCCATTTCTTCTTCCCGTAGAGGACGCCCGTTCCGGTCGCCGCATAGATCTTGTGCCCGGAGAAAGCATAGAAGTCGCAGTCGAGCTCGGAGACGTTCACTTTCTCGTGGACGATGCCCTGCGCGCCGTCAATCAGCACCGGAACGCCGTTTTTGTGACAAATGCGGACGATTTCCGTTACAGGGTTTACGAGGCCTAATACATTGGAAATGTGTGAGATAGCAACAATTTTTGTGCGCTGAGAAAGCAATTTTTCCAGCCTTTCGACCATCAGGTGGCCCGATTCGTCGACGGGAAGGACCTTCAGGACGGCCTTTTTCCGCTGCGCCATCAGTTGCCAGGGAACGATGTTCGAGTGGTGCTCGACTTCCGAGACGATGATCTCGTCCCCCTCGCCGACGAAGGCTTCGCCGAAGGAGAAGGCGACGAGGTTGATGGCGGCCGTCGTGCCGGAGGTGAAGACGATTTCCTCCCGGCTGCCGGCGCCGATGAAATCCTTCACGCGGTCGCGGGTGTTTTCATAGGCGTCCGTCGCCAGGGACGAAAGCCGGTGGACGGCGCGGTGGATGTTGGCGTTGGCGTGGCGGCTCAGTTCCGCCTCCCTGTCCAGTACGGCATCGAGCCGCTGGGCTGTGGCCGCATTGTCGAGATAGACAAGCGGCTTGCCGTAGACGGTCTCTGTCTGCAGCAGCGGGAAATGGGTACGGATCTGTTCGATGGTCATAGCCTGCAAATTTACGAAAGACTTCTTTCATTTGACAATGAAAATTGATATTTTTGCAAATAGATGCCCCGCATACGCTGGGCATGACAGGAAGTACTATGATAGATTATATAAAAGGAACTGTCGTCGAACTGACTCCGACCGATCTCGTGCTTGAGACCGGCGGCATCGGCTACCATATTCTCATTTCGCTGCAGACCTACGAACTGCTGAAGGGCAAGGAAACCGCACAGGCATACATCCACCACTATCTTCGCGAGGATGACGAGCAGTATTATGGCTTCGCCACGAAGGACGAGCGCGAGCTTTTCCGGCTGCTCATCAGCGTCACGGGCATCGGTGCCGGTACGGCGCGGATGATGCTCTCTTCGCTTACGGCCGACGAAATCCGCCAGGCGATCCTCAGCGAAGATGTCAACCGCATCAAGAGCATCAAGGGCATCGGCGCCAAGAGCGCCCAGCGAGTCATCCTCGAACTCAAGGACAAAATTGTCAAGGGAGCCGGCGCAGAGAGTGCCGGAGCGACGATTTTCGCCAAGGCGGACAATGCCGCGACCGTGGACGAAGCGACGACGGCGCTCGTCATGCTCGGTTTCTCCAAGGCCAACATCGCTAAGGTCATCCCCGCTATCCTCAAGGAGAACCCCGCCGCCAAGGTCGAGGATATCATCAAGGCCGCCCTGCAGCGGCTCTGATGATCGGGTGAAGGTGCCAATTTAAACCCTCCCGCTTATGAAAAGTAAATATGTCATCCTGCTGGCCATCCTCCTTGGATCCAAAGCCCTTGCCAACGACGGCGTATTCTATGCGCAGGGGAACCAGCTCGTCCCCATCACCGAGACGGAGATTTCCGTGCAGAAAGAAATCCTCACCGTGAACCGCGTCGGGAACCATCTCGACGTGGACGTTTACTACGAGTTTTTCAATCCGACGGACAGGGCGAAAGACCTTCTGGTAGGCTTCGAAGCGGCCCCGGCCTATCCTTACGAGGGCATGGAGGACTTCCCTGAGCAGCCCCACATGCGCCATTTCAAAGTCCTTGTCAATGGGCGTCAACTGTCGTACCGGATCGCCCATGTCTCGAACGGCTATTACGACGAGGACGCGGACCAGTGGGTTGAAACACCCTATTACGCGGACGGGAAGTTCAAGGCCCTGACGCGGAAACAGTGCGAGGAGGCCATTGCGGAGTACGGAGAGATGTCCTATCCCTTCAACTACGTCTATCATTTCAACGCCCGCTTCCAGCCGGGTGTGAACATCGTCCGCCACACCTATGAATACGACATGTCGATGTCCGTGGACCAGGAATTCTTCTTCCCCTATGTCCTGACGGCAGCCTGCCGCTGGGCCGGCGGGCAGATTGGTGATTTCACCCTCCGGGTCAACATGGGCGACCACGAATCCTTCGCCGTCGAGCCGACCTTCTTCGCGGATGCGGCCGATTGGACCATAGACGGCGTCGGCAAGGCGGAGGAAGTGGAAATCTACGGCGAAAAGCAGCCGATGTTCCATCTCCGGAAAGGCGGTATCTCATTCAGCAGAAACAATTTCCGTCCAGAAGGCGAGCTGCGCATCAGCAAGCCGCAGGAGATATGGAGCGTCTGGAGTTTCGGCGAGCCGGTGCATGGGGCCGATGTCGTGGCGGCGAGCCGCGGGATGTACATCGACTGGTCCATCCTCCTCGGGGAAGAACTGCGGTTTACCGACGCCGAGCAGCGCATCATGCGGAATCTCCCGTTCGCCTGGCGCGGCTATGTCTTCAAGTCGAAGGACCTGCAGAAGTACTTCGAATCCACGACCTGGTACATCCCGGACCCGGACTATGTCGCCGACATGGAAGCCCTCCCCGAAAAGGAACAGGCCTGGATCCTTTTCTGGTCGAAGTATTATTAGCCGTATCCTGCCGTTATGCCGAGCTACCTGCAGATGAGAATTCTGAAACCCTTCGCCATACTCTGCATGGCGCTTTTCCTGGCGTATGCCTGTGAGAAGGATCGCCCGGAGCCGGAAGAACCCCCGGTGGAAAAGCCGGAGGAGCCCCAGAAGCCGGAAGAAAAACCTGACGACAAACCTGACGAGAAGCCGGACGACCCCGTGCAGGATACCACACCCGTCAAGCTGAGCGGCGCCATCATCGGTACGCTCCAGTCGGTCAACTACGATACGGGCCAGTCCTCTTCGACGGTCAATGCGCGCGGCAATGCCTTCGACGGCAATTTCGACACCTTCTTTGCGAGCTACAACCGCAGCCGCACCTGGGTGGGCCTCGATCTCGGGGAGCCGCACATTATCACGAAAGTGGGCTGCTCGCCCCGCATTTCGCAGGAGGGCCGTGTGGAACTGGCGCTCTTCGAAGGGGCCAACCAGGCGGATTTCAGCGATGCGCTGCCCCTTGCCATCGTCCGGGAAAAAGGACAGGCACGGGTGGTGCAATACATTGACATTCAATGCTCCCGCGGCTTCCGCTATGTCCGTTATGTCGGTCCGAACGACGCCCGCTGCAATGTCTCCGAAGTGGAGTTCTGGGGTTACAAGGCCGCCGGTGACGATGCGCGGCTGTGCCAGCTGACCAACCTCCCGACCGTTGTCATCAACACCGAGGGCGGCAAGGAGATAACGTCCAAGACGGACTATGTCAATGCCAACGTGTATATCATTTCCGAGGGCGGTACCAAGCTGCTCTCGACCGCGCTGACGGGCGTTCGCGGCCGCGGAAACGCCAGCTGGGACTTCCCCAAGAAGCCCTACCGGATCAAGTTCGCCGAAAAGCAGAATCCCCTCGGCGCGCCGGCGACCGACAAGAGCTGGACGCTGATCAACAATTACGGCGACAAGACGCTGATGCGCAACATCCTGGCCTTCGAGGTAAGCCGCCGGGTAGGGATGGTGTATACGCCTTTCTGCGCGCCCGTGGACCTGGTTCTCAACGGCGAATACGAGGGCTGCTACCAGCTCTGCGACCAGGTGGAGGTCGGCGAGAACCGCGTGCCCGCCAAGGACGGCTATCTCATTGAAATCGACGCCTATGCGGCCAAAGAGCAGGTGTATTTCTATTCCTCCCGCGGCATCCCCGTGACGGTCAAATACCCCAAGGACGACAAGATTACGGCCGCCCAGAAGACCTATATCCAGAACTTTTTCGGCCAGATGGAGACCGCCGTCTTCTCTTCCAATTACAAGGATGTGACGAGCGGATACCGGAAGTATCTCCACCTAGACAGCTTCCTCCGCAACTTCATCGTCGGCGAGTTCTGCGGCAACACCGACACCTACTGGAGCGTCAATATGTACAAGGATGCCGGCAGCGGCCCCTTCTACACGGGCCCCGTCTGGGACTACGACCTGTCCTTCGAGAACGACAACCGCACCTACCCCATCAACAACCTGAGCGATTTCATCTACGCGAGCGCGGGTTCGGTGGCGGACGACGATGTCCGGTCCATGGTCACCCGGATCGTCAAGAATGACGCCGGGGCGCGGGCACGGCTCGTGGAACTCTGGGATGAGGCCAGGCCGAAACTCTTGGACCTCAATGATTTTGTCGACGAGACGGCAGCCCTGCTGGAGGAGTCCCAGCAGCTGAATTTCAAGCGCTGGCCCATCCTCAACCAGTATGTCCACCAGAACCCCAGGACCTACGGCAGCTATGCCGGCGAGGTGAATGCCGTCAAGAAGTATATCACCGCGCGCCTCACCAAGTTCGACCAGCTCGTCCGCAAATAGATGCCCAGTTACCTTCAGATAGAGAACATTTCCAAGTCGTACGGCCCCAAGGTGCTGTTCGACCATATCGCCTTCAACATCAACGAGGGCGACAAGGTCGCGCTGATCGCGCCGAACGGCTCCGGCAAGACCTCCCTGCTGCGGATCCTCGCCGGGAAAGATGCCTCCGACGGCGGCGGGAAGGTGCTGTTTCTCAAGGACATCCGCATCGCCTTCCTCGAGCAGGAGTATGCCTACGACCCGCAGCGGACCGTGCGGGAGCAGATTCTCGACGACGCTAAGAAGCAGTGGAAGATCGAAGGTGAGGCGCAGTGGGAGTACGAGCTGCGGATGGAGCAGCTGCTGACCCAGTTCGGCCTCGGCGGCCCCGACAAGCGGATGGACCAGCTCTCCGGCGGCGAGGTCAAGCGCGTCGCCATCGTGTCCATGCTGGCCTCGGAGCCCGATTTCTACATCATGGACGAGCCGACGAACCACCTCGACCTCGATGCCATCGAACTGCTGGAGAACTTCCTCAAGCAGTCCCGCCGGACCCTGTTCATGGTGACCCACGACCGCTATTTCCTCGACCGCATCTGCAATACCGTGATGGAACTGGACCGCGGCCAGATCTACATCTACCGCGGCGACTACGTCAATTTCCTCGAGCGGCGGCAGGACCGGATCGACCAGTTCAATGCCGAGACCGAGCGCGTCCGCAACCTCTTCCGCCGCGAGCTGGAGTGGATCCATGCCACCCCCTGCGCCCGAACCGGCAAGGCCAAATACCGCAAACAGGCCTTCGAACGCATCGCCGAGCGCGCCGAGGACAGCTACATCCAGCGCAAGGTGGACCTCGGTGAAATGGCCTCCGGCGAGACCTACCTCGGCAACAAGGTCATCAACTGCAAGGACCTGAGCTTCAGTTGGGAAGGACGCTGCTACCTCGACCGCTTCACCTACAATTTCCAGCGATACGAGCGGGTCGGCATCGTCGGCGGCAACGCTTCCGGGAAGACCACCTTCCTCAACCTCATCACGGGGCAGTGGGATCCCTCCTGGGGCGGCGAACTGAGCGGCACCATCGACCGCGGCGAATCCCTCCGCATCGGCTACTACCGTCAGGCCGGCATCACCTTCAAGCCCGGCCAGACCGTGCTGGAGACCGTGAACGACACCCACCTTCTCGGCCGTTTCCTCTTCCCGCACGACATGCTGAATTCGACGCTGGACCGCCTCAGCGGCGGGGAAAAGCGCCGGCTCTACCTCCTGACCATCCTCATGCAGAAGCCGAACCTGCTGATTCTCGACGAGCCCACGAACGACCTCGACATCGTCACGCTGGAGATTCTCGAGGAGTACCTCAAGGACGAGTACAAGGGGTCGCTGATCATCGTTTCCCACGACCGCCACTTCCTCGACCGCCTGGTCGACCACCTGCTGGTGTTCACGGGCGGCGGCGCCGTCAAGGACTTCATCGGCAACTACACGGAGTACCGCTCATTCCTGCGGGATCAGCTAGCGGAGCAGAAGATTCCACGGACAAGCCGTGGAATGACGGAGGGGAATGGACGTGGAATGACGGATAATGCGCCACCGGAAACATCGTCATTCCACGGCTTGTCCGTGGAATCTGTTAAAAAGAAAAAGCGCAGCTGGAAGGAAGAACGCGAAATGGAGGCCCTGGAGGCCGACATCGCCGCCCTCTCTGCCGAGAAAGAGACCCTCGAAGCGTCGCTCTCCTCCGGCGCCCTCTCCGGCGAAGCGCTTCTCGCCGCGTCTACCCGTCACGGGGAACTCAGCGCCCTCCTCGACGAAAAAGAAACCCGCTGGCTGGAGCTGTCGCTGATTTAATCAGCGGAAGCTGAGGAAAAAGTTGTATATTTGCAGGTTCAAAAGATTTCTCGAGATTTCTCGACTACGCTCGAAATGACAGTATTACGCTGAAAAGACAATTATTAAGATATGACACAAGACGAACTTTTCAAGGTGCTGGTAGCACACTGCAAGGAGTACGGGTTCATTTTCCCGTCCAGTGAGATTTACGACGGTCTCGCCGCCGTGTATGATTACGGCCAGATGGGCGTCCAGCTCAAGAACAATATCAAGACCTACTGGTGGGAAGCGATGACCCGCCTCAACGAGAACATCGTCGGCATCGACTCCGCCATTTTCATGCACCCGCGCATCTGGGAGGCTTCCGGCCATGTCGGCGCCTTCAACGACCCGCTCATCGACAACAAGGACAGCAAGAAGCGCTACCGCGCCGACGTGCTGATCGAGGACTTCCTTGGCAAGATCGAGGAGAAGATCGAGAAGGAGGTCGCCAAGGGCCGCAAGAAATTCGGCGACAGCTTCAACGAGGAGCAGTTCCGCGCCACGAACCCGAACGTCCTCCGCGAGAAGGCGAAATGGGACGAGGTCCATAACCGCTATGTCGCCGCCGAGAAGGCTAACGACCTCAACGAGTACCGCAACATCATCATCGACAACAACATCGTCTGCCCGATCAGCGGCACCTGCAACTGGACCGACGTGCGCCAGTTCAACCTGATGTTCCAGACCTCCATGGGCTCGACCGCCGAGGGCGCCAACATCATCTACCTCCGTCCGGAGACCGCCCAGGGCATCTTCGTCAACTACCTCAACGTATCGCCCAGATCGGCAAGGCCTTCCGCAACGAGATCGTCGCCCGCCAGTTCATTTTCCGCATGCGCGAGTTCGAGCAGATGGAGATGCAGTTCTTCATCAAGCCCGGCACCGAGCTGGACTGGTTCAAGAAGTGGAAGGAGACCCGCATGAAGTGGCACGTCAACCTCGGCATGGGCGCGGAGAACTACCGCTTCCACGACCATGAGAAGCTGGCGCACTACGCCAATGCCGCGACGGACATCGAGTTCAACTTCCCGTTCGGATTCAAGGAACTCGAGGGCATCCACAGCCGCACGAACTTCGACCTCGGCAACCACCAGAAGTTCTCCGGCAAGAAGATCGAGTACTTCGACCCTGAGGAGAACGCCTCCTATACCCCGTATGTCATCGAGACCAGTATCGGCGTCGACCGCATGTGCCTCGCCGTTCTGGCCCACAGCTACCAGGTGGAGAAGCTCGATAACGGCGAGGAGCGCGTCGTGATGCGCATTCCCGCCCCGCTCGCCCCGATCAAGGTCGCCGTCATGCCGCTCGTCAAGAAGGACGGCCTGCCGGAGCTCGCTCAGAAGGTCGTGGATGAGCTGAAGTACGACTTCTCCTACCAGTACGACGAGAAGGACTCCATCGGCAAGCGCTACCGCCGCCAGGATGCCATCGGCACCCCGTTCTGCGTGACCGTCGACCACGACTCCCTCACCGACGGCACCGTGACCATCCGCGAGCGCGACACGATGACCCAGGAGCGCGTCAAGATCGAGGATCTTCGCGCCATCATCGACAAGAAGGTCAACCTCAACAACCTCCTCCGCAACCTGTAAGAGATGCCCGATCGGGTCGGGCATGACGATTATGAAACAGTACCTGGATCTGCTCCGACATATCCGCGCGAACGGCGCGATGAAGACGGACCGCACCGGTGTGGGCACGCAGAGCGTGTTCGGCTACCAGATGCGCTTCGACCTCAGCGCCGGCTTCCCGCTGCTGACCACCAAGAAGGTCCACCTCAAATCGATCATCCACGAGCTCCTCTGGTTCATCGCCGGGGATACCAACATCAAGTATCTCAAGGACAACGGCGTGACCATCTGGGACGAGTGGGCGGACGAGAACGGGGACCTGGGGCCGGTCTACGGCCATCAGTGGCGCTCCTGGCCCGCGCCGGACGGCCGGAGCATCGACCAGCTCTCGAATGTCATCGACATGATCCGCAGCCATCCCGACAGCCGCCGCCTGCTGGTGACCGCCTGGAATCCCGGCGAGGTCGACAGGATGGCCCTGCCGCCCTGCCACTGCCTCTTCCAGTTCTATGTGGCGGACGGGAAACTCTCCTGCCAGCTGTATCAGCGCAGCGCGGACGTATTCCTCGGCGTGCCGTTCAACATCGCCTCCTACGCCCTGCTGACGCTGATGATCGCCCAGACCTGCGGCCTCCGGCCCGGCGAGTTCATCCACACGACCGGAGACACGCACCTCTACCGCAACCATTTCGACCAGGTCGCCCTCCAGCTGACCCGCGAGCCGCGTCCGCTGCCTCGGATGATCCTCAACCCCGACGTCAAGTCCGTCTTCGACTTCCGGTACGAGGATTTCACCCTCGAGGGATACGACCCCTGGCCCGCCATTAAAGCCCCCGTCGCCGTATGAAAAAATGCATCATCGTCGCCGTCGCCGACAACTGGGGAATCGGTGTGAAAAACGCCCTTCCCTGGCACATATCCGAAGACCTGCAGTACTTCAAGGCCGTGACCCGGGGCTATCCCGTGATCATGGGCCGGAGCACCTACTTTTCCATCGGCAGGCCGCTGCCCGGGCGCCGGAACATCGTCCTGAACCTCGGTGGCGACCCGATTCCGGAGGTGACCTGCGTCTACAGTTTCGAGGAGGCCTATGCCGCCGCGGCGGAAACCGGCGCCGACAAGTGCTTCATCATCGGCGGCGCCTCGGTCTACAGGGCCGCCCTGCCGGAAATGGACCGGCTCTACATCACGCATGTGCACACCGAGGTCAAGGATGCGGACGTTTTCTTCCCCGTCATCGACCCCGAAGTCTGGGAGCGCATCAGCACGTCCGAGACCCATACCGACCCGGAGACGGGCTTTGAATTCGAATTCGTCGTTTACGAGAAAAAATAGATTCCACGGACAAGCCGTGGAATGACGAACCGTCATAGCCGTGGAATGACGAACCGTCATAGCCGTGGAATGACAAGCCGTCATTGCCGGCGAATGCGGGCAATCTTTTATTATGGCACAGAACAGGGAGACATTCGGCAGCCATTTCGCCGTCATCATGGCCATGGCCGGGTCCGCCATCGGGCTCGGCAACATCTGGCGCTTCCCGACGCTGGTCGGGCAGTACGGCGGTGCGGCCTTCGTGCTGCTGTACCTCGTGTTCAGCTTCCTGCTGGCCCTTCCCATCTTCTACTGCGAGGCCATCATCGGCCGCCGCAGCCGCGCGAATGCCTTCGGTGCCTTCCGCAAGCTCGATCCCAAGGGCCACTGGCACTGGCTGGGGCTCATCACGGTCGTGGCGCCGCTGCTGATTCTGAGCTACTACAATGTCGTCGGCGGCTGGTCGGCGCAGTACCTGTTCAAGTCGCTGGCGGGCGATTTCGTCGGCCGGGAAGAGGCGCTGGTGACCGGCTATTTCGGCCAGTTCATTTCTTCGGCCTGGGCGCCGCTACTGGTCCATGCCATCTTCGCGGGGGCCGTGGCGCTCATCGTTGTCTCCGGGGTCAAGTCCGGCATCGAGAAGTTCACGAAATGGACCATGCCGATGCTCTTTGTGCTGATCCTGGTCATCGTGGTCTATTCCGTCTGCCTGCCGGGAGCCGGCGCCGGGGTGTCGTACCTTGTCCGTCCCGACCTGTCGAAACTCTCGGGCTCTGCGGTGGCGTCCGCTATGGGACAGGCCTTCTTCTCGCTGTCGCTGGGAATGGGCACGATCCTGACCTATTCCTCTTATATGAAACGGCAGGACAATATCGCGGGGACCGGATTCAGCACGGCGCTCGCGGACATGCTCTTTGCGCTGCTGGCGGCCTTCGCCGTGATGCCCGCCGTGTTCGCCGGCGGACTGGAGCCGGGCTCCGGACCGGGCCTTATCTTCGAGTCGCTGCCGCTTATTTTCAACCGGATGGGCGCGGGCCTGCCGCTGGTCAGCACCGTTGTGGCCATCCTTTTCTTCTTCTCCGTCCTGATGGCCGCCCTGACCTCGGCGATTTCCCTGCTGGAGGTCGGTGTGGCGTATATGTCGGAGGAAACGCGGCTGAGCCGGAAGCAGTCCACCTGGCTGCTGTCAGGTCTTGTCTGGCTGCTCGGCATCGTGTGGTCGCTGTCGTTCGGGCCGCTCGCGGATGTGCAGGTATTCGGCATGTCGCTTTTCGACGCCATCGACTATACCTGCTCGAACATCCTGATGCCGATCGGCGGCCTTGTCTTTGTGCTCTTTGTCGGCTGGAAGATGCCCGCCCCCGACGTGTATGACGAGTACACCAACGGCGGCACGCTCCGCTTCAACAGCCGGATCTACCCGGCCTTCCGCTTCCTCGTCCGCTACATCGCCCCGGTCGGCATCGCGCTGGTGGCCCTGACGCCGTATCTGTTCTGATCCGGGAAGCATCCGGGCACGAAAAGCGCTGTTTCCGTGCCCGTTTTCGCTTTTTTTGTTCATTCGGGCACAAAAAGCCCTTTTTTTGTGCCCAAATGATTATCTTTGCAAATCGAAACACCCCGAAACTATGGATATCAAACAGGAATTCTGGGGCAAAGCCCCTGACGGAAAGGACATTATCCGTTATACCATGACCAACTCCAAGGGCGCGTCCGTCCAGCTCGGCAGCGTCGGCGCCGCCATCGTCAGCATCTGTGTTCCCGATCGCGAAGGCAAACTGGCGGACGTTGTCATCGGTTATCCCAATGCACTCGATTATTTCGCCGACGGTCCCTGCTCCGGGAAGATTCCCGGCCGGTATGCCAACCGCATCGCCAAGGGCCGTTTCACCCTGGACGGCAAGGAATATACCCTCCCGATCAACAACGGCCCGAACCACCTCCACGGCGGTCCCAAGGGCTTCCAGAACCAGGTCTGGGAAAGCCGCATCGAGGGCGATGCCGTCGAGTTCATGTACTTCGCCGAGGATGGCGAGGCGGGCTTCCCCGGCAACCTCAAGGTCGTCGCGCACTATGCCTGGAGTGAGGAGAACGAGCTGACGCTCACCCTCACCGCCGAGACCGACGCCCCGACGGTCATCAACCTGACGAACCATGTCTATTTCAACCTCGCGGGCGAAGGCAGCGGCTCGGTCCTCGACCAGCTGCTGAAGCTCAACGCCTCGACCTGGCTCCCCACCGACGAGACGCTGATTCCGCTCGGAAAGGTGGACGATGTCGCCGGTACGCCGATGGATTTTGTCAATGAAAAACCCATCGGACGCGACATCAAGGCCGATTTCCCGGCCCTCAAATACGGCAAGGGCTACGACAATTGCTACCTGATCGATGACGCCATGCCCGGCCAGCTCGCCACCGCCGCGGAGCTGCGCGACCCGGTCAGCGGCCGACAGCTGAAGGTGCTGACGACCCAGCCGGCCGTGCAGGTCTACACCGGCAACTGGCTCAAGGGCGCTCCGGTCGGCAAGTCCGGCCACGCCTACGAGGACTACGATGCCGTTGCCATCGAGTGCCAGCACACCCCCGACGCCCCGAACCAGCCCGAGTTCCCTTCGACGGTCCTCCGTCCCGGCGAGACCTTCAAGGAGGCCATCATCTGGGCTTTTACAGCAGAATAATTTATGGAATATCGCATCATTACCCCCGAGGAGCGCGCCCTTCTCGAAGCCGCCGGCTGCCATTTTGAGGACGATGCCGTCGTCGAGACCTCCGCTCCCGAGACCCTCAAATATATCCGCCGCGTGCGCTTCTCCGGCCATGTCCGCTTTGGCCGTTTCGCCGCATCCTTCACCCTTCCGGGCGGCCTGAAGAAGCATTCCGGCCTTCGCGACGTGACGCTGCACAATGTCACCGTCGGCGACGACACCCTCGTCGAGAATGTCTCCAACTACATCGCCAACTACGACATCGGCCACGACACCATCATCGAGAATGTCGACATCATCCTCACCGACGGCGAATCCCGATTCGGCAACGGCACCGATGTCTCCGTCCTCAACGAAACCGGTGGCCGCGAGGTCCGCATCCATGACCGTCTGACGGCCCAGACCGCCTATCTCGCCGCGATGTACCGCTTCCGTCCGAAGCTCATCGAGCAGCTGAACCGCCTGGCCGACGAGTACGCCGACCGCGTCAAAAGCGACCGCGGCCACATCGGCAACCATGTCTGGATCCGCAACACGCGCGCCATCACCGCCACCCGCATCGGCGACCATGCCGTCCTGACCGGCGTCAGCCGCATCCGCAACGCCTCGGTCAACTGCAACGCCGACGCTCCGGTCTACATCGGCCACGGCGTCATCATCGACGACACCATCATCTGCAGCGGTTCCCGCATCGAGGACAACACGACTTTCCTCCGCTGCTTCATCGGCCAGAGCTGCCATTTCGGCCACGGCTACAGCGCCTCCGATTCGCTCTTTTTCTCCAACTGCCAGGGCGAGAACGGCGAGGCCTGCGCCATCTTCGCCGGTCCGTTCACGGTGACCCACCACAAGAGCACGCTCCTGATTGCGGGCATGTTCTCGTTCATGAACGCCGGTTCCGGCTCGAACCAGTCGAACCACATGTACAAGCTCGGCCCCATCCACCAGGGCACCCTCGAGCGCGGCGCCAAGACGGCTTCTGACTCCTATATTCTCTGGCCGGCCCGCATCGGCGCCTTCTCGCTCGTGATGGGCCGCCATGTCACGCACTCCGACACGACGAACCTCCCGTTCTCCTACCTCATCGAGCAGCAGAACACGACCTATCTCGTCCCCGGCGTGAACCTCCGCAGCGTCGGTACCATCCGAGACGCCCAGAAATGGCCCAAGCGCGACGGTCGCAAGGACCCGGACCGCCTCGACTGCATCAACTACAATCTCCTGAGCCCTTATACCATCCAGAAGATGGTCAAGGGATCGGAGCTGCTGCGGAACCTGCAGTATGCCTCCGGCGAGTTGTCCGACCTCTATTCCTACCACAGCACCAAGATCCGCAATTCCTCCCTGCGGAAGGGTCTGGAGCTGTACCGGACCGCCATCATCAAGTTCCTCGGCAACTCCGTGATTTCCCGCCTGTCGGATCTCCCGGAAGGGGCTTCCGACGAGCAGATCCGCGCCCTGCTGCGGCCCTCGACTCCGGTCGGCACCGGCAAGTGGGCTGACCTCAGCGGCCTGATCGCCCCGAAGAGCGAGGTGAACCGCATCATCGAGGCCATCGAAAATGGCACCATCGCCAGCGTCCAGCAGATCAACGACGAGTTCGCCGCCCTGCACCGCAGCTACTATACGCTGGAGTGGACATGGGCTTATGACCTGATCAGCAAGTACTTCGGCTTCGATCCCGACAAGGCGACGGCGGAGGATATCGTCCGTGTCGTCGAGCAGTGGAAAGAGGCGGTCGTGGGGCTCGACAAGATGCTCTACGAGGACGCGAAGAAGGAGTTCAACCTGGCTTCCAAGACCGGCTTCGGCGCCGACGGCACTGTCCGTGAAAAGGAGGCCGATTTCGAGCAGGTCCGGGGCGTCTTCGAGTCGAATTCCTTCGTGACGGCCGTCCTCGACCACATCCGCGCCAAGACCGCCCTCGGCGATGGCCTTATCGCCCGCCTGCGGCGCTAGCTTCGTCCGTGTAATCTTTTTCCGTCATTCCACGGCCCCGTCCGTGGAATTTTTTTTCGTCATGCCCAGCGAATGCAGGGCATCTGTCCTCCGGTTTCCGGACAGTGGTCGTCAAAAGCCCGATCTCAGGAGGCTGCTTCGCATCCCCTCCTTCGGTCCTCAGCGGACGGCAGGGCTTTTGACCCCTCCTGTTGTGGGCGGAGGGTGGCTACGAAAAGCCCGGGAAAACGTGCCTACCCTCCCTTTTTCAGAGAAGGGTAGCCACCCTATTTCGCACAATTTTCAGCCATTCGGAGCAAAGCCCTCTGTCATTTCGAGCGCAGTCGAGAAATCTTCTTCCTGGGGGTAATATTCTTTTTGGTAAACCGATATTAGGACGATGCGTAGGACCTTCCAGTGCATATTTCGGAAGTGATTGAATATCAGTCTTCTGTAAAAACGATTCTGGAAGGTGGGCTGATTTTTCGATGGACCTTCCAACAGTAATTCTGTAAACTCCTGACTATAATGATGTTGTAAATAAATGGCTGGAAGGTGCGGGAGCATGGAGAGCGATTGCGTCGCTCCATTCGGCAAGCTATATTCGCCCTTTGTCTGGATTCTTTACGAAGTAAAGGACAACGGGCGTAGATTTTTTGTATCTTACGGGCTAGTTTCTGCTGAACCACAGAATTGACACAAAAATATAACCAAATAAAACCGTTTTCAATGAAACGTTTCCTTTTCTTTGCGGCCTTCGCCACAGCGGCCCTTGTCTCCTGCAACAAGGCCGAGGTCGAGACTTATGTTCCCGACACCAACCGTGCCGTCAAGTTCACGGTTGAAAACATCAGCTCCTATGTATTCAAATCCCCGACGCTCGGACTCGGCGCCGACGGCTGCTCGACTGTGGGTATCTATGCCGCCGATCTGGGGGCCAATAATGTTGAGGCCACGGTTTCCGGCACAAGCCTGACACCGGCTTCCACGATTTACTGGGGTGTCGGCCAGACGACTCCGACGACCTTTGTCGCCCGTTATCCTTATTATGTCGACGCTACGATCAATGACGCTTATGCGATTCCCGCCGACCAAAGCTCCGAGGATACGTTTACCTATCAGGCCAATTTCATGTCCGCCGTCCAGTCCGCCAGCCCGGATCCGGGAACGGTTACCTTTGATTTCAAGCACCCCTTCGCAAAGATTGTCGTGAACATCACAAACAATCTGGGCGCCGACGGCGTTGCTTCTGTCGTGATGAAGCAGCTGAAAATGAGCGCTTCCACCCTTGACCTTACGACCGCTCCGGCTACCCCGACCCTCGAGGAAACCAAGACGGATGTCACCGCCTGCCTGACCGGCGAGAACGAGTATTCCATGATTGTCATGCCGCAGGCGGCTACAAACGAGATGGATATCGTCGTGACGACAACGCTCGGTTCCGTCTATACCTTCCGCATCACGGGAGATTACACCTTCCAGGCCGGCAAGGTCGCTACCGCCAACCTCACGCTGAATCCGGCCGAAGGCCAGGGCGGAAGCCGTACGCCTGTCGGTGCGCTGACTTTCGGAACGACCGACTGGAGCAGCGGTTCCGCTGCGACTGTCGATGCTGTCGACACGCCGGTTGTCGGGAATTACTTCCAGATCGGCGGCTGCGTTTACAGCGCCGAGAACAAGGGAGATGACGCATGGGCCAAATATTATAACATGCTCTGCACCGCGGAGAATGTCTGGACTGTCACCATCAATTACGATGAGGCCATGACGGACGACGAGAGCGGAAAGGGTTTCATCGTCCGCCGCGGCGAAGCTTACTACGGCATGTGGACGGGTTCTGAGAACGTCACCGCAGACTACAATCTCGATCCTACGGATGATACGCATAAGAATGTGAAGCTTGCCAGCGCCGGTAACTATACCCTCGTGTTTACCTACCTCCCGGGTGAGAATAAGGTAAATGTTACGACGATTACCCGAAACGGTGACGCCGAATAAAAAACAGGAATCATGAAAAAGATCTTCTATACCCTTCTTGCGGCGACGGCGCTCGTTGCCTGCAGCAAGAATGAAACCCTGCCGGAGGCGGCGCAGGGAGACAATATCGTCCGCTTCAGCTCCAACCTCCGGACCTATACGGTCAAGTCCGCCACCGCCCTTGACGGCAAGACGGTCAAGATCGTGGCGGGTGCTCCGATCAACGCCACGACGACCGCCGAGGCCGCTGACAACAAGCTGACCCCGGCGACCGAGATGCACTGGGTCAAGGACCAGACCGCTACGACGACCTTCACTTCCGTCTATCCCGCCGACATCGAGCTCAACGCGGCCGGTAAGATCGAGGAGTACAACCTCGTCTTCGGCGGCAACCATGAGTTCGCTTTCCACAGCTCTATCCTGACGGCCGTCGCCAAGGACGTCGCGCCGCTGACCACGGTCAACTTTGAGTACAAGCACCCCTTCGCGATGCTTCTCGTGACCGTTGACAACCAGCTCGAAGGCACGCCCGAGATCACGAATGTCAACGTTTCCGACGTTCCGCTCGTCGGCGCCATTGACGTGGCTGCCGGTACGGTGGAGCCCGCCGGTGCGTTCGGCAACGCCGATGCAACCCTGGCGGACGGCAAGTACGGTGTGGTGATTTTCCCTGCCAGCGCAACGCCGCTTCTCAAGGTCACGGCCGGCGGAAAGACCTACTCGTTCGTCCTGAACGCCCCCGTCGACTTCCAGGCCAACAAGCGCTATAACGCCACCGTCACGCTCAAGGACAGCACGCCGGTCATCGAGGAAGGCGAGGCCGTTACCTTCGGCTTCACGGTCACCGATTGGGAGGATGCGGAAGACGCCCTCAGCTATGTCGACATCTCCGAGCAGTGGTCCGTCATCGGAAACATCCAGGGAACGGCCTGGGATACCGATTTCGTGATGGTCGAAGGTGAGACCCCGGGTATTCTCGAGGCGGAAATCACCTACCAGGCCGGCGAGGAATTCAAGCTCCGCAAGGCAGGTTCATGGGATCTCAGCGCCGGTCTCAAGGACGGTGTCGGTGTCATCGGCGACGATGCCTGGAACGCCGACCCGCATCTGGATCAGACGAGCAACAACATCAAGCTCTCCGCCGCCGGTGTCTACAAGCTCACGTTCAACCCGGCGGACTGGTCCTTTACCGCGACGCTGCAGTAGATGTTGCCATGAAAAAGATCCTTGCATTGTCCCTTGGCGCGCTGGTCGTGCTTGTGTCGGCTTCCTGCCGGCGCAAGTCGGCCTCGCCCGAGGAGAAGAAGCCGCTGCCGGTCACTGTAACCGCGTCGATGGACGGGTATCAGGCCAAGGCAACCGACGTCTCCTTCGAGGACGGTGATGCGATCGGCGTGTTCGCGCTGGATCCGTTTGACCGGATCAACGTGCGGGGCACCGTCACGGGTTCATCCGTGACGCTGGCGACACCTTTTAACTGGGAAAAGATAGAGAAGGCCGTATTTCTGGGCTGCTATCCCTATGATGCCGCTCTCAAGGGTGTGAACCTGAACTTCAGCGTCCGGACGGACCAGCGCAGTTACGAGGGCTACAAGGCCTCGGATATCCGCTCCGCCAGGACGCAGGCGAGCCGTGGCTCCACGGTGAACCTGGTCTTCCGGCACCGCCTGTCCAAACTGACGGTCAGCGCCGTATGCGAGGACAGTGCCGACGAGGTAACGGCCGTGACCCTCGGCGACCTTCTCGTTGAGGCCACGATCGACCTGGCCGCCCCGTCCGTTGCGGCCGGCTCCAACCGCGCCGACATCAAGGCAGGCAAGGCTACCTCCGCCAACGGAAGCACAGGCTTCGTGGCCATTCTCGTCCCGCAGGAGCTGACGAAACTCCCCCTGACGGTGACGATGAAGGACGGCCGCGACCTGACCTTCCAGCCGGCGAGTCCGCTGAAGTTCGAGGAGGGCTATGCCTATATGGCGGAAGTGACCATTCCGAAAGCCCAGACACCCGCGGAAACACCCCTCACCTTCACCTTCTCCGTCACGGAATGGGAAGATGCGGCCGGCGGGATGACCTTCACTGAGACCGGAAACGACTGATTCCTAAGGCGACAGCGTTAGAATCAGGCATCGATTTTCGGAATGGCGAGCAGGAAGCGGGCGCCTTCTTTATACTGGGTGTCCAGCCAGACTTTGCCGTCCAGGTTCTGCGCCATCATCCGGCAGATGCTGAGGCCCAGTCCGGCGCCCTGTTTGTTGTTGTCGAGCTTGACGAAGCGGTCGAAGATGCTCTCTGCCTTGTCTTCCGGGACACCGGGACCGGTGTCGGCCACGAAGAAGGTGATGTAGCCCGGATTCTCATACAGGGAACTGCCGAAGACGATCTCGCCTTCGGTGGTGTGCTTGCAGGCGTTGGTGAGGAAATTGATCATGATCTGCTGCACACGCATGCCGTCGGTGATATACCGTGCCTCCTCTTCAATGCCGGGCTGGCGGATGAGGGTGACGCCCGGAGGAATCCGCGATTCCACGGACTTGATAGCCTGCCGGGCCATCTCGTTGAGGTTGGTGGGCTCTTTTTTGATGGTGTACCGGCCGATTTCCATGTCGGCGATGCCGAGCATGTCGCTGATCATCACCGTGAGCAGCTGGGAGTTGTTCATGATATGCCCGAGGTACTCGGCCTTGTCTTCGTCCGAGTTGTACCCGTCCGGCATGCAGAGCAGTTGTGAAAAGCCGACGATCGAGTTCAGGGGCGTGCGGAACTCGTGGCTCATGTTCTGGATGAAGGCCGTCTTCATCTGGTTGGCGTTTTCCGCCAGGATCCGAGCCTTTTTCATCGAGCGCATGCTTCGGTGCATCGTATAGATGATGCATCCGCCCATACCGACCAGCGCGAAGAACGCCGCCCACATGATTTCCTTTTTGTGCTGCTGCCAGAGCGTGAGCGGCGCCCCAACGATGACGGCGTCGTCCGGTATCCGTTCCGTGTCGAGGCCGAAATGCTCCATCGCCTTGTAATTGACCGTGGGGATACCGGCTTCCAGAATGGCGAAGGACATTCTCGTCGGCGGGATGTCGTGGTCGAGGATATCGGTAATACGCTGGCGGACGGTGCGTTCATATTCGTTTTGGGAGAAACTGTAGAAGCCGACCACATACGGATGCTTCTCGAGGTCGCTGCCGAAAAGCGTATAGACCGGGGCGATGCGCTCGATGAGCGAGACCGTGTTGTGGCGGGTGGAGACGTTCTCCCGGTAACCTTCCCGGATCATCCAGGAACCGAAATAAACGGCCGTCTGCGGGGCATGCTCCTTCTCCAGGAGTGAAATCAGCTGGTCGGTGCTGGTCGTGGACGAAGAGATGGTCTCATAGGTGATTTCCGGATGGCGTTCCCGGAGGTACTCTTCCAGCTGCCACTGGCGCTCCTTGCTGATGTAGTTCTCGCCGGCGATATAGATGAGCTTTTCCAGGTCGGGCTGCAGGTCGCAGATCATTTCCACCGTGCGCCGTACCAGGGCCGGGGCACAGATGAGGGACAGGTTGTACCCGCGGTCGACAAAGTCGGAAACGGGGTAGCGGTTGGCGTCGGGGTCGCCCGGGCCATGCAGCGTATAATCGATGTCGCAGTAGTAGTCCTGCTCCCCGATCAGCAGCATCGGAATGTCTTTCCAGCGATTTTGGATGTCGGGGGCAAAGGCGAAGCAGCTTCCGCCGAGCAGGATGACCATCCGGGGCCGGAGCGTATGGAGCGCCAGGACACTGTCGCGGTCATGCGCAAGGGCATCCTCGGAGGGGTAGGACAGAAAGGGCAGATGCGTCACCTCGATATCGAGATCCTGCCTGTCGGCGGCCAACGCTTCTATGGGACGCAGCATCTGCTGGGCCCATTCGCTGGATTCCGTGTGTGACGACAGGATAAAAATATCGGCGCCTTGATGCTGGGCCGCCACTGCTACCGGGAAAAACAGTAGCAGCAGGAGGCTGGGTCTTAGTAGGCGTAACATGATTACGTGGTCTTGCTACAAAGATAGTTAAAAACCACTTAAAAACAAAAATGCGCCCCGCATTGCTGCGAGGCGCCTTTTGGAGCGGAACACGAAATTCCGGGGCATCCGCCCTTTTTCAGTGTCCGTACATACACCAGGAGCACACGTTGCCGTTGTGGGAGCAGGGCTCGATATGGATGTCGTGGGCATTCCATAGCCAGTAAATCCTGTCGCCAGTGGCGAAATAATCGCTCCCGGCGTTCACCCGCATATAATTGCCGATGGTGATACTGTTCGGACCGTGCTCTATGTCGTTGGAGCGGATGGCGCCGATGCATCCCGAGTCGCAGTGGCCCTCTACCGTGCAGCAAGGACCACCGTCGTAGCAGCGTCTCAGGTTGAATCCGTATTAATTTTGATATATTATTTTTTATTGCGATATTTGTGTTGCGATATTTTCGCAATAATATAATCGCAATAAGATGAGCGCAGAGATTTACAACCCTTTCCTTGTCTCCGGATACGAGTCTCCGGAGTATTTCTGTGACCGCAAGAAGGAAACGGAGGACCTTCTGGAAACACTCCATAATGGTAGGAACATCACGCTTACCTCTCCGAGGAGGCTCGGAAAAACCGGCTTGATAAAACATATATATCATTTGTTAAGACTGGAGGATCCCAAAGTTACGGTAATCTATATTGACTTGTACTCCACAGAGTCTCTGCATGATTTTACTCAGGTCTTTGCATCTGCTGTTCTGGGTCAGCTGGATTCCAATCCGGTGAAAGCGATGAAAAAAATCGTAAACTTGTTTAAGAGTTTTCGGCCTAACCTGACGGTCGATCCGGTTACCGGGCAGCCCAAAATAGGTCTGGATATTGCTTCCGGGACTGAAACCAGCACGCTGGAGCAAGTGTTCAAATACCTGAAACAGTCAGGGAAAACTTGTTATATCGCCTTTGATGAATTCCAGCAGGTAATCTATTACCCCGAGAAGAATGTAGAAGCGCTCCTTCGGTCCTTCATTCAGGATTTACATAGCGTACATTTCATTTTTTCCGGAAGCAGGGCACATATGCTTGGAGAAATGTTTCTTTCCCCAAAACGTCCGTTTTATCAAAGTACTTCGGAAAAAACTATCGGAATCATTGATGAGCAGGTGTATTTTGCTTTTGCCGAAAGGTTTTTCACAGCACAGGGTCGCGCTTTGCCTGGAGAAGTTTTCCATTACGTCTATAGCTTGTACGAGGGATACACCTGGTACATACAGATGATTCTGAACCGCCTGTACTCAAAAGTCGGCAGAACCATTGATATAGAACTGGCTCAAGAAAGTATCCGTGAAATTCTTCTGGAGAACGAATTCTACTATCAGCACCTGCTTCAGGTATATCCCAAGGGCCAGGTAAAACTGATCAAAGCTATTGCAAAAGCGAAGAAGGTTAAAGAACCCTTGTCGGGTGAATTTATCTCTAAATATGGCTTGAATGCAACAAGCAGTGTAAGGAGTGCCCTATCCCGGATGCTGGATGAGGAAATAGTTTATCGTTCTGCAGATGGCTATATGGTTTATGACCGATTCTTCGGTCAATGGCTTGATGCCCGGTTTTAACACTTCAGCCCCCGATTCCGCGGTCTCGGTACTTAAACTCAAAAACGCTAGCCTTTTACGGTTGGCGTTTTGAGTTCTTGGTTTTGTCCTGTCTTTTTTTTATCTTTGTTAAATGAGTGATTTTGATAAATATATCCGACAAGGAGAGCCTGGGCAGGTAGAAAAAGCACGTATATGGCAGACGGCAATCGGCCTTCAGGATGTGGACGGACTTAAGCCATCCCCTTATCTCAAGGAGACGGCTCAACGACATATCGAAGGAGATATTACCATTGATCAGGTCCGCTCTTTATTGGATGATTATTATCAATCAAAAACAGCCCGGGGACAGGTTGAGGAGCGGACAGAAGAGGCGGACAAAGTTTCCGCAGCCATTGCCGCCATTCTGTCGGAAAACACTTTCACTTTTTCTCCCGATTTTTTAATCAGCATCCACCGGAGATTATTTACAGGCATTTATCAGTTCGCAGGACAAATCCGGGACTACAATATCAGCAAAAAGGAATGGGTCCTGGATGGGGCGTCTGTTCTTTACAGCGACACATATATGATCAGGCAGACGCTGGATTATGATTTTGCTCAGGAACGGAAGTTTTCATATTCCGGCATTAGTCTGTTGGATACAGTAAGGCATATTGCTGGTTTTATTTCCGGAATTTGGCAGATTCACGCATTCGGTGAGGGAAATACCAGAACCACAGCTGTATTCGCTATCAAGTATCTCCGCAGTTTTGGATTTTATGTAGATAATGACCTGTTTGAAAAGCACTCCTGGTATTTCCGGAATGCCCTCGTCAGGGCCAACTACAACAATTTCTCAAAGGGGATTACGGCTACCGATCAGTATCTGGTTCTTTTCTTTAGGAATCTTATTTTGGATGAGAACAATACTCTCTCCAATCGAGAGATGCATGTTTCCCAAAGTATCAAGTCGGCATCTCCAAAGTCTCAATTTGATACTTTGAACTGTACTTTGGAGGAGTTGGCTGTTTTGAAAGCAGTGCGGGAAAATCCCCATATTACCCAGGCCGAGTTGAAAACCGCCATCGGCAAGTCTATCGCGACAATAAAACGGCTGACAATCAGTCTCCAGGGAAAAGGGATCCTTGTCCGCAAAAACGGAAAACGCAACGGCTGGTGGGAAATAAGTGATTAGACAAAAGTACACCGGTGATAACGAGTTACCGTTTTGATTGACTTAAAACAAAAACGCCAACCACGAGGGCTGGCGTTTTGTTTTGGAGCGGAAAACGAGACTCGAACTCGCGACCCCGACCTTGGCAAGGTCGTGCTCTACCAACTGAGCTATTTCCGCATATTATAGAGATCTTCCCGCAAAACGGGATTGCAAAGGTAATGCTTTTTTTATAGTCTCCAAAATTTTTTTCAAAAAAATGACTAAATTTGTCCTTCGCAAGCAAATCCGCCGATGGCAAAGATACTGGAAGATACTCCGCTCCTCAAACAATTCTTCGAAGTGAAGGCGCAGAACCCGGAAGCAATCCTGCTCTACCGGGTGGGCGATTTTTATGAGACCTATTCCGACGATGCCGTCACGGCGTCGAAGGTCCTGGGCCTTGTCCTGACGAAGAAATCCAACGGCGAGAAAGGCCCGGTCGCGATGGCTGGCTTCCCGCATCACGCCATCGAGAACTATCTCCACAAGCTTATCCGGGCCGGCTTCAAGGTCGCCATCTGCGACCAGCTCGAGGATCCGAAATTCGCCAAAAAGCTCGTCAAGCGCGGCGTGACGGAGATCCTGACCCCGGGTATCAGCTTCGGCGACAGCATGCTGGAGCAGAAGGAAAACAACTTCCTCTGCGGCCTGACCTTCGAAAAGGACCAGTGCGGCGCCGCCTTCCTGGACGTCTCGACGGGCCAGTTCCAGCTCGCGCAGGGCTCGCTCGACTATATCGTCACCCTCGTTTCGACGATGTCCCCCCGGGAACTCGTCGTCCAGCGCGGCTGCGAGCGGGGCGTCAAGGAACGCTTCGGCGACTTTTACGTCACCTCCATCGACGAGTGGGCTTTTGTCTATGACGCCGCGGTCCAGAAACTCTGCCGCCAGTTCGACGTCCCGTCGCTGAAAGGCTTTGCCGTCGACAGCTTCCCGCTGGGCATCTGCTCGGCCGGGGCGCTGATGGTCTATCTCGAGCAGACCTGCCACACGGGCCTTCGGAACATCTGTTCGCTCGGCCGCATCGACCAGGGAAAGTTTGTCTGGATGGATCGTTTCACACTGCGGAACCTCGAGGTTTTCGCCAGCGCGGCGGGCCGGGAGGGCGTTTCCCTCGTCGAGACCATCGACCGGACGGCCACGCCGATGGGCGCGCGTCTGCTCCGCAGCTGGCTCGCCATGCCGGTGATGGATCTCAAGGAACTCTCGGCGCGCCACGAGATCGTCGGCTTTCTGGCGGAGCAGCCGGAGCTGCTGCAGGAGCTGCAGATGGCCCTCGGCGAGATCGGCGACATGGAACGCATCCTCGGACGGGTCGCCAACGGCAAGGTCAACCCCCGGGAAATCCTCCAGCTCGGCCGCGGCCTGGCGAAGATGGACCCGATCGTGGAGACCTGCTCGGGCAAGGGCTGCGAGCCGCTGGATGCCCTTGTCAGGAAGATCCGTTCCTGCCGGAAACTCTCCGAGCTCATTTTCCGGACCCTCGCGGAGGATGCCGCCGTCCAGATCGGCAAGGGCCCCGTCATCGCCGCCGGTGTCGACAAGGAGCTCGACGAGCTCCGCGCCCTCTCGACCGACAGCAAGGAGTACCTCCTCCGGATGCAGCAGCGCGAGGCCGAACGCACCGGCATCACCTCCCTCAAGATCGCCTACAACAACGTCTTCGGTTATTATATAGAGGTCCGCAACACCTTCAGGGACAAGGTTCCGCCGGAGTGGATCCGCAAGCAGACCCTCGTCAGCGCCGAGCGCTACATCACCGAGGAGCTCAAGGAATTCGAGGAGAAGATCGTCACCGCCGAGGGGACCATCTACGAGATCGAATCCCGCATCTACCGCGGCCTCATCGAGGATATCCAGAAGGAGATCCGGACCATCGAGGCCGACTGCCGCATCCTCGCGAAGACCGACGTGCTGGCTTCGTTCGCCGAAACGGCCGTCGAGCGCGGGTACTGCCGTCCGGAGATGGCCGAGGACAAGGTCATCGACATCAAGGCCGGCCGCCATCCCGTCATCGAAACGCTCATGGCCCCCGGCGAGCAGTACGTCCCGAACGACGTCCGGCTTGACACTTCCGACCAGCAGATCATCATCCTGACCGGTCCGAACATGGCCGGTAAGTCCGCCCTCCTCCGCCAGACGGCCCTTATCGTGCTCCTGGCCCAGGTCGGCAGCTTCGTTCCCGCCGAGGCAGCCCACATCGGCTATGTCGACAAGATCTTCACTCGCGTCGGCGCGACGGACAACATCTCCCGCGGCGAGTCCACCTTCATGGTCGAGATGCTCGAGACGGCGATGATCCTCCACAATCTCTCCGGCCGCTCGCTGGTGCTGCTCGACGAAATCGGCCGCGGCACCTCCACCTACGACGGTATGTCCATCGCCCGTGCCATCGTCGAATACATCCACGAGGACGGAAAGGGTGCAAAGACCCTCTTCGCGACGCACTACCACGAGCTCAACGACCTTGAAGGCCTGTATCCGCGCGTGAAGAACTTCCATATCGCCGTCAAGGAATCCGGCCGGAACGTCATTTTCCTCCGTACGATGAAGCCGGGCGGCACGGCCCACAGCTTCGGTATCCACGTCGCCCGGATGGCCGGCATGCCGCAGGAAGTGCTCGACAGCGCCGAGCGCACGCTGAAGGCTCTGGAGAACGCCGAGACCCTCGAGCGCGTCCAGCAGCTGTCGCAGCGCCCCGTCAAGCCCCATACCACCAAGGAAGGACTCGTCCAGGGCGACGGCTCCATCCAGCTCTCCATGTTCCAGCTCGACGACCCGCTGCTGGAATCCCTCCGCGACCGTCTTAAGGCGGCCGACCTCAACAACATGACGCCCCTCCAGGCCTTTGACCTGCTGCGCGCCATGAAGAGCGAGCTCGGGATATAGATTCCACGGACAAGCCGTGGAATGACGGTATTGTCATTTCGAGCGAAGTCGAGAAATCTGTAAACAGCCGTGCAAGGTTTCCGAAAAGGGGGATTTAGATAAATGGCAAACGAAATGGAATTATGAAAAAAGCATTGTTTCTTATGACGGCGGCCCTTGCGCTGACCGTTTCCTGTTCGAAAGACGGTGAAGGCTATTGGGCCGACGGCTCAGTGAAAGACGATTCTTATCCTTCCGCCTATGAAGGCGACGGCTCCTATGTAGGAGGTTCTATAGGCGGCAACGGCGGCGGCGGCGAGGCCGGCGTGCTGACGGCGGCCGAGTGGAACGACCTCGACAATTGGGCGTTCTGGACGGGTGTCATGAACAATCAGGAGTGGAACAGCTCCTTCGAAATGTGGAAGTTCGACACCTCCTCCCGCATCGCCATCCGCGTCAAGGACAGCGCGGGCGAGCCGGTCGTCAACCTTCCCGTTGCCCTGTATCAGAACCAGAGCTGTCTCTGGGAGGCACGCACCTCCGTCAAGGGTGAAGCCAACTGCTGGTTCGGCCTCTTCCCGAAGGACATCGAGCCCGCCCAGGATCTGCGTCTGAAGATCGGCGGCACGCTGCAGGAAGGCGAACCTGTCATTTCCACCGGCAAGGAGGATAATCCCGTTTCCTGGAATGAATATGTCGTTTCCGCCTCGGCTCCGCAGCAGACCGCGGACATTGCCTTCGTCGTGGATGCCACCGGCTCCATGGGCGACGAAATCGCTTTCCTCAAAAAGGACCTGCTCTCGATTCTCGAGACTGTCCGTCAGAGCCAGACCGGCATCGAGATCCGCACCGGAACGGTCTTCTACCGCGACAAGGGCGATGACTATGTCACCCGCCACAGCGCTTTCACGACCGATTTTTCCAGCACGATGCAGTTTGTCGAAAAGCAGAATGCCAGTGGCGGCGGCGATCTGCCGGAGGCGGTCCACTGGGCGCTGGAGGCCACGCTGCAGAATCTCGCCTGGAACCCGGAAGCCCGTTCGCGTCTTGCTTTCCTCATCCTCGATGCCCCGGCCCACTATAATCAGAATGAGGTCATCGAAAGCATCCACCAGAGCATCACGGCCTTTGCCCGGAACGGCATCCGCATCATTCCCGTGCTCGCCAGCACCGGTGACAAGACGACGGAATTCATGTGCCGCTACTTCGCCGTCGTCACGGACGGTACCTATGTCTTCCTCACGGATGACAGCGGCGTCGGCGACAGCCACCTTACCCCGACGGTCGGCCAGTACACGGTCGAAAAGCTCAACGACCTGCTGGTCCGGCTGATTACAGAGAATATCTAATAACAGTCAGACGTTCCGAAATCAGCTCAATCGAAAGTAAACGAAACGTTTTGTTTGGGGTGTTTGCGGCGAGGTGGTACAAAAAGAGCATTAAATCGCTATTTTTGTGGGAAACCGCAAACAATCAATAACCACTATACCATGAGATTTCGCTATTTACTTCTGACCCTTCTGGTCCCGGCGATGATTGCCTGTGCCAAGGACGACAAGAACAACGAGGAGAACAATGAGAATCCTCAGGAAAAGCCTGAAGAGCCCATTGAAGAAGAAGATGCCTGGGTAATCGTCGGTCTCGGGAACGACTGGAACACCGAGGTCGCGATGACAAAGGATTCCAAGGACCCGAATCTCTGGACGGCCAGCGTCACGCTCGGCGCAGAGGAAAACGAAGGCGGCATCAAGTTCCGCACCAAGGGCGACAGCGAGTGGAAAGGCCATCAGTTCGGTATCGATCCGGCTGCGGAAACCAATACGCTCGAGTTCTCGAAGAAAGTCTCCACATCCTCTGTGAAGCTGGTTGCGGACGACGGCGCTTCCAAGAACATCATCCTTCGTCCCGGCGAGCATGAGTACCAGTTCAAGCTCTATGTGGACGGCGACAAGAAGGGCGTTTTCACCGCGACGATGACGCTCACCGATGACGACATCTATGCCCCCGAAATCACCAACGGCGCCAAGGTCCTCGCCTGCAACAGGGACGTTGAGAAATTCCTGACGGATATCCAGTATCCTACGCATGACTACAGCTACAGCAGCCTGCGTACATGGGCCGAGCAGAACGGCATCGCCGTCTGCCCCGGCAACTCCGACAAGCCGGAGGAATACAGCATCCGCTGGGCGGCCGATCCCGCTGCCGGTGACGTTGTCGTCACGATTTCCGAGCCGGACCGCAGCCGTGAATATACCGTCTCCTCCAGCGAGCATACGCTGACCATCTCCAACCTGCTTCCGAACACACACTATACCTACCAGGCGAAGGCCGGCAGCAAGGTGCTGACCGAAGGCTCGTTCGACACCTACGGCAAGGTCCACCAGCTCCACTTCCGCACCCAGGTCCGCAACTGCCGCGACCTCGGCGGCTGGAAGACCCAGGACGGCAAGACCGTCAAGTATCGCCAGGTCTACCGCGGCGGCCGTCTGGAGCCGTCCTACCTCGGCAAGACCGGCAAGGCCGACCTCATCTACGAAGGCATCAAGGCCCAGCTCGACCTCCGTGGCCACAGCGACGTTCTCTCCGAGAGTACCCTCAAGGGCATCGTCGATGACTACGAGTTCTGCGCCCCCGTCATCGAAGAGGGTTATGCGCAGATGCTCAACGACGACAAGGAGAAGACCCGCCAGTGCATGCAGTTCATCATGGACTGCGTCGACAAGCAGAAGCCCGTCTACTTCCACTGCTCCCTCGGACGTGACCGTACCGGCACCGTCGCCATGCTGACCCTCGGTATCCTCGGTGTTCCGGAAGGCGACATCTCCCAGGAGTATGAGATCACCCAGTTCGCTCCGAACGGCTATGCCACCTCCACTGGAGAAAAGACCAAGATGGTGCGTACCGTCGATTACAAGGGCGCCGCGAACGTCATCTGGAAATATGTCAACGAGACCGCCGGCGAGACCTTCCGCGACGGTGTGGAGAAATACCTCATTGAAATCGGTATCTCCAAGGCTGACATCGACAAGTTCCGTGAGAACATGCTCCAGTAATCCGGAGAACACTTCCTTACCGATAGCGCTTCGAATTCTTTCGGAGCGCTATTGTTTTGTTGAGGCGGGATAAAATGATTATATTTGCGAGTTATGGAAAAGAATCTCAATTATATGGCTCCAGCCAGCGAAGTGCTGGAAATGGAGGTGGAGCGCGCCTGTATGTCCAACGAGTCGCAGAAGGATGGTGGAGAGAAGGGATGGGGCGACCTCGATTAAACGGGTTGTGCCTTATGCTGAATAAATGGTATATTCCGCTCGGGGTGCTTCTCGTCCTGCTGCCCGCCTGCCGTTCCGACCGGGAAAAGGAGGCGGAGGAGGTCGTTGAGGAGGTCCCGGAAACGAGAATGACCGAGCCGCTCTTCCATGCCGGTTTCGAAGGGATGGAAGATGCCTCGAAAGTGTATATGGACGGGGAATACCGCATCCTCTGGGATGCCGGGGACGAGATCTCCATCTTCACGAAAACGACACAGAACCGCCGCTACGGCTTCCTCGGCGCCACCGGTGACGGGGAGGGGGATTTCGAAGCCGTGACCGCCGCCGACGGGAGCAGCCCGGCGCAGGCCCGGAACGTCGCGGCGTATCCCTACCAGGCATCCGCCGCCTGTGATACGGACGGCCGGCTGACGCTGGATTATCCCGCGGCGCAGACCTACCGCGAAGGCACGTACGGCCCCGGGGCCCATGTCATGGTGGCGACGAGCGACGACGACCACCTTTCCTTCCGCAACGTCGGCTGCGGTCTCGGATTCAAATTCTACGGCGACGGCGTTTCCGTCAGCAGCATCACCCTGACCGGACGCGGCGGGGAAGACCTCGCCGGCACCGTCTATGTAACCCCTGGAGATGCCCCTGCGCTCGAATTCGCCGCCAGCGGGACAGAGAAGGCCATCACCCTGACGGCTGCCTCTCCCGTGGCCCTCGGTGCCGATGCGGAGCATGCCACGCTGTTCTGGTTCTCGCTGCCGCCGCTGACCCTTTCCGAGGGCTTCACCGTCAGCGTCAGCACCGCCGACGGCAAGGTCTTCGAGCGCTCCGTCAAGAGCTCCTTCACCCTCGTCCGCAATTACGTCTATCGGATGGCCGCCCTCGAAGTCGTTCCCGTGCCCGCGAGCGCGCCCACGGAGCTCGGCGTCTATTGGAACTACCGCGCCGGCGTCTCTCCCTACGTATACACTCCCGGGAAGGATATGATCAGCGTCTATGAAGCGGAGGGCAACGCCTATGTCCGCTTCCTCGTTCCCGAGACGACCCACCTCTATGAAGTCGGTCCCATCCCGACGGATGCCGAAGCCGGAGATGTCCTCAGCGCGACCTTTACGGAAAGCGAAGCGGGGACTGTTATCCGCACGCCATCCGTCTCCCTGACTGTTCTCTCCCGCGCCGGTGACAGGCTCACTCTCGAGACGGACAGCCACAGTTATTTCGTCCTTCGATTCTGACGCCATGAAAAAGATTCTGACAATCCTCGTTCTCGTTCTCGGCGTCTGGGTCACGGCGCTGGCTGTCCCGGCCCATCCCGGGAAATACAGATATACCCAGCCGGACGGCAGCGTCGTCGTGCTGCAGAACCACGGCGACGAATACTTCCACTGGACAACGGACGCGGCCGGGCGTGTCGTGGAAATGGACGCGGACGGCTACTACCGCCCCGTGGACCCTTCCGTCCACCAGGCCCGTGTCCGCCGGGCTTCGCAGGCCGCCATCGGCCGCCGCGCCTCCTGGTCCTCCTATGAAACGGCTCCGGCGACGAACTTCGGCGACCGGAAAATCCTCTGCATCCTCGCGGAATTCTCCGACATCGCCTACACCGTCGACGACCCCAACGCAAAGTTTACCGCCATGCTCAACCAGACGGGCTACAGCGACGGCGGGGCCATCGGATCGGTCCGCGACTACTATATCGACAATTCTGGCGGCCAGTACCGTCCGGAGTTCGATGTCTACGGCCCCGTGACGCTGTCCGGGACCTCGGAGTATTACGACAACAACGGCGTGAGACTGGCCATCACCGAGGCGTACGGCCTGCTGGCGGGCCAGATTCCCATCGACGATTACGACACGGACAGCGACGGCGACATCGACATGGTCCTCTTCTACTATCCGGGCCACAACGAGGCCGAAGGCGCCCCTTCCAACACCATCTGGCCGCACCAGAACAGCGGCAATTTCGGCACACTCGGCGGCAAGACCTTCAACCGCTATTTCTGCACCTCCGAGCTTCGGGGCAGCAGCGGCACCGACATGTGCGCGATCGGTACGACCTGCCACGAGTTCGCCCACTCGCTGGGCCTGCCGGACTTCTACGACACGGATTACGCCACGAGTGGCGAGAACAGCTTCACGACGGGCAAGTTCGACCTGATGGCCGCCGGCAACTACAACGACATGGGACGCCGTCCGCCCTACCTGAGCGCCGTGGAGCGCAACATGCTCGGATGGATGGAGAACATCCCCGCCCTGACCGACGGAGACCATGTCCTTACCCCCGTGCGGAACAACGTCGCTTTCCGGAGCGATGCCGCTACGACGGGCGAATATTTCATCCTGGAGGTCCGCGACAACGACAAATGGGACAGCTCGCTGATGGACTGGGGCCTGCTGGTCTACCACGTTGACAAGTCCTCCCGCATCGTCTCCGGCAGCTACTCCGCCGGCCAGCTGTGGGAAAGCACCAATAAGATCAATGCCTACGGCGGGCATCCCTGCTATTACCTGCGGCCCTCCAGCGCATCGGGCTATGCCTTCCCGGGCATCGACAAGGTGACGAACCTGCCGCTGACGGACTGGAACGACACGGCAACCGGCGTGTTCCTGTCGAACATCGCCTTTGACGGCACCCGGGTGAGTTTCCGCAGCAGAGCTTCGGCCGAGCGGGTGATGTACGGAACGGTGACCAATACCTCCGGCTTTCCCGTCGCCGGGGCCCGGGTCGTGCTGACGCAGTCGATCCATCCCTTTGCCGCCCCGGCCCTGCTGACGGGCGACCGCTATGTGGAGACGGACGCCTCGGGCTACTATGAGTTCATTCTGCCGGATTCCGCCTCCGCGGACCAGATCCTGACCGTTTCCAAAAACGGTTATGTCTCCATCGCCTTGAATGTTCCCGCCGAGAGCGGGATCATCAAACAGGATTTCTACCTGAGCGGCGTGGGCGAAGGCGCCCACGGCAACCTGCTGAAATATGACCCTTCGCTGACATTCTACAGCACCCGCTCCGGAAGCGAAACGCGCGCGCTGGCCTTCCGGTACACGGCCGCGGAGCTGGCGGCGGCCGGCTATGTGGGCAACCGGCTCGAATCGATCTCCTTCAAGGCCTCGCCGACCCTCTTCGACAAGGCGTACGTCATCGTCGACTTCGGGGACGAAAGGACCCTGCTGCGCGAGGTGACGGACCGTTTCGTGCCCGGCGGCATGACGACGGCCGACATCAGCGACGCCGGCCTGACGATTCCGGCGGGAAAGGACGTCTACATCGGCTACGGCCTGACGGGCCTGTCCACGACGGAATACAATATCAATATGTACGGTCCGCAGGCAAGCAGCACCGACGGCCACTATACGAGCAAAAATTTCCTGACATCCACCGGCTGGTCGGCCACGACCTTCAGCGGGCAGTATTTCAACTTTGTCGTCTCGGCGACCATGAGCGCGCCGGATCCCGTGACATTCAGCAAGCTGGGCATCGCCTCCATCCGGGTGGCGGAAGATGTCCCGGCACTGGTCGCTCCGGCCGGAAAGACGGTCTATTCCACGCAGTGGTATCTCGACGGTGTGCCTGTCATGACCCCGCCCGCCGTCTCCGGTCTCGCTGCCGGCGACCATACCTATATGGTCCGCCTGGAATACTATGACGGCACATCCGAAAAGGTTTATTACGACGTTCACCTATGATAAGAAAACTGTTTCTGGCCGCTGTGACGGCCTTGCTGGCAATCGGCCTCCCGGCCCAGCAGCCCCATGGGAAAGCCCATGGGCTGGAGAGTTTCAACGAAGGCTGGAAGTTCAAGCTGACCGAGGCCGACGCCTCTGCGCCCGGATTCAATGACAAGGGCTGGCGGACGCTGGACCTTCCGCACGACTGGGGCGTGGAGGGGGATTTCAAGCAGGACTATCCCGGCGAAACCGGCAAACTCGCCTGGTGGGGACAGGCATGGTACCGCAAGCACCTGCAGGTGAGCGAGGACGACCTCCGCGGCCTGGTGCTGCTGGAGGTGGACGGCGCGATGTCCCATGCGACCGTCTGGGTCAACGGGCAGAATGTCGGCGGCTGGCCTTACGGCTACGCCTCCTGGGAGGTGGACCTGACCCCGGCGCTGCATGTCGGGGACAATGTCATTGCGATCCATCTCGACAATCCCGAGGACAGCTCCCGCTGGTACCCGGGCGGCGGCATCTACCGCAACGTCTGGATCCGGCGCTGCTACAAAGTGGCTCCGGATTACAACGGCATCGCCGTAACGACGCAGATCGGCGACGGAGCCGCGCTGGTCAATGTCGCCATGACGGTCCGCAAGCGGTGTGAGTCCGGCCTGCGCTATTTCTTTGTGGTGACGGAAAGGTCGGAAAACCTGGACGATCTCGACAGGATCAACTGGGATATGTCCTACAACGGAGAGGTGTCACAGCTGGAAGACGGGCAGGTCATCCGCGGGCAGATCCTCGTCAAGGAGCCGAAGCTGTGGTCGCCCGACAGCCCCTATCAGTATGCCCTCCATGTCGTTACTGTCCCTACCGTCGAGGGTAAGGAAGCTTTTGTAGACCACCGGAAGATCTATTTCGGCATCCGCAGCGCGGAGTTCAGACCCGACGGCTTCTATCTCAACGGCGAGAAGACCTTCCTCAAGGGGGTCTGCCTCCACCACGATGCCGGCGGTCTCGGCGCGGCCTGGAACAAATCGGCCTGGGTGCGCCGCCTCAACATGCTGAAGGATATGGGCTGCAACGCCATCCGTACCTCCCACAATCCCCCGGCGCGCGAACTGCTTTCCCTTTGCGACGGGATGGGCTTCCTCGTAATGGATGAGCTCACGGACACATGGACCTATCCGAAGAAGCCGAATGGCTATGCCAAACTCTTCGAGGAGTGGGCCGAGAAGGACCTTGTCGCCATGATCCGCCGCGACCGCAACCACCCGTCCGTGGTCCTGTGGTCCATCGGCAACGAATGCGGCGAGCAGGGCGACAGCACGCGCTGGTGGATCCCGCAGATGCTTACGGACATCGCCCACCGCGAGGATCCGACCCGTCCGACCACGGCCGGCAACGACAACGTCTGGGCCGCCTCGACGGGATATGCCGCGACACAGGACGTCTATGGCTTCAACTACAAGCCGCACGCCTACGAGAAGTTCCGCGACGACCACCCGGATCAGCCGTTCCTCGGCAGCGAAACGGCCTCCTGCATCTCCACGCGCGGGTATTATCTCTTCCCGGTGGAACAGGACAAGGGCAAGGGCTGGATCGACGGCGGTTTCCCGTTCCAGGTCAGCTCGTATGACCTCTATGCCCCGGGGTGGGCCTCCAAGCCCGATTACGAGTGGTTCTACGAAGACCGCGTGCCCGAGTGCGCCGGCGAGTTCGTATGGACCGGCTTTGACTATCTCGGCGAGCCGACCCCGTACAACCTCGACATATCCGTCCTCTCGAACTTCCATACCGAGGAGGAGAAGGCCGCTTACCGGGCCATGCTCGAGTCCTGGGGCAACAGCGTCAGCGACATTCCCCTGCCGTCCCGCAGCAGCTATTTCGGCATCATCGACCTGGCGGGCTTCCCCAAGGACCGCTACTGGCTCTACCAGTCCCGCTGGCGCCCCGATGTGCCGATGGCCCATATCCTGCCGCACTGGAACTGGGAGGGCCGCGAGGGTCAAATCACGCCCGTGCATGTCTATAGTTCCGGTGACAGCGGCGAGCTTTTTGTCAACGGCAGGTCCCAGGGCGTCCGCCGCAAGGGCGAGGGCGAGTACCGCCTCGTCTGGGACGATGTCGTCTATGAGCCCGGCAAGGTGGAGGTCGTCACCTGGAAGGACGGCGAGATCTGGGCCACGGATGCCGTGGAGACCACCGGAAAGCCGAGCTCCCTCGGGCTGACCTACGAGACCGGCCACGGCCCGCGCCCGGAGTATGGCGGCATTGCGGAAAGCGACTACGTCATCGGCGACAACTATCTGGATCCGTCCGAGCTGCTCATCCTCGACCTTCGCGTGCTGGACAACCAGCGGCGGATCGTCCCGACGGCGGACAATCTCATCAAGGTCAAGGTGAAAGGCGCTGCCGAGATAGTCTATGTCGACGCCGGCGACCCGACCTCCCACACGCCGTT
The DNA here is from genome assembly GCA_902768665.1 of uncultured Bacteroidia bacterium. GTDB lineage: Bacteria > Bacteroidota > Bacteroidia > Bacteroidales > UBA932 > Cryptobacteroides. Next base: position 6,947 of record CACXMA010000003.1, on the reverse strand, counting down.
CAAGAGCACTTCCTTCCGGACCCTCGCCGGACTCGGCACCATCGCCATCCGCATGACCAGGCCCACCGGCTATTCCGAGGCGCGGGTTACCGTCTCCTCCAAGGGCCTGAAAGGTTTTACCCTCGTCATCTGCAAGGACGATAACGGAATGTGGGCGGTGCCGAAGATTCCGATGTTTTAGATTTCTCGACTTCGCTCGAAATGACACCGTAAGCAAACTCGAAATGACAACAATATGATGAAAAAGATCCTATCCATTGCCGTCCTGCTGGGCTGCCTGGCGCTGACGGCCGCGGCGCAGAAAGCTCCTGAAAAAGAAAAGTATGTCCGTAGGGCCAACTACGGCCTCGCCGAACGCTTCTCGCAGAAGAAAATCTCCCAGATGGTCTATTCGACCCGCATCAGCCCGAACTGGTTCGTCGGGAGCGACAAGTTCTGGTACAGCTGGAAGACCGCCGAGGGGACGAAATACTATATCGTCGATCCGGCGAAAAAGTCCAAGACCGAAGTGTTCGACATGGAAAAACTGGCCATGCAGCTTACTGAGATCGTGCGCGATCCGTTCGATGCCGCCCATATCCCGATGCAGGACCTGGAGCTCAAGGAGGACAAGTACTTCGAGTTCGACATCCAGTCGACCCGTCCGAAGACCGACTCGCTCGGCCGGACACAGGAGGGCACGGTTCTTTATCATTTCACCTATGAGATCGCCTCGAAAGAGCTGACTTTCACGACGCAGGAGCAGAAGGACCGCTATCCCAGCTGGGCGAGTGTCTCCCCCGACGGCACCCGCGGCGTCTATCTCCGGAACCACAATCTGTTCGTGATGGACTCCACTTCGCTGCGTCTTGCCACGGAGGACCCGAAGGATTCGCTCATCGTCGAGCGCGCCCTGACGACGGACGGCACGGCCGAATGGTCCTGGATGGGGGGCAACTATCGCGGCGACACCGTGACGGACACGACCAAGCGCAACTTCCCGCAAATCAGCTGGTCGCCGGACAGCCGCCATTTCTCCATCATCCGCTGGGACATGTCGCCGGTGAAGAAGCTCTGGGTCATCAACGCCGTGAGCCGGCCCCGTCCGACCCTCGAGACCTACCACTACCAGATGCCCGGCGAACCGGCTCCGAAGGGTACCCTGCATATCTTTGACGTCGATGCCGGCACCTCCCGCGAGGTCGCGATGGCGGCGTTCAAGGACCAGGACGCCTCGATCCTGAATGCGGATCTTACCGCTGCCGAAGCCGCCAGGGATTTCTACAGCATGCGCTGGATCGGCGACGACAAAGGCTTCTACATGTACCGCCTCAGCCGCGACCTCCACAAGATCGACCTCTGCTATGTCGGGGTTGATGCCGACAGCACGAAAACCCTCGTCAGCGAACGGATGAACACCTACCAGGAGTGGCGCGACCCGGTGTTCCTCCCCAGCGGCGACTTCGTCTGGTGGAGCGAGCGCAACGGCTGGGCCAACCTCTATCTCTATGGCCCGGACGGAACGTTGAAGCGCAACCTCACGGAGGGTGCCTACCATGTCGAGTCCATCCTCGGCGCGACCGGCCAGTATGTGGTCTTCAGCGCCTCCGGCATGGTCCCGGGCGAGAATCCTTACCAGATGCACAACTACCGCGTCGGAGTGGGCGGCGGTACGCCCGTCAAGCTCGACATGGATGACATGGACGTCCTCGCGACGGCCTCCGACGATGCGAAATACCTCGTTGCCAACGCCTCCCGGGTGGATGCCAAGCCCTTTGTCGTGCTGATTGACGTCGCGGCCGGCCGCCCGGTCATGGACCTCGAAGAGGCCGACTTCTCCCGTCTGTTCGAGGCCGGATACCGCTTCCCGGAGCGCTTCAAGGTCAAGGCGGCGGACGGCGTGACGGACCTTTACGGCGCCATCTACAAGCCCTTTGACTTCGACTCCACGAAGGTTTATCCCGTCTGCGACTACGTCTATCCCGGTCCGCAGGTGGAGGCCGTCAACATCTCCTGGAGCCAGGGCATGACCCGCACCGACCGCCTGGCGCAGCTCGGCTTCATCGTCGTGACCGTCGGCAACCGCGGCGGCCATCCGATGCGCTCGAAATGGTACCACAACTACGGCTACGGGAACCTGCGCGACTACGGCCTGGAGGACCAGAAATATGCCATCCAGCAGCTTGGCGAGCGCTATCCGTGGATGGATATGAACCGTGTCGGCATCCATGGCCACAGCGGCGGCGGATTCATGTCGACAGCGGCCATCCTGACCTACCCCGACTTCTTCAAGGCGGCGGTCTCCTGTGCCGGCAACCACGACAACAACATCTACAACCGCTGGTGGAGCGAGCAGCACCACGGCATCCGCGAGAAGATCACCGAGACCGACACGACCTACACCATCCGTGTCGCGACGAACCCCGAGCTGGCGCGGAACCTCCGGGGACGCCTGCTGCTTGTCACCGGTGACATCGACGACAATGTCCACCCGTCGAACACCTATCGCGTTGTGGATGCCCTCATCCGTGCCAACAAGCGCTTCGACATGCTCGTACTGCCGGGCCAGCGCCACGGTTTCGGCGACATGAACGAGTTCTTCTTCTGGAAGATGGCCGACCACTATACCCGCTACCTGATGGGCGACCCCACGCCCCGTCCGGTCGACATCGGGGAACTGAACAACGATTAAACGTCATGCCACGGCCTGTCCGTGGCATCCAATACCGCTGCCCATGAAATGGATCGTCACTGAAATCGACGGAAAGGTCGCCTCGATCGCGGCCGATTACCGCCACTTTGCCGGCATCGCCGCCCGCATCGCCGCCCATTCCCCCGACGCGGTGGAGCGGATCGCAACCCGCAAGATCACCACGGACGAGCTCGTCGAGCTCGGGAAAACCCTCCGCTGGGAGGACCTCTGCCTCTATGGCTCCAAGTTCCAGAAATCCGTCTGGAAGGCCCTCTATGACCTGACCCACGGATTGCCCGCATGCGCTGGCAATGACGCCGCCCCGTCATTCCACGGCTCGTCCGTGGAATCTGTTACCCTCCTCAGCTACAGCGACCTTGCGGCCCGGGTCGACAATCCGCAGGGCGTGCGGGCCGTGGCCCATGCCGTGGCGCTCAATCCGGTCGCCTATGTCATTCCCTGCCACCTGATCGTGCCGAAGGAGTCCGTGGACAAGATCCACGAAATCCGCCGCAGCGCCGAGTCGACCCTCTTCCGGGGGAGCGACCTCTATCTGCTCGACTCCATCAGTGTCGGCGAGTATGCCTATGGCCCCGCCGTTAAACTCGAACTGATCAAAAAACAACTCGCAAAATGAAAAGATTATTGGTTTTGACGGCCCTGACGGGCCTGGCGCTGCTGGTCGGCGTTTCGTGCAAACAGGACAAGAAAGGCAATGCTCCGGCCGTGCCCGGGGAGGAAACCGTCCTTGTCGCGGACAGTCTCAAGATCGAGTGCTTCACGGATGCCAAGACCCTCCAATTGCGGAAGGACTACAGTGTCGAGTATATCCTTTCGGTGGAATATGTCATCGACGATCGCCTCCCCCAGGTCGTTCTCGACAGTATGAACTGCGCGATCGGCAAGGCAATGTTCGGCAAGGAGAACCCGCAGGTCAAGTCCCTTGCCATCGCCAATGAAGCGCCCGTTCGCGAGTGGTTCGAGGACGGCATCTGGGACGGCGAAGAGGACGAAGAGGAGGAAATGTACATGAAAAGCGGAGACTGGCAGTTGTCCGGCGAATTCTCCCATACGGCACCCAAGGGCTATACCAATTATAATATAGCGGGCTCCCAGTACATGTTCGGCGCGGCCCACGGCTATTACTATTTCACGCCGATTGTCATCGACCTCAGCACCGGCTGCCGCCTCCGCGAGGGGCAGCTTTTCCGCGAGGGTTACCAGGAGGAACTCTCCGCCCTGCTGCTGAAGTATCTGGAGGAAGAAGATGATTACGAGGAGGGTATACTCCTTTGGGATGAAGGGATCCAGCCCAACGACAACTTCACGATCGACGAGGATGGCATCAGCTACTACTTCAACCCTTACGAGATCGCGGCCTATGCCTACGGTCTCATCCAGGTCAACATCCCCGCCCGCGCCCTGAAGCCCCTCCTGGCCGACAAGTACGCCCATATTTGGGAATAATAAGCACGGCCCGTCCGTCCCGTCATTCCACGGCTTGTCCGTGGAATCTTTTTTATTGTCATTCCACGGCTCCGTCCGTGGAATCCTCCGAACCCGTGAACAAAAACCCCATGTTTTTGTTCATGGGTTCACTGTTTTGCCCAACTCGTGAACAAGAAACGCCCCTTTTTGTTCACGAGGTTTGTTATTCTGAGAATAATTGTGTAAACTTGCAGTGGATTACAAGAAAGTGTAATACAAGACATATAAGCAAGCGTTAGCGCTGTTCGAAGTCCCCGGAAATCTAGGAAATTTCACTTTATGAGCTTCGATAAGTAGCGATGCCTGCGCTTTTAGCGCAGGTGTTACTTATAAAAAAACTCATAAAGGTTCCTAGACCTGCCGGGGTTGAGTAACACCTCGCTTTTTTTGTGTATTCCCGACTGCCGGAAAGTGATTTGTATGAATTAATCCACACTTCCATATAATAAGTTTCCGGCGGTCTTTTTCTTTCGGGGAATTCTTTGTATCTTGGTGAAAATGCCCATTATGAAAGCGATAGACCTTATTGTTGGGATAAGTATGATACTTGTAGTCCCTTCTTGTACGAATCAAGAAGTCCGCAGACAACTGGCAAAGGCTGAATCAGTCTTGGATTCAGAACCGGCTATTGCGTTAGACTATCTGACATCATTCCCAACTTCAGCGTTGACGACGCCGAAGGACCGGGCTAAGTATTCTTTACTGTATAGTAAGGCGCTGGACCGGAATTATATAGATACGACAGATATGTCGATCATCCGTCCGGCTTTGGATTATTATGGAGAGGAGAGTAACCGTGATGCCATGATGAGTTGGTATTATGCAGGAACGATAGAAGGGAATGCAGGGGAATACGTTCCGGCCATGATATCTTTCGAGCGCAGCAGAACCCTGGCAAACGAGCTATCTGACTGGCATTATAACGGCCTTTCTTTACGTGCTCAGGCGTATATTCTGAATGATATAATGGATTATGGGAAAGCTGCTGAAAAATGCGAAGAGGCAATCAGCGCTTTTGAGAAAGCTGGGGATACCTTATATGCAGATTATGCGCGTCTATCGAAGGCTATCACGCTGAAAAGTGCAATGCGGTTTTCCGAAAGCAAAGCCATCCTCTCAGAGATGCTGTCCCGAAATCTGAGTTCCGGGTCTTTATTTTCTCAAGCAAGTCGAACATATGCCGAATGCTTTCTTTATCAGACACATCAGCAGATAGACAGTGCACTTTATTATTATACGTTGAGTCAGACATGCGATGAGCCGTTGCCGTTAAGATCCAGAGATCTGAGTGCTTTGGCTCAAATATATGAACAGAAGGGAGCGATAGAAACGGCGAACGAAATAATGCAGGAAGCAGAGCGCCTTTCTATGTCTGATGGCTTCAAAGGGATTTCCCATGAATGGTATTTGTTATTTAAACATCGCGGGGAATACGAAAAGGCGTTAAATTCTTTAGAAAACTCACTCCGTGATCAAACTGCCGAGATAAGCCGAATTACAGAGCAGTCAGTTGGATACTCACTGGGAGTTTACTACAACCAACTTGCTGAGAAAAAACAGCGGGAGATTGTTTACCGTTCACGCGTATTCGGCCTGTCTATCGCAGTAATCATTCTCATTGTTTTTCTTTTGCTGTTGTTAATGCGTAGAAAGAGGCGGGCTCTTGAGAAGAGCCTGTCTGACACTTTACAGGTTTGCAATGATATAGAACTATTGCAGGAGCGTGATTCCCGGCTTTCTGGTATTCTGGAAGGCTTTCTGAATGAGAGAATCCGTTCGATGCGTAGTATTGCCGATAAGTATTTTGAATACAATAACAAGGGACTTGAATGGTTCAAAGAAAAGAAAGGGGTCGCAACAAAGGAAGAGTTGTTGTCTTTGTTCAAGAAAGATCTGGAACATCTCCGTTCTGATCACTCCTTTATAGATACCCTTGAGGTTACATACGAAGTGGCTACCGGCGGCCGTTTTTCCAGACTTCGGAATACTGTCTCAGAGTTTGAGAAGAAAGAGCATAAGAGGACTCCACTTCTTAAGAAAGAGGATTATGACATCCTTATCTGCTACTTTTGCGGTTTCCCTGTAAAGACGATTTCTTTTTTAAGTGCGATTCCTGATTATGTAATCAGTGAGAGGCTGTATCGGTATCGGGCCAAGTTATCGTTTCTTCCCGAGGAAGACTACAAGGAGTTCTTTCAAAAACACACAATTCCCAAGATGTAAAGAGCTGTTAGATTTTAGATTTTTTATATTATTGATTATTAATATGATAGCGCCAAAAATGTTAGGCGCTTTTTTTTGATTGCCCGCTATTGACGCGTAACTTTGTATTGGATTAATTCATACAATTATGCGTAAATCAAAAGCAATTATGTCGTTATGCGGGCTAGTGTTCGCAACGGCTGTGATGGCAATGCCAATTCCTAATGCCCTCACTCTACCATTAGGTGCTACAATGGAGGATGATCCTGTTATTATCCATGTTGTAGTAAAAGAGTCAAACAAACCGGAGGGTGCCCCCCGTACGGCCGTACCGTTCTTCGCGGAGTACTTCGACACGCTGTCCGGCGTGATGCTTGGGTGCAGCGAATCCATCGGCGATGTGACGGTGAGGCTGACATCGACGGCAGGGGACTGGTACGAAACGGAGTTCGACACGTCGGACGGCGCCGTTCTGGTTCCCGCGAGCGGTCTTTCCGGCCATTATGTCCTGACCATCGAGACGGCCGACCATACCGTCTACGAGGGCGAGTTCTATTTGTAGTTTGTTGAACGGGGAGGGAGGGCG
>CACXMA010000002.1 GCA_902768665.1 uncultured Bacteroidia bacterium | reverse complement strand
GGAAGAACAGGCGGTCATCTATTATCGGCAGATATATGGCGCTATTCAGGGATTGAACAATCTGCCTGTTTTCCTTGAAAAGAGATATGATGTCATCAAACCGGGGCTCTTTGGTTTTAAGGTCGGACATCACATTATCTTTTATAAGAAGCACAAAGAGGGCTCAATCCAGGTAGATCGTATTCTCCACGAGAAAATGGATTATCAAAGGCATCTGTAATTAATCGAAATGGCTAGCAATCCAGACTTCGTCCAATTTATCATCGACCAGTGCTCCGGCGCCGGTGAGATTGCCGTGAAAAAGATGATGGGAGATTATTGCATCTACTGCGACGGTGTTCTCTTCGGGCTCATCTGTGACAACAACTTCTATGTGAAAGTGACAGAGCCCGGCAGGGCCGTCCTGAAGGAAGTCATCCTTCGGCCTCCGTATGAAGGAGCCAAAGACTACTTCTATATCAGCGATGTGGATGACAGGGATTACTTGACGGCGCTCATTAAAGCCACCATGTCGGTGCTTTGTGGTTAAAAACTGCGGAGATGGTCCAAAAACAGGGACATCTCCGCAATTATCGGCCTTTATATGCGGAGATGTCCCCTTATCGGGGACATCTCCGTCGCTTTTGCGTGCCTCGGGCGGGACTCGAACCCGCACGGCCGTTTCGGGCCAAGGGATTTTCTTGCCACTATGGCTTTCGCCACCATCGCTGTTTGTGGTCCGGACTATTCCTTCACCATGGGGTTAAACCCTTTAGGTGTGTCGTGTCTAGTCTCTGCACCTTCCTTCTCTCGAAGGCTTGGCTCAAGATTACCATCGGCATTACCCGCTAAGGCTTCCTTGAATTTACGACATTCTACGTCTCTCTTTTCAGAGCGCGCACTCAATTGTGCCATTGGCACGTTTAAGTCCCTCGTGTCTACCATTCCACCACCAAGGCGGGAGGTTGGGGTTGCAAAGGTACTAAAAATATTTCTTTTCCTGATGGTCCAGGGCGATAAAGATGAAAATCAGCACGGTAAAGGCCCACAGGGAGGAGCCGCCGTAGCTGAGCAGCGGCAGGGGGATGCCGATGACGGGCATGATGCCGATGGTCATGCCGATGTTGATGAACAGGTGCATGAAGATGCACGCGGCGACGCAGTAGCCGTAGATGCGGGTGAAGGCCTCCCGGGACGCTTCGGCGTCGTGCAGGATGCGGAGGATCATGAACACGTACAGCGCGATGACGATCAGACAGCCGACAAAGCCCCATTCCTCGCCGACGGTGCAGAAGATGAAGTCGGTCGACTGCTCGGGGACGAAGCCGAAGGCCGTCTGGGTGCCCTGCATGTAACCTTTCCCGTCGACCCCGCCCGAGCCGATGGCGATCATTGACTGGTGGACGTTATATCCGACGCCCGAAGGGTCCTCCTTCATGCCGAGTAGCACCTCGATGCGCTTGCGCTGGTGCTCCTGCATCACGTGGTCGAAGATGAAATCCACCGAGAAGATCAGCACGAGACCGCCCAGGAAGCCAAGGATCGAATGGACCAGGAAGCGGTTCGGCCGGCGGAAGCAGCGCCAGGCCATGACCGTCACAACGACGGCGAGCGTGCCGATAAGGACCCACATCGGCTCGATCTTCGCCACCAGGGCCGGCAGGTAGCCCTTTTCCAGTCCCCAGGCCAGCAGGGCGAAAGCAGCAATGAACAGCCCTCCCCAGAGCGTCCATTTCCAGAATCTGCCGCTGACGACTGCGTTCGAGAGCACGGCGATCGCCGTCAGGACAAGCACGGCCACGTAAGGGGATGCCGTCAGCGTCAGGATAAACAGCAGCACGCAGCTGCCCAGCAGGGTCAGCAGCCAGCCGGACAGGCCCTCCCGGTACATCACGAAGATGAAGCCGAGATACACGAGCGCCGACCCCGTCTCCTTTTCCGCCAGGATGATCATCATCGGGACGGCGAGCACGGCGACGACCGTCAGGAAATCCTTGGCCCGGCCCATCTTGAAGCCGAGCCGCCCCATGACCATCGCCAGCATGAGCGAAGTCGATATTTTCGATATTTCCGCCGGCTGGAAGCGCACGGGCCCGAATTCGAACCACGACCGCGATCCCTTGACCTCCACGCCGAGGAAGATGACCGCCGCCAGCAGCAGGAGCACGAAAAGGTAGACCGGAACGGCCACCCCCTCCCAAAGGCGCGCACTGAAGACGAACAGCACGAAAACGGCCAGTCCGATCGCCGTCAGGATCCAGAAGAACTGCTTTCCGGCGCGGGTCCCGAAGTCGACGATGGATCCCGCCTCGGCGGTGTGCCCGGCGGAATAGATATTGACCCAGCCGATGAGCACCAGCAGCAGGTAAACCCCCACCAGCACCCAGTCGAACGACTGTTTCATTCCTCTTTCCCTGGCTCCCAGCATGGCTAATCCTTTTTGACTTTGTGCATCAGGTCCTTCTGCCGGACCTCCCTGTCCATCTCCGTCCGTTTCACCTGCCCGGTCAGGTATTTTTCCACCATCAGCGAGGCGATGGGGGCGGCCACCGACGCGCCGAAACCGCCGTTCTCGACATAGACGGCGATGGCGATCTTCGGATCATCCTTCGGCGCGAAGCAGATAAAGACGGAATTGTCGTCTCCGCGGGGATTCTGGGCGGTGCCCGTCTTGCCGCAGAGGTCCAGTCCGGGGACGGCGGCGCGCCAGGCCGTACCGCCGGAGCTCGGTCCGCCGTTGACGGCCCGCCACATGCCCGGAATCACCTTCTCGAAGTGCTCGGGATCGACCATGGTATAGTGCTTCTCGTGGTATTTCGGGTCAATCTCCACCCCCTCGGAATCCTTGACGATATGGGGGATGTAGTAGAAACCGCGGTTCGCCACCGTGGCGCAGAGATTGGCGATGTGCAGCGGTGTGACGCCGATTTCGCCCTGACCGATGGACAGCGAGACGATGGTCTGGAATCGCCAGCCGCGGCGGCCGTAGAGTTTGTCATAGTAGGCGGAGGTAGGGATCGTCCCGCTCAGCTCCGAGGGGAAGTCGCTGCCGAGCTTCTCGCCGAAACCGAAGCTGTGGACATAGGCGTTCCACTGGTCGAAGGCTTCCTGGATCGAGCCGTATTTGTCGTTCTCGAGGATGTCCTTGAGCACGTAGCAGAAATAGGCGTTGCAGGACATCATGACGGCTTCCTCGAGGTTGATGGGGCTGCGGTGGGCGTGGCAGCCGAGCTTGCGGGTCTTGGTGTAGTAATAGCCCCTGTTGCAGGGGTGGAGGTCCGACGGCTTCAGCACCCCTTCCTGCAGGCCGATCAGGCCGTTGACGAGCTTGAAGACCGAGCCGGGAGGATAGGCCGACTGGACGGCGCGGTCCATCAGCGGCTTGTAGGGGTCGCTCACCAGGGCTTTGTAGTTGTTGCCGAAGTCGGCCAGCACGTTGACGTCGATGGACGGGCTCGAAATCAGCGCCAGGATCTCGCCGCTGCCCGGCTCGATGGCCACGACGGAACCGACCTTGCCGGCCATCAGCTCCTGCCCGTACTGCTGGAGGGAGGCGTCGATCGTCGTCACGATGTCCTTTCCCGGGATGGCTTCCTTGTCGTCGGCGCCGTCGTTGTAGGCGCCTTCAATCTGGTTCCGGGCGTTGCGGAGGAAGACGTGGTAGCCCTTCTCGCCGCGAAGGTCCTTCTCCCGGGCCAGTTCGAGGCCGGTGCGGCCGGCAAAGTCGCCGGGGCGGTAGTTCTCCGGGTCTTTGTCGATATAGGCCTGGTTGACCTCGGAAACATAGCCGAGGAGGTTGCCGCCGGCGTTGATGGGGTAGTCGCGGATGCTGCTGACCTGGCCCTTGAAGCCGGGGAACTTGAACTTGATCTCCTCGAAGCGGATATAGATCTCGGCGGGCACATGCCGCATCATGACGACGGACTGGAAACCGATCCTGCGGCGGTCGCGCTCATATTCCGCCAGCTTCTGGGCGATCCAGGCCGGCTCTACCTCGAGCGCCCGGGCGAGGGCGAGGGTGTCGAATTCCTGCACCTCCCGGGGCGTGACCATGATGTTGTAGGCGACCTTGTTGCCGACCAGAATCTCGTGGTTGCGGTCGTAGATGACCCCGCGGGTCGGGTTGATGCTCTCATAGACCATTGCGTTCGCAATGGCTTCCTGGCGGTAGCTTTTGTCGACGACCTGGATATAGAAAATTTTGCCGAGCAGGATCGCGGCGAATACCAGCAGGCCTATTGCCAGCTTGATATGGCGGTTGTTCTGCTGCGGCTGCTCCATGGTGGTCAGTTTTTTCGGTCGTCCCCGGAGAGCAGGTCAGCGGCGAACAGCGACAGGGCGGTCCCGGCGCCGAGCGAGCAGGCGAAGCGCAGGAGGTTGAACCACATCGGGCGCATGCCTGCGCCGTCGGCCCAGATATAGATGCCGAGGAAGAGCGCCTGGGCCAGCAGAATGGCCAGCAGGACGGCACCGAAGCCGCTTTTACTGGCGGAGGGATCCTCCTGGCGGGCAAAGATTTCCCCGCCGAAGACGAGCGTCAGCAGCTGCCGGCGGACAAAGGCGACGGGAACGAGGGCCAGCATGTTGAGGCCGATGAGCCCCTCGGCGAAAAAGTCGACGGCAAAGCCGGTCAGGAAGGCGATGATCATGGCGCCGACGGTCCCGATGCGGATCGGGAGGAAGAGAATCAGCGTCGGCAGGATGCTCAGCGTGATGTAGTAGCTCAGATGCAGGTAGTTGGTGATGAGCATCTGTGCGAAGGTCAGGATGACGAACATCCAGAAGAAACTGATGCGGGTCGGTTTCATCGTTTCGCCCCTCCTTCGGCGGCGACCCTCTCCTCGAGGGCGCGGATTTCAGCCTCGCCCGTGTTGCGGACGACGGCGACGTACTTCAGCGTGGAGAAATCCTGGAACATGTCGACCTCGATCTCCCAGGTCGCTCCGTTGACGATTTTCGCCTCTCCGGTGGTCCCCAGCGGGATGTCCGGCGGGAAAATGGAGGAGTGGCCGCTGGTGTAGACCGTGTCCCCGGCCTCGAAGCGGTACTGCAGCGGAATCTCGCGGAGGATGGCGCCGTTGGCGCTGCGGCCGTCCCAGCTCATCGGGCCGGAGGCGCCGCTCAGGCCGAGCCGGGCGCTGATGCTCATATCCTTGTTCCGCAGGGAGATGGCGTAGGCGTAATGGTCCCCGACGGCTTCCACGATGCCGATCACCCCGCGGCTCGTGACGATGCCGTCCTGCGGGGCGACGCCGTCCTCGGAGCCTTTGTCGATGATCAGGTAGTTGTGCTGCTTGTTGCCGCTCATCTTCACGACCTTGGCGCAGACGTAATCGAAGCCCGACGGGGGCAGCTGCGACAGGACGGCGTCGAGGCCGGCCTCGCTGTCGAGGTCGGTATAGCGGTTCAGCGCATCCCGCAGCCGGAGGTTCTCCTCGGCGAGCGTGCGGTTCTGCCCGTCCAGCGAGAAATAGTAGCGGACGCTTTCCGTCCATCCCCAGACGTTGCGCTGGACGCCGTGGGAGACGCGGGCGATCCAGATGCGCTGCATGGAGCCGCTGCCGGATAGAAAATGCAGCGCAGCAACCTCCATCAGGATGAAGATTGCTGTCGCGAATAGGATCCGGAATATGCTCCTTTTCTGTCTTGGCATCAGCGCATGAGGAAGGAATAGTTATCCGTGTTCTTCAGGGCGATGCAGGTACCGCGGGCCACGGCGCGGAGCGGGTCCTCGGCGACGTGGAACGGGATGTTGACCTTCTCGGTGAGGCGCTTGTCGAGGCCGCGCAGCAAGGCGCCGCCACCGCTGAGGAAGATGCCGTTCTCGACGATGTCGGAGTAGAGCTCCGGGGGAGTCTGCTCGAGGACATGGAGGATGGCCGCTTCGATGCGGGCGACGGATTTGTCGAGGCAGTGGGCGATCTCCTGGTAGTTGACCGTGGCGTCCACCGGGTGGGCCGTCATGAGGTTCGGTCCGCGGGCCGTGAACGGCTCGGGCTCCTCGTCGAGCTCGGGAATGACCGCGCCGACGGCGAGCTTGATTTTCTCGGCGGTGATTTCACCGACCTTGATGTTGTGCTGCTGGCGGAGGTAGTTCTGGATGTCGGCCGTGAAGACGTCACCCGCGACGCGGATGGAGTCCTGCTGGACGATGCCGCCGAGGGAGATGACGGCGATCTCGGTCGTACCGCCGCCGATGTCGACGACCATGTTGCCCTTCGGCGCCTCGACGTCGAGACCGATACCGAGGGCCGCTGCCATCGGCTCGAAAATCAGGAAGACGTCGCGGCCGCCGGCGTGCTCCGTGGAGTCACGGACGGCACGGATCTCGACTTCCGTCGAGCCGGAAGGGATGCCGACCACGATCTTGAGGTTCGGCTGCAGGATGTGGCGGCGACGGCCGTTGACCTGCTTGATGAAACCGCGGATCATCATCTCGGCGGCGTTGAAGTCGGCGATGACGCCGTCCCGCAGCGGGCGCACGGTCTTGATGCCCGGGTTCACGCGCTCATGCATGAGCTTGGCCTTCTGGCCGAGGGCGATGCACTTGCCCGTATTGTTGTCGATGGCCACGATCGACGGCTCGTCGAGAACGATCTGGTCGTTCTGGAAGATGACGGTGTTGGCCGTTCCGAGGTCGATAGCCAGTTCCTGTGTCAGAAAAGAAAAAGCCATATCTGATTAAAGTCTTTTACCGGAATTTAAATAGGGTGTAAAATTACGAAGAAATCCGGCAATTTCAAAAACAATCAATGGAAATTGATTAACTTTGTCGTAGATATGGATAACAAGCCGAAATACCTGATCGTCGTGGCCGGCGGCAGCGGGACCCGGATGGGGTCCGCGACCCCGAAGCAGTTTCTCCCGCTGGACGGCCGTCCGATCCTCCTGCGGACCCTCGAACGCTTTGTCGAGGCCGTCCCGGGCATCCGCCTCATCACCGTCCTGCCGAAGGACCATATCGCCTACTGGAAGGAGCTGTGCATCCGCTTCAGTTTCACCTCGCCGCAGCGGCTTGTCGCCGGCGGCATCACCCGTTTCCATTCCGTGAAAAATGCCCTGTCGGAGATCCCGCAGGGTGCGCTCGTGGCCGTCCATGACGGGGTCCGCCCGCTCGTTTCCGTCCGGCTGATCCGGGAGATGTTCGAGAGGATGGACAGCGTCCGCGCCCTCATCCCCGTGACCCCCGTCACCGACACGTTGAAACTGCTGGAAAGGGCGGAGGACGGCTCTTTGAAAACAAAAGGCGGCCCGTCGCCGGACCGCTCTTTCCTGTACGGAGCGCAGACTCCGCAAATCTTTCATTCTGAGGATATTATCGCCGCCTATGCGCAGGCTTTCGACACGTCCTTTACGGACGATGCCAGCGTTGTCGCCAAAGCAGGCGTCCCCCTGTCCTGGACGGAGGGGGAGCGTTTCAACCTCAAGATTACCTGCCCCGAGGATCTCATCCTTGCGGAAGCGATCCTGAAAAGCTCGTATTCTTGTAATCCTTGACCCACACCTGGCGCTCGATGGCCTCGTCGAGGGAGATCATCGTCTCCGTCGACTGGATGTACGGAATCTTCTGGATCGTGTTCAGGAGAATCTCCATCAGGTGGTCGTTGTCGAAGCAGTAGACCTTCGCGAGGATGCCGTACTTGCCGGTGACGAAGTGGCATTCGACGATCTCCGGAATCTTCTTGAGATAGGAGATGACTTCGGGGTACTTGTTGGCCTCGGAGAGGGAGATGCTGATGAAGGCGCAGACATTCAGACCGATGGCCTGGGGCTTGACGAGAAGGCGGGAGCCGGTGATGACGCCGTTGGCTTCCAACCGCTTGACTCTCTGGTGGATGGCGGCGCCGGAGACACCGCACTCGCGGGCAATCTCCAGGAACGGCATCCGGGCGTTCTTAACCAGGAACGAGAGAATCTTCTGGTCAATCTGGTCGATGTGATAAGTAGCCATATTGCTTGGGGATTATGATTTTTTCCTGCGGAAGGGGAAGTGGCGGCGGGGTTTGGCGCTTGTCGGTTCTTCGCCCTCGATGATGGCCTCGCAGGCCTCCTGAGTCAGCGTGGCGGGGTCGGTGCCGCGCGGGATCTTGTAGTTGTTGCCGTCGCGGCGGAGGTAGGGACCGTAGCGACCGTTGACGAGCTCGATGTCGCCGAAAGTGGCCATGATGCTGTTGCCGGCCTTTCCGCCATCGCTCTCGATGATCTTCCGGCAGGCCTCGAGGTCGACCTTCATGGGGTCGGTGCCGCGCGGCAGGGACACGTTCCGCTCGCCGAATTTGATGTACGGACCGAAACGGCCCTTGGTGACGATGACGTCCACCCCGTCGATCTGGCCGACCGTGCGGGGCAGTTGGAAGAGCTTCAGCGCTTCCTCGAGGGTGATGTTCTCGATGAGCTGGCCCTTGGAGAGGCTGGCGAACTGGCGGTTCTCGCCTTCGCCTTTCTGGACATAGGCGCCGAACTGGCCGTATTTCGCCGTGAGGGTCTCGCCGCTGTCGGGATCGGTGCCGATGACGCGGGACACGCGGGAGTACTGCTTGTCCTCGAGGCTTTCCTCGACCTTCTGGTGGAAGGGCGAGTAGAACTCGGCGATGACGCTGTTCCAGGCCTTTTCGCCCTCGGCGATTTCGTCGAAGTCCTTTTCGACGTTGGCCGTGAAGTCATAGTCGAGGATGTCGGCGAAATGGTCCACGAGGTAGTCGGTGACGATGATGCCGATTTCCTGCGGGAGGAGCTTGCCCTTCTCCGCGCCGATGATTTCGGTCTTGGCGGAGGAGGTGATGGTGCCGCCCTTGAGGGTCAGGTTCTCGACGGTGACGGCCTTGCCCTCCTTGTCGCCCTTGACGATGTAGCCGCGGCCCGTGGTGAGGGTCGAGATGATGGAGCTGTAGGTCGACGGGCGGCCGATTCCGAGCTCCTCGAGCTTCTTGACGAGGGTCGCCTCGGAGTAGCGCGGCGGGGCTGCGGTGAATTTGCACAGGGCGCTGATGCCCTTTTCCTCGAGGGTGTCGCCTTCGGCCATGGGCGGGAGCACCTGGCCGAGCCAGTCGGGGGTCTCCTCGTCGTCACGGCCTTCGGCATAGAGCCGGTAGAAACCGTCGAAGAGGATCTCCTGCGCCTGGGCGGTGAAACGCTCGGTGCGGCGGTCGGAAGCGATGGAGATGGTCGTTCCGAGGACCTTCATGTCGGCCATCTGGGAGGCGACGGTCCGCATCCAGATGAGCTTGTAGAGCTTCTGTTCCTGGGCCGTGCCCTCGATGGAGACATTGTCTATATAGGTAGGGCGGATGGCCTCGTGGGCCTCCTGGGCGCCTTTTGCGCGGGTGCGGTACTGGCGGACGCGGGAGTACTCCTCGCCGAAGTTGTCGCAGATGAAGCGCTTGGCGGTGTTGATGGCCAGCGACGAGAGGTTCGTCGAGTCGGTACGCATGTAGGTGATCAGACCCCTTTCGTAGAGTCCCTGGGCGATGCGCATCGTCGTCGAAACGGGGAAACGCAGCTTGCGGGAGGCCTCCTGCTGGAGCGTGGAGGTCGTGAACGGGGCGGCCGGTACGCGGATGCCTTCCTTCTTTTCAATGGAGGCGATCCGGTAGGAGGCGCCGATGGAGTCCGCGAGGAACTGCCGGGCTTCGTCGAGACTGCCCATATGGCGCTCCACCACGGCCTTGACCTTGGTGTCAGCGGGGGAACCTGCCGGATGGAAAACGGCCTCGATGCGGTAAAAGGGCGTGTTCCGGAAGGCCATGATCTCCTTTTCGCGGTCCACCACGAGGCGGAGGGCGACGCTCTGGACGCGGCCGGCCGAGAGCTTCGGCTGGATCTTTCGCCACAGGATCGGGGAGAGTTCGAAACCGACGAGGCGGTCCAGCACGCGGCGGGCCTGCTGGGCGTCGACCATGTTCATGTCGATGCTGCGGGGGTTCTCGACGGCCTTCAGGATGGCGTCTTTGGTGATTTCATGGAAAACGATGCGGTGGGTGGCCTCGGGCCGGAGGCCGAGCACGTCGTAAAGATGCCAGGAGATGGCCTCTCCCTCGCGGTCCTCATCGGAAGCCAGCCAGACGGTCTTGGCGCCGGCGGCCAGTTTCTTCAGCTCGGACACGATGCGCTTCTTGCCGGCCGGAATGACGTATTCCGGCTTGAAACCGTTGGCGATGTCGACGCCGAGTTTGTTGTCCTGCAGGTCACGGATGTGCCCGTAACTGGATTTGACCGTGTATCCTTCCCCAAGGAATTTTCGGATTGTATCGGCCTTGGCCGGTGACTCCACAATCACTAAATTTTCCGCCATAGCACACAATTTTTCTGCAAAGTAACGCACAATCCGGGAAAAATTCCAAATTTTTCGTTAATTTTGTAAACTGATTTCAACCCTTTATTTATACGAAAGATTTATCTTTCGGAAATAAAGAAAAAAATTGCGAAAGGCACTATGGACAAGCAGAAGAAAAAGACCCGGAAACCCCTTTCCCCGGAGACCAAAAAGACCATTGTCATCTGTTTTTGGTCCCTGTTCGGCGGAGCGATTCTGCTCGTTCTCGGCCTCTTCCTCTATGTATGGAACAACGCCCAGATCCCGGATCTCGCCGAGCTGGAGTCCCCGAAGATTACCTATTCGACGCAGGTCTTTTCGGCTGACGGACAGGTGCTTACATCCTTCTTCCGGCTCAACAAGGGCGACGAGGGCAACCGCTCCTATGTCGGCTACGACGAGCTTCCACAGAACCTGATCGACGCCCTGGTGGCGACGGAAGACGCCCGTTTCTATAAGCATTCCGGCATTGATTTCCAGGCACTTGCCCGCGTCGGTTTCAAGACCCTCCTGCTGATGGACAAAGGCCAGGGCGGCGGTTCCACCATTACCCAGCAGCTCGCCAAGAAGCTCTACAAGCGCACGGCTTCGAACATCATCTTCGACAAGCTCAAGGAATGGATCATCGCCGTGAAGCTCGAGCGCATGTACACCAAGGAAGAGATCATCGTCATGTATCTCAACAAGGTGGAGTTCGGCAGCAACACCTTCGGCATCAAGAACGCCGCGGAGACCTTCTTCGGCAAGCAGCCGGCGGACCTCGAGCCGCAGGAGAGCGCCGTGCTGGTCGGCATGCTCAGCGCCAACACCACTTACAATCCGAAAGTACATCCCGAGGCCGCCCGCGCCCGCCGCAATCTCGTGCTCGGCCGCATGGTCGAAGCCGGCAAGCTGGACGCGGCCCTGGCGGATTCCCTGAAGGCCACGCCGATCAACCTCGACAAGTTCCGCGTCATCAACACCAAGACGCAGATGGCCCCCTACTTCCGTCAGACGCTCTTCGTGACCATGAACGCGACGGAGCCGAAGCCGGGCGACTATACCTATTATGAGGAGTATCAGCGGGATTCCCTCCGCTGGGCGACGGACGACTTCTACGGTTGGCTCAACAAGAACCTCAAACCGGACGGCCGCAAGTACGACATCTACAACGACGGCCTCCGCATCTATACGACCATTGATTCCCGCATGCAGCGCTACGCCGAGGAGGCGGTTGCGGAGCATCTCGGCGGCTATCTCCAGCCGGCTTTCGAGAAGGAGATGAAATCTCTGCGCCACCCTCCCTATGGCGCCGAGGTCGACGCCAAGGGCATCGAGTACTCCCTGAACCGCGCCAAACGCCAGAGCGCCCGCTACCAGTCCATGAAGCGTTCCGGCGCCAGCGAAGCCGTCATCGACGTCACCTTCGCACAGCCCGCCGAGATGTCGGTCTTCCAGTGGCGGCAGGACCCGAAGACGAAAAAATGGGGCGGCGTGGTGGTCGACACCGTCATGACCCCGATGGACTCCATCCGCTACATCAACGGCATCCTCCGCGCCGCGTTCATGGCCATCGAGCCGCGCACCGGCCACATCAAGGCCTATGTCGGCGGGCCGGATTTCGGTTACTTCGAGTATGACAACGTCCGCCAGGGCGCCCGCCAGGTCGGTTCGACGATCAAGCCCTTCCTCTATACGCTGGCCATGCAGAACGGCCTGACCCCGTGCACGGAGGTCGTCAACGTCCCGCAGACCTTCATCATCGGCAACAACACCTGGACGCCGCGAAGCACCGACAAGTCCGAGACCATCGGCAAGACGGTGACGCTGAAGTGGGGCCTGACGAATTCCTCGAACAATATCTCCGCCTATCTGATGAAGCAGTTCGGCCCCGAGGCCATGGTCAAGATGATGCACAAGATGGGCATCAGTTCCCACCTCGACCCGGTGCCGGCCCTCTGTGTCGGTCCGGCGGACCTTTCCGTCTTCGAGATGGTGGCGGCTTACAACACCTTCCCGTCCATGGGCCGCCGGCCGGACCCGGTGATGGTAACCCGCATCGAGGACAATGAGGGCAATGTCCTGGCCGTATTCAACGAGTCCAGCAAGGAAGTCATCGACGCGGAAACCGCTTCGCTGATGGTCAACCTGATGCAGGGCGTCGTGAACGGCGGTACGGCCATGCGCCTGCGCAGCTCGGCCTACTACAACCTCAAGGGGCAGATCGCCGGCAAGACCGGTACGACCAACAACAACACCGACGGCTGGTTCATCGGCTATACCCCGACCATCACCGCCGGCGTCTGGGTCGGCGGCGAGGACAAGCACGTGCATCCGTCCATGAACCTCGGCCAGGGCGCCCACTCCGCCCTTCCGATCTGGGGTATCTGGATGCAGAAGGTGCTCAGGGACGGCCGCCTGGGCGTGACCGAAAACGACGTGTTCCAGCTCAGCGGCGCCCGCCTCGGCGAGATGAACTGCACCGGCGGCGAGAGCGACGCTACGGCCTCGCAGGGCGGAACGGACATGGAAGAAGAAGACTTTTTCGATTAGCATATGGCAAAGTACAAATCCATCGCCGTCATCTACGGCAGCGACTCCTCCGAATGGGAGATTTCCTGCCGGAGCGGCGAATATACGGCTTCCCGCATTGACGAGAACCGCTATGACGTCTACGAGATTTTCGCCCGTTTCGGGCAGTGGAACCTCGTGGCAATGCGAAAGGCCGGTGCGATGCGCACCCCCTTCCCCGAGGGTGCCCGCCCGGAGGTGGACAAGACGGATTTCTCCGTGATGGTCCTCGGCGAGAAGGTGACCTTCGATTTCGTCTACATCATCCAGCACGGCGCCCCCGGTGAGACGGGCCTGCTCCAGGGCTACTTCGAGATGCTCCGCATCCCGTTCTCGACCTGCAGCGCCTTCGTCACGGCCGTGGCTTTCGACAAGTACTCCTGCAAGAGCTACCTGCGGGACGTGGACTATGTAAAGCTCGCCCCGGATGCCTTCATCCGCCGCGGCGACGACATCGAGGCTTTCTCGAAAAAGACCGTGGAGAAGCTTGGATTGCCGCTTTTCGTCAAGCCGACGGACGGCGGTTCCTCCTTCGGCATCTCCAAGGTGACCAAGGCCGAAGACCTGCCGACGGCGATCCGCTTCGCCTTCAGCGAGGGCAGCACGGTCATCGTCGAGAAGGGTATCACCCCCGAACACGAACTCACCTGCGCCGTCTATACCGACGCGGAGGGCGTCAAGGCCCTGCCGGTCATCGAGATCATCTCCGAGACGGGATGGTTTGACTATGACGCCAAATACAACGGCCTCAGCCGCGAGGTCTGCCCGGCGGAAATCCCCGACGCGCTGACCAGAGAGGTCCAGGACATCTCTTGCAGATTATATCGCCACCTCGGCTGCAAGGGTCTCGTCCGCATGGACTATATCTCCGCGGCTGACGGCATTTATTTCCTCGAGGTCAACATCATCCCCGGCATGACCAACGCTTCGCTGGTGCCGAAGATGGTCCGCGCCGCCGGCCTGGACATGACCGCTTTCCTGACGACCATTATCGAGAACGCCTGATGCTGCTGACGGAATTCATTCGGGAAAGCACGGCCTCCCTCGAACACCTCTACCCGACGGTGGAGGCCCGCAGCATCGTGCTGATGCTCTGCGAGGCCCGCATCGGGACGAAGAATTATACCCATATCGTCGAGCCGGAATACAAGATCAACAGCAAGGCGCTTCCGGGCCTGAAGGCCGACATGGAGCGTCTGAGCGGCGGGGAACCGATTCAGTATGTCATCGGCCGGGCTGAGTTCTGCGGATTCTCCTTCAAGGTCAACCCCAGCGTGCTGATTCCCCGTCCGGAAACGGAGCTCCTCTGCCGCAACGCCATCAAGACCGCCGCGCGTATCCAACGCATGCGCATCCCTTACGGCAAGCAGGCGGAGCCGGTGCGGGTGCTCGACCTCTGCACGGGCTCGGGCAATATCGCCTGGACGCTCGCCCTGTCCGTTCCCGGGGTCCATGTGACGGCCGTCGACGTTTCCGACGCCGCACTGGCCGTGGCGACGGGCCAGCCCTTCGCGGAGCAGGCCAAGGAAATCGGCGCCGTCGTGCCGAAGTTCATGCATTATGACATCCTTGATGACGCCACGGATTATGCCGGACTGGGCACCTACGACCTGATTCTCTCCAACCCGCCTTATATCATGGAGAAGGAGAAGGGAATGCTGCGAAAGAACGTCAAGGACTACGAGCCGGCCGACGCCCTCTTCGTGCCGGACGAGGATCCGCTCCTGTATTACCGCGCCATCGCCGCCATCGCCCGGCGCTGTCTCGCCCCCCAGGGAAAGGGAATCGTCGAGATCAACGAGCTGCTCGGCAAGGAAACGGAGGCACTTTTCCGCGAGGCGGGTTATCCATTGACGGAAGTTGTCAAGGATTTTTACGAAAAAAACCGTTTCATTATCTTTGAAAAATAGCCTTCTACGGCTGTGGGAATACGATTTTGAATTTTATCCGTGTACTTTTTCGGTACACGGATATTTTTCTTGTCCTTTGCATAAGGATTTCGTCATTCCATGGCTTGTCCATAGAATCTTATTCCGTCATTCCATGGCTTGTCCATGGAATCTATTATGAACCAAAATAAAAATGCAAAGCGATGAAAAGAGTTTTTTTATGGGCAGTGCGGCTGATGATTCCGGCGCTGCTGTGCGCCGGCTGCGAGAAGCTGGACGACAAAATCGAAGATTTCCCGGATGCCGGAGAGAGCCGCGAGCCGGCCAGCGTCTCCCTCGACGAGCTGGCGGAGCTGTTTGCCGAGGTGCCGTTCGGGACGCAGCAGATGGAGGAGGTCTACCAGGCGGTGCTGGCCTCGGCCGACAACGGTTATGATGAGGAATATACGCTCCGGAATCTTTTCGCCGCCCCGGGAACGGGCGTCGGGGAGGACAAGCTGGAGACCAAATCCCCGGTCAGGAGCTATTCCGTGCCGATGCGGGACCTGCTGGAGCAGACGGTCCGGCAGCGCGCGGCGAGGACCAGGGCTTCGGGGGAGGAGCCGATGGACGCCGATGCCTATCTCCGGGCCCTGCAGGATTCGGATGCACAGATCTACTGGCCCTATTTCGAAAACTGGGAAGGCGATGTGCTGCCTGTCATTACCTTCGATCCGGGGGATAATACTTCCAACAACATCGGCTACCGCCTCGTCGGGGAGGGGGCGGACCGCCATGTCGAGAAGGTCGACGTCAACGAGGCGTTCGCGATGGAGACGCCCGTATGGGTCATCAACCGCAACGACGACGCGGCCTATACCACCCTCCAGGTGCTGCGGAAGAACGACCCCGACTGGGGACAGGGCGGCTCGGTGACGGTGCGGAGCGAGGGGGACGCCGTCGGCAGCACCAGGACGCTCTTTATCAAGGAGTTCAAGATGATCAACAATTACGACTGCTGGTTCGCCGGGGCGTCGGAGTTCTTCATCAAGGCCGGCAAGGTGGAGGATTTCCATGCCTCGACGGAAGCCGAGCTCAAGCTCTACAATCCGGCCATCACCGATTTCATGCTCGTGTGCCGCCGCCGCTGGCGCGGACAGATCATCAACGTCAACACGGTGCTTGTCTCCGAATGGACCGATCAGCTGGACAAGATCGCATTCATGGTCGTCGAGGACGACGGCGGCAGCATGACCAGCTGGAAATGCTCCGCCATGGTAAAGTTCAATTCCAAGAGCTACGGCATCGAGCTGGATCTTCCCTTCCGCCGCTACGACGACATCGTCTGGCGCGGTCAGCTCAGCAACTACTACCTTACCAAATACAGCGGCCAGCGCTCCCGCTTCGGCGATGTCGAAATCTCCTTCGCCTTCGAGTAATCGCTGAACCGTCATTCCACGGCTTGTCCAGCGCCCGCGGCAATTGAACCGTCATTCCACGGCCTGTCCAGCGCCCGCGGCAGTTGAACCGTCATTCCACGGCCCCGTCCGTGGAATCTGTTCTCCGGTGCTCCGGAAGTCCGTTGTTGCTACTGCGGTGCAGGCTCGAAAGTGCGGGAACGGAGCGGCACCGGGGGCTTGACGAGCCAACTTCTCCTTTTACGAGCCGTGCGGCTCGTAACGTCGGCGGACAATGCTCGTCATGCCGCTACGCGTCACCGCCCCCTGCACGTGGCCCCCGCACATTTCCGTTTCCGCACTTTCGAGCCCGCACCGCAGCAGCAACGAGCTCCCTCCGCCCCTGCGGCCAGTCTTTCTCCGTCATTCCACGGCCCCGTCCAGCGCCTGCAGCAGTATTCCCGTCATTCCACGGCTCCGTCCGTGGAATCTGCTTCCCGAGGGGGTAACAATGGGCTGCTTGGAAATGATTGACAATCACGTACTTCATCTGATGGAGTTGTTAACCCCCTAATAAAATAGCAGGGGGATAACAGTCGTTAAGGGGGAATGAGCTGATAATTAGCATGTTACAAAGCCGTGATTGTTGCCCCCTCGTACAGCAGACCTGCTTGCCGGAGCCATGCTTCGGAAACAACAAGCGTTCACGTAGGAAGATGGAGGGACGACACGTGCCACCTTCCAGCCTGCATTTTGGAAATGATTGAATGTCAGCCGCTTGTAAAATATGGATTGGAAGGTGGCCTGTTTTTTCGGGGGACCTTCCAGCTGCAATTTTGTAAGTGTTTGAGTATGAGATTGTTGCGCGGCGGAGACTGGAAGGTGCGAGGCGGAGGTGCTTCCCGCGCGAAGCGAGAAATCTAATACCAGAGGGCCTTACGCCTCGTCGACAGTCATTTCGCAGGTGGCGCAGTGGAAGTGGAGAGCGAGGCGGCGGCCGTTGTTGAGGAGGAAGAGGGGGCCGGTGTCGCGGGCGCCCTGGTGGCGCGGGCAGAGGCCGAGCTCGTAGCGGATGCAGTAGCGGCTGCGCATGAGTTCCGCGCCGGCCTTGTGGGAGAGCTCGTAGGCGGGTTCGACGGATGCGGCGCCGAGGCGCTTATAGGTAGTCCGGCTCAGGGCATTGGCTACGTTCTCTTTATAGGTAACAGATTTCTCGACTTCGCTCGAAATGACAGGAGAGGGGGCGCTCGGAGTGGCAGTTCTGTCATTTCGACCGACCGAAGGGAGTGGAGAAATCTGATACAACGGCAGGCGGCCGCAGGGCTGCGCATCGAGCAGTTCGGCCATGCGGCGGCGGATGTCGTTGAGGAAGGCGGCTTTGAGGAGCGGCAGACGCTTAGATTCCACGGACAGGCCGTGGAATGACGGATCCAAGCCGTGGAATGACGGATCCAGGCCGTGGAATGACGGATCCAGGCCGTGGAATGACGGATCCAAGCCGCGGAATGACGGCTCCTTTACCGTGAAAGAATAATGCCCGCTGGTTTTGGAGAGCTGGCCGAGGAGTATCTCCTGCATACGCTGCTGATTGTCAGCGATGGGGAAGCCGGCGGTGGGGAAGTCCGCTTCGGCAATGCGGCCGTCCTCGGAATGGGCCGTGACACGCATAACAGATTTCTCGACTTCGCTCGAAATGACAGGAGGAAGGTCGCTCGAAATGAGCACATCCAGCTGCACGGACAGCATGCGACGGCAGGGCTGCGAGTCCATCTCCTTCTCGAATTCCGCACTGATGTTGCGGAACAGGCGCATGCCGGCCCGGAGCCCCTCCACGGGGCGGTTGCAGCGGATAAGGCGGCCTTCGCAGACATCGCCGCGGAAGCCGATGACCTCTCCGCCGGCGAGGAAGGCGAATCCGTCGCCGTTGCGAAGCCGGATTCCGGGCAGAAGGTCCAGTTCTACCTGTGCTCCCCGGACGATCCGGACGCTGCCGACGGGCTCTCCGATGGATTTCGGAGCGTCGGCGCTGGACCAGTTCCGCTCGCGACGGCCGTCGAGATACAGCTCCGTGTAGCCGCGCTGGAAGGTCTTGTTGAGGTCGGGCCGGAAGCCCTCGGTCACGCGGCCGAAGGAGGCCCGGCGATAACGGTCCGGATGGCGGGCGACAAGCCCGTCCAGGGCCATGGAGTAGGCCCGAACGGCATTCCGGACATAGGAAAGGCTCTTGAGCCGGCCCTCGATCTTGAACGAGCAGACGCCGGCCTCGGCGAGGTCCTCCAGCCGGTGGAGGAGGTTGAAATCCCGCAGCGACAGCAGGGCCTTGTCCCGGACGAGGACCTTGCCGGCCGCGTCCACTAGGTCATAGCGGGAGCGGCAGGCCTGGATGCAGGCGCCGCGGTTGGCGCTGCGGCCGTCGATGTATTCGGACAGATAGCAGTTTCCGCTGTAGCAGACGCAGAGGGCGCCGTGGACGAAGCATTCGATCTCGCAGCCGACGGCCCCCCGGATGGCGCGGATTTCCGCCAGCGACAGCTGCCTCTCGGGAACGACGCGGGAGAAGCCAAGGCCTTCGAGGAAGGCGGCCCGCTCCGGTGTCCGGATGGCGCACTGTGTCGAGGCGTGCAGCGGCAACGAAAGGTCCTTGCACAGCTCCAGCAGGGCGAAATCCTGGACAATCAGGGCGTCGACGCCCGCCGCGGCCAGCTCATGCACCAGCTCCCGGGCCTCCTCCAGCTCACTGTCATAGAGGATGGTATTGACCGTGACGAAGATGCGCGCGCCGTAGCGGTGGGCATAGGTGCACAGCGCCCGGATATCCTCCACGCTGTTCCCGGCGGCCTGCCGGGCCCCGAACGCCGGGCCTGCGATATACACCGCATCGGCACCGCAGTCGATGGCTGCGATGCCGATGGAAAGGTTTCTTGCAGGCGCAAGCAGTTCGAGCGTGTGCTGCATGCGGGAGGGAATTACTTGGTGAGCTTCTCGATCTTCTTGAGGGCGCTGGCTTTGAGCTTCTCGTTGTCACCGGCGGCGACGACCTTGTAGAGCTCGAGGGCCTTGGCCTTGTTGTTCACCTTCTCGTAGCACATGGCGAGGTTGTTGGTGATCGAGAGAAGATCCTTGGCATCCGGTTTCAGCTCGAGGTACTTCTCGTAACCGGCGATGGCCTCATCCCACTTGTCGATGTTGCGGGCGGCGGTGGCGAGGGTCTTCTCCGCAGCGGCGGAATCCTCATAACCGATGGCCTCCTTGGCAACCTCGTAGACCTTCTTGAAGGCCTCCTTCTTGGCGGCAGCGTCCGTCAGGGCCGTGGCCTCTTTCTGGAGCTCGGTGGCCTCCTTGGAGAGGAGATAGCCGAGACGTCCCGTGGCGCGGGCCTCTCCGGCCTCGTGCAGGACCTTCAGCTCTGCCTTGGCGGCCTCGAGATCGGTGTCTTCCAGGCCCTTGGCAAAGTAATACTTCGCATCGGCGGCGAGGGTAATGGCCTCAGCCTCCTTCTCGGCGTTCTCGAACTGGGCGGCGAGCTCGGCAGCGGCGAGGGCCTTCTCGGCGCAAGCCTTGAAGTCGCCGCCATTGTACTCGCGGATGGCGAGGTTGTAAGCGAGGACGGGGATCTGGGTCTTGCAGACACCGAGAATCTCGTCAACACCTTCTTCCTCTACGCCCTGGGCCAGCTTGTAGGTCTCCTGGAAGCAGGCGAGCGCGGCCTCAAGGTCGCCGCTCTCGAGCGTCTCCGCGGCCTTGTTGTACGAATCCACCACCTCATTGTAGTCCTGGGCGAAAGCCATGGCAGCACTCGTCAGGGCTGCAGCAAGAATAAGAACAAGTTTTTTCATTTTCGTATTCAATTAATTATTATTTTCTCACAAACGAATTGCAAAAATAGCAAATAATTGTTTTACTTTTGCAGATTTTTCGGGAAAGAGCATGCATTTTTCGCCTCGACATATCCTTTCCGCGCTGGCTGCGGCACTGGTATTTGCAACAACAGTGCCAGCGCAGCAGCTGCCGGCCCTGAAGCGTCACGGACGTTACCATGCCGGCACGCTCCGCAGCGGCGTTCCCTATACGCTCGCGCTCAGCGAAGCCGAGAAGGGACTGGCGGATTTCGCCCTGCTCGTCGACACCGATGCGGCCCCGGACGCCCGGGCGCTGCTCGGCGACCTCCCGCACTTCCCGGGTGAGCGCAGCTGGCGTTTCCTGACGGACCACGGCGCCGGCCTTGGCCCGGACGGTTTCATCAGCCGCGCCGGCGGGGTGACGGTCTTTCGTTTCAGCGACCTGCGGGTAAGCGATGCCCTGGTCCGCGACTCGGTGCTCCTGCTGCTGACCGACCTCATCCTCGAGACGCCCGGGGGGAACCACACCATCCTCGCTTCCGGCGACATCGACCCGACTTCCACCAAAACCGTCCTGGAACACCTCTCCATGCTCCTTCCGGCGACCCCGGCCCAGTCCTTCCATGACCGGTATGAATGGAAACCGACCCCGGAAACGAAGTTCCGCCGCGGCCCGGCCGACGGTGCCGTCGCGTCCATCGAGCTGGTCTACCGGATGCCGCGGACGCCCCGCGAGCGACTCAACACGGTCGTCCCTTACCTTTCCTGGGCCTACAGCCATGCCCTCGGCAACATCCTCTACCGCCGCATCCGCACGGCCTGCCTGGCCGAGCACATCCCTTACGGAACCATCGAGACGAGCTACCGCGGCAGCGCCGATTCTCCGGGTGACGAGCAATTCAGCCTCCGCGTCACGACAGACACTTCGCGGGTGGACCGCATGGTCGAAATCGTGGCCCGGACCCTCTCGGTCATCGACCGGGACGGCGTCCTGACGGAAGAATACGCCGACGAGACGCGGCAGATGTACCACCGGGCCCTGCGCTTCGGCAAACGGATGACGAACCGCGTCCTGATGGACAAGCTCATCGCCGCCAGCCTCTACGGCTGCGATCTCGCCTCCGAGGTGGAAGTCGCGAAATTCCTCACCAGCCGCAGCCTCCGCAAGGAGGAGGAAAGCCGGCTGATGTCCGGCTATGCCGCCGCCCTGCTCGACAGTGCCGCCAATCTCTGCCTGACGGTGAAAGGCAGCCGCGACCCCAGTCCGCTCCAGCGTTTCCGCGAGGCCTGGGGAAGTCGAAACGGATACGTCTATACCTATGTGAACAACAAGGCCGATACGCTCAATCTCGGCGTTGCGCCGGTGAAGGTCAAACTGAAAAAGGAACTGCCGGAACCGGTCTCCGGCGGTCAGCTGTGGCGCTTCGCCAACGGGATGGAGGTGGTCTTCAAGCAGACTTCCGGCGACCCCGGCTACTTCCACTTCGGCTGGCTTCTGCGCGGCGGCTATCCGCTGGTGCCGGACCTCGCGGACGGGGAAGGGGCCTTTGTCGGGGACATGCTCCGGCTGGGCTTCGTCGGGCCGCTGACGGGCCTGGATTTCTACAACATGCTCCGCGCGAGCGGCATCGAGATGGAGCCTTCCGTGGGCATGCAGGACCTGCGTCTGACGGGCCATGCCCCCGCCTCGAGACTGGAACTCCTGATCCGTTCCCTCCTCGAACTGGCCCATCACCGCAAGCCGGATCCCAATGCCTTCGCCACCTACCGGGCGAACCAGGCCCTGGCGCTGACCGAGGCCGACAGGACCGAAGCCGGGATGTGGGAACTGATGTGGCCGGCGGACCGCTATACCTCCTGGAAGAGCATCGGCAACCTGACGGACGCCCTGCCGCAGAAGGCCGAGCAGTACTTTGCCGCTCGCTTTTCCCGCTGCAACGACGGCGTGCTGGTGCTCGTCGGCGACCTTCAACCCGAGAAGACGAAAAAGCTGCTGAGCCGCTGGCTCGGTGCCATGCCCGTGTCGACCCAGCGGACCCAGCCGGCCCGCATCGACACCCAGCCCCGTTCCGGCGTCCTGACCGTTCTCCGCAGGGAAGGCGTGCCGGGCTGCCACCTGCTGCTGCGGATTCCGTTGCTGTACAGCGCCAAGAACGTCTATGCGCTGAACCTCGCCTACTATTACCTCAAGGACTGCCTGAACGCGGAACTGACCGCCGATGGCCTCCGTTTCACGATGGATGCCAGTTTCACGTCCTACCCCCAGGGCATGGTGCATGTAATCATCCACGCGACGCCCGCCGAGCAGTCCGCCCTCCCTGTCGGGGTCGCCTCCACCGACCCGATGGATGCGGTCCATCCCCTTCGCCGCGCGCTTCGCCGCGCTGCCGCCGAACCGGTGCCGCAGGGGGTACTGAAGGCCTACAAGGAGCGGCTCAAGGCCGAGCTTGACGATACCATCCGGACGGAGGAGAGCCTCCTGGACCTGATCCTCAAGCGTTACGGGGAGGGGAAGGACCTGCTCACGAGTTATCAGCAGCGCCTCGGCGAAGTCACGGCGGAAGACCTTACGGCCATCCTGCAGGCCATGCATGAGGGGGCCCGCATCGAATATGTGGTTAAATAGTATGGGACAGAGAAACTACGACACGATCATCGAAATCGGGGATATCCTTGTCAGCGGCGATGTCATCACCGAATACTTCGCCTGCGACTACGCGCGGTGCAAAGGCTGTTGCTGCATCATCGGCGACAGCGGCGCCCCGCTCGCCGAGGACGAGCTCCAGCCCCTCGAGGACGGCTATCCGGCCTATTCCCCGCTGATGAGCGAGGAGGGGAAGGCTGCCATCGCCCGGACGGGCTTTTTCGACATCGACCGCGACGGGGACCTCGTCACGCCCTGCGTCGAGGGCTCCGGGGCCTGCGCCTATGCCCGCATCGAAAAGGACGGGAACTGCCTCTGCGCCATCGAGATGACCCATCTCTCCGGCGGCTGCCGTTTCCGTAAGCCGGTCTCCTGCAGCCTCTATCCGATCCGTGTCAGCGAGCTGGCTCCGGGCCGCATCGCCCTCAACCTCCACCGCTGGGCGATCTGCCGCGATGCCTTCGAAAAGGGCAAAAAAGAAGGGATCCGCGTCTATGAATTCCTGCGCGAACCCCTCATCAGGCGGTTTGGAGAAGACTTTTACTCGGCGCTTTCGTCCGCTGCGAGCAGGCTCTTGGCCCGCTCGTAATCTTCCACGTTGACTTTGACCTCGATCGGCGCGTAATAGCCGAGGGAGGGAAGCTGGGAACTGGCGCCGAGGACGGCGGCGGGAATGCCCGCGGCGATCAGGCGCTCGGCCACGATGTCGGCGCTGACCTTGTCGATGAAGGTCGCGACGGTGATGAACTGCTGTGCTGCCATATTATAGGATATCCCGGTTTTGGTATTTGTATTCGATGCCGCTGATCATGCGGACGATGTCTCGGTTGAGGCCCTCGATGGTATAGCCGCTGCGGGTGGGCGTGAAGGTGATGCGGTCCTCCCAGACGCGGAAAAAGCGCACCAGGGGAGAGCCGTTCCGGAAGGTAAGGAGGCCGTCCGTGTCCGTCTCAATCCGGTAGCCGCGGCCGTCCATGTACTCCCGGATGACCCGGGCGATGTCTTCCCGTTCGCCACGGATGTCCAGCGGGCGCTCGCGGTAGCCGAACTTCGGGTAGACGGCGGAGAAAACGGCGAGGATCAGGGCGATGTAAATAGCTGACGTCCAGCCGCTTTCGAGGGACTGGGAGATGTCGAACCCGCCGGTGGCGTAATAGGTCAGGCCGAGGAGAATCAGCGAGACGATGACGGCCATCGAAAGGAAATATTTTACGGCACGGATTGTGTATCTCATAGCGCTTGGATCAAGTTATCCGCAAAGATACTGATTTTTTCCTTATATTTGTAAGCTCATTTAATCGCAAGCACTATGGAAGAAGAATTTGACCCGATCCTCGAGCGGAGAGCCCGCGAAGCGAAAGAAACGAAGACCCGCAACCTTACGGTCGCCGCTGTCGTCCTCGGCGTCATCGCCCTGGGCCTCTGCGGTGCGCTGTACTATGTCTGGAACAAATACAACGGCGCCGACGTGCGCAACGAGAAGGCCAATGTGCAGAACGAGCTGCTGATGCTCCGCACTGAGCTGGACGACAACATCACCCGCGCCAACGAACTGAACCTCCAGAACGATGTCCTGAGCGATTCCCTCGACATTGCGAAGATGCAGGTGGATGCCCTCCTGGAGCGCCTCCAGAAGCAGGAAGTATCCTCCCGCCAGCAGCTTGAGAGCTACAAGAAAGAGCTCGCGACCCTCCGCACCATCATGCGCGGATACGTCACGCAGCTCGACTCGCTCAATACGATGAACCAGAAGCTCATCGCCGAGAACAAGGAGACCCGCGGCAAACTCCGCGAGTCCGAAAAGAAGAATGAAGACCTGACCCGCCGCGTCGAGGAGCTGTCCTCGCAGGTGTCCGTCGGCGAGAAGCTCAAGGCCCGCGGCATCGAGGCCCAGGCCGAGCGCCGCAACGGCAAGAAGACCGAAAAGGCACGTGACGTCGAGCGCATCGTCGTTTCCTTCACGCTGGCCGCCAACGACCTGGCCCAGCGCGGCGAGATTTCGACGTATGTCCGCGTGTTCGATCCGGAGGACATCCTCCTCGTGAATTCCGCGAGCACGGGCTTCGAGGCCGGCGGCGAGCCGATGTCCGCGACGGCCTTCCGCCGCGTCGAATACGCCGGAGACGACCTCCAGGTGACGATTTACGTCAACGACATAGAGGAATACATCAAAGGTATCTACCGCGTGGAGGTCTATACCGACGCCGGCCTGCTCGGCACGACGTCCTTCTCGCTTAGATAAGTTCGCGGATAATTTCTTCCGAGACGAAGAACCGGTCCTCCGGGATCCGGATGCGTCCCTGCTCCGAAACGGCCAGCGCGCCCTTTTCGAGCAGGGATGCAAGCACATCGGCCTCGCAGTTGGCTTCGAGCCAGGCCCGGTCGATGCCCTCGGCGGTGCGGAGCGACAGCATGATGGTCTCGATGCGGACGGCGTCCTCGCTGAGCCGCTCCTCCGTGACCGTGTAATCGTCGAGGCGGGAGGCGTTCCAGTAGCGGGTGTCGCCGCGGAAGGAATGGGCGGAGGGGCCGAGGCCGATGTAGGCCTCCCGGCGCCAGTAGCCGCTGTTGTGCCGTGCCTCGTAGCCGGGCAGGGCGAAGTTGGATATCTCGTAATGGCGGTAGCCGGCCTCGCGGAGCCTGGCGCAGAGGAGATCGTACTGGCGCCGGCACTGCTCTTCGTCCGCTTCTTTGTATTTCCCTTCCGCGACCATGGCGGCCAGGGCGCTTTCCCCCTCGACCATCAACTGGTAGCAGGAGATGTGCTCGGGACGAAGGGCGATGGCTTTGTCGACCGTGGCGGCCCAGACCTCGTCCGGGAGGTTCGACAGGCCGAAGATCAGGTCGATGGAGATGTTGTCAAACCCCGCTTCCCGGGCCATGCGGAAGGCTTTTTCGGCACCGGCGGCATCGTGGCGGCGGTTCATCCAGCGGAGCATGCTCTCGTCGAAGGACTGGATGCCGATGCTGAGACGGTCCACCCCGAGAATGCGGAGGTTGCGCAGGTATTCCGGGCCCCGTTCGACGATGTCGTCGGGATTGACTTCCATCGTGAACTCCTCGTAGGGAGCGCCGTGTCCTGTGCCCTGGAGGGCCATCAGGATGCGGGTCAGGGCCTCGTTCGGCAGGACGGAAGGGGTGCCGCCGCCGAAATAGAGCGTGTCGGTGACGAAGGTGGACGGGTCTGCGAACTCGCTGCGGCGGCGCCGGATCTCATCGACGACGGCGTCGGCATAGCGGCCGAGCAGCGCCTTGTTGCCGGCGATTTCCGAATAGAAGTCGCAGTAGGTGCAGAATTTCTTGCAGAAGGGGACGTGGACGTAGATCATAGGAATAAAAAAAGCCCGGCACGGGGTGTCGGGCTATGGGGTTGTAAGGGTTTACTGAGCCAGCTTCGCAGCTTCGAGGATAGCCTGTCCGGCCTCGCTGTGGGCCTCCATATAGGCGTTGACAGCGGTGGCGAGGAACAGCAGGACGATGATCGTGCTGACGGCGATACCGATCACTTTGAGGCGCTTGAGCCAGATCTTGTTCGTCCAGCCGATAGACTGGAACATACTCCAGAAACCGTGGTTGAGGTGCAGCCAGATGGCGACGAACCAGATGATGTAGAGGCCGAGGATCCACGGGTTGCCGAAGGTCTGCATCAGCAGCAGGTAAGGGTTCTCTTCGGCGCTGCTTCCGATGAAATCCTGCAGCTGCATCTTCGCCCAGAAGTGGGTGAGGTGGAAGCACAGGAAACCGAGGATGACAATGCCGAGGACGAACATGTTCTTGGCGGACCAGGAGTCGGTCTTTGCCTTGGAAGCGACCTCATAGCGCTTCAGGCCGCCGCGCTTGCGGTAGTTCTCGATGCTGAGGATGATGCCGTAGCAGATGTGCAGGACAAAACCCAGCGCCAGGACGGGAACGATGATGTCGACGAAGGAGGTGGACATGAAGTCGCAGCCGAGCTTGAAGTATCCGTCACCGGTGGAATAGAGTTCTTCGTCGATGGCGACGTTGCCGAACTGGCCTTTGAGGGAGTCGACGACGGAGAAGAAGTTGATCGTTCCGTGGAGAATCAGGAAGAGGACAAGGAAAGCGCCGCTGACGCTCTGGATGAACTTCTTGCCGATGGAGGATTTGAGGAAGCTTGCCATTATCGTATAAAATTTACCTGTTTTGCCATTGATTAACATGCAAAGATAGATTCTTTCTGCCAAGAATGAAAATTTTTCCGCGAAAAATCCTTACATTTGTAACCCAAGCAGAACAAATAAAAGAACACCATGTATAAAAGGGTATTACTCAAACTCAGCGGCGAATCCCTCGGCGGACCGGCCGGAAAGGGACTCGATACGGACAGCCTCCGCAAGACGGCGCAGGAAGTCGCAGCGGCTGCGAAGGCCGGGCTGCAGATTGCCATCGTCAACGGCGGCGGCAACATCTTCCGCGGCCTGCAGGGCACCGGAAAGGGCTTCGACCGCGTCGACGGCGACAAGATGGGCATGCTCGCGACGGTGATCAACTCCCTCGCCCTGTCGATGTTCATCAAGGAGCAGGGCGTCGAGGCGAAGGTCTTTACGTCCACGCCGATGGAGCCGATGGCCGAGTATTACATGCGCGACAAGGCCGTCGAGGTCCTGGAGCGCGGCGGTGTGGCCCTGATCGCCGGCGGCACGGGCAATCCCTTTTTCACGACCGACTCCGGCGCGGCGCTCCGGGCCCTGGAAATCAAGGCCGACGCCCTGCTGAAGGGCACCCGCGTGGACGGCGTCTATACCGCCGACCCCGAGAAGGATCCGACCGCCGTCCGCTATGACGAGCTTACTTTCGACGAGGCCATCTCCAAGCACCTCAAAGTGATGGACCAGACGGCCTTCGCCCTCTGCTCGGAAGGCAACATGCCGATCCTCGTTTTCGACATGACCCGCCCCGGGAACCTCACCCGTATCCTCGGCGGCGAGACTGTCGGTACGGTGGTGCACAAATAGAAGAAATCTAAAAACAATATCATATGCTACCGAAAGCCAAAGAAATCGTAGACGCGGCCGATGCCAAGATGCAGGACGTCGTCGCCTATCTCGAAGAAGACCTCAAGACCTACCGTGTCGGCAAGGCCAATCCGTCCATCTTCAACGGTGTTGTCGTTGACTATTACGGCAGCCCTACTCCGCTGAACCAGGTCGCCTCCATCACCACGCCGGATGCGAAGACCCTCGCCATCCAGCCCTGGGAGCGCACCCTCATCAGCAAGATTGAAAAAGCCATCATCGACGCGAACCTCGGCCTGACCCCGTCCAACAACGGCGAGATCATCCGCTGCATGGTGCCCGCCCTGACGGAGGAACGCCGCCGCGAGCTCATCAAGAAGGCCCGCGCCGCCGGTGAGACCTCCAAGGTCGGCATCCGCAACGCCCGCCGCGACGGCATCGACCTCCTCAAGAAGGCCCAGAAGAACGACGGCCTCTCCGAAGACGGTGAGAAGGAGGGCGAGGACGAGCTCCAGAAAGTGACCGACAAGCGGGTCAAGGAGATCGACGCCCTGATCGACGCCAAGGAAAAGGAAATCCTGACGGTGTAGCGCCATGCTTCTGATCGCCGGGCCCTGCAGCGCAGAATCGCCTCAGCAACTGATGGAAACCGCCCGCGGCCTGACCGGCTGCGGGGTTTCCGTTTTCCGTGCCGGGCTGTGGAAGCCGCGGACGCACCCGGGCTCTTTCGAGGGTGTGGGGGCGGAAGGCCTGCCGTGGCTCGTGGCGGTCCGCGAGGAAACCGGTCTCGCCGTGGCGACGGAAGTGGCTGGTGCAAAGCATGTTGAGGCCTGCCTGGCGGCCGGTCTCGACGCGCTCTGGATCGGCGCCCGGACGACAACAAGCCCCTTCCTCGTGCAGGAAATCGCCGAGGCGCTGTCCGGGACGGATATCCCCGTGTACATCAAGAATCCCGTCCAACCCGACCCGGAGCTGTGGGCCGGAGCCGTCGAGCGGCTTCAGCGCGCCGGTGTCCGCCGGATCGGCCTGGTCCTCCGCGGCTTCACGACGCCGGAGAGCGGGCCTTACCGCAATGCGCCGCTCTGGCCGCTGGCCGTGGGGATGCGCACGCGTTTCCCGGGTCTGCCGCTTCTCGTGGACCCGTCCCATATCGCCGGGCAGCGCGGCCTGGTGGAGGAAATCAGCCAGAAGGCGCTCGACCTCGGTCTGGACGGGCTGATGGTGGAGGTCCATGCCCACCCGGATTCGGCGCTTTCCGATGCGGCCCAGCAGCTTTCTCCGGAGGGATTCCGCAGCCTCCTCGGCGCTTTGCAGGAACGGGCGGCGGATACCGATGCGCCGGATTACCGGGAGGGGATCGAAGCGCTTCGCGCCCGCATCGATGCCGTCGACGAGCAGCTGCTGGCCCTTCTCGCCGCCCGGATGGACATCAGCCGGGAGATCGGCGGGTACAAAAAGGATCATGGCATCACCATCCTCCAGCCGGGGCGGTGGGAGCTTCTGCTAGAGCGTGTTTTGGCCGAGGGGAGGCGGCGCGGGCTCCCGGAGGATTTTGTCCGTAAACTGTTTGAAACCATTCATGAAGAATCCGTCAGGCGGCAGGGGAAGTGACCCCGGTCGCTTTTTTTGGTCCCTCATGCATATTTTTGACAAATATTATTTATATTTGCGGATGTCGACCTATTGAAAACGCGACAACAATAACCAATTTTGTTATATATGAAAAAATTCTTGAGCATCTTTGCGGTGGCAGCCCTGGCGCTGGCCGCCGCGGTGTCCTGTTCGGACAAGGAAGATGATGAGACGACCGTTGACCTGAAGGCTATCTCCCTCAGCAGCCCGTCTCTCGATCTGTTCGTCGGGGATGAGAGCACCCTTACGGTGAAGTACACCCCTGAGAATGCGACCAACAAGCCGGCCGCTACCTGGACGTCCTCCAACGAGAGCGTCGCTTCCGTTTCGGAAGGCAAGGTGACCGCGCTGGCTGCCGGTGAGGCGACCATCACCGCCACCGTGGAGAAATTCACGGCCACTTGTACTGTGAAGGTTACCGCCAAGGACGACTATACGGGCCCCGTCGAGGGCAATTCCGCATGGTCCGTCGTCGGTACGCTGCTGGAGTCCGACTGGACCGGCGGTGCCCATGGTGACTATGTCTGCGCTGAAGAGAACGGTGCGTTCGTCCTGAAGAACGTCCGTCTCGCCAAGGACGACCAGATCAAGTTCCGCAAGGACAAGGACTGGACGGAGAACCGTGGTATCAACGAGCCCAACAAGGCTGCTGAGCTTGCCGTCGCTACGCCGGCCAAGGCCGTTCCGAACGGTGGCAACATCATCATCCCCGAGGCCGGTATCTATGACCTCTACTACTTCGCCGAGAAGGAAGCCATCGTCTATGTGGCGAAGGACGCTACCCTCCCCGAGATTCCCGATTTCTCCGAGCCGGAACCGGAAGGAATCATCAAGATCGACGGTGAATTCGCCGACTGGGACGGCATCCAGGGTCTGAGCAAAGGCTGCCATGGAATGTTCAAGATCGCTCTCGACGACAATTATGTCTACTTCTACACCTGGAGAACCCGTGAAGGCCGTTTCGCCGATCTTTGGGGCGAGGCCAAGGGTTATGTCTATTTCGGATTCGAACTGGACGGTGACCCGGCCACCGGTGAGAAACTCAACGGCAATGGCCCTTACGATTTTGTCGGCTTCATTTACTGCTTCGGCGGCGATCCTGAAAATCCTGTGATCGAGATTACCGCAGCAGGTGACTGCGCTCCTTCTTCCTACACGATCGACAACGTCAAGGTGAGCGGTAAGGTGGATGAGAACGGTGCCTACCTCGAGTACAGCATCCCTCGTTCCGACATCCCGGCACTTCCCGAGAAGTTTGCGGTTACCTCCTGGGGCAACAAGGATCTGGACAAGGTAACGGTTTCCTATCCTTTCGAGTATCCCGAGCCGCAGGTCGACTGGGACTACACCCCGAGCGCCGAGTATACCGCAGACAACAACATCTGGAAGGCGATCGATCCGACCATGAACATCTCCTGGTACTACAATCCCGAATGGAAGGCCGAGCTGGCCGGTCCTGAGGTGACCTTCAAGGAGTCCACCTATTCCTTCTGGAACAAGATCAACACGACCGGTGACTGGCAGGCCCAGCTCTGGCTCGAACCGGCCAGCGACCTGATTCTCAATGCGGAAAAGAAGTACAACTTCTCCTGCAAGGTCTACGCTACGGAAGAGACGCCTGTCTTCTTCAAGATGTATCATAGAGGTGAGGACGGCTCCAGGAGCTTCGAAATCGCCCGTACGCGCCTTGCCAAGGGCGTGATCACCGAGTTCAAGGTCGAGGATTTCACCCCGCTTATCTCTTCCCAGAGCCTCCTGATCGACTTCGGCGGCATGCCTGCCAACACCAAGGTCTTCATCAAGGATATCGTCCTGACCGAAGGTGACGCCGTTACGCCTCCTCAGCCGATGGATTGGGACTACACCCCGAGCGATGCTTTCACGGCTTCTACCAACCTCTGGAAGGTCGCTGACGGCAATGAGATGTACTACTACTATCACTGCACGGGCGCTGACTGGAACGGCACCGACACCATCGCCGCCGAGGTTCCTTTCATGACCAAGACCCAGTCCACCTATGAGCTGACCTACGAAGAGGCGACCGCCAATCCTTGGCAGAACCAGTTCTTCATCTTCCCGGGTGAAGGCCACTTCGTCGCCCTCCAGGCAGAGAAGACCTACAAGATATCCTTCACGCTCGCCGCGAATGCTGATATGTACGCCTTCGCCAATCTCAAGACGTATGACGCCAACAACGCCAAGCGCGAAGGTACCCCTATCCATGAGTGGGGCGCTATGAATCTGAAGGCCACAGAGTCCGTTGTGATCGAGCACGAATTCACCGGTGTCGCAGCCGACAACATCACGCTCATCTATGACTTCGGCGGCAACCCTGCCGGTGCGAAGATCTTCATCAAGGACATCACCCTCGTCGAGGTCGGTGCCGAGCCGCAGGCTCCCGCCACCATCGCCGAGATCATCAAGAACATCCCTGCCGAGGCTACCGGCAGCAGCACGGCCGTCGAGTTCGAGGCCAACCTCACCAGTCCGGCCGTCGTTTCCTATGTGAACGGCAAGAACGCCTACATCCAGGACGAGACCGGCGCCATCCTGCTCTATGCGACGGATCACGGCCTTGTCGCCGGCGACACCATCAAGGGCAAGATCGCGATCAAGGCCTACTGGTACAACGGTATTCCCGAGACGGTCGTTGTCCTTGGCGACGCCTGCGAAATCGCCCATGGCGACGCTCCGGCCCCGAAGGAAATCACCATCGCCCAGCTTCTGGACAACTATGACGCCAACCTTCTCCGTCTGATTGTGCTCAAGGATGTCGTCGTCACCGACGGTATCGCCGACGGTGACCGCAACGGCGCCATCGCCGAGGGTTCCGGCAGCACGGTTGCCGTGTATGCGCAGATTAAAAATGGCGGTCTCACGCTTACCGAGGGTGACACGGGTGATCTCGTTACCATCCCGGGTTACTACAATGCCAACAAGCAGGTTTATCTCTGGGACAACGCCTGGTTCACCAAGAAAACGCCCGTCGGCAACTCCGGTGAGGACCTTGATGATCCGACCGATGTCGATCCTTGGAAATAATGTAACCTCTTAATACGAAAGAATGATGAAAAAATTACTGTATTTCGCTGCAGCCCTGCTTACTTTCGCAGCCTGCGAGAAAGAGGTTGAAGCCCCTGTGGAGAAAGCCACTCCGGCTACCTATAAAGTTACGATCAAAGCCGGCTTTGCCGACGAAACAAAGACCGCCTATGATGCGGCCGGCAAGTTCTCATGGGTAGCAGGGGACAAGATCGGTGTCATGGTGCAGAAGGAAGGCGAGCTCAAGCAGGTGACCTTCACCGCCAAGTCCGCCGGTGCCGTTACCGAGTTCGAGGGTGAGGTCGAGGAAGGCTGGACGGTCGCCGAATACGCTTCCTATCCTTTCACCGGAGTTACCGAAGGCTATGCCCGCAACGACTTTGCATGGGACAAGTCCAACGGTGAGGAATACGGCTGGCGGCTCTGGGGCTCCATCAAGCCCGATCTGGAGAACCCGCTCGCTTCCACTCCGCTTATCGCGAAGAAGGACGCTGAGGGTTACTACAGCTTCAAGACCGCTACCGGTATCCTGAAGTTCACGGTCAAGAACGTCCCTCTCGAGACCTATTATGCCTATCTGGCAGTCCCCTCCGAGACCAAGGAGCAGTACAACCTCAACGGCTGGTATTCGCTCAATGACGAGGGCCTCCCTACCATGGCAACGGCCATCGAGCCTTGGGAAGACCGCTACAACTGGAACGCCCCTACCGACTATAACCAGACGATGGACTATTACTTCTTCGTCCCGGAAGGAACCCTTCCTGTCGGTACCAAGTTCGAGCTCTGCAACAGCAGCTGGGCGGCGATCAAGTCCTTCGAGGTCAAGACGGCCGTGGAGGTTGTCCGCAACCGCGTAACCAACGTTGCTCCTGTCGAGATCGAAGCTTACAGCCCTGCGCTCGAAGAGAACCAGGTCTGGATCAAGTCCAAGAACATCAAGGCTGCTGATGTCTGCTCGCACGACGGTGGCGGCATTAACGCTCTTGTGGACTTCGACTACTCCACCTACTGGCATTCCAACTGGTATTATGCCGTGACCGGCAATGACAGCGTCTACGGTATCTTCTTCGACATTACTCTCGAGGAGGCTCTGAAAGACTTCCGCTTTGAGTATGTGGTCCGCGACGCCAACGCCAATGCACGTCCTACCGCGATCGTTCTGGGTGTCAGCAACGACGGTGAGAATTGGACCAAAGTCGCTGAACTGGCTACTGATGAGATGCTGAATGCTGTTGCCGGTGCCCGCGTCGCCCTGCCTGACGTCCATGCGGATGCCGCATACAAGTATCTCCGCTTCGGTATCACGGATTCTGCCAATACCGACGAAGGCTCCCTTACCGGTAACTTGAACTTCGATGGTTACAAGAAGTGCGTCAACCTTGCCGAGCTCCTGCTCTTCAAGGCCGGGGAAGTCACGCCTCCGGAGCCGAAGAATGTCGATGTGCTCACCAACGCCAATACGATTAATGAGACCTCGACAACCTATAAGGACTGGACGACGGAAACCTTTGAAACCGGCGCCACCTATACCGGTGATTCCGCCGGTGATGCTTCTACGATCCAGCTTCGCTCCGACGTCAAGAACGGGCTGTACTCAGGCTTCGTTTCCACCACGACCGGAGGCCTTGTGAAAAAGGTGAAGGTTACGTGGAATACAAAGACGTCGGCGACCCGTTATATTGAAGTGTATGGCAGCAATACCGCCTACACGGCGACGGCCGACCTTTACGACTTGGCCAAGCGGGGAACGCTTCTCGGCGTGCTGACATATGCCAGCGCTGAAGCGAATTCCGCCGAACTTACCGTCAGCGGAGAATATGCCTATGTGGGCGTCCGTTCCCGCAAGAGCGCCCAGTATCTTGACTCGGTCGAGATTACCTGGGAAACCGGTACGCCGGCCGCCGCCGCTACTCCTTCTTATAATTGGGATTTCGGCTCTGCCGAGTGGCAGGCCCTGTTTGCCGGATATGGAGAAGCCGGTGCCGACATCACGGGCTGGAACATTGTCCATGACGGGATGCAGATCGTCTCTGTCGTTGACAAGTCCAAGTATCAGACGAACTGTTTCCAGATGGGCGGCAAGGTCAATGTGACCGACAACATTCCGATGGACCGCTACTTTACCTTTACCGCTCCCAAGGACGGATATGTGCTGGTGGTCGCTTCCAATACGGGAGAGACTGCGGATGAGACGCGTCTGGTCACTGTCTTCAATGACGGTGCGGCCGAATCCCAGATCGGCGGTTCCGCTTCGACGGCTCCGGTTTCCCTTGTTTACACGGTCAAGGCCGGGAAGGTGACGGTCTATCCTGCCGGCAACGGCCTGCGCTTCTACAAGATCCTCTTCTCTGAGACCGATCCTGCTTCTTCTGAGGAGGGCGGCTCCGGCGTTCCGGACTATGATCCCGTTACAGGCTTTGAATGGTAATCAAAAAGGAGGAAACAAGTATGAAATCAATTTTTAAACTTTCTGCCCTTGCCCTCCTGGCAACGGCCATGACCGTTTCCTGCGAAAAGGAAATGTCCGTTAAAGACGAGGCCGCCCAGCAGCCTGAACGTCATACCTTTACGCTCACCTTTGCTCAGCCCGATACCAAACTCGGTGTTACCAATGAAGGTAAGACCACCTGGGAAGTGGGCGATGAGATTATGATCCACGGCGGTGACAACGGTGCCGCCCGCCAGAAAGTCACTCTTACCGCCGATGATATCAGCGCGGA
Organism: uncultured Bacteroidia bacterium; assembly: GCA_902768665.1. Lineage (GTDB taxonomy): Bacteria > Bacteroidota > Bacteroidia > Bacteroidales > UBA932 > Cryptobacteroides. The sequence goes on along the minus strand of CACXMA010000002.1, from coordinate 83,812 downwards.
TGGCAAGAAGGCCACCATTACTTTCGAGATGGACCCTTACGACCGTACGGACGCCGGTGTCGTGAGTAAGTTCTACGCACAGTATCCGGCTTCCCTTGTCCCGGAAGGCAACCTCTACTATGAGTGCCGCTTTACCGCCACGAACGACTTCCTGATGGCCGCCTGCGATGTGGATGACAACTTCGTTTTCTACAACGTCTGCGGTGTCATCGCTTTTACGGTGGAGGGCGAATTCGACAAGTTTGAATTCCAGGGCAACAACGGAGAAGTTGTCGGTTACAACACAGTCTATCAGGTCCGCGTCCGCAACGACGAAAGCGGAATGGTCGTCAACTACAATAAGCCCGGCAACGGCTCCGGCGACCCGGTCCCTATGAAGAAATTCTCTGCTTCCGTAGTCCCGGACGGAACGACGGTCAACTATGTCTTCCTTCCGGCCGGCGCCAAGTTCACCGGAGGTTTCACCTTCAATTTCTATGACGGTGTCGACCTGATGAAGGTGGCCAAGACGGAGACGGCGGTCAACGTCGGCCCGAGCCAGATTCTCTATCTCGGCAACATTACCGACAAGCTTGAGACTTATGTCGAGCCGACACAGAGCGACCACAAACCTGCCGAGTGGGCTGCTGCGGCAACGGATCTTTCTTCCAACAAGCAGGCTCCGGCCAATTGCTATGTGATCACGGCCCCCGGTGCATATAAGATTCCCGCACTCATCGGTAATTCCACCGATCCCGTCGGAAACGTCTTCGATGCGGAACTCGTCTGGGAGACCTATAACAACGAGACCGATGTCGTCGCCAACAGCCTCATCGCTGAAGTTGACTTCGACAACGACAATGTCTACTTCAAGACCCCGGATGCGCTACTGCCCGGTAATGCCCTTGTCGCCGCCAAGGATGCAAAGGGTGTGATTCTCTGGAGCTGGCATATCTGGATCCCGGAAACGGCCATCGCGGACGTGGATGGTTCCAATATCTGCAACGCCATCGTGATGGACCGTAATCTCGGCGCTCTCCGCGTTACGGAGTCCGGCGAAGGCACCGTTGCTACCGTCGAGTCCTTCGGTCTCATGTATCAGTGGGGCCGCAAGGATCCGTTCCCGGGAGCCAAGCGCGTCGACAGCTCTACGCTGGCCAAGGTTGCCGGTACCGCCTTCTCCCTGAAGGATCAGAGCAAGGAGGAATATGTTTCCGGCGATACCGTGAAGGGTTCCATGACCCAGGCTGAAGCCACCCAGAACCCGACCGTGTTCGGTAACTACGGCGGCGGCGACTGGGATGAGAACGCCAATGCCGACCGCTGGACCCGCGAGGGCAAGACCGTCTATGACCCGTGCCCGGCCGGTTACATGGTAATGAAGAGGGAGTCTTCCTCCGTCCTTTGGAATACGACCAATATCGCTACGGCTGCCACGGATGCTGGCCTGACCTGGGCTTCCAGCCTGGACGGTCACTGGTTCAGCATCACCGACGGCTCTGGTAACAAGGTTGTCTTCCCGCTCGCCGGTTACATCGATGACTGCGACGTCAAGACGGTTCCTTATATCGAGTATCCCGGCAAGCGTGCCGCGGTCTATGCCGCCTATCTGAGCAGTGGCAATCCTTATCACCTCAATATCCGTGAGGATAAGGAAGACTACCACAAGGCAGGCAGCACCTCCGCCGCCCGTGGCGCTTCCGTCCGTTGCGTCAAGATGGCTAATTAACACTCGATTTGGTATTCTGCCAAATAATTCTTACCTTTGCGGTCCCCCAAAATGCGGGGGATCGCAATTTTTTATGTTAAACCATTAAAGATCAAGACAGTGGACACACTTAGCTACAAAACAGTCTCGCTCAACGCGAACACTGTGAAGAAAGAATGGGTGGTCATTGACGCGACGGATCTCGCACTTGGTCGTCTCGCTTCCCGCGTGGCGCTTGTCCTTCGTGGCAAGACCAAGCCGGGCTTCACTCCTCACGTTGACTGCGGTGACAACGTCATCGTCATCAACGCCGAGAAGGTTTCCCTGGGTGGCAAGAAGATGACCGACCGCGTCTACACGCGCTACACGGGTTACCCGGGTGGCCAGCGTTTCACGACGCCGAAGGAAATCCTCGCCAAGAGACCTGCCGAGCTGATCCGCAGATCAGTGAAGGGAATGCTCCCTAAGACCCGCCTTGGTGACAAGCTCATCAATAACCTGTACGTTTATGCAGGTCCCGAGCACCCGCACCAGGCCCAGCAGCCCAAAACCATTAAGTTAAACGAAATCTAAACAGAGCACATGGAACAGAAACACGCCCTTGGAAGACGTAAATCAGCAGTCGCTCGTGTTTATGTTGTCGCCGGTAAAGGTAACATCGTTATCAATGGCCGTGAGATGACCGATTACTTCAAGGAGGAAACTCTTCAGTACATCGTCAATCAGCCTCTCGAGCTCACCGGTACAGCAGGCCAGTTTGACATCAAGGTTACCCTCGTCGGAGGCGGTACCAAAGGTCAGGCAGAGGCCGTTCGTCTCGGCATCGCCCGCGCACTTTGCGAGGTCGACAAAGAGGCCTACCGCTCTACCCTGAAGGCCGCCGGCTTCCTGACTCGCGATGCCCGCGAGGTCGAGCGTAAGAAACCTGGTCAGCCTGGTGCACGCCGCCGCTTCCAGTTCAGCAAGCGTTAATCCTCTTATCGCGCTGATTTACATGATGTACGGCAGAGGTCGCAAATCCTGCGATCGCGGATAAGGCGAGAGCCCGTCCCCCTACAAAACGGATTGCCGCTGCCGCGGAAAATCCTGGAGACCGGAACAAGAGTACGCTACTCCCGGATTGATGAAAAGAGAAAACAAAAAGAAAACTTAAAACAATGTCTAGAACAAATTTCCAAGAACTGCTTGATGCAGGTGCACACTTCGGACATCTCGCCCGCAAGTGGAACCCTAAGATGGCTCCGTATATCTTCGACCAGAAGAACGGCATCCACATCATCGACCTGCACAAGACCGTCGCCAAGATCGACGAAGCCGCCGAGGTCATGAAAGAACTCGCCCGCAGCGGCCGCAAGGTCCTCTTCGTCGCGACGAAGAAACAGGCAAAAGAGGTCGTAGCTGAAAAAGCTCTGTCCGTCAATATGCCGGCAGTTACCGAAAGATGGCCCGGTGGTATGCTTACCAACTTCCCGACCATCCGCAAGGCTGTCAAGAAAATGAACACCATCGACAAGATGAAGGAAGACGGTACCTTCGAGAAGCTCGCCAAGCGTGAGCGCCTCCAGGTCGACCGCCTCCGCGCCAAGCTCGAGAAGAACCTCGGTTCCGTCAAGGACATGAGCCGTCTCCCCAGCGCCCTTTTCGTGGTCGATATCCAGAAAGAGGCCAACGCCGTCAAGGAAGCCGCCCGTCTGAATATCCCGGTTATCGCAATGGTTGACACATGTTGCGATCCCACCCCCATTGATTATGTGATTCCGGCGAACGATGACGCCACGAAGTCGATTGAGCTTGTGCTCAACGTCCTGTGCGCCGCCATCGAAGAAGGACTCAACGAAAGGAAGCTCGAGAAGGAGAAGGCTGACGCCGAGGCTCCCGCCGCTGAGGCAGCCCCCGCTGCCGCCGGCAAGAAGCTCCGCAGCCGCCGCGCCCCCAAGACTGAGGAAGCCGCCGCCGAGGCCGTCGAGGCCCCCAAGGCTGAGGCTCCCGTCGAGGCCGCCCCTGTCGAGGAAGCCCCCAAGGCCGAATAATTTAACCGTTTAATACAAAGACAACTATGGCTATCTCCTTAGCAGATATCAAGAAGCTCCGCGAAATGACCAGCGCGGGCATGATGGATTGCAAGAACGCCCTTACCGAGGCCGAAGGCGACTTCAAGCGCGCCATCGAGATCCTCCGCGAGAAGGGTAAATCCACCCTCGCCAAGAGAGGTGACAACGAAACGACCCAGGGTGCCGTCCTCAGCCGCGTGGCTGGTGGCAAGGCCATCCTCGTCTGCCTCGGTTGCGAGACCGACTTCGTTGCCGCTACGCCCGACTTCAAGGCCCTGGCCGCCAGCATCGCTGACGAGGCCATCGCCGCGTTCCCGGCCGACCTCGACGGTCTGAAGGCCCTCAAGGCCGCAGACGGCTACACGCTCGACGAGAACATCACGAACCAGGCTGGCAAGACCGGTGAGAAGCACATCCTTGCTTACTACGGCGCCCTCGAGGCCCCGTTCGTGAGCGAGTATGTCCACTTCAACGGCAAGCTCGGTGCTATCGTCGCCTTCAATAAGGTTGTCCCCGCTGAGATCGCCCGCGGTATCGCGATGCAGGTCGCTTCCATGAACCCGGTCGCTGTCGACGCCGCCTCCGTGCCCGCCGAAGTGCTCGAGTCCGAGAAGACCGTCGCCATCCAGAAGACCAAGGACGAGCAGGTCCAGAAGGCTGTTGACGCCGCCCTCAAGAAGGCCGGTATCAACCCCGCCCACGTGGACAGCGAAGATCATATCGAGTCCAACACCGCAAAGGGTTGGCTGACTCCGGAGCAGGCCCAGCAGGCCCGTCAGATCATCGCCGAGGTCGGCGCCGCCAAGGCTGCCTCCCTCCCCGAGCAGATGATCATGGGCATCGTCAACGGCCGTATCCAGAAGTTCCTCAAGGAGAATACTCTCGAGGAGCAGGAGTACCAGCTCAGCGACGACAAGCTGACCGTCAAGGCCGCTCTCGCCGCCGCCGACAAGGACGCCAAGATCCTCGCTTTCAAGCGCTTCTCCCTCAGCGACTAAGATTGCCCGCATTCCGCTGGCAATAAACGGTCCGAAAGGCAGCCCTCCGGGGTTGCCTTTTTTCATGCCCCAGGGCCGGGGAGTTAGAGGGATTTGAGGATCGCGAGGGTGCGCCGGATGCCTTCTTCCGGGGCGACGGCGGCCTTCCAGCCGAGGGCTCTGAGCCGGGAGCCGTCCAGGCGCGCTTTCGTCACTTTGCTGAAGCCGGCGGCCTCTGTGCGCTCCGGCAGGTCAAAGACGACATGAGTCCCTGCGGCGTCGGCGACGAGCTTCGCCATTTCCCGCAGGGGAATGTCGAACGACTCTTCGGAGACATTGTAGGCGGCTCCGCTTTCGCCTTTCAGCAGGACCGTCAGCAGGCCTGCCACGGCATCGGCGGCATAGGTGTAGGAGTAGAGCTGGCTGCCGTCGCTCTTGAGAACGATGTCCTCTCCCGCAAGACCTTTCCACAGGAACTGGGAGAGGGCTTTCGTGTCCGAGCGCAGGAGCGTCGGTCCGTAGCTGCGGGTCAGCCGGGCGATGACGGCGTCGACCCCTTTCTGCCGGATATAGGCCTGGCACAGGGCCTCGCCGCAGCGTTTGCTCTCCGGATAGCCGGCGCGAAGGGCGTTGCAGTCGATATGGCCCATATAACTCTCGTCGAAGAGCTCGACATCGCCGCGGTTCTCGCCGTAAATCTCGTTGGACGAGGCGAAAAGGAAGCGGCGGGCGCCGACGGCGCATTCCAGCAGGTTGCGGGTCCCGGCGACATTGGCTTCGATCGTGCCGATCGGATCCGTCGCATAGGCGAGGGGATGCGTCGCGCTCGCCAGATGGATCACGTAATCAACCGGATTGGGAAGGGAAAGGGGTGCGGTGATATCGTGCTGGAGGAATTGGAAATCCCCGTTGTCCCACCAGCCGGCAAAGCGGCCACGGGCCTTCTCCCGGCTGCGTCCGAGGGCAATGACGCGGCTACCGCCCCGGGTCATCAGGGCATCGACCAGGCAGCTGCCGATCAGGCCGGTCGCTCCCGAAATGAGCAGGCTGCACCCGTCCAGGGCCTCCCAGGGGAGGTCCGCCTTCAGGATGCGGCGAAGGTCTTCCTGATAAAGGGGATGTCCGGCGGGATTACTCATCGGCTTTCATTTTTCGGTAGGCCTTGAACAGCTCGAGGTCGCCCGGTGTCGTCAGTTTGATGTTTTTGTCGGAGCCGGAGGAGAAGTAGAGCCGTACGCCGAGCTCGACCATCATCGTATTGGTGTAGGAGGAGCCGTAGATGCCGATTTTCTCCTCGAAGGCCTTGCGGTAGGCCCACAGGAGGGTCTTGAAGGTATAAGCCTGGGGCGTCGCGACCCGGCGGAGGGTCTCGCGGGGGATATAGGCCGTCGAAGTCGCAGGCTGCTCCTTGTCCACGAGGAAAATCTGCTCGTTGTAAGGCATGGACGTCACGCCGTTGCCGAATTCCCGGCATTTGGCGATCACATCCGTCAGGACGAAGGGCTCGATCAGCGGGCGGATGCCGTCGTGGATGATGACGATATCGTCGGGGCTGCAGATGCCGTCGAGGTGGAATACGCCGTTGCGGATGGATTCCTGCGCGGACGAGCCGCCGGGGACAATCCACCGCACCTTGCTGATGCCGTATTGCCTGACGAGGCGCTGCATCTCCTCCTGCCAGCTTTCGAGGCAGACGATTTCGATGGCGTCGATCTCCGCATGGTGCTCGAAGTTATCGAGCGTATGCATGACGACGGGCTTCCCCTCGACCGGAATGAACTGTTTCGGGATTTCGTATCCCATACGTACGCCGGATCCTCCGGCTATGATGATGGCAACGGTCATTGTCTTTTCTTTGATTCCCGGAACCGAAACGCCCGCAACCTCAGCTGCGGGCGTGACGGATGCTTAGTTCCAGATATAATCGGTATAGGTGACTACGAACTGGCTCATTCGCGGGCTTTGTCCGCTTCGAGTGAACTTAAATGTGACCGCATCGGCCGATCCCGACCAGGAGCCGGTCCCGTTCATGGTGCCGGTTGTCGCCGTAACACTTTCCGGCGCGCGGCTGGGATAGGTGAAGCTCACACCCGTAATGGCATGTACTGTCGCATCTTTACTCAAGGCCAGTGTAGTTCCGGTAGCTATGGTTATATAGGATGCGCTCACATTGCTGATCGCGCTGAAGGTGCCGGTGATGCCGCTCTTCGTTTCCGTGAGGTCGGATCCCGAATAGCCGTTTCCGGTAGTCGTAGCGAAGGTTACCGTCCGGCCGGGGCGCAGCGTGGCGACACGCTGGGTAACGGTGGCGGTGCGGACGATGCTGGCGTCGGAGCTCGTAGCGGTAACGGTGTAGGTTACCTCAGCGCTCGTCGAGTAGTTGACCGGCATGCCGCTCAGCGTAACGGTCGTTCCGGCCGTACTGCTGCCGCTGGTCACGGAGAGGCTCGGGGAGCCGCTGCCGCCGCTGACGGACAGCGTCCAGTCAACGTCGGAGCTGAGCGTCAGGGTCGTTGAGGTCGTGTTGCCTGCGACGGAGGGGCTGCCTGCGGTCAGTGCGATCGACGGCGTACCTCTCTGGATAATGGTACCCGTGCGGAGAACCGTGCCGGAGGTGTTGCTGAGTTTGACGGTGAATGTCCGGTCGGAGCCGCTCGTGTTGGCGCTCAGCGTAACGTTGACATTCGTGCCGCCCATGTTGGTTGCGACGTCGCTGGTAAACACCTGCGTGTCGGACTCGTCGTAAACGCTCAGTACGGTGTCGAAACTGGCGGCGACGTTGATCGTCGCGGAGGTGGCGCTCATCAGTATATCGGCCGGTGCGGTGAGTGTCGCCGAGCCGGCGGCCTGGGTTAGCGAGGCGTCGCGGTGGATGGTGCCGGAAAGGTTCCGCAGGCGGATTTTCACGGTCCGGTCGGCGAGGGTGTTGTTGGCCGGGATGTTGACGGAACGGACCGTCGTCGAGATCGTCGCGTCGTAGGTGGCGGAGGTGGAGAGTACGTTGCCGTTCCCGTCCATGACCTCCAGCACATACTGGACGCCGGAATTGACGGAGACCGAGACATTCTCGCCGGCAGCGGGGACGTTTGTCGTCGCGCAGGACATCGACATCGAAACGCCCGACTGCGTGAGCATGGCGTTACGCGTAATGTTGGAGGTCGTATTGACAAGCGTCAGTTTGTAGCTGATGGCGTTTTCACTGTCGTTTTCGGGCAGGGTAATGTTGGCAAGGGTGCCGGTCGTTGCCAGGCCGTAGTTCGGGGTGATGCTCGTGCCGGTCGCCGTTTCGCCGTTGGCGAGGGAGATGATCAGGGACCACTGGCCGGCGGACTTGACGGTCACGCTTGCGTTCGTGCCGCTGACGGTCTGCTTGCTCGGGGTGATCATGTTGTCGGCATCGGTGTTCAGGGTGACCTTGGCGGTGCTCACGCCGTTCGAATCGACGGTAATGTAGTTGTTATAGACGTAAACGGTCGTGGACGTGAATTCCTTGATCGTGTCGAACTCGCAGTTGAGCAGCAGGAGGCTGTTGCCGGAAAGTTCGGCATCTTCTTTCAGGGCCTCGTATTCGGACCAGTTCAGCGTCCTGACGAAGCAGTAGGACGGGGTCTGGTTGTCCGTCAGGGATAAGATGTTGGTGCGGACGGGCATGTCCTCCTTTGCGGCAGGATTCAGGGCCTTTGCCGTATCTTCGATCAGCAGTTCCATCGGGAACATCGATTTCTGGAGGTCCCAGGGAAGCGGGATGCCGAGGGTCGTCGTCTGGTCCTCCTCCGGCGCAACGGTGTCCGGAGTCAGGGTCGGCGTGATGTTCTTGGTGTTGAACACGCGGATGGTCACCTCGCGGCTCAGGCGGGAAACGACGGCGTGGGCATCCGTATAGGTGCCGATCAGTTTGAGCGTCGAGGAAAGCGTGGAGGTCCCGCCCGGCTCGTTCAGCCTGAATCTGACATGGCGCTGGTCGCTGATGTCGGAGCCGTCAACCGAGAAGGAGGAAAGGGCGTTTCCGCCGCTCTTCTCCGTCACGGTGACGTTTCCGTTGAGGAACGAGCCGTCCTCGATTTTCACCAGCTGATACCAGAAGTCCTGCTCGGCGTCCGTGTACAGCAGGTCGAATGCGGAGTGCTGGACATAGATGCGGATGGTACCGTTGGAGACGTCTTCGAGCGTCTGGGTATCGAGCGACACGGAGAAGTTGTCGCCGCTGTTGTGCTTGGCGGCAGTCTCCGGGGTGTCATAACCCTCTACCGAAACGCCCGTCAGGGTGATCTTGTAGGAATAGTTCCTGTAAAGGGGAATGTATTCGTCGTTCTTGGTGATGTCGAGGCGGTAGTATTTGATCGGTGCGGAGGAGGGATCGCCGCTTTCCACCCAGCGTCCGGCCATCAGGATAAAGGGCGGATTCTCGCCGGTGATGGCGCGCTCGTAAACGTACATGGGCTCGCCGGGACCGACGGAAACGCCGGCCGCGTTGAATTCGTCCGCGGTCGCAGGAATCGTCGTGTTCAGTTCCGGATCCGTCGGGAAGCCGCTATAGGTATGTCCGTCATAGCTGATGATGCCGGTCAGTCCGTCCATCGCATGGCTCATATAGTCCGAGACCCAGTTGCCGTGGTTGTTGCTGTAGATGGCGTAGGTACCGGACTTGGCCATGTTGCACAGCGTGTAGGAAACCAGCTGGAAGTTGCTGACGCCGGGGTCCACATCGACGCTGATGCTGGTGAAGTTCCTTACGAGCTTGATATCGGAAAAAGCTGCGACGGTCTCGTCTGTCGGGATGAGTTCGCCGTGGGCGTCTTGCTCATAGACGACCTGTCCCTCGCTGTTCATGACCGTCTTGACGTTGATGCCGCTGCTCAGTACCAGGCGCTGCCAATAGGCGCCGTTGCCGTCGGTTACGCTCAGGTTTTGCATGATGTCGTTCTCGTAGGCGTTGAACGAAAGCGAAGAGGGACCGTTGGCGATGATATGGACGATACGCGAGCTCGTGGATACCGGCAGGCGGCAGAGGAAGTAGTTGGTCGTCGCGTTGGTCGATGCGAAGTCGGCGATCGGATTGCCGGAAGCGTCGCAAGGCGTTGCGCTGGTGTAATCCTTGAGGTAGCCGCTCGAGCCGAAGACGGCCACGTAGATGTTCTTGATTGCCGGTGTGACCCCCATTTCCATTCCGGTGTCAGCCTTGGTCTCGGCCTGCAGCGTAACCGGCTCGTCAAGGGAGATGATAATCGGGACGGTCGGTTCGCCTGCCGGTTCAACATCGACCGGGTCGCTTGTCTCCCGGGTGCAGGAAACGCTCGCGAGAAGGAAAGCGGACAAGAATAAAAAAATATAGTGCAGTTTCTTCATTGTTGGACAGGATTAGAGGGAAGTCTTGAACCCCAGCCATTGCTGGCTGGTATAGTCGGCGTGCTGGTCGGTTCCCCAGTACCAGGTGTCGTAGACGCAGCGGGTAAAGACACCGTATCCGTCAACGGTAACGGTGTTGGAGCTGACGGAAGCGGTAGAACCGGACAGGTCGAGGAACTGGTTCGAGAAGCGCGCTTCTGCACCACCGGCCCAATAGGCATTTGTCGTGCTCGCTCCGAAGAGCGTCTTGATCTTTCCGTTGTCGGAGAGTTTGATGAGGAACTCGATCTCTGCCATGGTAGGGAGTCTCCATCGTCCGGCCGGATATCCGTTCTCCTGATAGGCAGCGCAGCGGCGTCGGGCACCTTCGTAGCTCATGGAGAAGGTCTTTCCATAGGAAGAGGCAATCCGGAATCGCGGGGAAATGACATTCTTGGTGTCTTCTGCCGTGGGATAATAGGTGGCCGAAGTGAGGCCGCTGAAGTCCCCGTCAAAGTCCGTCGGCGTCTTGGAGCGGGGATCGCCGATGACGACTTTTGTCGGCGTTCCGTCAATCTCCATCTCCATATCGATGATCGTTGCCTCGATTTCAAAGATGTACTGGTTCGTGTTGTCGGCGGAGCCATCGACATTGCTGGGGTTTGTAATGCTTCCGATGTAGTGCGGTATCAGACTCGTGTTAACGGTGGCGCCGACACTGGCGGTATTGTCAAAGAGCCGGTTCTGTCCATTGACCGCGTAGGAATAGCTGTTGATGCTCACGTATCCGTCCGACAGCACCTGGGCGATATACAGCGGCGGGTACTGGGTCACCGTGACGGTCTTGTCATAGGAAGTGTCGGTCCCTGCAGCGTCGAGGTGCAGCGTGAAGGTGAAGACATACGGCGATACATCGTAGGTCGTGCCGCTGTAGTCGGTGTCCAGAGGGTGGCGGATCGCGACATAATCGTCACCGAGCGCGACGTATCCGCTGTTGGTGACAGGCGTGACCGCACTGGTCGTGAAGTCGGTCTTCTGGATGGTGACGTTCTGCAGCGTCACGCTTCCGCTTGCGAAGAAGGGGACGTCGAGGTCGTTGCTGTAGAACTTGTTGATGAGGTGGGACTCGTTGACATCCAGGTAATATCCCTGGGCGAGGGTGGACACGACGATCTGCTGGGTACCCCAGTCGGCGACCTGATAGCCGCACTTGATGTTGACGGCGTCGTCTTCGTTCGCGCTGCCGAGCTGGGTCACGTCGAGGACGAGGTTGTACCAGTAGTTGCTTTCAAACTTGTTGGTCGGAAGCATCACCTTGTAGTAGAACTCTTTCTGGGAATTGCTCGTGATGGAGCCGGTGCTTCGGGTGAGTTTCCAGGGAAGGATCAGTTTGAGGTAGGGCTCTTCCGTGCTTCCGTAGGTCCAGGTCTCGGGGTAGGTGTAGAAGGTGGCGCTGGAAAAGGCGGTCTCATAGCCGGCCTTGCCGGGAATGGGCGTGTTGTCCATGTTGGGCAGATAGTCGAACAGGTCATAGCTGGCCGGGGAGGTACCGCCGAGATAGACGCTCTCGGTACCGTTGCACAGATAGACACGGATGTTGTTGCCGTCCGTCAGGGGCTCCCAGGTCTCGGTGACACTACCGATCGTCCTTTCTACGGAGTCGGCGATGTAGAAGTCCATCGTCACCTTCGCGGCCAGTCTCTTGAGGGAGATGTCGGCCGTTCCCACCAGGGCGGAAGTGCCGGTGGCATGGATGGTGACGTCGGCCGAGCCGGTCATCACGAGGGAGAGGTCCTTGTCTTCGGCCGGTGTGCGGCCGACCGTGGAGAAGGTCCGGACCGTCGATTCGTCGAGCAGGAGGGCGCGCAGCTGGGCCATCGTGCGTTTCTCGGAATCTACGTTGCTGGTGCCGTTAACACCGAGGTCGCTCTCCGCCCCCGGATAGTTGACGATCGTGAATACGGTGTAGGTCGATTCGTTGAGGAGGGCGGACTGGACATAGAACGTAAAGTTGGAATTTGCGTCCGGTGTGATGCGCCCTTTGTAGCGATAGGTATCGAAGTCCGGGCTGAAGAGGAAATAGTCGATTGTCCGGATGCGGTTCTCGTTGCCTACCCCGTCCCGGGTCGCCTTGGTGACGAGCTCGTTGCAGTCAACCGTGATGCGAAGACCTTCGCCCTCTGCCTCAATGTTTTCCGGAGCGACGCGTTCGCAGGCCGCCAGGGCCACAAGCGCGCAGATGCTGCTGATGAATATCTTCTTGCTCATATCGCTACATGCTGGGGATTATGATGTTGAACGGACCGTCGATCTGGAGTTCGGAGTCGAGCGAGTAGTCTCGGCCGCCGGAAGCCGTTACGGAGAAGGACAGGCCGGAGATGATGTTGGGCTGACCCGCCGCGGGACGGTCGTCGTCATCGGCGGTAATATAGAAATCAATCGTCGTACCGGGAGTGAAGTCGCCGGCGGCAGGGCCGATCGTTCCGGTTCCGTTCTCAATCGTATATTTGTCCGCGTTCTGGGTCATGTTGATGTGGTAGGTGCACTGGGTCGGCGAATAAATCTTGAACATACCGTGAATCTTCTTGAGCTTGCCTGCTTTGGGGTCTCCGGCGGGGTAAGTCGTGAAGGTGATGTCCGTATCGTTGACCACGCAGGTCGAGGCGTCCCAGCCCATCCACTGTGCCATCACGGATTGCTCTTCGACGGAAGTGACTTCCTCGACATAGTCCCAGGGAAGGACGCTGTCCACGATCTTGAGGATGCCGCCCATATAAGTAATGGTGTACTGGTACTTGTTTCCGGCTTCCCACTTCGTACCGGCCGGGAAGGACATGACGGATGTGCGGGTGTAGGAATCGCCATCGATTTTGTACACGACGGTAATGACGTTCTGCAGATCGGCTTCATCGGTCGGCCAGACATAATAGAAGGCCTTGTTCGCAATCTGGATCTGTCCGAGGACGTCGATCGGAATGGAGGTCTTGTCATAATCCCCGAGCGTGGAGAAATCAGCCGGCGTGGCGAAAAGGCCGTCGGACGACACGTTGTCGTAGGTGACGGCCGGCTTTCCGGCTGCCGAGAAGTCGATGCTGGCGGATTTGGAGTTTTTCAGGTTGTCGTTGATATAAACCTGATACAGGGTGATCGGGCGCTCGCTATCTGCGGTGGTCGGGGAAATCTTGAAGGAAATGGCAACCTGCGCGAACAGATGGTTGAAAACGAGCGGGACGTCGCTGTAGTCGTTGTCGTAGGTCGAGCGCTCGACGACATTGGAGTAAAGGAAGTCGTACTGGCGGACCTGGTTGTTCATGGTCAGTTTCGGGATGTTGAGCGTCGTGCCTGTCAGGTTGAAACCTGAGCCGAAAAGGGACGAGGTCGTGTAGGAACCGTCCTTCTGGAGCCATCCGAAGAATTTGTGCGTGCCGTTTTTCCATTCATAGGTGTTGCTGGTGCCGTAGTCCCAGGTGTTGTTCTTGTACTCCAGCGTGTTCTCGATCAGATAGGAGCTGTTGTTGTACCAGTCGCGGACCTGGAAGATGTCGGAGTGATCGGCCGCATCGGTCGCTTTCGTCTCGACCGGACCGGCAAAGCGGATTCCGCCAACGGGCGCGGCCGCATCTTCCGTCTTGTTGCAGGAGGCGGTCAGCAGGATCAGGGCTAATCCGAAGTAAATATGTTTGATTTTCATGTTCATACGCTTATTCTACGCCGATTTCGATGTCGCTGTTGACAATCCACTGCTCTTCGCGCGGTCCGCTGAAGGTGATATGCCAGACGGCATCCGGAATCAGCAGGCCGGAAATGTTGGCCTTGATGCAGGCCGGGAAGGTAATCCAGCTGTCGTTCTGTTTGAGGTTGAGGGATTTCGTCACGCCCGTGCTGAGGGTGAACTTGATCCGTACGCCCGTAATGTCCTTCGGCAGGGCAAACAGTTTGAAGCGGGCCTTCTTCGTCTGGGAGACGGAGATGTTCTGCGGGAAGGAAGCCGTGATCTTCTTGCCGGTCGCTCCGTCCGTCGTGAAGGTCCAGGCCATACTGGAGGCCGGGTCGAAGGTCGCGACGAAGGTGCCGGTCAGGTCGACGTCGGAGGTGAGTCCGGAGGTCTCCGTTTCCATCTCAAATCCCGTGATGACGATGTTGTCATTGGCCCCGACCTCGAAGTCGAAGGTGGTCATCGCCGGGTAGTAGTCCAGGGAAATGTAATCCTGCGGCGGCGTGGAGAGGGAAGCGACCATGTAGGCCATGTTCATGTCCGGGTCGAAATACTTGACGTTGTCGGCCTCTGTCCTGTACGTAAGCGTCTGCGTGGCAGGATAGCTGCCGCGGACGGTCATGTCGTTGCCCACGGTAGCCGTGGAAGGATAGGCGGACCAGAAATAATGGGTTCCGTCACCCCACTGCAGGCCGCTGGCTACGCCGTCCGGAACGAGGGTCGCCTTGCTGTAGCGGTTGCTGCTGGACTTGATGCCAGTGATCGAGTAGGCGAGCTGCTCGGTACCGCCGTCGTTTTTCATGGCGAGCAGGATCTTGTCGCCGCTGACCCAGTCGATGCGCTCGTAGGTCGCAGCGGACTCGGTATAGGTAACATCGCTATAGGCGGTCTTGGTCGCACCTGCATGGGGTTGCGTCGACCCCTGGATGCGGATGTACCTTCCTGTGTAGTCTTTTGAACAGGACACCGTCCCTGCCAGACAAACCGCTGCCAGGGAAATGCACAATAGTTCTTTTCCTTTCATCATACTGCTGACTAAATACCGGTTTCCCAATCCTGATTGAAGGAGGTGCCCGAAAAGTCATAACTCTTTACCTCCTGGCCGTTGGTCTTGACTTCCGTTTCGCTTGTCTTCACGACGGATCCGGTCAGGATGTCATTCTCATAGGCGACATGCACCACCTTCACGATGGCGGGCGACTCGAACAAGGATTTCTTGACTTGCATTTCCTTTATCTTGTTTAATACTATACCAATTCAAGCCAGGCCCTCGGTATGCGGGCTTTGGCAAATATATTGAGGCAGAGCTCTACGACGAGGTAGAACTTGCCCTGGATTTCCACTACATACCCTTCCACGCCGGTAAGCGGACCTTCCGTCACGCGGACGCGGTCTCCGAGCCTCACTTCCGTGTCGATCAGCCCGCCCTCTTCGATCGAGGCGGCGAGCACCTTGCGGAAATCTTCCAGCTGGCTGTCCCGGACCGTCATCATCGTGTGCGTCGCATAGTCGAAGATGTAGTTTACCGGCAGGCCGCAGGAGACTTTCAGGTCGCAGGCCTGCTTTTTCGTGGCCCGAATGAAGACGAAGTTCGGGATCAAGGCATGCTCGGTCTCCTTCCCGCGGTAGTTCTTGCGCGTACCGGTCGGGATGAAATACTCGACACCGAGGGCGGCAAGACGGTCCCGGACACGGAGTTCCCTCCCGTATCCCGTCCGCGCTACAAACCAGCGCATATCCGTCGTATACTGCATCGGCGTCATTCCTGTTAAAACTCTTTCCCGGAGACAATTTTTAGGAAGGTCATCCCGAGGACGTAAATATCAAAACCGACCGAATGGTTCCTCAGGTAATAAAGATCGAGGTCCAGACGGTTCATCATTTTCTCCAGCGTATCCGTATATCCGTTGTAGAGAGTCGCATAGGATGTGACCCCGGGGCGGATCTGGTAGAGATAGCGGTAGCGCGGATTCGCAGCCATGATCTGGTCGATGTAGACCTGTCTCTCCGGACGGTATCCGATGAAGGACATGTCGCCTTTGAACACATTGATCAGCTGCGGAAGCTCGTCGAGGTGGTGGTTGCGGAGGAAGGCGCCGACGCGGGTAAGACGCGGATCGCCTTTGCCCTGATAGAGCCGGGCGCCGTCGGACTCTGCATCCACTCCCATAGAGCGGAATTTCAGGATGTTGAATGTCCGGCCGTTCAGGCCGATGCGCTCCTGTCTATAAAAGACCGGACCGCCGTCCTCCCATTTGATGGCGATGGCGATGACGAGCGCCAGCGGGGCGAAGACGACAATCAGAATCAGCGAGAACAGGATGTCAAAGCCGCGTTTGAAGGCTTTCCCGACAAGGGACATGCCGTCCGATTCCGGGATGTTTTCGCCCGTCCACGCCGCACTCTCTTCCGCATTCTCTTTGCAGGGAGGGGTCGGAGGGAAGAATATGCAGTCGATGCCGCCGATGCGCCAATCGATTGCGCTGAGATCGTTACGGTCGGGGCAGTAGTAAACCATCCTGTCTTCGATGACCATTCCGGAAAGGGACTTGTTGTCCGACAGGAAGCCGGCCAGGTTGTAGCGGTCCTCGCTGAGAATGGATCGTGCCAGGGTGATCGAAGCTTCGCCTGTTCCCCAGACGACGGCGTTCCTGCGGGAAGCGGCTTCATAGACCCGGGCTGTGGCGTTCCGTGTCACGGCCAGGGTGTAGAAGTGGACGATGGCGAACAGGACGGCCGTCAATGCGGCATCCAGGAAGAGGGAGAGGATGTTCATCGAAACCGTTTCGAAGCGAATAATACCCAGAGGGAACAGTGCCGCCATGCCGAAGTCCTTGATGGATACCATCAGCACCACCCGTGCCATGGAAGCCAGCGTGGTGACGCGGCGCGTATAACGGTTGAGGCCGGATAGCCAGATGCCTGCGCAGGTGAGAACCAATGCCGCAGCCAGCCACTTGGCTACGAAAGATGTGAATCCCGGGATGGGTTCCGACCACCATCGGATGAGAAGGATAGAAGCCAATGACGCAACCACCGACAGAAGGAGATTCTGGGCGGTTATGCCATAATTGCAATTTATCCTACTACGCTGCATTATTTAACAACCTTTTTTTCTACTCTATGAGTAGAACATTCAAGTACGGATCAAATGAGTTGCAAAGTTACAAAAAGTGAAATAAAAAATTTAATAAATGGGATTGTACATGGTTGGCCAAATTAGATTTTTGATGGCCAAATTATCTAAATGATGGAAGAGTTCATAAAATGGCCACCTTGTTTTTGGCCGTCGCGTTTGTTGCAATCCCGGGAATAATAGTTATCTTTGTGTTAATGATTGACGCTGCTTTCAGGAATACGCTCGTGCTGGTGCTGATGACGATCCTCGTCATTGTCGCCGTCATCGCCTTGTTCATCCTGATTCACATCGTGGTCCGTTTGCGCCGCGATAATGTTTTCCTGCTCCGGCAGGTGGACAGTATCCTTGGCAACAACCACACGCGGGATATGCAGAACATGATGGAAGAGGCCGGAGAACGGCTGAAAGTGCACCGGCAGCTCGCTGAAATGACGGATGCGCAGCTGCAGGTCTATGTGGAAGACAGTTTTCGGCAGAAGAAGTTTCATACGAATCCGAATCTCACCATGAAAGAGGCTGCGATGAATCTGGGAATCACGCAGGAAAGGCTCAAGACGTTGTTCGGAGCGGGCCGTCCGCTGGGTTTTTTCTCCGATTTTGTCGCGAATCTCCGCCTGTCCGAATCCTGCCAGCTTCTCAAGAGCAAGAACAACTATACCATCGAAGCGGTGGCGAAAGATGCCGGGTTCTCCAGCAGAAAGACCTTCCAGACCCGTTTCAAGGACAAGTTCGGGATGACTCCCAGCCAATACAGACTCAGCAAATCATCTCCCCATGAATAAGACAGACCTCAAGACCTTGCGCCAGAACTATGGCGAAAAAAGAATCGTCCGGGTACAGCACTTGGATGCCCGTGTGCCGGCCTGGATTATCTGGACCGGTATCGTCCTGGCCGCGTTGGCCGCTCTGACGGAATGGACCACCCTCCTGGATTTCCAGGATTATGCGCACGGAGTCCCTTATGCCTTTGTGCAGACCGTCGGTCATATTATCCTCTTTTGGCTGCTTCTGCGCGGGATGAAAACGCTCCCCCATTCATTGACGATCCTGTGGTGGGTGCTCATCATCAGCACTTTCCTCTGCCTGCTTGGCTACATGGACCTTCCGAATCACGCTGCGGCCCGGATGGAAAGGTCCGTAGCGGGCGTTCTGATCTTTTTCAGCTGCATCATGGCCGGGATCCTGCTGATCGTCTGGTTCGAAGGACGCCTGCGGACACTGGGCATCCTGTTCCTGCTGGAGGCGATGGGCACGTTGCCCATTCCCTTCCTTTCGTTGGCGCTGTTTTTGGATGAGCGCTGCTATTACAGCAATCTCATCACTGCGCCGATTACGCTGGGGCTCATCTGGGTGGCCGGAAAGCTGCTGCTCGGAAAGCCCGCCGCTTCTTACCAGTAGCAGGCGCCTTCCACCTCGTCTGCGTTCGCCGGGCGGTCCTGCCGGCCGGGTTTTACCCAGGCGTCATTGAACAGGCGCTGATACCAGCCCCTGGGAATGCCGATTTCCGGTACGCCGTATTCCGGGTCCTCCCACCGGTTCCCTTTGATACCGAACAGCATTTGCAGCACCCCGCCGAGATGGACACCCTGATGCCCTGTCCGTTTGGCATGCGCCGCCAGATGAAAACCGTAGGCGCCGCATCCGATGAGCGCGATGTCGTAGTCGGCCTTGTCCATTTCCTTTTCCATCCACTCCAGCGCGTCGAACCAGGAGGCGAAACCGTTCGCGACGCCGCCAAGGCTCTGGACGGCCTTTACCGTGCGGAGTTCAAATTCGGGAAGGATCTGTGTCCCGGGGAACAGCTGCTCGCGCTTGTTATGATACTGTGACTCGATCAGCTCGGCAAACGGATGGACGACCAGGACCTTTTTCCCTTCCAGGAGCCGGGTCCAGGGCTCTTTGGCAAACCAGGGCTCGAGCAGCAGCAGGTACAGTTTCGGGATGTCCTTGAGATACTGCTCGAACAGGTACTCGCGGCTGTTGAAACTGGCCAGCACGTCGAGATACTTCATGTCGTCCAGAAGGAGCTCGCTGTACTTGACGATGGCCCATTCCTCTTCCGGAAAAAAGCCCGAATACGTGACGATGGCGTCCATGCGGCTTTTCATCCACCACCACTGGTCCTGCCGGGCCCGGATGAAGTCCCAACTGCCCCGGAAGCCCTTTTTTACGCCGAGATAGTTGGCCAGCGTATAGAGTTCGCACCCGCCGAAACGGGCGATCATCGCCGACTTTCCGGGACTGAGACAGTCGTACACATACCCCGCGGCCACCTCGGGATCCACGGTCCGTTCGACGGTCGGCATGCAGTTCGGATGGGTCTTTTCATACAGACCCCTCGCTTCCGCCGTCAAGCGGTGCGCGACCTTCTGGAAGAAATTGTATCTGGGTGGGAAAACAGGGCGGGATGCAGGGTCCATAGGCGGTATTATTTCTTACGGGCCAGCCCCTTCCAATATGGGCGGGCAAGGGAAAGCATCAGTTTATAGGGCTGGGCGCCCGTCAGGATGGCGAGGCCGATGTAAACGGCGATGCCGGCCGGAATGCCTGCCGCGAGCCGAAGGAGAGGGGAGGCGATCGGTTGCATGACGGCGAGGATGGCCGCGACCATCAGGGCTGTGAGCACCAGAGACGGGAACAGGCTCTTGAGGAGCGGGGAAATGCCGCAGCCCAGTTCTCTGACGACGGCTGCCGCATAAGCGATGAGCAGCAGGGCGGAGACGGCGGAAATGCCGGTGCAGACCCAGAGGACCGAGTGCCGGATGGCAACGAAAAGGAAGGCCAGGCCCAGCGCTCTCGAGAGCAGCTGGATCCAAAAGTAGGTATCGGACCGCCCGCGGATCAGAAGGACGTTCTGGAACAGCGCCGTCAGCGTGACAAACAGGTAGGAGGCGCAGAGAATCTGCATCAGCGGGACCATTTCCAGCCATTTTTCCGTCAGCAGGACGGCGATGAGCGGCTTTGCGACGGCGGCAAGTCCCGCCATCAGCGGCAGGATGACAAAAGACAGGAGCCCGACCATCTGGCAGAGGCTCTCTCCCAGGCGCGCCTTGTCGTCCTGGATGCCGTTCATGGCCGGATAGGTAACGGTCTTGACCGGCCCGGAGACGAGGTTCGACGGCAGCGACGAGAAGGCGTCGGCCTTCCCGTAAAAGCCCAGTGTGTTGGTGGAGAATGCCTTGCCGATGCCCAGGGTGAATATGCCGTTGTAAAGCCTTTCCAGCAGGTCGCTGGCCAGCAGTTTGGAGCCGAAGGAGAACAATTCCTTCAGCTTCTTCCAGGAGAACAGCAGGGCGGGGTGCCAGCGGACGAGCATCCAGAGCATGCCCGTCCTGACGACGGCCATGATGACCGTCTGGGCGACCAGCGCCCATACCCCCCAGCCGCGCCAGGCCAGCAGCCAGGCGGCGAGGCCGGAAACGAGCATGGAGACGACGGCCGAAACGGCGATGGGCCGGAAGTTGAGCGCGACGTTCATCATCAGTGCCTGTATGGCACCCAAGGCGTTGATTATCAAAACGGATGTAATGACGCGGATGACCGCGGTCAGGGAAGGACTGGCGTAATAGCCGGCAATGACCGGCGCCAGGAACCACAGCAGCAGATACAGGAGCGCCGCGATGCCGACGTTGAAATAGAAGACGGAATTGTAGTCTGTCTCGTCCCGCTCCTTTTTGCGGATGAGCGCGCGGGAGAAGCCGCTGTCAACAAAGATGTCGGAGATGGAAATGAAGAAGTTGGCGATGGCGATGATGCCGTAGTCCTCCGGAAGCAGCAGCCGGGCGATGAGTACGCTGAAAACAAACTGTACGCCCTTGGAAAACAGCCGTTCGAGGCTGTTCCAGACCATGCCGTCCGTTGTCTTTCGGCGCAAACTTTTCGGCTCCTGTGTCATGGATTCCTGGGGAATGATTTGACGAATGCGGCCGATTTGGCGAAAAGGCTGCATAACCGCAGCAGGCGGCGGACCAGTCTGTAAACGGGGTCCCGGTAGCGGCGACGGCCGATTTCCAGGAACAGCTTCTCATAGGCGGAGGTCCCGTACAGCGCGCCCTTGGATTCCCTCCCGTAATCCGTCAGGATGCGCTCCGGAATCATCTTCTCCAGGGCACCCTGCCACTCCTGTTCGGAAGCGAAGCGGTTCTGCGCGCTGTAGCCGCTGACGTCATAGGCGGCAATCTCGATCGGTACGGCCTGATAGGAGGCGTTGTCGAACACCAGGGACTGGAGGAAGAACTTCCGGTCGGAAACGATTGTCAGGTCCTCGTCATAGGGGTATTTCCGCAGGAGCGCGGTCCGGATCAGCACGCTCTGGTGACAGAGGCTCTCATTGAAAAGAAAACGCAGGCTGACCTGCTCCGGCGCGGTTTTCTGATGGGGCGGGTCCGTAAGGACGAGGGTGTCCCCGGCAATGATATCAGCGGTGGGCCCCAGCTGCTCCAGGCTGGCCAGGACCGTATCGGAAGCGAAGCAGTCGCCTGAATTCATGAAGAGGCACCAGTCGCCCGTGGCATGGGAGATTCCCTTGTTCATGGCATTGTAGATGCCCTTGTCCGGTTCGCTGACGGACCAGCTGATGACCGGCGCGAATTCCGTGAGCAGCGCCGCCCCTCCGTCCGTCGAAGCGCCGTCGATGACGATGCATTCGAAGGGGCGGACCGTCTGGGCCGCTACGCTTTCCAGCGTCTTTCGCAGGCCCTCCCGGTTATTCCGGTTGACGGTTATGACGGATATCTTCATTGAGGCATTGTTTTAAGGCTTCCATATCGCAAAGGAGCGCGGCGTGCTCCCTGAGCCAGGGAATCGGTTTGTCCCACCATTTTGTTTCCAGCAGGAAACGGACCGTTTCTTCGTCATAGCGGTATCCGCGGATTTGCGCGGGGATCCCGCCGACGATGGCGAAGGGAGGAACGTCCTTGGTGACGACCGCACCGCTCAGGACGACGGCGCCGTCGCCGATGCAGATGCCGCCGCTCAGCAGCACGCGCATCCCGATCCAGCAGTCATTGCCGATCCTCACGCCGGGGCGGATCTCCTCGAAGCACTGGGATTCTGTAAAAGTCTCCATGGCCTGGCGCCGCGTGGAATAGAACAGGGGAGAGGTCGTGGCGAAAGGGAGCTGGTAGGGATGCGTTCCGACGGCGGTCCGGACCTCGGAGCCGATGGAGGTGAAGCGTCCGATGCTTCCTTCGATGTGGCAGTCTTCGACCATGTAGGTCCCGTAGCCCATATCCCCGGTGAAGGAGGAGCGGTCTCCGATGCTGTTGGCGCCTTCGAAGGAGGAACCCTCGCCGATCCGGGCCTTCCGGGTAAAACGGACGATGCCGCGCCAGCGGAGTTTCTGTTTCCAGAAACGCGCCGTCCCGGCGAACGGGGAACAGATGTCCCGCCCGATTTTGCTGAGGAGCGCCGTGGTCCAGTTCTTTTTTGCCATAATGCTCAGGTCTTATTCGTCTGCGTAGGCGTCGTACAAATGGTGCGTTACCCGCTTATACTCGGGCGGAAGCTGCATGTAATCGCCGTAGATGGCTTTCAAATAGGTGTCGTAGTCCCGGATGGCCGGCAGCATCCGCCCTTCGAAGGGCAGCTGCGTCATGGCGCGGAAAACGCTTGCGGGAACCACCTCCTTCTCGCCGTAGCTTCCGAGGACGACGCCGGCGAAACGGCTGTCCTCCGGCGGATAGGGGGCCGGCAGGCGGTCGATTTCTTTCTTCAGGTAAAGGATGTCATGGAAATACGGGTGGAACATCCGTTTGAGGAGGTATTTCGCGAACCAGACAGCCTTCCGGGCCGGAACTTTCTTGTAGAAGGGGCAGATATGGGCGAGGGTCCTGCGCTCCGAAAGGATCTTCCGGCAGAAAGCGGGATAGTCGTCCGGGACCCCGTCGATCGGGAAGATGTCGATGTTGATGCCCCACAGCTCGCGTCCCAGGGAGAGATCGACCATCCGGGTCCCCTTCCGGCAGACCTTCAGGCAGATTTCCACGGTATAATCGGCTTTCCGCAGGTCCAGCAGCTCGTTTTTCTCCGAGTCATAGGTAGCTGCAAAGCGGTCGAAGTCGGCCCGGGGCATCATCAGGTCGATGTCGTCGTCCCAGGGGATGTAACCCTTATGGCGGACGGCCCCGAGCAGGGTCCCGCCGCACAGCGACCAGCGGATCCCCTTCTCCTGACAGAAGCGGTTGACGTCATCCAGGATGTCCAGCTGGATGGCGCGGAGTCTTTGTATGGATATCGGTTCCATGGCCTGCGGCGAATCGCTCGTTCCGCCCTGTGGGACGGTCCTGCAAAAATAATCAATCGCGACGAAAACGGCAAACGATAATGACAGTAATGAAAAAAGCGTATCTTTGTCACGCCATAACATAATTAAGGAAGAGAAGATGGAGTCCGACAACAATAGAAACCTGTATTGGGATATTTTGCGCGGCATCGCGATGCTGCTCGTTGTCCTCGGGCATGCCTCCCTTGCGAAGGAATCGCTGCTCAACCGTGCCATCTATGCCTTCCACATGCCGCTTTTCATGATCATCAGCGGCTTCTTTTTCCAGTACTCCCTCCAGCGGCACTCCTTTCGGGAGAACCTGAGCCGGAAGTTCTTCCAACTGCTCCTGCCTGTCTTGGTCATCGGTACGCTGGATTTCCTTTTCACTGCCGGTCATGCTGGTCCCGTCCGGGAAATGGCCGCCGCTTATTATGCCGTCCTGATCCGGACGCTGTGGTTCCTGCAGGCCGTTTTCCTCTCCTGTCTGGCCGTCCTTGCCGTCGATCGGTTCATCCGGAGCCATACGTTCCAGCTCCTTGTCTATCTTGCCCTTTGCGCCGCATTCCTTTTCGTGCCGGATTTCGCCTGTTCCACGGGGTCGAAGTTCATGTTCCCCTGCTTTGTCGCCGGATTGTACCTCAACCGCTGGGGGCTCGACCGGAAATACAAGGCGCTGCCCGGCCGGCCCCTTGTGGCCGCTGCGCTGACCGCGGCCTTTTGCGTGCTGCTGCATTTCTTCTCATTCCGCCAGACCTTTTACAACGCGACGGTTTACCTTTTCAGCGGCATCGATTCTCCGGCCATCCTTTTGTATGACGACATCTTCCGGGTCGTGATCGGCCTGGTCGGGTCTTTCGCGGTGATGACCCTTGTGTATGAGCTCTTCAGTCGTCTCCCGCAGCATGGCCCCGTGTCCGCCTTTTTGGGCCTTGTGGGGCGGAACACCCTGATATTCTACTGCATCCATGTCTATCTGAACCGCTGGTGGCTCCATGTCTTTCAGCCCGCCTGTCCCGCGCCTTGGTATTACGTCCTGCTGTATTTTGCAGCCTCCACCGCGGCCTGCCTGCTGCTGACGCAAGGGTATAAATACTTAAAAACTTTTTTATTTCCCCGGAAAAAGCACTAAATTTGTGCCCGAAATGGATTTTGCCGTTTCTATAGCTTCCGTTCCGTCTGCACGCTGTGCGGGCGGCGGCGTAGCCGTTCATCTTTTTTAGTCAACCAACGAATCCATGCGAAAATCTGCAGTTTTGATTCTGGCGCTTTTATGCTCCGTTCTGTCTCTCCGGGCCCAGGGCGGATATAAGACGCTTGTCCCCTATTCGGAATATGTCTCGGTCCAGGTCGGCGAAATGTTCTCCTACGGTGAAAACGCTTTTACCTATCTTGACAATTCCGCGGGATCCGATCTCTTCCATCCCATCATCGCCATCAGCGCCGGTCGGGGTATCGGCAATGTCTTCGAGGGGAGGGTCTCCCTTTCCTATGGCAAGAATTCGGGAGCCTGCAACAGCCTCAATACGGCCGCGCGGGGATTCTATCCCTATACGTTCAGGAGCCTCAATCTCTTCGGCGATGTGGTCCTGAAGGGTATTAACCAGCGTTTCGCGACCAATCGCTTCAGCGTGTTCTTCCCGAAGATCTATGTCGGTCTCGGTGTCGGTTACTCCTTCGATTTCTCGGATCCGATGCACCCCTGGCAGGACGTCTCCGAGAACAATTTCGCCTTTGGCGTCCGGATGGGCTTTATCGGCGAATACGACTTCAGCCCGCATCTCGGCGTTTATTTCGACATCTGTGCGGAAGGCTTCACGGATCTGTACAACGGCCTTCGTCCGACAGAAGCGGACCAGGATCTTTACGAGGAAGGATATGCCGGCTTCCCGATGGACCTTCGCGCCATGGTGTCTTTTGGTGTTACCTATCGATTTAAATAGTTAAAAAGATGAATATTAAGAAGAAAGGAATTGTTGTCTCACTGCTGCTTGCCGCCGCTTTTGCGGCCGCTGCTCAGCCTGCGAATTCTTCATATACTGAAGGTGCCTTCCACGAGGATACGTGGTTTGTCGGCGGCGGTCTGGGACTCAATGTAGGGTTTGACGGAGAAAAATTCCAGAGCCGTGAGGTGTCTCACTCCGGTGCCGGTGCGGCGATTGACGCCTATGCCGGCTACTGGCTCTTCGAGAATCTGGGTTTCCGCGCCGGAATCCGGGGCATCACCATTTCCGACCAGTATACCAACTTCGGAAAGTATAAGAACCTCTACTTCCACGGCGATGTGCTCTTCAAGTCCGGTAACGGTTTCATCCCGTATCTCCATGCCGGCTATGCCCACATCAACAAGGGATCTCTCGCCGGCGGTGTCGGCCTGATGTTCCCGATCCATCTTTCCCAGCGCGTGGCCGTCATTCCCGATGTCAGCGTCGCCGCCCTGAGCAGCCGCGCCTTCAACAACGGCACCGGCAGCGTGGGTCTGAGCACCTCCGCCACGCTCGGCGTCTATGTCAGCCTGGGTGCCGAACGCAAGCACCACGATCCGGAGCACTGGGAGTCCGTCGAAACCATCGGCGGCACGGTCTGGCGCCGCAAGCCGGTCTCCGCGGATGAGGAGTTTGCGATGCTCCAGGGCCAGGAGGAAACGGTGAAAGCCCGTCCCGAGAAGCCGAAGAAGGAAAAACCGGCCAAGCAGAAGAAAGAGAAGAAGGAGAAGGAGGAACCTAAGCCGGAGCGTGAGAAACAGGCTGTGGAAAGCGCTGTCGAGCCGGTCCGGACCGAGACCACGGCCGTGCCGATCCAGTCCGCTTCGGGCGTCAACAATTCCGCCTCGAACACCCTCATGAACGAATTCATGCCGCCGGAGGTGGGCCTCTATTATCCGCAGGGTTCGCCGGCTTCCGCCAAGAAGCAGGAAACGGGCGATCCGATTATCGATCCGAACGCCCTGGGTGGCCAGACTTCCTTCAAGCAGATTCCGGTGACGCCTTCGCAGGGTACTCCGGTGATGACCGTGAAGGAGGAATCCCCGAAGACGGAAGCCGCCCCGGTGCAGTCTCGCCTGAGAGTCGTGTACTTCGACTTCGACCTGTATGACATCAGTGACCTGGCTTCCGGCATCCTCGATGAGCTGGTAGCCGAGATGAAGGCGGAGCCTGCGCTGAATGTCCTTGTCGTCGGCCATACCGACAGCAAGGGCAGCGAGGAGTACAACGCGCGCCTATCCCTCGAAAGGGCCGAGGCCGTCAAGGAGTACCTTGTCGGGAAGGGCATCGGCGCCGGACGGATCGCGACGCAGGGTGTCGGGGCCGACGAACCTGCCGCAAGCAATGACAACGAGGGCGGACGCGCGCTCAACCGCCGCGCCGTCATCATCAACCGGGAAAAGTAACGCGTAACGTTGTTCCGATTCTGTTCACCTTCGATGAGGGGCTTGCCATGCCGGCCGGCGTGGCACTGACCTCTCTGCTCGAAAGCGCTGCAGCGGACACGTTCTACGATATTTTCATCCTCCACGCCCCGGGGTGCGATTTCTCCGGGTCGGCCCTTTCCCGGCTCCCGGAGCGCTATCCGAACTGCCGCCTGACCTTCCGCAAGGTCGAGGGCGAGTTTGTAGGCGCCTACGAGATCCGGGGCATCCCCGAGACGGCCTACTATCGCCTGCTGGCGCCGGAAATCATTCCGGAGTATGACAAGATCCTCTATTCGGATGTCGACGTGATCATCCGGGAGGATCTTGCCCCGTATTATGCCATCGACCTCGGCGACGCTTATTTCGGCGCCGTGGACAACTGCGGACGGTTCCGTCCCGATGTCCGGAAATATGTCACGCAGTCGCTCGGGCTGGACTGGCAGAAGGGGTATTACTACTCCGGCAATCTGCTGATCAACTCCGCCGCCATCCGGCGCGACGGCCTGCTGGAGCGCTTCCGTGCGCTGGGTACGAAGGCCTTCAAGCAGCAGGATATGGACATCATCAACATCGCCTGCAACGGCCGTTTCCGGGAGATGGGGCCGGCGTTCTGCATGACCTGCCAGCTCTACGAGCTTCTGGTCGGGCGCCGCGCTGACATGGAATCCGTCTACGGCGCTGCCGAAGTCGACCATGCCCTTTCCAGCGGCATCGTCCACTACAACGGCGAGAAGCCCTGGAAGGGGATCTGCCTCAATATGGACATCTGGTGGGACTGCTACCGCCGCTCCATCTTCTTCGACGAGGCGTTCTGCCGGGACTTCTGGGACGGACAGCATCACCGTCTCGAGCGCCTGGGGCTGATGAAACGGATCAAGATGGTGCTTCGTTATCCCCTGGACCGGAAGAATGCCTGAGGTATCCGTCATAGTGCCGTTTTACAAGGTGGCTCCCTTCATCGGAAGGTGTGCCGAGGCCCTTATGGCGCAGACGCTTTCCGACGTGGAGTTCCTCTTCGTCGATGACGCCTCGCCCGACGACAGCCGCCGGATACTGGAGGAAATCCTTGCCGCCCATCCCGGCCGCAACGCCCAGATCCTGACCCATCCGGTCAACCGGGGCCTCCCGGCCGCCCGCAATACCGGCTTGGACGCCGCGACCGGCAGATACATCTGCCATATCGACTCCGACGACTATCCCGAGCCGGATATGCTTGAGAAGCTCTTTCGGGCTGCCGAGGCGGCGCGTGCGGATATCGCCTATTCCGACTTCTACCTCTCGTTCGAGAGCGGCGAGCGGTATATGACGAATCCGGATTTCACGCGCGCGGAAGACCTTCTCAAAGAGGGCTTCCTGTCCGGCCGCTGCAAATTCAATGTCTGGAACAAGCTGATCCTCAGGGATCTCTACCTCCGGAGCGGAATCCGTTTCCCTCAGGGGCATGCGATGGGGGAGGACATGACCGTCATCCGGCTGTGCCTCCATGCCCGGACCTGCGTCCATGTGCCCGAGGCACTCTATCACTATGTCAAGCTCAACGCCGGAGCCATGTCCAATACGCTTTCCCCGCGCCAGCAGGAAGATATCCGTTTCAACGCCGCGGAGACGATGGATGCCGTGGCGTCGTCCGGCCTTTCGGACATCGGCCGCTTCCTCGATTTCTTCAAGCTGAGCCTCAAGCTACCGCTGCTGTTTTCCGGCGATGCCGCCTTGATGCGCCAGTGGCCGGCCTGGTGGCCGGAGGCGGACCGGAGCATCCCGGATAACCAGTATCTTCCGGCCCGGACGCGGAGGGTCATGTTGTGGGCTTCCCGGGGCCGTTTCGGCCGGGTGCGGGCCTATGTCCGGCTTGTCGGCCTGTTTTATCGGATCGGATTCAGAAAGGGATGATGCGGGCTGTGCAAATCATTGTGACGGGCATCCTGATGAGCCTGTTCTATTTTCCCTTCGAGTTCACTTTCCTTCCCGGAATCAACACGAAGATGCTCCTGGCCGTCGTGGGACTGGGCCTGATGGGCCTCTCCTTTGCCCGGCGGCGGGCCTTCTCGATTTCACGGGATATGCTTATCCTGGTGCTGATCGCCGGCTGCGTGTCCATCGTCGCGTATTTCTCCCAGACGATCCACCATACGCCGGACGACACCTACGTCACCTATATCGTTTCATTCCTGACGTGGTTCTGTGCCGCCTTTACCGTCTGCAGCTGTATAAAGGCCGTCCACGGGCGCATTGACGTCGTACTGATCGTCCACTACCTGGCGGCCGTTGCCATATGCCAATGCGCCGTGACGATGTGGATTTCCTACGATCCGGCCTTCCAGCGTTTCGTGGACAGCTATGTCGCGCAGGACCAGACCCTGCTCCACGAACTGGACCGTCTCTACGGCATCGGCTCTTCGCTGGATGTCGCCGGACTGCGTTATGCCCTGATCCTGGTGGCCCTCGGCGCCGTGCTCAGCATGGGGCGTCTGTCTGTCGGATGGACCTATTTCGATATCGCCGCGTTCCTTGTCATTACGGTGATCGGCAACATGGTGGCCCGGACAGCCCTGGTCGGTACGGCCGTCGGTCTTGCCTGGATCGTCATTGCCGCTTTCCTTCCCGGAAAAAAGGGCCGGCCGTCGCTGCTGCCCTGGCTTCTTTTTATCGCGGTGGCGGTCGTTGTCTGTACGCTGCTCTATCAGTTCAATCCGCAGTTCCGCTATTTCTTCCGTTTTGCTTTCGAGGGCTTCTTCTCCCTGGTAGAGAAAGGCCAGTGGCAGATTGACTCTACGGACCGTCTGGCGACGATGGTCGTCTATCCGGAAACGCTACATACGTGGATCCTCGGCGACGGTTATTTCGAGAACTCGCGTAACGATATCAACTACCTCGGCGATGCGACCGACAAGGGTTTCTACATGGGAACCGACATCGGTTACCTCCGCTTTATCTTCTATTTCGGCGTGCCGGGCATGCTGCTGATGGTTGCGGTGATTGCCTGGTCTGCGCTGATGTGC
This sequence comes from uncultured Bacteroidia bacterium, assembly GCA_902768665.1. Taxonomy (GTDB): domain Bacteria; phylum Bacteroidota; class Bacteroidia; order Bacteroidales; family UBA932; genus Cryptobacteroides. The sequence continues at coordinate 54,245 of CACXMA010000002.1, read as the reverse complement.
ATCCGCAGGTTCCCGGAGGACAAGATCGTTTTCCTGCTGGCCCTGGCGGTCGGTTTGACGGTCTGGTTCAAAGTCTCGACAGATACCTTCCTGTTCTTCGCCCTGTTCCTGTCCGCGGGTATCCTGCAGGAAGAGGATGAGCCTGAACAACCCGCCCTGGAGAATCCATGAGAGTCGTCTATACCATAGCAGGTCTTTACCGTCCGGCCGGGATGGAACGCATCGTCAGCGCGAAGGCGTCCGCACTGGCCGAACTGGGGCATGAGGTGATTATCGTAACGACCGAGCAGAAAGGCCGTCCGAACGCTTTTCCGCTGCACCCGGCCGTCCGGACGCGGGACCTTGCCATCGGTTATGAAGACAACAACGGGGCTTCTTTTCTGTCGAAAGCCCTTCGCCATCCCGCCAAGGTGCGGCGCCACCGCAGGGCCCTTTCCGCCCTGCTGACGGAGCTTCGCCCCGATATCGTCGTGTCGCTTTTCTGCGGTGACGAGCGCTTCCTGCCTTCTTTCAAGGACGGCAGCGCCAAGGTGCTGGAGGTCCATTTCTCGCGCTTCAAGCGGCTCCAGTATGGCCGGCGGGGCCTGTGGGCGCTGGCGGACCGCATCCGGAGCCGCAGGGACCTTTCCTGCGCGGGCCGGTTCGACCGCTTCGTGACGCTGACCCGGGAGGACCTCGGCTACTGGGGCAATCCCGCTAACGGGGTCGTGATCCCGAATTTCCTGTCGGCCTTCCCTGCGAACCCTTCCGAGCTTTCCGCGCAGACGGTGCTGGCCGTCGGCCGCTATACCTACCAGAAGTCCTTCGACCGGCTGATCCGGGCCTGGGCGTCGGCGGATGTGCCGGATGGCTGGAAGCTGCGCATTGTCGGCGACGGAGAGGACCGGGAGGCGCTTTCGGAGCTGGCGGGTGAACTGGGCGTCGGCGGAACGGTCCTTCTCGACGGCCCGAGCGCGGATATGGACGCCGTTTACCGGGAAGCCTCGGTCCTGGCGCTTTCCTCCCGCTACGAGGGCCTGCCGATGGTCCTTCTCGAGGCGCAGGCCTATGGTATCCCGTCGGTCGCCTTCGACTGCCAGTGCGGTCCCTCGGACGTCATCTCCGACGGCGAGAGCGGACTGCTGGTGCCGCAGGGGGACATCCTCGGCCTGGCGCAGGCGCTGGAAACCCTGATGAGCAACGAACCCCTGCGGAGGAAGATGGGCGCTGCGGCGCTCGCGGAATCCTGCCGATGGGACCGTGATACGGTGATGAAACAATGGACAAGCCTGTTCGAAGACATATTGTCGTCTCGGCGGTAAATGTCCGCAAGGGCGGCACACTGACCGTCCTTCGGGACTGCCTTGGCTATCTGTCCACGCGGAAGGATCTTCGCGTGACGGCACTCGTGCACCGGGAGGACCTCTGCCGCTTCGAGGGAATCAGCTACATCGAGATTCCCTGGAGCGCGAAGGGCTGGTGCCGCCGCCTGTGGTGCGAATATGTGACGATGGGGAAAATCTCCCGGCAGATCGGTCCAGTCAACCTGTGGCTGTCCCTCCATGACACGACCCCGCGGGTCCGGGCGGCCCGGCAGGCGGTCTACTGCCACACTTCCTTCCCGTTCATGAAAGTCCGTGGGCGCGATTTCCGGATGGATCCGAAGATCCCGCTCTTCGCCTGGTTTACCAAATACGCCTACCGCTGGAATGTGCGCCGGAACCGCCGGCTCATTGTCCAGCAGCAGTGGATGCGCGAGGGGCTTTCCCGCCTGACCCGTTTCCCGGCGGAGCAGATCATCGTCGCCCCGCCCGCCTTCCGGAATCCTTCCCTGCCGGAGGTCCCCGTGGCCGTCCCGCCGCTGTTTTTCTTCCCGTCCACGCCCGACTGCCACAAGAATTTCGAACTGGCCTGCCGCGCGGCGCAGATGCTGGAGGAAAAGTTGGGGGCCGGTCGCTTCCGACTCCTGCTGACGGTCGGCGGAGACGAGAACCGTTACGCCCGTTGGCTTCGCCGGCGCTGGGGCCATATCGACTCGATCCGTTTCGGCGGCTTCCTTTCCAAAGAGGCGCTTTACCGCACCTATGCCGAGGCGTCCTGCCTTGTCTTCCCTTCCCGCAGCGAGACCTGGGGCCTTCCCGTTTCGGAATTTGCCCCGACCGGCCGGCCCATGATCCTGGCGGACCTGCCGTATGCCCGGGAAAGCGCCGCCGGACATCCCTGCTGCGCCTTCGTGCCGCCGGAGGATGCCGCCGCGCTCGCCGCGCTGATGGAAGAGATTGTCTGCGGCCGTCCCGAGCATTTCGCTCCGGTGCCGCCGGTGAGGTCGGCTGCGCCGTACGCCCCTTCCTGGGATGATGTCTTTAACTGCCTTCTTGAAGATGAAGATTCTGCAGCTCGGTAAGTTCTACCCCATCCGGGGCGGTGTGGAAAAGGTCATGTGGGACCTCACGCGCGGACTTTCCGAACGCGGGACCGACTGTGACATGCTGTGCGCGGAACTGGGCATCCGGGAGCCGCACATCATTCAGATGAACGCGCACGGACGCGTCATCTGCCTGCCTGCGAAAACGAAGAAGGCGGGTACGATGATCGCCCCGAAGATGATCGGATGGCTCCGCCGCCATAAGGACGAGTACGACATCATCCATATCCACCATCCCGACCCGATGGCCTGCCTGGCCCTGCGGTTGAGCGGATACAGGGGAAGGGTGATCGTCCACTGGCACAGCGACATTGTCTCACAGCGCTTTTTCCTGATGTTTTACCGCCCGCTGCAGCGCTGGATGCTCCGCCGCTGCGACACGGTCGTCGGAACGTCGCCGGTCTATCTTCGCGAATCCCCCGATTTGCGGAAGTTCCAGGACAAGACGCTCGCCGTCCCGATCGGTATCGACCCGGTCCTTCCGGACGCCAGGAAGGTCGCTTCCTTCCGCGCGAGGTATCCCGGGAAGAAAATCGTCCTTTCGCTCGGCCGGATGATTCCTTACAAGGGTTACGCTTTCCTTGTCGGTGCAATGGCTTATCTTCCAGATGATTATGTGCTCGTTTTGGCTGGAGAGGGGCCGCAGAGGCCGGCGTTGGAAAAACTGGCGAAGGAACAAGGAAACGAAAAAAGAATTATCTTTACTGGCTATGTTGAGGATGACGACGTTCCGACGCTCTTCGGCGCCTGTGATGTTTTCGTCCTGAGTTCGGTGATGAAGACCGAGGCCTTCGGCATCGTCCAGCTGGAAGCCTTCTCCTGCAGACGGCCTGTCGTCGCGACGAAAATCCCGGAATCGGGCGTTTCGTGGGTCAACGAAGACGGAGTGTCCGGAATCAATGTTCCGGTCTGTGACGCAGCGGCCATCGCCGGAGCCGTGGAGAAGATCTGCGGCAGTCAGTGGCAGCGGTATTCGGACGGCGCCCGTGCCCGTTTCGAGCGCTGGTTCCGCTATGAAACGATGATAGAAAAAATTGAAGAACTATATGAAAATACGAATGTTTCGCTTTAGCTTCCTGCTCGCCCTCGTGCTGAGCGGAATCTTCGCCACCAGTTGTGCGACGTCCAAGAAGTTCACCTACCTGATGAACATGCAGCTGGACAGCGCCTATGTCGCTACCAAGGCTCCGGAGACCCGTTTCCAGGTAGATGACCGTCTGGCAGTCCGTGTCTTCTGCGACGAACCGGAACTGGCCCGGCCGTTCAATCTCACCACCGGCAGCGACCAGCAGGCCCATGACGCCTCTTATCTGGTCGAGAATGACGGCTGCATCGATTTCCCCGTCATCGGCCGCGTTCCCGTCGAGGGCTGTACCTTCAAGGAATGCGAGAACCGCATCGCCGCCAAAATCTCCGAGATGGGATACATCAAGAATCCGGTCGTGAACGTCTCGCTGGAGACCTTCAACGTGACCGTGATCGGCGAGACGACCAACTCCGTGCTGAAAATCGACCAGGACCGCGTCAATCTGCTGCAGGTCATCGCGATGTCCGCCGGCGTCAATATCGAGGGGAATATCAACCAGGTCATTGTCGTCCGCACGGAGAACGGCATGCGCACGGCCCATACGGTCGATCTGCAGAGCGCAAAGCTGTTCGATTCCCCGGTGTTTTACCTGAAGCAGAACGACATCGTCTACATCAAGCCGACCGGCTTCCGCATCACACCTACCGGAGAGACCATCCTTTCGGTCCTCGGCAGCGCCATCTCCTTCGCGACGCTTACCGCCTATATCATGGTGCTCCTGGGCCGTTAAATCATCGATTATGCAGGAAAAACGCAATCAGGTCAATATCCTCGACCTCTTCTTCTATTTTCTCAGCAACTGGTACTGGTTCGTCCTGTGCGTCGTCATCTGTGTCGGTATCGCGTACTATCGCTATGCCAAGACCCCGCTGGTGTACCGCAGCGAAGCGACCATTATCATCAAGGACCCGAACAACGCGCAGGCGACGGCCAGGCTCGAGTCCTACAGCCGCATGATCAACCAGGTCAGCCTGTCCAACGAGATCCTCCAGCTCCAGTCGCGGCAGCTGATGGCCGAAGTCGTCAAGACGCTGGATGCGGACGTCGACTATACCGTCCACGAGCGTCTGCGCGACATCGAGCTCTATACCAGGACGCCGGTGCGCATGTTCTTCGCCCGCAACGAGGAACTCTTCCCCCGTTTCCAGGCCATGGTCACGACCTCCGGCGACCAGACGCTCGGCCTGAAAGTGTCCCACCCGGTTGTGCTGGACACGGTCGTGACGCTTGGAGACACGATCCGCATCGCCGGGACCGAGGTCTTCTTCAAGCCGACGGCCCACTGGCTCCGCTATGGGACGAATAAGAAGGTTTCCATCGTGAAGCATCCGCTCTTTGCCGCCGCGGCCAACTACGACGCCCGTCTCAAGGTCGAGCAGACCGAGATGGACGGCTCCATCCTCCAGCTTTCCCTCCAGGATTTCTCCCTCCAGCGGTCGATCGACGTCCTGAACACGCTGGTGGACAAGTACAACGAGGATGCCATCCGCGAAAAGAACCGCATCGCCGTCAACACGGCCGCCTTCATCAACGAGCGCCTCATGATCATCCAGGAGGAACTCGGCGAGGTTGAGACCAGCCTTGCGCGCTTCAAGAGCAGCGAGCGGGTGATGGATGTCGGCGAGACCGCTTCGCAGTATCTGGCGGAAAACCGCAGCTACAATTCGGAGATCGTTTCCGTGGAGACCGATATCGCCATGGCGGACTATACGCTGGACTATCTTACCACCGCGTTCGGTGGCTATGAAACCATCCCTTCGAATTCGGGCCTCAACAGCGCCGACGTCGAACGGCTGATTGCCGAGTACAACGCCCAGGTGACGCGCCGCAACCGCCTTGTCGCCTCCTCCAGTACGTCTTCTCCGGCCGTTAAGCAGACCGAGGAAACGCTGGACGGGCTGAAACGCGACATTCTCGGCCAGGTCCGCAATATCCGCAGCGGTCTCCAGCTCAAGCGGCAGGATTATGCCCGTCGTGAGAACGAGTCCCTCCGCAAATTCACGGCCATGCCGGCCAAGGCCAAGCAGCTGCTTTCCATCGAGCGCCAGCAGAACATCAAGGAGACGCTCTATATGTTCCTGCTCAACAAACGGGAAGAGAACGCACTGACCCAGGCCATGGCTGACAACAACGCCCGGATGATCGACGCCGCGAGCGGCTCTTCCGCCCCGATTTATCCGATCCGCAACCAGATGCTCTTTCTGGCCTTCCTGATCGGCCTCCTTCTTCCGGCCATCGTCCTTGTCGCCGCGATGTTCCTCAACACCAAGGTCCATTCGGCCGCCGACATCACCGCCGTCTCCTCGGTCCCCTTCCTCGCTGAGATTCCGGAATCCCGGAAACTGACGCGCTGGGAGCGGCTGAAGCGCCTTTTCTCGAAGAAAAAGGACGACGGCGACACGAACGCCGAGTACAACGCCGCCTCGACAAAGAGCTTCAAGGAAGCCATGCGGATGGCTTGCGCCAACCTGAACTTCCTGCTTCCAAGCGATGTCAAGGCGCCGGTCATCATGTCGACTTCCTTCAATGTCGGCGCCGGCAAGTCCTTCATCATCCGCAATATTGCGGCCTGTCTCGCGGACGCAAAGAAGAAAGTCGTCATCCTCGATGTCGACCTCCGCAAGCGCTCCGTTTCCGCCAAGTTCGGCCTCAAGCACGGCGTTGTCGGTCTTTCCAACTATCTGGTGGATCCGGATATGCCGATCGAGGAGATTCTCCGCAAGGATGTCAATCCCGGAATCGATTTCATCCCGGCCGGTCATATCCCGCCGAATCCGACCGAAATCCTGTCCCGCCAGCGCATGGACGATCTCGTCAAGGAGCTTCGCGCCCGGTATGACTATGTCCTTCTCGACAGTACGCCGATGAACATGGTGGCCGATTCGCTCATCCTCGACCGGCTGGCCGACCTGACCCTTTTCGTCATGCGCAGCGGTCTGTTCGACCGCCGTGCCCTGCCGCAGCTTGAATCGCTCCACGAGAGCGGTAAGCTCCGGAACCTGACCGTTCTGCTCAATGCGACGAAGATCCGTAAGACCTACGGCCATTACGGCTATGGTTACGGCTATGGCTATGGTTATGGTTACGGGTATGGCTATAACTACGGCTACGGCTATGGCGACAGCAGCTATTACGACGAACCCGATAAAATCGACTGATCATGACCATTGCCGTAGATTTTGACGGAACGATCGTCGAGCACCGCTATCCCTCCATCGGCAAACCCAAGCCTTTTGCCGTCGAGACCCTGACGCAGCTGATGCGGGACGGCCACCGTCTGATTCTTTGGACGTCCCGCGAAGGGGCGCTCCTGCAAGAGGCTGTCGACTGGTGCGAGAAGCAGGGGATCCGCTTTTATGCGGTCAACAGCAATTACCCGGATCAGGCGCTGGTTTTCCAGTCCGACACCAAGTCGACGAAAGTGACCGCCGATCTGTATATCGACGACCGCAATGTCGGCGGTCTTCCTTCCTGGGACCACATCTACCGGATCATTTCCGGCAAGGAGGCCGCCCGGTCGAAGCACCGTTCCCGCAGGAAGGGCCTTTTCGGCCTGTTCCGGAAAAAGCATCACGGATGAGACTCTCCGGCCTTTGCACACTTCTGGAGATGAGGGGGAAGTATCTTCTCCTTCTGCCGTCGTCGGATATGCGCGGCCAGAAGGCGCTGGAGGTCAATCAGAGTTTCGCCTTTCTCTGGCGGACGCTGGAAGGGAAGGAGTTTTCCCCGGCGGACGTTGCGGCGGCCCTGCAGCAGGAGTATGGTCTCGATCCGGAAGACGCTGCCCGGGAGGCCGGACAGGTTATCGCGCTATGGGAAAAGCGGCAGCTGACAGAGGAATGAAGACGCAGGAGGCCTTTTTCGCGCTTCTTCGCCTCGCCCTTTTCGGCCATCCTGTGCCGGAGGGGTTCTCGCTGTCGGACAGTCAGTGGGATGAGGTGGTGGCTATCGCCCAGAAGCAGCAGGCCGTCGGCATCCTTTCGCAGGCCGTTTCCCAGCTCGACCCTTCCGTGGCGGTGCCGGAAGCGCTGGTTTTCAGGCTGATGGTCGCAGCGGACGGGATTCGCCGGCGCTCGCGGAAAGTCCTGGCCCTGAGCCGGTCGCTGGTTGCGGAGCTGGAGGCGGAAGGACTCCATCCCGTCGTGATGAAGGGCCCTTCGGTCGCGGCCTTTTATCCCGAGCCTGAGCTACGGACCGCCGGTGACATCGACATTTTCCTTCCGGAAGCTGAATTCCCGTTGGCGACCGAAATGGCCCGGGGGAGCGGTCTGCCGGTCGAGGTCTCGCCGGATGGCAGCGTCCTCTATACCCGCGACGGCATCGTCATCGACCAGCACTGCCGCTATTACGATCTTCATGTCCGTCCGGAGGTGCTTCCGCCCGTTCCATCTGCGGAGGCGACCCTGCTGATGCTCTCGAGCCATATCCTCAAGCACTGCCTGGGCCCCGGAATCGGTGTGCGGCAACTCTGCGACATGGCCCTGGCCTACCGAGCCCTTCCCTATGACCGCGAGCGGCTGCTGGGGTATTTCCGGGCGACAAAAACCCTGCGCTGGAACCGCCTTCTGGCCGCATTTCTCCGCGACGAGCTCGGGACGGACCCGGGACTCTTCCCGGACGACAGGATGCGTTCCCGGCCCCTTCGGCGCATCGTGCTGCGCTCGGGCGATTTCGGGCGCGCGTCGTCTTCCCGCCGCCAGGCCGAAAAGGCCGGTACCCGTGCCCGCAAGCTGGACACGGTCCTTCGTTTTCTCCGTGGCATCCCTTTCTCGCTGCGTTTTGCCCCGCGCGAATTCTTCCGCTACGCCGGCTCCCTCGCGGGCGGCAATCTGCGGCGGAATCCTTCCTGATAGTGGGGGGGGGAAGTGCGGAGATGTCCCCGTTTCAGGACCATCTCCGCAGAATAAGGGCTTAAAATGCGGAGATGTCCCACTTTGGGGACATCTCCGTCGTTTATTGTGCCCCGGGCGGGACTCGAACCCGCACATCTTTAAGGGATACTGGATTTTGAGTCCAGCGCGTCTACCATTCCGCCACCAGGGCTTCGGGGGAGTGCAAAGATAGGTGTTTTCTTCCGAATTGCAAAACATTTGTTATCTTTGTATTCTATGGAAAAGCGGCTTCTACAGACCCTTCCTTCGCTCTCGGGAGAGCCGGAATGCTACCTCGTCTATGACGCGGCAGTTGAGGCGTTTGCGGCGAGACTGCTGTCGGGCGGTGCTTTCCGCGGCAGCCTGGCGCTGGAGGTTTCGGAGCAGGCCAAGACGATGGATTCCGTGCTGACGGTCTGCCGCTTTCTGCTGGAGGCCGGAGCGACGCGGAAGGCGCTCGTCGTGGCGCTCGGCGGCGGGACGCTGACGGACATGGCCGGATTCGCGGCCTCGATCTATAAGCGCGGCGTGCGCTATGCCAATATCCCGACAACGCTCCTGGCGCAGGTGGATGCCGGCATCGGCGGCAAGACGGGCGTGAACCTCGACGGCTACAAGAATATGCTCGGCGTGATCCGGCAGCCGGAATGGGTCTGGCTCTGTCCGGAAGTGCTTTCGACGCTGCCGCTGCGGGAGTTCCGCTGCGGCGTCGCCGAGCTGCTGAAGACTTTCCTGCTCTCTGACGCGGCCCTCTATGCCGATGCTGTCCGCTTTTTCTCCGGGCTGTCCTCCAAAAAGGCCTTTTCTGAGGACAAGTCCATGGTTTTGGCCGGTCTGTCCTCCAAAACAGGCGTTTTTGAGGACAGGTTGCGGGATTTGATTGGCCGGGCGGCAGAGATCAAGGAAGGGATTGTGGAGCGCGACCTGTATGAGACGGGGGAGCGGCGGAAGCTCAATCTCGGGCATACTTTTGCCCATGCCATCGAGCACGAGGCGCTGCGGCGCGGGGACGACATCCGGCACGGCGAGGCCGTGGCGATGGGCGTGGTCCTTGCGGCACGGCTGAGCGAGGCCCTTGGCGAAGATTCCACGGACAAGCCGTGGAATGACGCTCCGTCCGCCCGTGGCCTGTCCGCACCGTCCGCCCATGGCTTGTCCACCCCGTCACCCCATGGCTTGTCCGTGGGGTCTGCCTCGCTGGCCGGGCGGCTGGCGGCCGATTTCGCGGCCTGCGGCCTGCCGGTGGATTGTCCCTATCCGATTGCGAGCCTTGTGGATGCCATGCACCGCGACAAAAAGGGGGAAACGGAAGGGGTGCGCTTTATCCTGCTTCGGCGTGTAGGTGAGACGGAAGAGAGAGTACTGCAGCCGGAAGTTTTATTGGAACTGCTATGATTTGTACATCGATACGGGGACGGAACCTCGAAGAAATATGGGCCCTGCTGCAGGGCGGTGAGATAGAGATGGCGGAGATCCGGCTGGACCTCTGTCCGCTGAGCGTGGAGGATGTGTCCGAACTGTTTTCGGCGACGGACCTGCCGCTCGTGGCGACCTGCCGGCGGGAGGAGGACGAGGAGCGGATGCTGGCTGCGATCGAGGCCGGAGCCCGTTTTGCGGACGTGGACCTGCTGCTGCCGGCGGCCTTGCGAAAGCGCATCCGCAGTGCGTGCGAGGAATATGGAACGACCCTCATCGTGTCTTACCATGACGAAAAAGAGACGCCGGCGGAGGTGGTTCTTCGCTCTTATGCGGAACGTTGCCACGGTGCCGGCGCGGATATCGTGAAAAACGTGACCACGGCTCATACCGCCGCCGATGCGCAGCGCGTGCTGTGGCTCTATCAGGACAAGCCCTCGCGGGCGCGGCTCATCGCCTTTGCGATGGGGGAGGCCGGCCGGGAAAGCCGCCTGACGTGCCTTCGCCGGGGTGCGCCGTTTACCTATGCCTGCGTCAGCGATGGTGAGGCGACGGCGCCCGGGCAGTGGACGACGGCCGAGATGCGGGAGGCGGTGTATGGAACGGGCACGAAAAAGCCCGTTTTCGTGCCCGATGGAAGGGAAAATGCGGATTCGGGCACAAAAAAGCCCGTTTTCGTGCCCATTTCTCCGGCTGCGGCGGTTCCCATGCCCGCGGCGAAGAGCTTTGCGCAGCGGGCCATTCTCTGTGCGGCGCTGGCAGAGGGGACATCGCACCTCGGCGGGTATACACCCTGCGGCGACAGCGAGGCCGCAATCGGCGTGGCCGAGGCGCTGGGGGCGACGGTCAGGCGGGAGGGGGATGCCCTCGTGATTACCGGCATTGCCGCGGCGCCGGGATGCCTGAAAGATTACCCGGACCAGCCGGGTAATGACGGAAAGGACCAGCCGGGTGATGACGGAAAGGACCAGCCGGGTAATGACGCGCCCGTCATGCCCAGCGAATGCGGGGCATCTGTTCCGCCGGTTTTTCATACCGGCGAGTCGGGTCTGCTGACGCGGCTGCTGATTCCGCTGCTGGCCGTCCTCTCGGAGGGTCCCGTGCGGGTGACCGGCGAAAAGACCCTGCTGGGACGGCCGCTGACCAATGCACACGACTATCTCGCGGCTTTCGGCGGGCGTCTGCAGCCGGAGGAGCGCTTCGACAGCGCCCGGCCGTTTGACTGCTACCTGCCGCTGACTGTCCGCGGGCCGCTGATTCCCGGCCGGGCCGAGCTGTCCGGCAAGGGCGGCTCCCAGCTGCTGTCCGGCCTGCTGACGGCTCTGCCGCTGTGCGATGGCGACTCGCGCCTCTATGTCACGGAGCCGAAAAGCATTCCCTACCTCTTCATCACGCTCGACGTGCTGAAAAAGTTCGGCGTCACTGTCGGCAGCGAGATGGAGGGGGACAGCCGCTTCATGGAGACACAGGACTGGACATACTGCACGGGACTCAACTTCCGGATCAAGGGCGGCCAGCGCCTGAAGGCGGCGGACTTCCGCATCGAAGGCGACTGGAGCGGCGCGGCGAATTTCCTCGTCGCAGGAGCCCTCTTCGGTGAGGTGGAAGTGGCTGGTCTTGAGGCGGATTCCCTGCAGGCGGACATCTCCATCCTCGATATCCTGACCGACGCCGGCGCTGGCATTTCCCGCATCGAGGAGGGGGAGAACGCCGGAAACATCCATGTCGTCCGTGCGCCGCTCAGCAGCTTTGAGGCGGATCTCAATCACTGCCCCGACCTTTTCCCGATCGTGGCCGTCCTGGCGGCCTTCTGCCCGGGCCGGAGCCGCATCTACGGCACCGAGCGCCTGGCCCACAAGGAGACCGACCGGGCAGCCGCCATCCTCGATATGCTGCGGCAGATGGGCGTTTCGGCCAGCATCGAGGACGACTGCATGACCGTCGGCGGCCAGAGCCTTGTGAGGCGTCTTCTGCGGCACCAGCTGCTGCACGGCGGCCGCTACAGTTCCCGCGGCGACCACCGCCTGGCGATGGCCCTTCGCGTCGCCTCCCTCGGTGCGGACGCCCCCATTGAAATCGACGACGAAAGCTGCGTCGCAAAGTCTTTCCCGACCTTCAACGAAATCTTCAACAAACTATGAATACCTTTGGCAACAGATTTAAAGTCAGCATTTTCGGCGAATCCCACGGAAGCTGCGTCGGTGTGACCATCGACGGGATGCTCCCCGGCATGCCGCTGTCCCCGGAAGACTTTACGGAGGACCTGCAGCGCCGCAGGACCGGTGCGCCCGGGACCTCCCCGAGAAAGGAATCCGATGTGCCCGATATCGTCAGCGGCGTCTACCAGGGCCGCACGACCGGCGCTCCGCTGACCATCCTTTTTTATAATGAGGACACCTGCAGCGAGGATTACGAGTCCTTCCGCAAGAACCCCCGTCCGGGCCACGCCGACTTCACGGCCAACCTCAAGTTCGGCGGTTTCAACGACCCCCGCGGCGGCGGAGCCTTCAGCGGGCGCATGACCGTGGCCGTGGTCGCGGCCGGTGTCGTCGCGAAGAAGCTCCTGCACTTTGCCCGGATAGAGGCGCATCTTGTCGAGGTCGGCGGACAGACCGATCCCGCGGCATGGAAGCCTGCCCTGGAGGCGGCTGCGAAAGAGGGCGATTCCCTCGGCGGCATCGTTGAGTGCGCGGTGGAAGGCCTTCCGGTCGGTCTCGGCGAGCCGTTCTGGGACAGCGTCGAGTCCTGCCTCGCCCACGCCGTTTTCGCCATCCCGGGCGTTCGCGGCATCGAATTCGGCGACGGATTCGCCGCGGCGCGGATGAAAGGCTCCGAGCACAATGACCCCTTCCCGGAGCACCACTGCTGCCACGAAGGCGAGGAGGGGCACGAGTGCCATCACGGCGAGGAAGGCCATGAGTGCCACTGCCACGAGGAAGGTCACGAGTGCCATGGCCATGACGAAGGCGGGGAGCACCACTGCTGCCACCATGGCGAGGAGGGCGAAGGCCACCACTGCTGCCATCACCACCGTCCGCAGCCGCCCGTGACGAACCACGCCGGCGGCATCAACGGCGGTCTCACCAACGGCAATCCCGTCGTCTTCCGCGTGGCCTTCAAGCCCACTTCCAGCATCGCCAAAGCCGGTATTCCCGGCCGCCATGACACCTGCTTCGCGCTCCGTACGCCGGTTGTCGTCGAGGCCATGGCCGCCATCGTCCTTGTAGATTTAGCCCTTTAATATACTATGAAACCTATCCACACTGAAAAAGCACCGGCCGCCATCGGCCCGTACAGCCAGGCCGTCGACAGCGGCCACGGCCTCGTTTTCGTTTCCGGTCAGCTCCCCATCGATCCCGCCACGGGTGCCTTCCCGGAGGGCGGCGTCAAGGAGCAGACCCGCCAGTCCCTGCTCAACACGAGGGCCATCCTCGAAGCGGCCGGCCTCAGCCTTGCGAGCGTCGTCAAGACGACGGTATTCCTTGCCGACATGGGCGATTTCGCCGCCATGAACGAGGTCTACGCCGAGTTCTTCACCGCTCCGTTCCCGGCCCGCTGCGCCTTCGCCGTCAAGACCCTCCCGAAAGGCGCCCTCGTCGAAATCGAGAGCATCGCCGCCCGGTAAGTTTTTCATTTATTTGGAGTTGTCGTGTTTTTTTTCGAAATTTGTCCCAACACTACACATTTTCCTTTTATTAACACAAAACACACAACCGTTATGAAGAAAGTTTTAGTCGCGGCTGCTGCCGGTCTTCTGCTCATGCTTTCCGTCGCAGCTTGCAAGTCCGTTGAGGACAAAGCCAAGGATTATGCCCAGGAGATTCAGGAACTCTCAGAGAAAGGTGATTACGAAGGTGTCATGAAGAAGACTGCCGAGTATTTGGAGTGGTACGAAGGTCTCAGTGCTGAGGACCAGGCCAAAGTTGATGCCCTCGATCTTTAGTCTTTACCAAGACTCTATGGGCCCGACGGTTTTCCGCCGGGCTTTTTTGGCGCTGATTCGGGATTATTTGCTATCTTTGCTGGCTAATAGATTTCTCCACGCGCTGCGCTTGGTCGAAATGACAAGTAGAGCGTTGCGCTTGGTCGAAATGACAGAATATGGCTGACAGCGAGAAGATCATACAGGAATTCACCACCGGGGAGTACAAGGAAGGCTTCGTCACCGACGTCGAGCAGGAATTCATCCCCAAGGGCCTCAACGAGGACATCATCCGGCTCATTTCCGCACGGAAAGAGGAGCCGGAGTGGCTGCTCGAGTTCCGTCTCGACGCCTTCCGCAAGTGGCAGCGGATGGAAATGCCACGCTGGCCGCACCTCGACCTTCCGGAGATTGATTTCCAGGACATTATCTACTATGCCGCTCCGAAAAAGGACAAGGACCGCCCGAAGGAGATCGACCCGAAGCTGGCCGAGACCTTCGAAAAGCTCGGCATCCCGCTGAAGGAACGCGATGTCCTCGCCGGGGTAGTGGCCGTGGACGCCGTTTTCGACTCGGTGTCCGTCACGACGACCTTCCGCAAGACGCTGGCCGAGAAGGGCATCATCTTCTGCTCCTTCGCCGAGGCCGTCCGGGAGCATCCGGACCTCGTCCGCAAGTATCTCGCGACCGTCGTCCCGAGCGGCGACAACTATTTCGCCGCGCTGAACAGCGCCGTTTTCTCCGACGGTTCGTTCTGCTATATCCCCAAAGGCGTCCGCTGCCCGATGGAGCTCTCGAGCTACTTCCGCATCAACGCCCGTGGCACCGGCCAGTTCGAGCGCACGCTCATCGTCGCCGACGAGGATTCCTATGTCAGTTACATGGAAGGCTGCACCGCCCCGATGCGCGACGAGCAGCAGCTCCATGCCGCCGTCGTCGAGATCATTGTCGAGAAGGGCGCCGACGTCAAGTATTCGACCGTCCAGAACTGGTACCCCGGCGACGCCGAGGGCAAGGGCGGCATCCTCAACCTCGTCACCAAGCGCGGTCTCTGCCGCGGCGAGGGTAGCCACCTCAGCTGGACGCAGGTCGAGACCGGTTCCGCCATCACCTGGAAATACCCCTCGACGGTGCTGATGGGCGACCGCAGCTCCTCGGAGTTCTACTCTGTCGCCGTCACGAACAATTTCCAGCAGGCCGACACGGGCACGAAGATGATCCATCTCGGCCGCGACACCCGCAGCCGCATCATCTCCAAGGGCATTTCCGCCGGTCGCAGCCAGAACAGCTACCGCGGTCTCGTGCGCATCAATCCCGGTGCGGCGAACGCCCGCAACTATACCCAGTGCGACAGTCTGCTGATCGGTTCGCGCTGCGGTGCCCACACTTTCCCGGAGATCCGCAGCGCCAATCCCACGGCCGTCGTGGAGCATGAAGCCACGACCTCCAAGATCTCCGAGGACCAGCTCTTTTACTGCAACCAGCGCGGCATCGGCCCCGAGGACGCCGTGGGCCTCATCGTCAACGGCTATGCCCGCGAAGTGCTTTCCCGCCTCCCCATGGAGTTCGCGGTGGAAGCGCAGAAACTGCTCCAAGTCTCTCTTGAAGGATCTGTCGGATAATGCATTGGATTGACCTCATATGTTCCGTGCTCGGCCTGACCTGCGTGTTTCTCGCGGGCCGGAACTCCAAGTATAACTTCTGGGTCGGCTATCTCTATACCGCCGCCCTCTTCGTGCTGTTCTGGAAACGGAACCTGCTGGCGATGCTGCTCCTGCAGCCCGTCTCGCTCGCCATCAACATCCTCGGCCACTACCGCTGGACGCACCCGCGGGAGGAAGAGCGCAGCTCCGAGAATGAGAAGTCGCTGAAAGTCAGCATGCTGACCTGGCCGCAGCGGATCCTGTCCATCAGCTCCGTGCTGCTGGTCGCGGCCGTGTGGGGCGTCCTGCTGGACCGCCTCTTCCCGGCGGACCCGCACCCTTACCTCGACTGCTGCGTGACGGCGCTGATCCTGATGGCCCAGCTGCTCTCCGCCATGAAGAAATGGGACTGCTGGATCGCCTGGCTCTTTGTCAACTGCACGCAGATCGCCCTCCACCTGCTGGTCGGCAACTACTTCATGTCCGTAGTCAGCGGCCTTTACCTCGTCAACGGCGTGTGGTCGCTCTACACCTGGATGAAACTTTATCGTAAAAAAGCCTGATTATGAATCTACTCGAGATACGGAACCTCCACGCCGGCATCGCCGAAAAGGAAATCCTCAAAGGGATCGACCTCACCATAGCCCCCGGCGAGATCCATGCCGTGATGGGCCCGAACGGCGCCGGAAAAAGCACCCTCAGCGCCGTCCTGGCCGGAAAGCCGCAGTACGAAGTTACGGGAGGCAGCGTGCTTTTCGATGGGAAGGACCTGCTGGCCATGGCTCCGGAGGAGCGCTCCTGGGCGGGCATCTTCCTGAGTTTCCAGTATCCGGTGGAGATTCCGGGCGTGACCATCACCTCTTTCCTCAAGACGGCTGTCAACGCGCGTCGCAAGGCCGCCGGGCTGGAGCCCCTGTCTGCCGGCGACTTCCTCAAACTGCAGAAGGAGAAGATGGCTTTCGTGAAGATGCGCCCCGAATTTGCCAAGCGCGAGGTCAACGTCGGCTTCTCCGGCGGCGAGAAAAAACGCAACGAGATCTTCCAGATGGCGATGCTTGAGCCGAAACTGTCCATCCTCGACGAGACGGACAGCGGTCTGGACGTGGATGCCCTCCGCATCGTCGCCGACGGCGTCAATGCGCTTCACACCGCCGAGAACGCCGCCATCGTGATTACCCACTACCGCAAGCTGCTCGACTATGTCCGTCCGACGCACGTGCATGTGCTCAAGGCCGGAAAAATTGTCGCCAGCGGCGGCCCCGAGCTCGCCGACGAGATCGAGGCGGGCGGATTTGACCGCTTCTAGGCTATGGGACACGGGAATTACATCGATCCCTTCGCGCAGATTCCACGGACCAGCCGTGGAATGACGGATCGGACCGGCCGTGGAATGACGGAGTCGTCATGCCCGGCGAATGCAGGGCATCTATACACCGTCGGGGCGGGGGAGACGCTTGATCTGCTGCTGACGGCTTTCCCGGGGGAGAGCAAGGATGTCGCCATCGATATAGACCTTGTCGGTGAGGGCGCCCGCGTCAATCTCAGCGGCCTCTATATCTGTCCGGCGGAGGAGCAGGTCCGCTATACCGTCCGTCTGCACCATCGCGTTCCCGGCTGCGTCTCCTATCAGCTTTTCAAGGGCATCGTCGCAGGAGAGGCCCGCGTCCGCTTCGACGGCCGGATTATCGTCGCTCCGGATGCCCAGAAGACCGAAGCTTACCAGGAAAACCACAACCTGCTGCTTTCCGAGACGGCGGTCGTGGATACCCTTCCGCAGCTGGAAATCTATGCCGACGACGTGAAGTGCTCCCATGGCGCCACGGTCGGACGGCTCAACGAGGACGAACAGTTCTATATGCGTTCCCGCGGCATCCCCGAGGCCGAGGCACGCATTCTCCAGATGCTTTCCTTCCTGTCCCCGGTCATCGACAAGGTGGCCGATCCTGATGAAAGGGAAGCGCTCCGGGCCCGTGTCGAATCCGCCGTCCGCCACCTGTAATGATGATGAAACGCCTGCTCAGCATCTTTGCTTCCCTGCTGGCCTTCCTGCCGGCCTTTTCGGCTCCGATTGACAAGGGGCTGCTGGATGAGCTCGACCGCTATATCCGCGAGCGTGGAAATTACGAATCCCGCAAGCAGGAGAGCCTTTCCATCCTTCGCGACCGCCTGCGCCGGGCCCATACGGACATAGGACGGTTCGACGCCTGCATGGACCTTGCCGATGCCTTTTTCTCCTATCAGTTCGACTCGACGCAGTATTACCTCAAGCAGGCGCAGGAGTACGCCGCCGGCAATGCGGAACTGGAGCAGACGGCAGGCATCCGCCTGGGCTATCTCTATGTCAAGTCCGGCAGCTATATGGAGGCCTACGACCGGCTCTACCTCCGGACGGATACGACGTCCCTGACCGACGGGCAGAAGGTCGATTACTACTTCGCGCTGTTCGAGTTCAGCCGCGACCTCAGCGGCAATTCCGGCATGGTGGAGCGCCTGTCCATCCCGGACCGGGCCGTTTACCGCGACCGTCTGTTCGGTCTGCTTGAGCCCAGGAGCGAGCTGTACCGCCGCCTGGAGATGGACGCGCTGATGGCTTCGTACCGCTTTGCGGAGGCGGACAGCGTGGGGCGGCTTCTGCTGGAGATGGTCCCGCCGTTTTCCCATGCCGCCGCCATCTACCACTACGATCTGTCGGAAAGCGCCTGGCAACAGCACAACGAGCAGGAGCAATTCCGCCAGCTGCTCCTGTCGGCCGAGGCGGATATGGTCAATGCCGTCCGCGACTATGCATCCCTGACGATTCTATCGCAGATGATCGTGGACACGGACGTCGACCGCTCGTTCCATTATCTCCGCATCGCACAGGAAGATGCCCTGGCGTACAATTCCAAGCTGCGACCCTGGCAGATCTCCCAGTTCTTCCTGACCATCGAGGAGAAGTATGAGGAGCGCCAGGCCTATATGTCCCGGATGAAGGTGATGGGCATCATCGCCCTCTCCATCCTGGTCCTCATGCTTGTTCTGGCCGTGTACGGGACAGCCCGGCGGACCCGGGAGCTCCGGCAGGCCCAGCACCGTCTGCAGGAAGCGGGAAAGCTCAAGGAGGCCTACATCGCCCAGTTCCTCGGTTATCTTTCCGCCAATGTCGCCATGCTACAGCAGGAAGACCATCACACGCGGAAGCTCCTCAAGCAGGGCCGTTCGGAGGAACTATTGAAAGAGATTTCCACTTCGACGCGGACGGAAGACGCCCTGAATAATTTCTACCGCATCTTCGACGAGACCTTCCTCGGCATCTACCCCGATTTCGTCGCCCAGTTCAACGCGCTTCTCCGGCCCGACGCGCAGGTCCGTCCCCGGAAGGGAGAGCTGCTCAGTACCGAGATCCGTATCTTCGCCCTGATCCGTCTCGGCATCGACGACTCCAAGGAAATTGCCTCCATGCTGCACTATTCCGTGAGCACCATTTATAATTACAAGGTGTCCGTCAAGAACGGCGCGGCCGGCGACCGCGATGATTTCGAGAACCAGGTCCGGAACATCCCGCCGCAGGCTCTCCCCGCTGCAAGATTGCCAAAAAAGGCGGAATAAGCTCCTTTTTGGCTGCCGGTTCACCCTTTGGGGTGGTGTTTATTCCCTGAATAAAGCGGAAATTTGTAACGATGAACCGTAAAGGAATCGTTTTATGAAGCACGCACCCCTGTATCTCCTCTGTTTGATTGCAGCCGTCGCTCTTACGGCCTGCCAGAAGAAAGATGACCCGGTCGACGACGACAATACCCCGGAAAACCCCCAGCAGACCATCCCGCAGCAGGATCTGGAAACGGACGAAGTCGACCCTTCCGTCTACAAGTATCCCGCGGAAGGCGATTTCATGAACCCGAACCTTATCCTCATTCCGGATTACGACAAGGTGACCCTTACCGCCATCGATACGCTGGCCCATACGGCGACGCTGGACTTCGCCGGCGAGGTCCCCGCCTTCTACAAAGGCTGCGTCATCGTTCCCATGAAGGGCGGCGAGGCATATCCGATGTTTGTCAAGAAGGCGGAGGTCAGCGGCAGCACCGTCCGGCTCGACTGGCGTCCGGCGGCGATCGGCGAGGTGTTTTTCGATACCACGATCGGTACGGGCACCGAAACCAAGGCCGGTGACAAGAAGAGCGCGCTCGGCGTCGTGCTCGGTGCACTCAAGCATTTCGACGCCGGCTTTATCTTCAATTTCAAGGGGGTGGATCTGGATCTGGACGCCGATATCGAGGTCGAAATCGGCAAGCCGGTCGTCAAGAAGGGAACCAGCATCAATTCGCCCGTCAAGAAGATGAGAGCCGTCTTTACGGGCACGGTTACCACCGGCGCCGAGGTCGGTCTGGAAGTCAAGGGGAAGGCCAGCGCGGAATATAACAAGCCTCTGAAAGAGAGTATTTTCCACAAAGGCATCGTCCTGATGTGCTATGCCGTTCCGGTCCCGCTGGATTTCGACGTGGACCTGATGGCGCAGCTGGCTGTCGAAGTCTCCGGTGCCGTCAGGCATGTCCGTGACTATACGTATAAGGCAACAGTGACCTTCGGCGGCACGATGGATTACGAGACCGGCGTCTTCACGCCCGAGCATTCTTTCAAAACAAGTCTTACCCGGGGCGATCCGAAGATGGAATGGAGCGGGGAAGTGCACGCTTCCGTGGTCGGAAGCATCTATCCCCGGCTCAAGGTCTATCTGTTCAAGTTCAAGAATGCAGCTCTCCGCCTGGATTTAAAGCCCATTGTCGGGCAGATCAACCTCCACGGCAAGTACAAGGACGGGAAATTCCTCCATGGATACGAACTGATCATCCGCTCGGAACTGTACCTGAACGCCTATTACCAGGAAATCACCAATCCGGAAAAAATCCACAATTACATGAAGGACGATTTCCATCTCGCGTGGGAATGGTCCCGGCTGAAGCAGCCGGCCAAGCTGCTCGCGGCGGAGGAGGACCAGCCCCTCCGGGGTTCCTACAACACGACTTCCAGCCTTTCGGTGCAGGTCCGTTCCGAGGAGGACAACCAGACGGTGGCTCCCTATCCGGACGAGCCCTTCTGGGTGGAGGCGCAGCCGCAGTCCACGCTGCCGGAAGTGACGAAGGCCCCCCGCGTCGTCCGTCCCCGCGCCGATGGCTGGTACCCCTATGAGCCGGTTTATTTCGAGATGGACGGCGAGGGCAACGCCGACATGCCGGTGAATGTTCCGGTTCCCGCAGGCTGCGGCCTCCGCTACGATTTCCGTCTGCTGGACGGCCAGGGCGAGACGGTCGACTCCTTCAGCAGGGAGGTCGAAACGGCCGTGAAGGAGTACAAGATCAAAAATACCATCGACACCGAGGACGCCATCCTCTATCCGGTTTGCACCGCCCGGGATTACGGTGAGTACCTCCAGGAGAAGGTCGATCTCTCCGAAGGCGTCGTCAGCACGGTGACCTGGGACCACGGCAAGCTGAGCGGCACCATGTATGTCCCGGGATATGGGGAAGTGCCCAATCCCGGCGGCGTCTTCCTGGGCCCCGGTACCTGGCTCGCCAGGAACCAGCATGGCGCGGCCGGCGGCGGGGAATGGTGCACGCAGCTGGAGGCCTTCGACTATGCCTGGTGGGCCAATGAAAACGGCCTGGGCAACAGTCTCGAGGGCGCCCACTTTGTCAAGGAAGAATACCATGGCCTTCCTTGCACCAAGATGTTCAGCGCCGAGACCGGCACCATGATTTATTACACCAACATTCTCCTCTTCTGGAAGGCGGACGGCATGGAAATGCGCACCACCTCCCTCGAGGGCGTGGACGGCTGGTACTACCAGCAGGAGTACTAAATCCGCCAAAAACGGCCTGTAAGCCACTACTTTTTTTGGCGAATTGTTTTTTGGGATTTCTTGATTAGCAGCGATTTGTCATCATTTCGCTGCTACTTTTTTCCTGCGCGCGTATGGGGAATTTGAAAAAATGGCTAATTTTGCGTTAACCACAAGTGAAACACTGCGAAATAAATAACCATTTTTCGAGATATGAAGAGAATCCTGTTTACCTTGCTCCTGCTGGCTGCGGCCGTTTCCGCAGCGGCTCAGCAGGTCAAAGGTACGGTAACGGAAGCCGGGGCGGAAGCCTGGCCGATTCCGGGTGCCTATGTTTCCGTGAAGGGAACCACGCAGGGGACCACCACCGACATTGACGGTAACTTCACGATCGCCGCCAAGGATGGGGATATCCTCGTCTTTGCCTGCATGGGATATGCGGAGAAGGAAGTCGTTGTGAACGGTCCTGTCCTGAATGTCATCATGGAGACCGACTCTTATCTGCTTGACGAGGTCGTCGCCATCGGTTACGGCGTGATGAAAAAGAGCGACCTTACCGGATCGGTGGCCTCCGTCAAGGGAGAGCAGCTCCAGCGCACACCGGCTTCCGGTCTGGACCAGGCCCTCCAGGGCGTTGCCGCCGGTGTGACGGTCAACGCTTCCTCCGGCCAGCCGGGTGCTGCCGCCGAGGTCCGCATCCGCGGTATCGGTACCGTCAACAATTCCGCTCCGATCTATGTCGTGGACGGGGTCATCGTGGATAACATCGGCTTCCTCAGCCCGAGCGATATCGCCTCCACGGAAATCCTCAAGGATGCTTCCGCAACGGCCATCTACGGCTCCCGCGGTGCCAACGGCGTGATCCTGGTCACGACGAAAAAAGGCTCTTCCGAGGGGACGGTAAGCGTTTCCTTCGATGCTACGATGGGCTTCCAGAGCCCCTGGCGCAAGCTCGACCTCATGCAGTCCGACGAATTCGCCCAGACGATCGCCGGTCTCAGCGTCGGCGGTGCCTCTACGCTGAAAAACGACGGTCTCGACGCCTGGGTCCGCGCCCGCCTGATCGGCTACGCCTCGGATCATCATCCGTCCAACCTCAACTATTCCAAGGTCGAGACCGACTGGCAGGAAGAAGTCTTCCGCCGCAATGCGATCATCCAGAACTACCATATCGCCGCGAACGGCGGCAACCAGCAGGGGCAGTGGTCCCTGAGCGCCAGCTGGTTCGACCAGGACGGTACCGTCATCGGCTCCGACTATACCCGCATGACGCTCCGTGCCAATTCCTCCTACCAGATCAACAAGTGGCTCAAGGTCGGCGAAAACCTCAACTTCATGGCCTCGCACGGGCGCACCGCGATGATGAACAACGGCGCTGCGGATGCCTCCATCCTCTCCGCCGCCATCGCCATGGCACCGTGGGACCCGGTCTATTATCCGACCGGCGCGAAGAACCACAAGGGCGAGGACCTCGGTGGCCGGCTGTCCGCCGCCTCGAACTTCAAGAACGTCACCCATCCCTTTGCGATGGTCGACTTCTCGCACCCCAAGGACAACAGCGAGCGCTGGGTCGGCGACGTTTTCCTGGAGATTACCCCGATCAAGGGCCTCGTCTGGCGTTCCGACGCCTCCATGGACTTGACGAACACCCGTCACCGCCTCTTCAAGGAGGCCTATCAGCTGTCGAACTTCGACAAGATGGACAAGAACTTCCTCGAGAAGTCCACCGGCCGCTACTGCACGGTCATCGTCGAGAACACCCTTACCTGGATGAAGGATTTCGACAGGCACAGCGTCAATCTCATGGGCGGTATGACGACCGAAGAGTATGAATACGAGACCCTCAGCGGTTCGGGCAGCAGCATCCTTATTCCCCGAGAGGGCAACTGGTATCTCTCCCAGACGACCGAGGACCGCAACCCGGCCGGGGACGGTGCAGGCCGTACCCGCCGCCAGAGTTTCCTCGCCCGCGCCCACTACAGCTTCGACAGCCGCTACATGGTCACAGTCAATTTCCGTGCGGACGGCACCTCCAAGTTCAAAAACCACGTCTGGGGCTACTTCCCGTCGGTCGCCGCCGCCTGGCGCATCGACCATGAGCCCTGGATGCCCAAGGCCGAGTGGCTCGAAAGCCTGAAGCTCCGTGCCGGATGGGGCCGCATCGGCAACGACAAGATCGGTGACAACGCCTCCGTGCAGACGATCTTCAACAACGGTCCGACTTTCGTCGATTATGTGCTCGGTGCCGACCAGCAGCTCGCCGGCGGCGCCGCCATCCTGACCCTCGTCAATACCGATATCAAGTGGGAGACCACCGAGCAGCTCAACGCCGGTATCGACTTCGGCCTGTGGAGCAACAAACTCACCGGTACCGTCGATGTGTTCCAGCGCGACACCAAGGAAATGCTCCTCGGCGTGACGGCTCCTGCCCATGTCGGCAACCGTTATGCTCCGACCGCCAACGTCGGTACGGTCCGCAACGCCGGTGTCGAGATTTCCCTCGAGCACCGCAATCGCGCAGGCGCTTTCGATTACAGCGTCAGCGGCAACGTCTCCTTCATCAAGAACAAGCTGACGGCCCTCAACGGCGGTTCTCCGGTCTACGGCGACCGCACCATCAGCAATGAAGGCCTCGCCCTCTATACCTTCTGGGGTTATGAATACGAGGGTATCTACCGTTCCGACGAGGAGGTTGCCGAGCATCTCTGGGCTCCCGGCGCCGCGAATGAGTACCATGCCGGCGACGCCCGTTACCACGACCGCAACGGCGACGGTAAGATCGACGACAACGACATGGCCGACCTCGGCAATCCTTTCCCCTGGCTGACCTACGGCCTCAACGGGTCCCTCAACTGGAAGGGATTCGACTTCCAGATCTTCTTCCAGGGAGTGGCAGGCAATGAAATCTACAACGCCCTCCGTCTGCGTACGGAAGGTACCGGCAACGAAGCCACGCTCTCTACGACGATGCGCGATGTGTGGTCGGAAACCAATCCGGACGGTTCCATCCCGAACCCGCTCGGCGGCTCCCACAACAAGGACAACAACTCCCGCTTTGTCGAAGACGGCGCTTACCTGCGTCTCAAGAATGTCCAACTGGGGTACACCCTGCCCGAGAAACTGACCGCCAAGGCCGGCATCAGCCGCCTCCGCCTGTCGGTGTCCTGTTCGAATCTCTTTACCCTGACCGGTTATTCCGGATATGATCCCGAAGTCGGCGGCGGCGTGGACTATGGCAACTATCCGCAGTCCCGCACCGTCCAGCTGGGTCTCAACCTTAATTTCTAGGAGGAACGCGCTATGAAAAAAGTTATATTTGCTCTTTCCTTCATCGCCGTCGCACTGACCTCCTGCGAGAAGTGGCTGACCGAAGACGGTCCGATGGTCAACCGCGTGTCCGACTACTTCACCAGTGCGGAAACGGCCCGGCAGGTCACGACCGGCGTCTATACGCCCCTTATGTGGGAATACCAGAACGGTTATTTCCCGGAGTGGTATTTCGGCGACATCGCCTCTGACGACGCCCTCAAAGGCGGTCAGAACGTTGCCGACGGTCCGGACCTCTACGATATCGACAACTTCAAGGTGGTGGCCAACAACGGCATCATCCTCCAGTTCTACCGCGCCCAGTATCAGGGCATCGCCCGCGCGAATCTGGCCATCGAGCAGATTTCCGGACTCGAGCCGGATGAGTCCCTGACGCCGGAGCTCAAGACCCGCTTCGTGGCAGAGGCGAAATTCCTTCGCGCATACTACTATTTCCGTCTTGTGCGGCTGTTCGGCGGTGTCCCGCTCGTGGTCAAGCCTGTCTATGACGGCGCCGACTGGCGGCAGCCCCGCGCCAGCGTCGAGGCGGTCTATGCGCAGATCTTCGATGACCTCAAGGATGCCGAAGCCGGCCTGCCGCTCAAGAGCGCCTATCCCGCGGAGGACCTCGGCCGTGCCACGAAGGGTGCCGCTCAGGCCATGCTCCTGAAGACGAATCTCTACTTCGCCGACTGGAATGTCAACCAGGGCAAGGCCGCCGAGGCCGCGACCTATTTCGCTGCGGCGAAGACCTGGGGCGACAAGTTCCTGACGGACCAGGCCGCCGAATATGCCCTGTGTGCCAATTATGCCGACAATTTCACCCTCGAGGGCGAGAACGGCCCCGAGTCCGTCTTCGAAATCCAGTACATGGAGGACGGCATGTCCGACTACGGCGAGGGCAACGGTTTCTCCCGCGGCACGTTCAGCGTGGTCCTGACCCGTTCCCGCTCGAGTTCTTACGGCGAGAGCGGCTGGGGGTTCAACCATCCTACACAGAGCCTCTATGACGAGTACGAGGCCGGCGACCCGCGCCGGGATGCCACCATCTTCACCCCGACCGACGCCGAAATCCTCAACCCTGCCGAGGAGGTATACCTCGGTTCCCGCTATCTGTCCCTCAAGCGCGCCCTGATGGACCTGTCGACCCGCACATATCTCCATCTCGACCACGATTCCCGCGGCGCCATCAACTGCCAGCAGATCCGTCTCGCAGACGTCTACCTGCTCTATGCCGAGGCCTGTCTCGAGACCGGTGACGATCCGGGGGCAACTACCTATATTAATAAGGTACGCCAGCGTGTCGGTCTTGCCGACTACCCGTATGCCGGTTCCGGCGACCTTCGGACGGCTCTTCGCCATGAGCGCCGGGTCGAGCTCGGCATGGAAGGCCATCGCTGGTTCGACCTCTGCCGCTGGGGCATCGCCCAGCAGGTCATGGAGGCCTACAAGCAGGGCGAAAGTGCGGAGGCCCGCGGCCATATCGGCACTTTCACCGCCGGCAAGCACGAGCTCATGCCTATTCCCCAGAAGGAGGTCGAGCTCGGTGCCCTTCAGCAGAATCCAAATTATTAATAATCAATAAATCCAATCAAAAATGAAAAAAGTATTTATGCTTCTCGCATCCTGCGCAGTGGTCGCAGGCCTTGCCATGACCTATTCCTGCAGCAAGGACGACACCAAGAAGGACGATTCCGATCTCATCGACGACGGCGGTGACGACAACGGCAATGGCAACGGTAACGAAGGTACCAGCACCTTTGCTTCCCTGAACGGTTCCGAGTACTATCCGATCATCATGGACGGCACCACGTCCGACAAACTTGCCGGCAAGATCGCCTGCGACCTCCGCCCGGACGACGTCAACAAGTTCCTCTATGTCTGGGAGAATACCTACGCCGGCAACACCGCTTCCGGTCTGAACTTCTACGGCATCGCCGGTGACTACACTTCCCTCGCCGTCACGAATGTCGGCTGGTCCGGCGCCGGTTATTTTGTTACCGGAAAGGTGGACGGTTTCGAGAAGATCGCGAAGCTCAACGAGCCCGGCTACTACTTCCACATCGCCTACAAGGGTGCCGCCAACGTGGCCCATGCCTGCTATATCACCTGGGGCGACGGTAATCTCTACCGCTTCGTGCTTGGCCAGGGCCAGACCGAGGTCGAGGGTGTCATGACCCAGGCCCTGAAGCCGATCAACAACGACGGCGCTTTCGTCGCCAACGAGTGGAACGAGTATGAGTTCTCCCTCGCCGAGGCCGGTGTCGACTTCACCCACACCCTTTCCACCAATGCCGACGGCGTCCCGGGCAGCAACATCTTCTGCTTCCTTTCCGGTGGCAATGCCGGTACGGTCATCAACCTCGACGCCGCTTTCTTCTACAAGAAGTAATAACGCATGGAGTTTCGTCGCATAACGGCCCTGCTGCTTTCCTGTCTCCTTCTCGCAGCCAGCTGCGAGAAGGATGACAGTGCATCCTCATCGGACGACGGCAAGGCGGGCTATACGCTGACCCAGGCCAAGAGTGCCAAGCGCGGAGTCAGCTTCAGCTTCGGCCAGATTCCGGAATATGACGTTCCGCTGCTGCAGAGCGCCATTACCTGGTCCTACGACTGGTCTTCCCGTGTGCCGATCGAGACGGTGGACAGGGAGTTCACGAAGTATGGGCTCGACTGGTGCCCGATGATCTGGAACGGGAACTACAATCCCGACAACATCCGCCAGTACAAGCAGAAGCATCCCGAGGCGAAGTACATTCTCGCGTTCAACGAGCCGAATCTGACCGACCAGGCCAACATGGTGCCTTCCAAGGCCGCCGAGTACTGGCCCGCCGTGGTCTCGCTCGCAAAGGAGCTGGGCATGAAGATCATCTCTCCGGCCCTCAACTACGGCACGCTGGAAGGCTACCACGACCCCATCAAGTGGATGGACGAGTTCCTCGCCCAGCCCGGTGTCTCCCTCGATGACATGGACGGCATCGCCCTCCACTGCTACATGCCCTCGGCAAGCAGCGTGAAGAAATTCATCGACATGTTTGCCAAGTACGGCAAGCCCATCTGGCTGACGGAGTTCTGCAACGGCAATTCGAACAACATCTCCGAGGAGGCCCAGCTCGTCTACATGTGTGAGACGCTGAATATGCTGGAGGCCCACCCGAATGTGTTCCGCTATGCCTGGTTTATGCCCCGCGGCGGCTTCAACTCCCGCTGGCACAACAACCTCCTGACATCGGAGAGCCCCTTCGAGCTGACAACCCTCGGCAAGGTTTTCGTCCATTTCCCGACCCTCGACAAAAACATCTGGTACAAGGCCGGTGACGTCATTCCCGCCGAGCAGTATGTCTACGCGGAAGGCAGCATCCTCCTCGAACCCTCCACCGACGGCGGTGTCCTCGACATCTCCAAACTCAGCCAGGGCGGTTCCGTGGAGTATCAGATCGACATGGCGTCTGCGGGTACCTACTCCGTGGCCATCCGCTATCTGACTTATATGGAGTCTTCGCTCGGATTCGCCGTCAATGGCGAGACCGTCGCTTCGAAGAAGATTCCCAATACCGAGAAGCAGTGGAAGACCAGCACCCTCAAACTGGACCTCCCCGCCGGGAAGTCCACCCTGCGCCTCACCGGCCAGAGCGGTGCCGCTATTCGCCTTAACTGGCTTAGAATTAAAAACAACTAAACATAATTAACACTTTAGGTATGAAAAAAACCTACACAACACCGCTCAGTGAGCTAGAAGTGGTTCATGTTGAGAAGAATTTTCTGGCGAGTAATTTGTATGCGCCAGGTTCCCTTGAGACTTTTGCAGAAGAAGATTATGAATGGTAAAAAAAGAATGATCATGAGAATAAGTGTTTTCCCCCTTCTCGCTGCAGCTGCTCTTCTTATGTCGGCTTGCGAAAAAGAGCGAACGATTAATGAGAACATTGAAGAGAATGGTGTAAAGACGATGTCTTTCACGGCTTCTCTTGAATCCCCTGCTACCAAGACCAGCCTTGATAACAAGACGGTCCGCTGGAGTGCCAATGATGTTATTTCTATCTATGACGGAACGGGTAGCCAGACGGTTACGAATACCGGTGGTGATGATAATTTCACCTTCTCGGTAGATGTCCCTTCAGAGTCAAAGACTTTCACTGCGTTCTATCCGTATAACGGCGATCTTTATCATGCCGAAACGGGTATGATTCAGTGGTATTTGAATCCAAACCAGACAGCTGTTCAGGATGGTTTTGCCAATAACCTGGCTCCGATGGTAGCGTATACCACTTCTACTTCTCTGGAGTTTAAGAATCTTGCTGCATTGGTGTCTTTCCAGCTTGAAAGTGACGATATCTCGATGGTTATTTTCGAAGGACGGAACGGCGAGAAAATTTCCGGACGTTTCAAAGCGAATGCCCAGACCTATGCCGTTTCTTTCACCGACTTGTATCAGGATCGAACCGACGCCCAGCATTATGTGAATTTCGCCAAACCGGCTGACCGCAGTTATTTCAAAAGCGGTGAGACCTATTATATTGTCGTGATGCCGCAGACCCTTGCCAATGGCTTCAAAATCACCCTGCAGGGCGAGGGCGGCAAGAATATCGTGAAATACGGAACGAAGGCCGTCACGTTGAAGCGGAATACGATCCTCAACCTGGGTACGCTCTATGAGAAAATCCTGAATGTCAATGAGGATACGCTTTATGCCGCCGCTGCCGGTGAGACGGTTGAGTTTACGGTAACGGGCACAAGCGGCCTCGAATGGTCTGCTGTCGGCTCTGCCGGTCTTACCGTATCTCCGACGTCCGGTACTGCGGATGGCTCTGCCCAAACCATCTCCGTCACCGTCCCGGCAAATGAGGATACTGAAAACGGGAAAGAGTACACCGTAACCGTTTCTGCTACCGGAGCCAATTCAAAGACTGTTACCATCATTCAGCCTGCAAAGGGTGCTGCCCCCGCTTGGCCGGCCTCCTCGTCCTTCAATCATGGAACTGTCACATCTGGCTGTACGATCTCTGGGGACACCGACGATGAGTTTACCGTGAATGTGCCCGCTACAGGATACTACCCGTTCCACATGTATTTCTCCCTGACAAATGTCACGCTTTCCATTGATCCGGCTCACCTTCCTTCCGGAGTCAGTGTGGATGGTTCGCTTACCAATGGAACCGGTTGGACTGACGGCTCAGGCTGTCCTTTCTGGGTAACGGAGAATGCGTCGCTGTCGCCGGTTCAATATGATGTTCCCCTGACGATGACGGCCAACAACGGAGCTGTCAAGACATACACGATGCACATCATCAGAGCCGGCAATGTTCAGTTCTCTGTCCCCTCGACATCCCTGAATGTCGCGGCCTCCGCCACTTCCGCAACGATCGCCTTGACGGCCAATGTGGACTGGACGGCTTCCGTTACTTCCGGGACGGCGACGCTGAGCGCCAGCTCCGGCAATTCCAATCAGAATATCGTTGTGTCCTTCGACGAGAATACCGATCCGGACAACGCGAATATCTACACGGTCACCCTTTCGTCGGCCGGTCTGTCCGATATCGTTGTAACGATTACGCAGGCTTCTGCTTCAAGCGGTGCCCCGACCTGTGCGTATGATTACAACTTCTCTTGGGATGCGATTGCCACTCCTTTCCAGGCGTTCAACCCCAATTACAATGAAGGTCACTGGTTCACCATCTCCAATGTTTCCCCTGCGATTACGGCGGACAAAGTAATGTCTGAGCTGGTCCCCTTTGCCTTTGAATTCTCCGAACTGGATGCGGCTGACAAGACGGCCTCCGGCCTTTCCGGGACCAATTTTGCCAGCGAGGTCTCCGTTACGGTTTTGACGGTGATTGATGGCGGTGCGACCGTCCAGTTCCAGATCAAGGCCGGTAGCGTTTCCGGCGATGCAAAGATCGTTATGAAGAACAGCGACGGGTCCGTTTATGGAACCAAGTATGTTCATATCAATTAGGATCTGAGCGAAACTCGTCCGCGTCTTCCAGAAAGACTCCATGATGAAAGGACGGTGGATAGGATGGGCGGCGCTCCTGGCGCTGGTGCTTGTCTCCTGCTCGAAAGATCAGATCGAGACGGAGCCGGAGGCCCGCCTCAAATCCATCACCGTATCTGCT
Source organism: uncultured Bacteroidia bacterium (assembly GCA_902768665.1). Lineage (GTDB taxonomy): Bacteria > Bacteroidota > Bacteroidia > Bacteroidales > UBA932 > Cryptobacteroides. Next base: position 23,662 of record CACXMA010000002.1, on the reverse strand, counting down.
ACGACCCTGATTCTGCCGGTGGAAGGCAATGCCGAATTGCCTTTCACCGTGCGGGATCCGGGTTTTGCTTTCAACCACTCCGTTTCCTCTCCGGACTGCCAGATCAAGCTGGCCCGGATGGACGGGACGGAGCCTTCTTTTTACCATCTCTCGGGGGTTGTCAAGGGCAGTGACCCCGGCAGCTATACGGCGATCATCCAGGACGACAATCTCGACGCTACCTATGTCGAAGATGTGGTCCTGACCATCGTCCAGGTCAATCCCGAGACCGGCAACCGTTCCTATATCAGTTCCGCTTCCTTCACGGTCCGCAGCGAAGGCGCGGATACCGGCGGCGTGATTATCCGCACCGGTCTTCCCGTCGTCTATGTCAACACGGAGGGCGGCGCGGGCATCTGGTCCAAGGAAGACTATGTCAAGGCCTCCCTGATGATCAAGGGCAATGCCCAATACGACGGGCTGGGAACGACTTCCTGCGAGATCCGCGGCCGCGGCAACACGACCTGGACCTGGCCGAAGAAGCCCTATCTGATCAAACTCGAGGAGAAACAGCACATCTTCGGGATGCACAAGCACAAGCGCTGGGTGCTGCTCGCGAACTTCCTCGACCGGACGATGATGCGCAACATCATCTCCATGCGCGTCTCCACCTTCACCCGTCTTGCCTGGACCCCCGGCTGCGTGCCCGTGGAACTGGTGCTCAACGGCGAGCACAAGGGCAATTACCTGCTGATCGAGCAGGTGCGGGTGGACAACCACCGCGTGGACATCACCGAGATGACCCCGCAGGACAACAGCGGCGACGCCGTTACGGGCGGCTACCTGCTGGAGCTGGACTTCCACTACGACAACACCTTCCAGTGGAAGGACCACGACATCCCCTTCGCCGTCAAGTATCCCGACCCGGACGAACTGACCTCCGCCCAGAAGACCTATATCAAGAATTACATCGCCGAGGTTTCCAACGCCATCTACGGCAAGGACTTCGCCGACCCGGAAAAGGGCTATGCCAAGTATCTGGACGTGGATTCCTTCATCGACTACTGGATTGTCTTCGAGGTGATGGGGAACCACGAGCTGGGCAACCCCGGCAGCGTTTTCCTGCACAAGGACCGGGGCGGCAAGCTCGTCGCCGGCCCCTGCTGGGACTTCGACTGGGGTGTCCTTTCCTATAATACTTCCCCGCATGCACGGACAGGGCTGGTGAACGGGAATGCCATCTGGTACCGTCAGCTGTTCAAGGATCCGGTGTTCAAGCAGAAGGTTAAGGCCCGCTTCAACGAGCTTCTGCCCCTGCTGCAGACCATTCCTTCCTACATCGACGAGACAAAAGCCCTTCTGCAGCGCTCCGCAGAGCTGAATTTCGCGATGTGGAACCCTGCCGAAGACGCCTCCCAGAACGGCGGAAAGATCATCAACGGAGACGAGAATCTCTCCTTCTCCGATGCCGTCGCGCGCCTCCGCTCCATCTATCAGGAGCGGCTGACCGTGATCCCGAAGAATCTCTGATTATTTCCTGAAAATGGAGAAAAGCGCCGAACCGCTGCCGGACATGGCGGCGTAGAGGGCGCCGCGCGCGTAGAGCTGCTCCTTGATGCCCGCAAGGGCCGGATAGGCGGCGAACACGGTCTTCTCGAAATCGTTTTTCAGTTCTTCCTTCCAGGTCGCCGGATCCTGCAGCAGGATGTCCCGCAGGGGTTTTTCCGGGATGCGGGGGACGATGCCGCGGTAGGCTGTGGCCGTGGAAACGGAGATGCCTTCCGGCACGGTCAGCTCGATGCGGAAGCCGCTGAGATCCAACGGGAAATCTTCCAGGATCTCGCCGCGTCCCGTGCCGAACATCGGCCGGTTGTAGACAAAGAAGGCGCAGTCGCTGCCGAGCCGGGCGGCATATTCGGCGAGCTGCGCGTCCGTCAGGCCCAGCTCCGAGATTTCCGCAATCATCCGCAGCGCGAAGGCCGCATCGGCCGATCCGCCGCCGAGGCCGGCGCCGACCGGGGCGCCTTTGTGGAGATAAATCTTCACCGGCGGCAGCTTGTAGTCGGAGGCCAGCAGCTGATAAGCCCGGACGGTCAGGTCCTTGAGCGGATCCCAGTCCACGCCCTCCTTCCGGGCGATGGTGACCATCACCTTGCCGTCCTCGGAGATGGCCTGCGCGACAGGACCCTCGAGCGAACCGACGGTGCGGCTGTAATCGTCCCCGTGGATGATTTCCAGCGTGTCGTGGAAGTCGGGGCAGGGCACGAAAAGCGTCTCAAGGTCGTGGTAGCCGTCGCTGCGGCGTCGAAGGACGTTGAGGCCGAGGTTGATTTTGACGTTGGGCTGGGTAATCATGGGTGTAGTAGTTTATCAAGCTGGCCGACAAATGTTTCGCGCCGCCTGCGGTTGACGGCGTCAACCTCTTCTACCGTTCGGACGATGCTGCGGTCGAAGTAGGTTTCTTTCAGCAGCAGGCCGCCGCCGAGAAGGCCGGTGATCCAGCAGCCGTCCACGCACTGCCATGCCATAAAGGCGACCGATCCGGCCGTAAGAGCCAGCGTGAGAAGGCCTTCGCCGGGATTTCCGAGATAGAATTGTCCGAGTCCCGGCACGAAGGACAGCCACATGGCGGTCTTCTCATTTTTGTCTTTCGGCGCGTGCAAAAAGAGCTTCCGGAGGGCGGCTTCATCGGCCCCGGGGCAGCGGAGGGCAGCTTCCAGCGCCTCGTCATAACGGCCGCTTCCGGCCAGCAGCAGGGCATAGTCGGCCGGGTCCTCCCACGCCGTTCCGCTCTCTTCCAGCAGGCTCAGCGCCGTGGCGTCCTGCCCGGCTTCCCGGGCGTACAGGGCCTTGCAGCGAAGGATTTCCCGCCGCTGTCCGTCGTCGAGCATATAGAGCTTGATCCGCTCCAGCGTCGCAAGCGCTTCCTCCGGCATACCGGCCTGGGCATAGCAGGCGGCCTTTTCCTGCAGGGCGGCATACGCCTCCTCCGGACTGCCTGCCGACCAGACCGTCCGCTCGAGCGCGAGCAAGCGTTCCTGCACGGACTGCGCCTCAGCGGAAAAGACTCCGCAGAGGAATGTGCAGATGATACAGGATAAGCGTATTTTCAGCCGTAAGCCTTTCATCGTTTTCTATGCTGACGGACAGGTAGCTGCCGTAGATGTTTCCAATATAAAAGAAGGCGCAGAGCGAGCCGGCGAGAAGGGTCCGCCAGTCGTTGCCGCCGTGGCGTTTCCACTGCTCGGCGGTGATGGCGCCGAGGGTCCCGACGGTCAGAAGGGCGGAGACTCCTTCGCCGAAACGGCCGGCGTACATCTTGCCGCTGCCGGGGATGACGGCGGATGCCAGGCCCGCGAACCAGGCCTTTTTCTGCCGCGCGCCGAAGCGGGTCCGGGCGATTTCCTCCATGATGCGTTCGCCCTCGCCGAGCAGATAATCTTCCCGTCCGAACCGGCTGCTGGCAGCCTTCCAGGCCGCTTCATCCTGCCGCAGCAGGGCCAGGGCGCCGCCCTGATAGGCGGAGAGCTCGCGGTAGGGACCGGCCGCTGCGGGAATCAGCGCCGGGTCGTAGTCGCCGAGATAGGCCCGGGCGACGACGGCATGGAACCGGGCCGGGGCGCTGAAAGGGGAGTCCTCCGGGATGGCGGACAGCAGGTCCGCCGCCTGCGCGATTTTTCGCTGGTCGAACAAACTTCGTCCCCGGAGCCAGTCGAGCGTGTCGGAGGGGGCGTAACTACCCAGCAGGAGGGTATGGATGTCGGCGTTGAGGTTGTTGTCCCGCAGGTGCTGCAGGAAGTCGAGGTCCGCACTGACCGGGCGGGTTCCGTCCGGCGCGAAAACGGCTTCCCGGAAGTCCCATTCGGGCATGGCGGCGACCCTGTGCTGCGAGATGCGTCCGATCCGATTGCCGGACATGATGCTGTCCGGGAAACGGAGGACCTTCCCGATCACCGTCTGGCCGGAGAGGGGAAGACAAGCCAGCAGTGCCAGCGTCAGGAGGTGGCAGCGGCGGGTCATAGGGGTCTATTTCTGGGTTTTGGGCGCCTTGATGGTGCGGGCGTTATCAGGGATCCGGAAGCGGAACATGGGCTCGTTGCCGTCGACCCGGATGTTGGAATAGAGCGTGCGGGTCACGGTGGAGTCCTTCTTGGCCGTGTAGGCGATGGAGGTGGTGCGGCAGGGCAGCATCACGCCCTTGTAGCGGGCGTAGGAAGAAAGGTAGGTCTTGGAGGCCAGTACGCCCTTTTCGTTGTAGTAGCCGATATAGATCGGCAGGTAATTCTCGAGGACGATTTCGACCTTGGAGACGCCTTTTGCGGCGCTGCCTTTCTCGGGGACGTAGGTCCTTTTCAGCAGGCCGTCCTCCATGACCGAGCCGGAGAGGCGGTAGCCGAAGGAGGAAAGGCCCATGTCGTCGCTCTTGCCGCTGAGGAAGAGATAGAAAACGTCGTCCTTGCTGCTGTAGTCGTCCTTTCTGTCTGTGAATACCTCGTTCGAGGCGGGGAAATAAGCGTTGAATTCGCCTTGGAGGTTGGTTATCGCGTAGTAGCTGGGATTGCCCTCGAAGACCTGCGTGCGGTCTCCGGTGGCGGTGCAGAACACCTGGCTTTTCTGCGTGGTGACCTTGCCGTCCATGACGGTCTTCACTTCCACATCAGCAGCGACCCTGTTCTGGGCCGCTGCTGTAGCGGAAATGACAATCAGTGCGCTGAGTGTCAGTCTTCTGAGCTGCATTATGCCCACATGAAGAAGGACGTGTTCCCGCACCACTGGCTGATGCCGCCGTCTTCGACGAGCGATACAATCATGACGATGAAGTCAACGAACGGAACGATACCGAAGATACCGCCGATGGTGAAGGTGTAGATCGCCCACATGAAAGGACGGGTGCCCATGTAGTGACGGTGGATACCGAAACCGCCGAGGAAGAAGTCGAGGAGGATGGCGACGACGGGGCTGCTGCCGGCACGCATCTCGGCACCGGTCATGGCCGTGGCGCTCATGTCGGCCATCATGTCGGCGGTGGAAATCTCGGTGGCGTTCTCGATCATGGCGTCGATGGAGGCGTCATCCAGCTTGTAGGAAGCTGCGGAAGCCGTGGCGGCGAAGGCGAAAACGGCAACCAGAACAATAAGGAGTTTCTTCATAACTGAGATATTATTAAGGTTTAAAAATTTTAATACCAAAAACAAATATACACGTTTTTTCCGGGAATCCAAAAACCTACTTCAGTTCAACGAGCGGCACGGTGCCGGGGATGGCGTCCTCCGGCGGGGCATCGTGGAGGTAGATGATGCGCTGGTTGGGGCTGCCGCGAAACAGCAGATCCGTGTCCCGCTGCTCGAGGATGAACGGGCCGTCGACGAGCACGTCGAGCCAGGGGAGCAGCTGCGCGAGCTTCGGATCGGCCTGGATCTCCTCGATGGTAAATCCGGTCCAGCACCAGATGGTCTTGCGGGTCTCCTGCTTGATGCGCCGGGCGAGTTCGGTGAAGGCTTCCGCCTGGTAGAAAGGGTCGCCGCCGGAGAAACTGACGTCGGAGAGTTCGTCGGCCTTGATGATGGAGAGCAGCTCCTCCACCTCCATCCATTTCCCGGCGTTGAAGTCCCAGGACTGGGGATTGTGGCAGCCCTTGCAGGCATGGCGGCAGCCGGCACAGTAAATGGCCGTACGGAAACCGGGTCCGTCGGCCATTGTCTGCTCGATGATATTTAGAACGCGAATTCTCACGGTATAGATGCCCGATCGGGTCGGGCATGACGAACAATTACTTGTGGACAACCCTGTCGTGAAGCTCGGCGAGCTTGCCGGAGTTCCAGCGGTTGGTCGTGCCGACGAGGTAGCCGGTGATGCGCTGAAGCGTGTCGATGTGGTGTCCGTGGCAGTGCGGGCACTCCTCGAGGTTCGGTTCGGCGCTCTCGTAGCCGCAGTCGAGGCAGCGGTTGCGGTTGTGGTTGACGGAACCGTAGCCGATGTCGTACTTGTCCATCAGGTCCACGATGCGCATGATGGCCTCGGGGTTGTGCGTGGCGTCGCCGTCGACTTCGACATAGAAGATGTGGCCGGCGTTCTCGTACTTGTGGTACGGGCCCTCGATCTTTGCTTTGTGCTCGGGGGTGCAGTGGTAGTAGACCGGGATGTGGCTGGAGTTGGTGTAGTAGTCCTTGTCCGTGACGCCGGGGATGATGCCGAATGTCTTCTTGTCGCGCTTGGTGAACTTGCCGGAGAGACCTTCCGCCGGGGTGGCGAGGAAGGTGAAGTTGTGCTGGTAGGTCTCGGCGAAGCCGTTGATCTTGCCGGCCATGTGCTCGACGATGCGGAGGCCGAGCTCCTGGGCTTCCTCGCTTTCGCCGTGGTGCTTGCCGACGAGGGCGATGAGGCATTCGGCGAGGCCGATGAAACCGATGGAGAGGGTGCCCTGGTTGATGACGGATTCGATGCTGTCGTTGTCGTCGAGCTTGCCGCTGCCGAGCCACAGGCCGCTCATCAGCAGCGGGAACTGCTTCTTGAGGGCGGTCTTCTGGAAGTCGAAGCGGTCGTTGAGCTGGCGGGCGGCGATGTCGAGGGCCCAGTCGAGCTTCTCGAAGAAGATGCGCAGGCGCTCGTCCCTGTCCTCGCTGGCCTGCATGGCCTCGATGCCGAGCTTGACGATGTTGATGGTCGTGAAGGAGAGGTTGCCGCGGCCGATGGAGGTCTTCGGACCGAACTTGTTGCCGTAGACGCGGGTGCGGCAGCCCATGGTCGCCACTTCATGGATGTAGCGCTTCGGGTCGTCGGCCTTCCAGGCGTCGTCCTGGTTGTAGGTCGCGTCGAGGTTGAGGAAGTTCGGGAAGAAACGGCGGGCGGATACCTTGCAGGCGAACTTGTAGAGGTCGTAGTTCGGGTCCTCCGGGAGGTAGCTGACGCCGCGTTTTTTCTTCCAGATCTGGATCGGGAAGATGGCGGTGCTGCCGTTGCCGACGCCGAGATAGGTCGTGTTGAGGATCTCGCGGATGATGCAGCGGCCTTCGGCGGAGGTGTCGGTGCCGTAGTTGATGGAGGAGAAGACGACTTGGTTGCCGCCGCGGCTGTGGATGGTGTTCATGTTGTGGACGAACGCCTCCATGGCCTGGTGGGTGCGGCTGACGGTCTGGTTGACGGCGTGCTGGAGGGCGCGCTCGCTGCCGCGCAGGCCGGCGAGGTCGCGGCGGATATAGTCGTCGAGTTTGACTTCCTTGAGGGCGGAATAGTCTTCACCGGTGATTTCGGAAATTTTGTCCACCTCTTCCTCGAAGGTCTTGCGGACATACGGGGCGAGGTAGAAGTCGAAGGCGGGGATGGCCTGGCCGCCGTGCATCTCGTTCTGGACGGTCTCCATGGAGATGCAGGCGAGGACGCTCGCGGTCTCGATGCGCTTGGCGGGGCGGGACTCGCCGTGGCCGGCCTTGAGACCGTGCTCGAGGATGAGGTCCAGCGGGTGCTGGATGCAGGTCAGGGACTTGGTCGGGTAGTAGTCCTTGTCGTGGATGTGGATGTAGTTCTTCTCCACGGCCTGGCGGACGTCGTCGGCCAGCAGGCATTCGTCCACGAAGGGCTTCGTCGACTCGGAGGCGAACTTCATCATCATGCCCGCCGGGGTGTCGGCGTTCATGTTGGCGTTCTCACGGGTGACGTCGTTGGCCTGGGCTTCGATGATGGTCTGGAAGATTTCCGTCGACTTGGCCTTGCGGGCGAGGCTGCGCTTGTTGCGGTAGGCGATGTACTTCTTCGCGACTTCCTGGCGGGGGCCGTTCATGAGTTCATTCTCCACGCAGTCCTGGATCTCCTCGACGCTCATCTCCTGCTTGGGGAGGTGGGAAATCTTGTCTGCGATCTGTGCTGCGAGGACGATGTCCTCTCCCTTCTCGGTGACGGCCATGGCTTTGAGGATGGCGGCGACGATTTTCTGGTTGTTGAATTCGACGCGGCGGCCGTCTCTTTTGACTACGTACTGTATCATTTCGTGGCTAGGTTTTTTAGCGGATAGTTTTGCGGGTAACAAAGTTACAGCAAGAGATGCTAAAATAGAACGCAAAACCCCTGAAAAAGTTATCCACAAAACAGAAAAAACCCTGTTAATTTGTTGATTAACAGGGAAGTAATATATTATTTAATTTAGAATTTATCTAAATATAAACAATTCTGTTTTATTTTAAAAAAGTTATCAACATCAGCCGACGACCCACACGAGAACGTGGCGGTCGAAGGTCATGTACTCCAGCTCGAATTCCTCCTCGTAATCGTCTTTGTCAATGAAACTTGCCTCGAGCTCGCCCTCGCCTTTCGGGCGGAAGCGCTCGATCTCGATCTGCTCGGCGAAGTCGACGTTGTAGACGGATACCCGCTTGAAGATGGCTTCCTTGGCGCACCAGTAGATGGCGAGCTGCTCGTTGCGCTTGTCGTCGTCGAGGTCGTCGATCTCGTCCTCGGAAAGGGCCTTCTTCTCGACGGCGGAGAAGTCGCGGTCCAGCGACTCGATGTCGATGCCGACATCCTCGGTCGGGTGGAGAATCACGGCGACGTACTTGGCCGTGTGGGTAATGCTGATATTGATGGCGTCGTTTTCGATGTAGGGCTTGCCGTTGTCGTGGTGGCTGAGGTAGACCTTCTCCTCGAACATCTCCTCGAGGAGCGCGCGGACGGCGAGGCGCTGCTTGCGCATGGACTCGCTGCGGATGAAGGAGATTTCCTCCATCTCGTCGGACGGGATGGAGCTCAGGGCCATGAGCTCTTCCTCGGTCTCGGTGATCTGCCAGACGCCGATTTCGGCTTTGTTGTCAAGTTTCTTTCTTAAATAAAGTGCCATGTATGTCTGTTCTCGAATGACGGATACGAATAAATGCCCGCACGGGACGCATCCCGCGGGTAAAACCTCACAATACTATATCAATGCACGACAAAGGGTCGTCCGAACCGGCGACCGGGAAAAGGGATTGGCCTGCTAAGGCAGAACTGGGAGGCTCCATACCTGTCATTACAATTTACGCTGCAAAGATAGTGATTTTTTGGGAAATGCATCCACTCTCTCAACAATAATTGCTATATTTGCATGATTTGAACGAAAATCAACTTATTGAAGCATCATATGAAATTCTTAACTGATGAAAAGCTGCTGATTGTCGGCGCCGCCGGCATGATCGGCTCCAACATGACCCAGACCGCCGCGCTGCTCCGTCTGACTTCAAATATCTGTCTGTACGATATTTACGAGCCCGGTCTGAGAGGCGTCGTCGCCGAAATGAACCATTGCGCCTTCCCCGGCATCAACATTTCCTGGACTACGGATCCGGCCGTCGCCTTCAAGGATGCGAAGTATATCCTCTCCTCCGGCGGTGCGCCGCGCAAGGAGGGCATGACCCGTGAGGACCTCCTCAAGGGCAACTGCCAGATCGCCGCCGAGTTCGGTGACAACATCAAGAAATACTGCCCCGACTGCAAGCACGTCGTCGTGATCTTCAACCCGGCCGACGTCACGGCCCTGACCGCCCTCATCCACTCCGGCCTGAAGCCCGAGCAGCTGACCTCCCTCGCCGCCCTCGACAGCACCCGTCTGCAGGAAGCCCTGGCGCAGGAGTTCGGTGTCCCGCAGTGGAAGGTCACCGGCGCCCACACCTACGGCGGTCACGGCGAGGCCATGGCCGTTTTCGCCTCCCAGGTCAAGATCGACGGCAAGCCCCTTTATGAGATGGGCCTGACGACCGAGCGCTTCTCCGAGATCAAGCATGAGACCGTCCAGGGCGGCAGCAACATCATCAAGCTCCGCGGCCGCAGCTCCTTCCAGAGCCCGGCATACCAGGCCGTCAAGATGATCGAAGCGGCGATGGGCGGAGAGAAGTTCACCTGGCCCGCCGGCACCTACGTCAATGAAGGCAAGTACGAGAACGTCTTCATGGCCATGCCTACCGTCATCGATGCGACCGGCTGCCACTACACCATGCCCGAAGGCACCGCCGAGGAAATGGCGGCCCTCAACGCTTCCTACAACCACCTCTGCAAGATGCGCGAGGAGATCATCTCCCTCGGCATCATCCCCGCAGTCGGCAACTGGAAGCACGAGAATCCCAATCTGTAGGGATTCCCCTCAGTTATCAACCGAACGGTCCGGAGCTTCTGCCCCGGACCGTTTCGTTTATAATGCCGCCGCGATTGCGCGAGAAATAAATTCATTGCAACATATTACTGCGGGACGGTAATGTTCTGCCGGTCGAGGAAGCGGTAGGAGGCGGCTTCGGCGAGGTGGACGGGGAGGATGTCGGGCGCGGCGGCGAGATCGGCGATGGTCCGGGCGATCTTGATGATGCGGGTGTAGGCGCGGGCGGACAGGCCCATCCGGTCGATGAGCTTCTCCATCAGCTCGTTGCAGGCGGGACTGAGGGGACAGAAAGCCTCCAGCAGGGGACCGTTCATCTGGGCGTTGGTGAAGATGCCGGTCCCGGCGAGGCGCCGTGCCTGGATTTCGCGGGCGGCCAGTACCCGGGCGGCGACGGCCTCGGACGGTTCGCTCTTGACGCGGCGCACAAGCTTGGCGGTGTCCACGGGATGGAGCCACAGATGGATGTCGATCCGGTCCATGATGGGCCCCGAAAGGCGGGAGAGGTAGGCTTCCCGCTGGCCGACCGAGCAGCTGCAGCGCTCGCCTTCGCCGTAGTAGCCGCAGGGGCAGGGATTGGATGCGGCGACAAGCATGAAGTCCGCGGGGTACTCGATCTTGGCCTTGAGGCGGGAGATGACTACCTTTCGGTCTTCGATGGGGCCGCGGAGCGACTCCAGGACCCGCTTGGGCATTTCACACATCTCGTCGAGAAAGAGAATGCCGTTCTGCGCCAGGGAGACTTCCCCGGGCATGATGTTCTCGCCCGTGCCGCCGCCGATGATGGCGGGGAGGGAAGCCGTCCCGTGCGGGGCCCGGAAAGGGCGCGTGCGCATCAGCCCGAAGCGGGATCCGCGTTTCCCGGCGACAGAATAGACCTTGCTCGTGACGAGCGCCTCGCTGAGGTTCATCTCCGGGAGAATCCCCGGCAGGGCCTTCGCCAGCGAGCTTTTTCCGCTGCCAGGGGCTCCGATCATGATGACGTTGTGACCGCCACTGGCCGCGATCTCCAGGCCGCGCTTGGCCCCTTCCTGTCCGATAATATCCCCGAAATCGACCGCCGGGGCCGGTTTGCTCCTTTCCTGTTCGGCCAGGCGGCGGTATTCCGGCGTGTTCCAGATAAGATGCCGGTCGAATCCGATCTCCCGGGTCAGGATCTCCAGCACGTCGTCGATGCTGCTGACCCCGAAAATCTCCGTATCGCGGCAGTCGGCTGCCTCCAGTGCGGAACCGAGCGGCAGGATGCAGCCTTTCCGGCCGGTCGCCATGGCCAGTTCCGCGACGGGCAGCGCGCCCGGGACAGCCCGGACGCTGCCGTCGAGTCCCAGCTCCCCAAGGATGAGATAGTCCTCCAGGGCGCCGAGATCCCGCTGACCGGAGGCCTGGATGATGCCGAGGGCGATGGGCAGGTCATAGCCGCTGCCGCTTTTGTGGAGATCGGCGGGGGCCAGATTGATGACAATTTTCCTTCCAGGGATGCGGAATCCCTTGGCCTGCAGGGCGGTGACAAAGCGGAGCAGGCTCTCCTTGACGGCGGCGTCCGCCAGTCCGACGAGGTGGATGCCGATCCCGCCGCCGACCTCGATCTCTACCAGAATGGGCACCGCTTCGATGCCGATGCACTTGGCCGCATGTACATTGACGAGCATAATTCAATTATTTAATGTATCTTTGTGCCGCCATGAAGCAGCATTCCATCACGATCCGGGACCTCGCGGACCTTCCCCGCGCCGCGAAAGCATTCCTCTCCGAAATCGGGGAGAATCGCATCGTGGCTTTCTTCGCCCCGATGGGCGCCGGCAAGACGACCTTCACGACCGCCCTCTGCAAGGAGCTCGGCGTCCGGGAAGATGCCGTCAGTTCGCCGACTTTCGCCATCGTCAACGAGTACCGGACCGCCGCGGGCGAGCCCCTCTTCCACTTTGATTTCTACCGCATCGAGCACCTCGAGGAGGCCCTGGACATCGGTCTGTACGACTATCTCGACAGCGGTTGTCTCTGCCTGATCGAGTGGCCGGAGAACATCGAGCCGCTCCTTCCCGAGGAGACGCTCCGCGTGCGGATTGCCGTCGGCGCGGACGGAAGCCGCACCCTTTCCTGGGAGGATTATTCGTAGACCACGCCGGTCAGGTAGCCGTTCATCAGCAGCGTCGTCATTTCCCCTTTGTTCCAAAGCGCAGGACAGTCCGGCGGCTGTCCCGTCAGGCCAACCCAGGCATTCTCATCGTCCATCCAGATGCACTGCGGGCCCATCAGGGTCCACCGTCCCGCTTCCGGAGCATCGGCTTCTCCCTTCCAGCAGATGGCGGCGACGCGGCCTTCCCTGTCTGAGGAAACATAGCTCTCTCCGTCCGCCACCGCTTCGGTCCGGTATCCTCCGCCCTTGTACTGGCGCACTTTCCCGTTGGACTCGACGAGCGCGTCGATATCCTCCCCATTAGCAAGCCTGTAGCGCACGAAAAGACGGAACGCCTCCCCGCCGAGCGGCAGGATGCGCGCTTTGACGGCCCGCAGGCTGTTGGGCGTGTAATCGTTGTCTCCGACGGCCAGCCGGAGCGGACTCGCGCGGGAGGAATAGACCGTAACCGGCCGTCCCCCGACAGGCCGAAGGTCAAAGACCGTCTGCGGCTCCTGGAGCTGAATCTCCTCCGGACTGCCGTCCTGCCAGAGGCAGACATGGCCTCCGGTCGTGCTGAAGGAGAAGCTGATTCCCTTGTCGCCGCAGAAGGCGCCGCTTCGGAAATCCCCGCTTCCGGGCTCTCCGAACAGGATGCCCGTGGGCTCTTCGTGGATGATTTTTCCGTCGATCCGGTAAGTGAATCCCGCTCCGCTGCGGTTCTGCCCGAGGGTGTGGATCTCCCCGCCGCTGCCGGCCATAAAACCGCGGATCGTCTCCCGTCCCTTGTAGCGGAAGATTTCCTTTCCGTCGCAGCTCAGAACGGTCTCGTCGCCGATGACGTCGTCCGTATAGAGATGCCCGCCGGCGATGCGGTGCATATCCATATCCGGCGACACCCCCTCCAGCACGGGCAGCTCCAGGACACGGCTTCCGTCCCGGAACAGGACCAGCCGGCACGCCACCTGCCCCCGGGCCGTGTCCCGCTTCCAGTCGTACCCTTCGGGATACTCCACGGCGGAGATCCACAGGTGCCGCTCCTCCCTCCCGTCCGGGGTTTCTTCCCGCGGACCGGAGAGGAGGTCGTTCCGGCTGGGCCCGGGCAGGAAATCCGGGTCGCTGAGGCTGCAGGCGCTCAGGCCGGCAGCCAGCAGCAGTGGCGGTATGAGGGCGCATCGCATGGCTTTTCGTTTTTGCAAGGATACGCCAAAAAAAGCGGTCCCGGAGCGTTTTCGGCTCCGGGACCGTGCGATTTTTTATCTTTCTTAAGGGTTTTGTCTGTTTCTTATCGAAAAAATACGGACTTACAAGTCAAACCGAAGGCCGGCCTCGACCGACATCATCAGCGGCTGGGCTGTCCGGATGCTCTTCGGCTGCCCGTTTTCGAGGTAGTAGCGGAGGCTCGGGTCGAAGTAAAGGCTGACGTGGTCCGTCAGGCGGAAGCCGACGCCGATACCGAGGGCGAAGGAAACCTGGACTCCGTCCACGCTCTCGCGGTAGAGGATGTCACCGGCGGCGTCCTTGATGCGGAAACGGTTCTGGATGCCCTTCTCCACGGTCATGCCGGTAAAGGCATAGAACTGTACGGGGCGCGTGTCGGAGAACTGATAATAGAGGTTGAGCGGAATGCCGAGATACTGGAGGCCGTTGTCGATGTCGGCCGTCACCTGACGTACGAGCAGCCCGTCGTTCATCTCGGTGTAGGTGCCCGTAAAGGAGCGGCTCAGATAGGAGTAGCCGATGCCCGTTCCGAGGGCCCAGTGCGGCGTGAAGTTCCATTTCAGGCCGATGCCGATGGTCAGCGGAATGCCGTAGGAGGAATTGTCCCCGTGCTCGGCGACGCCTGTTTTCTGGAAAAGAGGCGCTGCCTTGCGGCCGGAGAAGCGGCTTCGGGAAGGCGAGGCGTTGCTCTCCATATTGCCGCCGGCGACAAGGGCCAGCCGCCTGCGCTCCTTCTGCGGCGCTCCTTCCACAAGATCGGCTTCCGGGTTGAGGATGTCGAAGGACTCCTCCTCCTTCGCGGTTTCCGCTGTCTCTTTCTCAACTGTCTGCTCATTCTCCACGACCGACGAAGTGCCGGCAGAGTGTCCGCAGAAGGACTCCGCGTCGCTTCGCGCCGCTCCGGCCCCTCCCATCGCCTGCTGCGTCATCGGCGATGCCGATAACTTGCATTCGACGGGCCCCTCCCCCTGCCCCTGTCCGGGGGTGGACAGGCCTTCTGCAGACACTCCGCCGCCACTGATTTCGTCGGTCGCGGGGGATACAGGAGTCAGGGGTGATGCGGAGGACTGTTCCGTAGCGGGTGCCGTTGCTTCTGCCAGAAGGGCAGTGTCGGAAACGCTCTCGGGGGACGGATCCGGGGTGAAGAGGAAGATACCGGCCACAAGGGCGGCCGCGGCGGCAAGACTGAGGGCGGTCCAGCGCCAGACAGGGAGTAGCGCCGCACGGCGGGCCTTCCTGTCGAGGGCTCCGGAAACGGCCTCCCACGCGCCGGCGGGAACGGGTTCCTCGGCGTCTGCGAGCATCGACCGGATCTGAAGGTCGAACGTATCGGGGTCTTGCATCATCTTTCCAATTGTTTAATCTTGTCTTGCAGCATCCTGCGGGCTCTTTGCAGCTGGGAGCGGGAAGTGACTTCCGAGATCCCGAGCGCCTCGCCGATTTCCTTGTGGGAGTAGCCTTCGACGACATACATGTTGAAGACGGTCCGGAAGCCGGGCGGCAGCTCCGCGATGAGCCGCAGGAGCTCCTGGTATCCGATTCTCTGGAGGGCGGACGGGTCGTCGGAGGAGAGGCGGCGGGCCTCCTCGATATCCGTCGACAGCTTCAGCGCGTCCGTCTTCCGCAGATACATCAGGGCTGTGTTGACAAAAATCTTGCGGGCCCATCCCTCGAAGGAACCTTCTCCGCCATAGCTGTCGAGCTTGGCGAAAAGGGTAATGAATCCGTCCTGCAGGATGTCCTGTGCCGTATCGCGATCCCCGACATAGCGGAGGCAGACGGCGAACATCTTCGGCGCAAGAAAATCGAAAAGCCCTTGCTGGGCCTTCCGGTCATTTTCTTTGCTCCTCGAGATGAGCTCCTGCACGTTAAGATGCATTTTGGGGCACGAACGTTGCATAAAAGACGGGTTCAGTTCCGCAAATTTCGTCAAATATTTTCGGATATTCGCCAAATCCCTGCGGTTTTTTGTATTTTTGCAACATGTTTCTCAGAGAGATTCTCCGGAGGCGCATCCTCCCTGTCCTTACCGGCCTTGCGGCCCTTTTCCTTTCCGTTTCCGAAGCTTCGGCACAGCCGTATCCGGAGGCGGTCAGGCTCAATGACGCCCTGGTCAAGGCTTCCCAGTCCTATGCCGACGGAGATTACAACGCCGTCATCAGCCTCCTCTCCCCCCTGAGCGAGCAGTTCCCCGCCGAGGGCGCCGTCTGGTACTATCTCGGGATGTCCCGGCTCTATCGCCGTGACTACGAGGCCGGTACGAAGGATCTCGGGAAGGCGGTGGAGTGCGAGCCCGGCAATTACTGGTACCGTTATTATTATAATCTCGCGCGCGTATACTACCGGGAGGATCCGGCGGAAGGCATCGCCGGATATGAGCAGTTGCTGAAGGACTATCCCGCCCGGGCGGATCTCAATTACCAGCTGGCGGACATCTACCTCCGCAGCGGCCGGACGGATGACGGGCTGGCCGTGCTGGACAAGATCGAGCAGCTGCAGGGTCCCGACGAGGTCATGACCATGTACCGCTATGAAATCCTTTCCAGTGCCGGCCGGGACGAGGAAGCCGTCGCGACCCTGGAGGCTTTCAATGCCGAATACCCGTCGACGCGCATTCTCAACGAGATCGGCACCTTCTATCAGGCCCACGACCGGGATACCCTCGCCCGCGCCGCCTTTGCCGCGGCCCGGACGCTCGACCCGACGGACCTGACGGCGACCCTCGGCCTGTCCGAAACGCTCGTCTCGCTCGGCGAGGAGGATGCCTGGTACGAGTTGATGAGCGGAGTCATGGGAGACCGCTCGACACCGTCGTCCTTCGCCGCGCAGTACCTCAAGAACCAGTCGAACCCTTACACCCGCCGGCTGCTGAAGCATCCCGAGCGGATCGATACCCTGGCGGACCTGGCCCTTGCCGCCCATCCGGCGGATACGGCCCTGATCCGCCCCGCGGGCCTGTATTTCAATTCCATCGGGAATACGGCCCGGGCCCGGGAAGTGCTCCGCGAGGGTGTGCGGGCCTACCCGAAGGAATGGGACCAGCAGCTGTTCTATATCCAGTACCTTGTCTATCTGGAGGACCTTGAGGCCGCTTCGGATGCCGCGGACGCCGCCTATGCGGAGAATCCCGGCGATGTCCGTTACCTCGAGCTCAAGAATTATCTCGACTACCAGCGCAAGGACTATGAAGGGCTCCTTCGCAACAGCGAAAAGATCATGGAGATGTCCCCGAAAGGCTCCGACGCCTATATTTCCGCCTATGCCAACATGGGGGACATCTACCATGAGATGGGGAGGGACAAGGAAGCGTTCAAGATATATAAGAAGGTGCTGAAACTCAAGCCGGACTATGCCCCGACGCTGAACAACTACGCCTTCTACCTCTCGCAGCAGGGGAAACAGCTTGGAAAGGCCTATAAAATGAGCAAGAAGACCATCGAGCAGGAGCCGGACAACGGCACCTATCTCGATACCTTCGGCTGGATCCTCCACAAGCTCGGCCGCAATGTCGAGGCGAAGCCTATCTTCAAGCAGGCGCTTCTTTACGGCGGCTCCGACAGCGCCGTGATTCTCGACCATTACGCCAAGGTGCTGGAGGCGCTCGGAGAGACGGAACTGGCCAGGGTCTACTGGCGCCAGGCCCTGACAAAGGCCGGGGATGAAGATGCGGAGCTCAAGGAGAGCATCCGCCGGAAACTCGACGGGAAATGATCGAAAAAACGCTCAGAAGAACCCTCCTGGTGCTGCTGACGGGGCTATGCCTCGCCGGCGTGGCTGACGCACAGTCGAGAAAGGACAAGGAAAAGCTCGCCCGTTACGACAAGGATATCAAGGAAATCCGCGACCGGATCCGGAATCTGGAGAGCAGCGGCCATTCCGCCTCCGCGCAGCTGCGGCTCATCAGCGCCGAGCTGGATGTCCGCCAGGCGGCCCTGGACGAGGCGTCCTCTCAGCTGGATTCCATCTCGCGGGAGATCCGTCTCCGGGAGCACCGGCTGGATTCGCTCGCGCTGCGGCTCGATACGCTCAAAACCCGTTTTACCTCCCTTCTTCGCGCCGCCTACAAGACCCGCGGCACCCGCCACTGGTATCTCTATGTTTTCTCGGGGGACAGTTTCCTGCAGGGCCTCCGCCGGGCGCGCTATATGCGCTCGCTGGGCGACGATGTCAAGCAGGAGGCCCTGCGGATCCGCGAGCTGAAGCAGGTCCAGGAGGAAGAAAAAGTCCGTCTGGACAGCCTCCGTGTGGACTCCGAGTCGCTGACGGCGCGTCGTATGGCGGATGTCAAGGATATCCAGCGCTCACGAAAGTCCGCCCAGCAGCTGGTCGACTCCATCAAGAAGGACAAGGCCGGCTATGAGTCTTCGCTGCAGAAAAAGATCCGCGAGCGGGATGCCCTCAAAAAGGAAATCGACGCCGCCATCGCCGCCGCCCGGGAAGCGGAGAAAAAGGCCGCGAAATCGTCTTCCGCCTCCGCCTCATCTTCTTCCGGAAAGAAAAAGGCGGGCTCGACGGCGGCCGGCAGCACCGAGGTGGATGCCTCGCTCGGCGGGAAATTCAACGCCGAGGCTAACAAAGGCAAGTTGCCCTGGCCGGTCAAGGGCTATGTCGTGGAGCATTTCGGCGATAATGTAGATCCGGTCTTCCATACCCGGATCCACAGCGACGGCATGACGCTTTCCGTCGCTCCGGGTGCCGAGGTCAAGGCCATCTATGAAGGGGTGGTGACCTCCGCCGTCAAGACCCGGTCGAAGTTCAATTACATCGTCATCATCAAGCACGGCGGCGGCTTCAAGACCATCTACTGCTGCCTCGACGACAATATAAAGGTAAAGGCCGGCGACAAAGTCAAGACCGGCCAGTTGCTGGGCCATGCCGTCGTCACCGGCGGCACGAGCGAGGTATTCTTCCAGATCCGCAATGCCTCGGACACGCCGGTGGATCCCCGGCCGTGGCTGCGGAAATAATCCCTAAGCGATAGGAATCAGGGTTTTGACGGGTGCGATGGCCTCCAGGCGTTCGCGGCCGCCGAGTCCCGGTACTTCGCCGAGGAAGACAAAGTCGGCGACCTTGACGCGGTATTTCTTCCCGCCCAGGTCGATCTCCACCTTGTTCATGGCGAGGGCCACGCCTTCGGCCGTACCGCCCGTAGCGAGGATGTCGTCGAAGAGGGTGATGCGGAAAACGCCGTCCTCGGCCTTGCCGGCGGCGATGTCGGACGGACGGAAGAAGAGCTGGTCCGCACCGTATTCCTTCATGATGTCCACCCCGACGAGGTCACCGTCGCGATAGGGGAGCTTGCCCTTCTTGCGGACGGGGATGAGGTTCTCGACGTTGGCGCATTCCGTCAGCATCGGAGCGGCGAAAAGAAAGCCGCGGGCTTCGGGTGCGGCGACGTTCGGCGCATCGCAGAGGGCGCCCAGGTCGCGGATAAGACGGCAGAAGGAAGCTTTGTCCTGCATCAGGGGGATGATGTCTACGAAATTGACGCCATCCACAGGGAATCCCTGATAATACTTGAGATGTTCTTCGTACATGGGTTGCGTTGTTAAGCCACAAAGTTAATCCCTTTTCCGGACAAAAAAAAGGGGATGGCCCTTGATTCGCATCAGGAGCCATCCAGGTCTAACCTAAAACTTAACCTATGAAAAAACTATTCTTGGCAAAGTTAAGAAAATCTCAGTCGCCAAAAATGCTGTCTCACGGTTAATTGTGGGTTATTCTTCGGCAATGTTGTCCGATTTTTCGTTTTTCTCCTCTTCGGGCTCCTCGGCGACCGGCTCAACCTTCTTTACGCGGAGAATTTTGACCGGAGAAAGGGGGCGGTCGTACGGGTCGGTCGGCAGGGCGCCGATCCTCTCGACTACCTCGATGCCTTCGATCGTCTCGCCGAAAACGGAATAGGCTCCGTCGAGGTGCCGGCAGCCGTTCTCGTCGAGGACGATGTAGAACTGCGAGCCGGAGGATTCCCGCATCGGGTTGGCGTAGTCGCCGAGACGGGCGGCCGCGACGGCGCCCTTGATATGGCGGTGCGCCGGGACGATTTCAGCGGGGACGGTGTAGTCCGGTCCGCCCTGGCCATACAGTTCGACGAGGGTGTCTCGCGTGTTCGGGTCGCCGGTCTGGATCATGAATCCGGCGATGACGCGGTGGAAAAGGACGTCGTTGTAGTACTCCTCGTGGACGAGTTTGGCGAAGTTGTCGGCGTGGTAGGGCGTGTCCTTGTAGAGACCGATGCGGATCGTTCCGAGCGTGGTCTCGATGTCATAAATGCCGGCATAGGGGCTCTCTTCGGCGACTTCCGCTGCGTGAGCCTGTTTCAGCTTGTTCTTGCAGGCGGCCGCGGCCAGGATGACGAGGGCTGCGGCGAGAAGGATGCGGAGCGTTTTCATTTGTCAAGTCCGACAACGCCGCGGACAGCGCGGCAATAGGTGTAACCGAGGGAATCGAAGATGGAGAAGAGGTGGTCCAGCGAGCTGTCGAAGCGGTCCCAGTCCTTTTTGTCGCGCGGGGTCCACTGGATCTCGCTGAGAGCGCACATACGCGGGAGGAGCATATACTCCAGGTGCTCGGGCGTGGCGATATATTCGGTCCAGAGGTTGGCCTGGACGCCGAGGATGTGCTTTTCGGCACCTGCGGAGATGCCGTCGAGCGGCTCATAGCCGTAGACGGTCTCTATCGGGAGATTGCCGCCGATGCAGAGGGGTTCCTTCTCCCGCTCTCCGGTCTGGTAGTAGTCGAAATAGAGATAGGTGTAGGGGGTCATGATGGCGTCGAAGCCCATGGCCGCGGCCTTGATGCCGCCGGCGGTGCCGCGCCAGGACATGACCGTGGCGCCGGGGGCGAGGTCGCCTTCGAGGATCTCGTCCCAGCCGATGATCTTGCGCCCCTTGGAAAGGAGGAAGTTCTGGACGCGGGCGGTGACGTAATTCTGGAGGTAGTGCTTCTCCTGCGGGCCGCGCTGGATGCCGAGCTCTTCCATCTTGGCGATGCACTTCGGGCATTTGTCCCACGGGTCGTCAAGCTGGGAAAGGAAGCACTCGTCGCCGCCGATGTGGATGTATTCGGACGGGAAGATGTCGATGATCTCGGTCAGGACGTCCTCGAGGAACTCGTAGACTTTCTCGTTGCCGGCGCAGAGGATGTCGTTGGTGATGCCCCAGCGCTGCCAGACGGCGTAAGGGCCGCCGGTGCAGCCGAGTTCCGGGTAGGAGGCCAGGGCGGCGAGCATGTGGCCCGGGAGGTCAATCTCCGGGATGACGGTGATGCCGCGCTCCGCCGCATAGGCGACGACTTCCCTGAGCTGCTCCTGCGTATAGTAGCCGCCGTAGCGGATGCCGTCGCTGGTGCTGAAGTCCTTTCCGATGCAGGTGCCGTCACGCCAGGCGCCGATCTCGGTCAGGCGGGGATACTTCTTGATTTCGATGCGCCAGCCCTGGTCCTCGGTGAGGTGCCAGTGGAAGCGGTTCATCTTGAACATCGCCATCACGTCGATGTATTTCTTGACCTCGTCGAGGGTGAAGATGTGGCGTGCGCAGTCGAGGTGCATGCCGCGGTAGGCGAAGCGGGGGCGGTCCTGGATCTTCATGGGGGCGATGGTCCAGCCGGCCTTCTTGTCGGCCACCTTGCCGGTGTAGATCTCGACAGGGAGGAGCTGCTTCAGCGTCTGGATGGCGTAGAAGAAGCCGGAGGCGGTGCTGGCGCTGACATTGACGGCCTTTTTGGCGACGGTGAGCGTGTAGGCTTCGTCGGCGATGGCCGGGTTGAGGCTGAAGAAGATGGTGGAGGAGGTCGTCTTGTCCGTGCCGGAAGCCTTGCGGAGGTCGCTTGCGAAGGCGTCGATCCACTGGCGGCTCAGGGCGTCGACCTGCCGGTCGCAGCGGACGGCGGCGCCGCGGGCGTTGAAGCCGGGACCGTTGAGCTCCTGGACGGAGGTGGGGTAGGGGACGACAGGGATGGTTGCGGTCGCGGCGCATGTCATCAGGACAAGGGCGGCGAGGGCGGTAAGGATTCGTTTCATATAGGTGAAATATGGTTACTGAATTACAAATATAATTAAATGTTGTAACTTTACCGCCGCAAATGAAAGAAAAAGTCTCACTCTGGCGTCTGTTCCTGGTCTTTTCGAAGATCGGGGCGTTCACCATCGGCGGCGGCTATGCCATGATCCCGATCATCGAGCGGGAAATGAAGCGCCGCGGTTGGATCCCGGAAGAGGAGCTGCCGGACATCGTCGCCCTGTCGCAGTCGGCCCCGGGCCTGCTGGCGGTGAATATCTCCATCTTCGCCGGCTACCGCCTCCGCGGGGTGAAGGGTTCGGTGGCTGCGACCCTCGGGAGCATCCTTCCGTCTTTCGTGATCATCCTTCTGATCGCCATGGTCTTCACGGCTTTCAAGGACAACGCGATCGTGCAGCGCGTGTTTCTGGGTATCCGCCCGGCCGTCATCGCGCTGATTGCCGTGCCCATGCTCAATATGGCGCGCCGCAGCAACAAGACCTGGTGGGCCTGGCTGATCTCGGCCCTGGCGCTGGCGGGCGTCGCTTTTCTTGGCATTTCTCCGATCTGGATCCTGCTGGTGACGCTGGTGCTGGCGGTCTCCTTTGTATATTATAAGGAAAGGAGGGCGCGGTGATGGAGATTCTGCTGACGCTGCTGCAACTGTTCGGGACATTTTTCGTCATCGGCCTTTTCACCATCGGCGGCGGTTACGCCATGCTGTCCCTGATCCAGGGGCAGGTCGTCGTGGACCATGCCTGGATGAGCGAGAGCGCCTTCACGGACATCGTCGCCATCTCCCAGATGACCCCGGGCCCCATCGGCATCAACTGCGCGACCTATGTCGGCTATGATGTCATCGCTGGGATGAGCGGGAGCCACCTGCTCGGCATTGTCGGCAGTCTCGTGACGACGCTGGCCCTCGTGATTCCCTCGTTCATCATCATGCTGCTCATCGTCCGGGCCTATACGAAGTTCAACCACAATCCCTTCTTCGAGGGCGTGATGAGCTGGCTGCGCCCGGCGGTGGTCGGTCTGATCGGTGCCGCGGCGGTGGTCCTGCTATTCCGCTTTACCTGGGACGGCTGGAGCGTCAAGGCCGCCGTCGTCCGGGAGAACATCGCCGACTGGAAGAGCTGGCTCCTGCTGGGAGGCGCTTTCGTGGCTTCCTACTGGGGGAAAGTCGGCCCTATCGCCGTCATCATCCTGGCCGGCATTGCGGGCTTTTTGCTGTATTGATCCTCTGAAAAAAAGTAAACGCACCCGTCAGGATGCGTTTATCGTTATTCTATTTCGTGTTATCCGCTAGTTGAAGTAGCCGACGGCTCCCAGCATGCAGAAAACGCAGACCAGGAGGTTCAGAAGGGTAGAAGCCAGGAAGACGACATAACCACCGCATGCTCTCTTGGCCGCTTCGGCGAGATCTTTCTTTGCGAACCATTCAAACAGGAAGGCGAATGCAAACGGGAGAACGAAGAGCATGATGATGGAGAGGGTTGCATCGCTGCTTGCGCACAGAAGAGCAATAAGGGAACCGACAAATGTGCCCCACTTGCTGGCCTTGCCGTAATCATGTACCTTTTTCCCAAGCTTGGGGGCAATCTTCCAGCCGATATAAAGGCTGACAACAACGAGAATGGCACTGACAATGACAACCCAGTCAGGGTATTTGATGACGTCGGTGCCAAAATAGCCGATCAGCAGTGCGGCAAAAGCCAGGATTTGACCGGGGAATCTACCTACGAAGCAGAAGACAAAGCCTAAAGCCAGGAGGACCCAGAAAGTAATTAATAAGCCCATAATTGTAGATTGGTTAAAAGATTAGGTTATAAGAAAGATGGTTGTTACACGTTATCTCTATTGCAAAAATACTAAAAAAACAGGCTTCGTGTACAAGCTGAGGCGAATAATCTGAACTGGGAAAAGATTTTTTGAAAAAAGTTCAAAATAATTTTGCAGGTTAAGAAAAAGTTTATACCTTTGCAGTCCCGTTTGAGAGAGCGGGACTTTTTTACGCCCGCAAGGAAACGGAGAAAGTTAAAAAAAGCTCATTGAAAAGACTGAAAGGAAAGTACAAGCAAGTACCGGAATTGTAACGAAAGTTGTGATTCAAGATACAGAGCAGCGTTGATTCCAAATAAGGAACAGAAAGCGTCAGGACAGCTAAGCATTATATGAATATACAATGAAGAGTTTGATCCTGGCTCAGGATGAACGCTAGCGGCAGGCTTAACACAT
>CACXMA010000001.1 GCA_902768665.1 uncultured Bacteroidia bacterium | reverse complement strand
CCAAGCCCTTTTCAACGGAAACTGGTTCGGGCCTCCAGTGCCTGTTACGGCACCTTCACCCTGGTCATGGGTAGATCACTAGGTTTCGCGTCTGCTCATACTGACTCAACGCCCTTTTCAGACTCGCTCTCGCTACGGCTCCGGACCTCAGGCCCTTAACCTCGCCAGTATGATGCAACTCGTAGGCTCATTATGCAAAAGGCACGCCGTCGCCCCGTAGGGCTCCGACCGCTTGTAAACGAACGGTTTCAGGTTCTATTTCACTCCGCTACTCGCGGTGCTTCCCACCTTTCCCTCACGGTACTGGTCCACTATCGGTCTTCCGGGAGTGTTTAGCCTTGCGGCATGGTCGCCGCAGATTCAGACAGGATTCCACGTGCCCCGCCCTACTCAGGTGGTACTCTCGACCATATCCCGTTACCCGTACGGGACTGTCACCCTCTACGGTCGCTGTTTCCACAGCGTTCTGGTTCCTGATATTGTCTTTATGAGTACTCCTACAACCCCGCCACGTCCGTAAACGTGAGCGGTTTAGGCTCTGCCCCTTTCGCTCGCCACTACTCAGGGTATCGATCATTTCTTTCTTTTCCTCCGGGTACTAAGATGTTTCAGTTCCCCGGGTTCGCTCCAAGTTTGCACTTGGTGTCAGGTCTTCAACCTGACGGGTTGCCCCATTCGGAGATGTCCGGATCAATTCCTGTTTGCAGATCCCCGGACCTTTTCGCAGCTTACCACGTCCTTCATCGCCTCCGGAAGCCTAGGCATCCTCCGTTCGCTCTTCGTTCCTTTCTCGAACATATCCCCCCGTCCCCTCCCGCCACTCACGCGGCGGAAAGCGCGAAGAGATACTTTTTGTGAATCATATTCCTATGATTGCTCTTGCCTATGAAACTGTAGTCCCATATCTTTGCAACATCCGAAAAAACTTCTGATATCACTTTCAATACAGACTATCTGTTTGCTTCGTTTTTACCTCTTGTGTATCTCTCAATATTTTCAAAGATCTTACTTCCTTATCCCACTCTTTGGGGCGTAAAAAAGTCCCGCTCTCTCAAACGGGACTGCAAAGGTAGTAATTATTTTTTACCCCGCAAATTTTTTTACCATATTTTTTGAAAAATTTTCAGAAGCCCCAAAAATCCCTCTCGAAAAGCGGGAAAAGCGGGCTATATATATTATATTTGTATACAGATGCCCGATCCGGTCGGGCATGACGAAAGAGATTACCCGAACAAGTCGGGTAATGACGTCCTTGCACGAAATGACAAAACAGCAAATAATGGAAGAAAACGAAAAAATGCAATTGCCGGAGAACGCGCAGCGCGAGCTGAGGCCCGGGGAGGAGTATCAGCCCCTCCTGTCTCCGAAGAAAACCTATCCCGAGGTTACCCTCTATTCCGTGTTGATGGGTATCGCCATGGCCGTGCTCTTCTCGGCAGCGGCGGCCTACCTCGGTCTGAAGGTCGGCCAGGTCTTCGAAGCGGCGATCCCGATCGCCATCATCGCCGTCGGCGTGACGGGTATGCTGGGCAAGAAAGGCGGCCTTGGTCAGAATGTGATCATCCAGTCCATCGGCGGCACATCCGGTTCGGTCGTCGCCGGCGCCATTTTCACTCTCCCCGCCATCTACATCCTCGGCCTGGAGGTAAACTACATGCAGATGGTACTTTCGTCACTGCTCGGCGGCTTCCTCGGCATCCTGTTCCTGATTCCGTTCCGCAAATACTTCGTCAAGGAAATGCATGGCAAATACCCGTTCCCGGAGGCCACGGCGACCACGCAGGTCCTCGTCAACGGAGAAGGCGGCGGCAAGGGCGCCAAGGTACTCCTTATCAGCGGCCTCATCGGCGGTCTGTATGATTTCATCGTCTCGAGCGTCGGCCTGTGGAGCGAAACGCTGACCACCCGCGTCCTCAGCTGCGGCGAAGCCATTGCCGACAAGACCAAGCTCGTCGTGAAGCTCAACACCGGCGCAGCGGTCCTCGGCCTTGGCTTCATCATCGGCCTGAAATACGCCCTTATCATCTGCTGCGGCTCCTTCCTGGTCTGGTTCTTCATCATTCCGCTGATCGGCTATGTTCTGCCGGAAGCGCAGGCCGCGGGACTCACCCCTGAAGACATCTTCTCCACCTATGCCCGCCCGATCGGTATCGGCGGCATCGCCACCGCCGGCATCCTCGGCATCATCAAATCCTTCGGTGTCATCAAATCGGCCCTAGGACTGGCCGTACGCGAATTCAAGGGCGGAAAGGGCGAAAGCGGCAAGACCCTGCGCACGGACGACGACCTTCCCATGAAGACCATCGTCTACGGCATCGTCATCGCCCTGCTGATGATCTTCGCCTTCTTTGCCTTCGGAGGGGTGGTCAACAACCTCTGGCAGGCCCTCGTCGGCCTCCTCATCGTCGCGGTCATCGCCTTCCTGTTCACGACCGTGGCGGCGAATGCCATCGCCATCGTCGGATCGAACCCCGTCAGCGGCATGACCCTGATGACCCTGATCATCGCCTCCGTCATCCTCATCGGCGTCGGCCTCAAGGGCAACGCCGGCATGGCCGCGGCACTGATCATCGGCGGCGTGGTCTGCACGGCCCTCAGCGTCGCCGGCTCGTTCATTACCGACCTCAAGATCGGTTACTGGATCGGCACGACGCCGCGCAACCAGGAAAAGTGGAAATTCCTCAGCGTAGCGGTTTCCTCCGTCACGGTCTGCGCCGTCATGCTCATCCTCAACAAGACCTACGGCTTCACCGGAGGAGATGCCCTGGCCGCTCCGCAGGCCAATGCCATGGCCGCCCTGATCGGGCCGCTCATGAGCGGCGGCGGTGCTCCGTGGATGCTCTACGGCATCGGTGCAGCGCTGGCCCTCATCCTCAACTTCCTCAAAGTGCCGGTCCTGGCCTTCGCACTCGGCATGTTCATTCCGCTCGACCTCAACCTTCCGCTCCTCGTCGGCGGCGCCATCGCCTGGCTGGTCAGCACCCGCAGCAAGGATGCGGCCGTCAACAATGCCCGTCAGGAGAAAGGCACCCTCATCGCTTCCGGTTTCATCGCCGGCGGCGCCCTGATGGGTGTGGTCAGCGTCATTCTGAAGTTCCTCAACGTGGATCTGAGCATTCCCGGCTGGAGCGCCCACAGCGCCGAAGCCGTGGCCATCATCCCGTTCCTGCTGCTGTGCGGCTATATGATTTACGCTTCAATGAAAAAAGAAAAATAAGATGGAAAAAATCCTCGACCGTTTCCTGCGTTACGTCGCCATCGACACGCAGTCCGATGAAGAATCCTCGTCCCAGCCCTCCACCGCCAAGCAGTGGGACCTGTTGAACCTGCTGGCGGACGAGCTCCGCGCCATGGGTGTCAAAGCCGAGACCGAAGAGCACGGCTATGTCTACGCCAAGATCCCGGGCAACAACGGGAAAGACACCCCCACCATCGGTTTCATGGCCCATGTCGACACCGCCCCGGACGCCTCCGGCAAGGATGTCAAGCCGCAGATTATCGACTGCTACGACGGCGGCGACATCCCGCTCAAAGGCGTTCCCGGCCTCTTCCTGAAGCCCTCCGAGTTCCCGGAACTGCTTCATTTCAAGGGAGAAACCCTCATCACCACCGATGGAACGACCCTTCTCGGCGCCGATGACAAGGCCGGTGTCGCGGAGATCATGGACGCCGTGCAGTATATCGTCACGCACCCGGAATTCAAGCATGGCCCCATCGCCGTCGCCTTCACCCGTGACGAGGAGATCGGCTGCGGCGTCGATTCGTTCGACGTCAAGCGCTTCGGCGCCGACTTCGGCTACACGATGGACGGCGGCGAAATCGGCGAGCTCGAGTACGAAAACTTCAACGCCGCCGCTGCCAAGATCCACATCCAGGGCCGCAATGTCCACCCGGGCAGCGCAAAGGACAAGATGAAAAACGCCATCCACATCGCCACCGAGCTCAACGACCTGCTGCCGAAACTCGCCCGGCCGGAATACACCGAGGGCTACGAAGGCTTCTTCCACCTGATCTCCTTTAAGGGAGCCGTCGAGGAGGCCGACATCGCCTACATTATCCGCGACCACGACCGCGCCAAGTTCGAGGCCCGCAAGGAAATGATGGAAAAAGCCGCGGCGTTCATCGACGCCAAGTACGGCGAGGGCACCGTCAGGCTCGAGCTCAAGGACCAATATTATAATATGCGCGAGATGGTTGAGCCGCACATGCACATCGTCGACACGGCCGTCAAGGCCATGGAACTGGCGGGCATCAAGCCCAGGATCCAGCCCATCCGCGGCGGCACCGACGGAGCGCGCCTGTCCTTCATGGGACTCCCCTGCCCGAACATCTTCGCCGGCGGCCTCAACTTCCACGGAAAAATGGAATACGTGCCGCTCCGGAGCATAGAGAAAGCCGCCGAGGTCATTCTCAATATCCTCAGGCTCTACGCCGAATAAGAAAAAAGCTGCAGGTCATTCTGCAGCTTTTTCTTTGTTCTTCCGGGCCTCTTCACGGGCCTTCTGGCGCTCGTAGCGGGCTTTGTACTGCTCGAAGACGCGCTTTTCGCGTTCCTCATCCTCTTTGATTTTCTGGAGGACGCGCTCGTTGCGCTTGCGGAGTTTTTCCTTGCGGCGGGCTTCCTTGGCGGCGGCCTTTTCAGCGTCGCGGCGGTCCAGTTCCGCCCAGCGGGCCTCCCGGCGGGCGATGCGTTCGGCCTTCCGGGCCGCACGCTCGGCGGCCTTGCGCTCCTTCTCGGCCTGTTTGCGGGCCTTTTCGGCGGCCTTCAGCTCGGCAGGGGTAAGAGATTTCTCGGCTTCGCTCGAAATGACAGAAGTAGAATCGCTCGAAATGACAGACAGAGAATCCGCTTTCTCGAGTGCGCCCGAAACCGCAAGGGAATCAACCGGCGGCAAAGCGAGGGAGTCGACGGGCGGCAAGGCCAGGGAATCCACCGGCGCCAGGGCCAGCGTGTCGGCGGCAGCGGCAAGGGCCAGAGAATCGGCCAGGGCCTGCCTGCGGCGGCGTTCGGCGCGGCGTTCCTCACGCTTGCGTTCGTTCTCGGCGAGGGTCTTGTGGACGCCGGCCATGTAACCCGGGAAATAAATATCCGTCTGCCGGAAAGCGGCGTGGGGGAAGGATTCGTAGACCTTCCGTTCCGACGGCCGCACTTCGCGCTCGGATATGTCTTTCGGGCCGCGGGGCCGGATGTCACCCCGCCATTCGAAGCCCTTGAGTTTCCGCTTGTCCGCCGGAAGCTGGACGACGGGGAAGGCGTCGTTGCTGACATCTTCGAAGTAAAGGATATGGTCCAGCTGGCCATCCTTGAAGCGGGTGGAGAGCATCTTGGCCTCGACGGTATTGACTGTTGCGAGGGTGCCGTTCTCCTCGAGATAGAAAAGGGCATTGGCGCCGCCCAGGGCATCGAAACGCTGCATCGCGCCCGTGGAATCGAAGAAGGCCATCATCTCCGTTCCGCGGATCTGGTCGTAGAGGAGGGAATCCTCCTGGATGGCGACAAAGGCTTCGGACATCAGCGAGGCACGGTCCATCCGGTTATTGCGGATCAGCGCCGATACGCTGTCGGCCGAGAACTGGCGGTTCGTCTCGTTCCAGATAAAAGGTCGCTGATAGAGCCGGGCCAGCGAATCGAGATCGGTATAGGCGAGCGAATCGCAGACAACCTGGAAGTCCTGGCGGAAAATTTTGACATTACGCCGGCCGGAGAAGAAGCCGATGCGGGTAGAGTCCACCGGAGCCGGCGGAGGGGCGGGAGATTCCACGGACGAGCCGTGGAATGACGTCGAGTCGGCGCTCGGAATGACAGAGAGAGAGTCGCGAGGAGGCACCGCAGAAAGGGAATCGCGCGGCGGAACGGCCGGGGCAGTGTCGTCCTTCGGCGGCGCTGCGGGCTTTTCCGGAGCATTCACCTCCGCTTTTCCGGCAGGCTTGCCAGCACCCGGACCCTTGGCACCTGGTCCCTTGGCGCCCGGAACGGGACGGCCCTGCTCGGCCGCTTTTTTCTCCTCAGCCTCCTTGCGCGCCTTTGCAGCCGCCTCGGCGGCCTTGCGGCGGTATTCCGTGACGGCATCGACAAGAATCTCCTCACGGCGGGTCTTCGACTGCACCTGGTAGAGCGAGTCGATATCGCACATCGGGAGGGTATAATAGACCAGCCGCTCGCCGCCTATCCATGTCGTATCGCGTTTGTCCTCCTCTTCGGAAATCGCTATCAGCAGCGGCGTCCGCGTAAAGGTGATATGGGACAGCGAATCCTGATAGGTGATGTGGCCGGCGAGGCCGATGGCATTGCGGGTCGAGTCGGAGACCTGCGCGTTGCCGAACATGTCGACCGTCATGCCGATGCGGTCGAAATAGAGGCTGTCGGACCAGGCCTCCTGTGTCGGCGTCAGGCCGTGGACGTTGCGCTCGAAGAAGAAGAGATCCCTCGGACGGTCGTACCAGCCTCCGCCGGCGGAGAGCATGTTGTCGTCGCGCCAGGCATTGAGGTCGGTCATGAAGGTCGCAAAAGAGGTATTGCCGTCGTAGAGCAGGTGCTCGGTCTGGACGAAGACCGAATCCGTGAACATGTTGACGTCGTGCATGAAGGTAAAAAGCTTGATGCGCGCGTCGTAGGTGCCGTCGATGCTCTCGATGATCTGTCCGTCCTTGTCCTTCATCGAACCGCCGTTCTGGAACACAGCAACACTGTCCCGCGTGTTGAAATCGAGGAAGCGCGTCCGCAGCAGGTTGCCTTCCTTGTCGGTCAGCTGGACCACCGAGCCACGGAACTGGGCCAGGTCGTCGTCGATCAGGTAGTCGAGCTTGTCGCTCGTCAGGACAGTCTCGTCCTGGAGGATCTTGACGTTGCCGAGCGCCTTGATATAGTTCCGGTCGAGGTTCCAGAGCGCCGTATCGCAGATGAGGTAGGTACCGTTGTGGAGAAAGCGAGCCGGGCCGAACACCTTGCGGTAGTGGTCTCCGCCCTCTTCGACAAGGCGGGCGGACTTGGCGCTGAGAAGCAGCACCAGCGAGTCCTTGTCCCCGCCATCCTTTTTCTGCGCGAGCAGCGGAAGGACGGTCACAAGGGCCAGCAGGACGGCCAGAAGGCGTTTTCCGACGGTACTTCTCACAGGCTATTTACGGAACTTTTCCGCCCACTCGGGGCGGTTGAACTCACACTCCTTGAAGAGCGGATCGATGACGATGTAGGTCGTGCCGATCTTCTTCTGGATAAAGTCGTTGATGGCATCCATCTGCTTCTGCTGGCGGACATGCTCGATCAGCTGGCTGTAGTCGGTGTCATAGCTGGCCGTATGGGCGGGAAGGATGCGGTCCACGCGGATGATCTTGTAAACGAGATTGCCGCGGCCCTCGTCGTCAACGGACTCGAAAGGCTCCGTTATCTCCCCTTCCTTGAGGTCCTTGATGGCGTTGTAGTCCTGCGGCTTGAGGAGGTCGATCTCGAAATAAGTCGAGCCCGTGTAGGGATCCGCCATCTGGCCGCCGTTCGTGCGGCTGGCCGGGTCCTCGGAATAGAACTCCGCCGCCATCGGGAAGGTCACGGCGCCGTTGATGATCTCGGTCTTGAGGCTGTCCAGCTTGGCGAAGGCCTTCTGGCTGTCGTCGGTGGTGTAGAAGGGCTTGATGAGGATGTGGCGCGCATTGAACATGTCGCCTTTTTTCTCCAGCAGTTCAATCAGGTGGAAACCGTCCGGCGTCTCGACGACCTGGGACACGATGCCCGGCTTCAGGACCATCGCGGCATCGCTGAAGGCCGGCCAGAAGATGGATCGCGAGGCCATGCCGAGCTCGCCGCCGCGGCGGGCGCTGCCCGGGTCTTCGGAATAGATGCGGGCGAGGGTCGCGAACTTCTCTCCGTTGATGATGCGTTCGCGGATGTCGAGGAGGCGTTCCTTGGCGGCCAGCGCCGCAGCCTCACGGTCCGGATAGAGGCAGATCTGGCTGAGCTGGTAGCGGATCGGCACTTCCGGGAGGTCCTCCTTCGCCGTTTCGTCGACGAATTTCTGCACATCATAGGGCGTGATTTCGGCGATGCCGCCGGCGATTTCCTGCTGCTCCTGCTGGGTCAGCGCCTGGTCCTGCAGGGTATTTTTCCATTCCTGGCGGAGCCGGTAAAGCGGCTTGCCGAAATAGGCTTCGACCCCCTCGTCGCCGCCGAGCTGGGTCCTGACGCGGTCCAGCCGCTGCGAGAGCTGCATCTCGACCATATCCTGGTTGACGGCCAGCGAGTCGATGCGGGCCTGGACAAGGAACAGCTTCGATTCCATCATCTGTTCGAGCAGCTCGCAGCGCATGTTGCGGTCCGAGGCCATGCCCTGGGCGCGCATGATCTGGATTTCCTGCTCCAGTTCGGACAGGGAGATCATCTCGCCGCCGATGATGGCAATGCTCTTGTCAATCAAACCCTTCTGGTATTGCTGGGCCCGGAGCGGAGCGGCCGCGGCCAGCAGCGCCCCCAGGGCGAAAAGCAGAATTCTTGCGGTATATCTCATGGTCAATAAATAATCAGTTGCTCGCTCTCCAGCGCTTCCTCGATGAGCTTGGTCTCGAACTCCGCGGAAAGCGCGTGTTTGCGTGCGCTGAGGATGATTTCTTCAATTCGTTTGGTGCAGTAGTCCACCGGCGCATAGGAGCCGTCGGGGACATAGTCGATCAGGAAAGCGACATTGTCGTGGCCGAGGCCGTCCGGAAGGCGGATCCATTCCTTCTTGCGGCTCGACAGGAGTGTCACCACGTCGGTATTGAACTCGCGGGCAAGGACATAGGCGTCCACCCAGTTGGCGCTGTAGTCGACAAAACGCATCGACGCGGTGCGCATCAGCGTGTCGGCCTCCGCCCGCTGGGCTTCCTTGGTCGAAGTCATGCCGGAAAGGATGGTCTGCAGCTCCTTGCTGCGCGGGGAAATGTTGAAATAATAGGCCTTGACGACCGGGTTCTGCAGACGGAACTTTTCGCGGTTCGCCGCATAATAATCCTCAATTTCCTCGCGGGTCACGAGGGAATCGAGGTGCTCGGCGATGTATTTCTGCTCGTAGCGGTGGTTCAGCAGCGTCCGGCGGTAGTCCTCCAGCTGGGCGCTCACATCCTTCTCCTCGGCGGAAAGGCCTTTCTCGGCCCGGTCCATCAGGAGCATATCCCGCGCCCAGGAATTGATGTACCGTTCTGCGAATGCGGCACTGTCCTCAGGGGTCAGCCCGTCAGGCACCGCATCCCGCAGCGCCGCCATCGTCAGCTCGTGGGAGCCGACCTTGGCCGCAAGCGGCTCATTGTGAAGGACATCCCCAAAAAACTTGCACCCGCTGAGCGAGGCAAGCACAAGGATACCCGACACGATATTGTTCAATCTTCCCATATTATGCAATAATATGCAATCTGCAAAGTTACTAAAAAGAAAATATCGTGCCAAATCGAAAAAAACTGACGCCCCGTCTTCGGAGCGTCAGTCAGCGGTAAAAAGGCATTGTTCTGCCCGGGAGACCGGGTAATCTATTTCCCGGCGAGGCGGCACTCCCAGGCCCAGGCGGCCTTGAGGGTCTCCTCAATGCTGCGGGTGGCCTTCCAGCCAAGCTCGTTGTTGGCGAGGGTCGGGTCGGCCCAGATGGCGGTGATGTCGCCGGGACGGCGCGGGGCGAACCGGTGGGGCACCTTGACGCCGTTGACCTTCTCGAAGGCGTTGACCAGCTCCATCACGCTGAGCGGACGGCCGGTACCGACGTTGAAGATCTCCACGTCCTTCTTCATCTTGCCCTCGATCATGCGGGTCACGGCATAGACATGGGCACGGGCGAGGTCGACGATGTCGATGAAGTCGCGCTGGCAGGTGCCGTCCGGGGTCGGGTAGTCGTTGCCGAAGATATTGAGGATCTCGCGCTTGCCGATGGCGGTCTGCGTGATGAACGGAACGAGGTTGTTGGGGACGCCGCGGGGAAGCTCGCCGATGAGGGCGCTCGGGTGGGCGCCGATCGGGTTGAAGTAGCGGAGCAGGATGCCCTTGAGCTTGCCGTTCGAGGCCTTCACGGTGTCCTGGAGGATATCCTCGCACATGGTCTTCGTGTTGCCGTAAGGGGACATGGCCGGCTGACGGGGGGTCATTTCGGTCACGGGGACCTTTTCGGGCTCGCCGTAGACGGTCGCGGAGGAGGAGAAGAGGACGTTGCAGCCGCCCGCTTCCTCCGCCGCCTCAAGCACGTTCATGAAGCTGACGAGGTTGTTCTTGTAGTACTTCAGGGGCTGTTCCACCGATTCGCCGACGGCCTTGAAGGCGGCGAAATGGATCACGGCGTCGATGGGATATTTCTTAAAAATGGCCTTTGCGGCAGCCGCGTCGCAGAAATCCATTTTCTCGAGCGGAAGCTTCCGGCCAATGATTTTCTGGACACCCTCGAAGCAGGTCATGTCACAGTTGGAGAAGTTGTCAGCGACAACGACGTCGTAGCCGGCTTCGATCAGCTCGACGGTCACGTGGCTGCCGATAAAGCCGGCGCCTCCGGAAACGAGAACGGTTTTCTTGCTCATAGAATTCTGTGGTTTGTAGCATACAAATATAGCGATTTATTTCCATAATTGTCGTAATTTTGTCGTATGAATAGAAAGGGTGACCGTTTTTGCCTGCTTCTGCTCTGTCTCCTGCTCCCGCTGACACTCGGGGCGCAGACACGGGCCCAGCAGTATCTTGAAAAGATTTCCCGGGAAGAGCCGCTCCGCAGCGCCTCCTGGGGCGTTCTCGCCGTCAACGCGAGGGGCGACACGCTGGCGAAATGGAACCACCTCAGCAAGTTCGTTCCCGCCTCGAACATGAAGCTCATCACCACCGGTACGGCCCTCCACCGCCTCGGCGCCGGCTTCCGCTTCGAGACGGTCCTTGCCTATGACGGGGCCATCGGAGAGGACGGCACCCTTCACGGCAACCTCTACATCGTCGGCGGCGGCGACCCGACCCTCGGCGCCGAGGACGCCATCGCCCTGCCGACCGACACGCTTTTCGCCCGGTGGAAGTCCATCCTCACGGACGCGGGCATCCGCAGCATCGACGGATATGTGGTCGGTGACGGCCGCTGCTTCCCGGGAGACCTGGACCACGAAAGCTGGCAGCTCAGCGACGCCCGGACCTACTACGGCACCGGCGGCGACGGACTCTGTTTCCACGAGAACAACATCGACTTTCGCGTCGTACCGGGCGATAGCATCGGCGCGCCGCCCGTATTCACCCGCACCTCCCGCACGGAAACCCCCTGGCTGACGATACTCAACCACGCCGTAACCGGCGAAAAGCAGAGCGGCAACAGCCTCTACTTCCACACCTCCGACCTCTCGCCGGTCGCCCAGTGGCGCGGCTCGCTGGCCATCGACCGCAAGAAAACCGTCGAAAGCGTCTCCAACAAATACGGCGCGATGACGGCGGCCCATGCCTTCTGCACCTATCTCGACACCGCCGGCTTCACGGTCATCGACGGCCCGGCGGACATCGACCGCAGCGGCCTGCTGCGCGATTTCCGCAGCGAACCCACCTTTCCAGCCAAGCCCGTGGACAGCCTCACCCGCATCGGCAGCAGTTTCTCACCGACCCTGACCTCCATCATCGGCCAGACGAACGGCCGCAGCGATAATTTCTATGCCGAGACGATCCTTCGCGCCCTCGGCCGCCAGGTCAAGGGCCGGGCGGATTACGATTCCGCCATCGCCGCCGAGAAAGCCGTGCTCTCCAAGATCGGCGTCAGCATGGGGAACTCCGTCCGCATCTCGGACGGCAGCGGTCTCGCCCGCGACAACTACGTCTCCCCGGACTTTTTCGTCCGCTTCCTCAAGGCCATGTGGCGCACTTCCGCCCGCGCGGCCTTCCTCGCATCGCTCCCCCGGCCGGGCGGCAAAGGCACGCTCCAGAGCATGTTCCCGAAGGCCGACAAGGACCTCAAGGCCCGTTTCCGTATGAAGAGCGGCTCCATGAACGGCGTCCTCTGCTACAGCGGCTACCTCCTCCCGAAGGGCGGAAGCAGCGCTGCCGAAGCCAACGTCATCACCTTCTCCATCCTCACCAACAACGCCTCCGCCGGAGCGGCCAAAGTCCGCCCGATCCTGGAGGAACTGATGCGCCTGCTGGCCGAGGAGAATTGACCCCTAGTCCTGCATCCAGATGAAAAAGAGCATACTGCATCTCCTCCTTCCGCTCCTTGTCACAGCCTTTCTGGCGGCCTGTTCCAAAGAACCGACCCCGTGGGTCCCGGATTCCGGAGAGGAGGGAAGCTACCTGCCGGGAGAATACCAGCTGCCGCTCATTGAAACGACGGATCTTCACGGCTATATCGTCAGCGCATCGAACGGAGCGCTCCACTATCGCATGGCCTTTATCGCCGACAAGGTCAACGACATCCGCGGAAGGGGCGACGACTACGACAAAAGCCGCCTGCTGCTGCTCGACGGAGGGGATATCTACCAGGGAGCGTCCATCTCGAACCTGCTTGGCGGGAAG
This sequence comes from uncultured Bacteroidia bacterium, assembly GCA_902768665.1. Lineage (GTDB taxonomy): Bacteria > Bacteroidota > Bacteroidia > Bacteroidales > UBA932 > Cryptobacteroides. Next base: position 188,201 of record CACXMA010000001.1, on the reverse strand, counting down.
CCCGTTTATGTCGCCATGGACAGGATGGGGTATGATGCCGTGACCGTCGGCAATCACGAGTTCGACTGGGGAATCGACAATCTCGTGGACGCGGACGCCACGATGCCGGACTATACCTGGGAGGGGCAGGAATGCGTCAATGAGGTACCGATCGTCTGCGCCAACCTCTACCGCAACGGCAGCCGGGTGTCCACCACCAAGGACTATGTCATCGTCGAAAAAACGGCCACCAACGCCAAAGGGGCGGGGATTCCCGTCCGGATCGGCATCATCGGCTTCGCGGTCGACTACGCCAGCAGCATCATGACCTCGAAGTTCACGGGCATGGGGTACAGCATCAATGAGGACTATACGATTGCCGGGCGCATCGCCGCAGAGCTGGAATCCAGCGGCCGGTGCGATGCAACCGTCCTGCTGATCCACGGAGCCGCCGACCGGGCCGCCGAGAAGCTCGGACCAAACTCAGCGATCGACCTTGTGCTGGGCGGCCACAGCCACCAGTCCCTTTCCGGGACGGCCGGCTCGGGCATTCCCTATCTGCAGGGCGGCCGGTACGGCGAGCATTTCGCCCGGGCCAATCTGTCCTTCATCGTCAAGGAAAAGAACGGCGGAATCACCTTCTCCGGCGTCACCTGGCCGAATATCGTCCTCGTAGATTCGGTCCGTGACCGGCGCACTTCGCCCGGGCAGAACGCCAACGATCTGGAGGAGGACATTATCGCCGTGTCCGACCGGGCCCTGGCCGAAACGGAGGAGCAGACCACGTCGGTGCTCGGCTACATTACCACCGGCGCCACCACCTACAGCATCAGCGGCAGCGGTGGGCGGTCCTGCACCATGGCCAACTGGATGTGCGACATTCTCCGCCGCGTCGGAGAGGCCGACGTCGCCTTTGTCAACGGCGGCGGCGTGCGGACCCAGTTCCCGCTGGACGGACAGTCCCGAAGGAACATTACCGTCGCCAATGTCTATGAAATGTTCCCCTTCAACAACCTCACATACGTGTATAAACTGACGTATGAGGAGTTGCTTCGCGTGCTGGAGTATTCGGTGACAAGCGCCGGCGAGAGCCTGTTCACGAGCATGACCGGCATCGACTGCTATTTCAGCAACTACGCCGTGTCCTCGCTCCGAAAAGACGGAACGGTGATCTACGAGAAGAAGAAATGGACCGGCGACTGGGCGTCCCGGACCGTGACGCTCGCCGTGAGCGAATACCTCGCCACCAACCAGCGCGTCGACTCCTATACCGGCCTTACCAACCCGCTGCTGGAGTGGAACGAGACGCCGCGTCTGCTATTTAACGAACTGGTAGACAACGAGAACGCCATCCTGGTGCTCCGGGAAGAAGCCGCCGCATCCGGTGGATTGCTCTCCATCGACACGGCCACCCACTATATCGCTATCTGAACAGTGCCTTGACGAGGGCAGGGATGTCGGCGACCTTGACGACCTCGATGCCCTGGGGCTTCCTGTCAAATCGCGTGTAACTCGAGAGAAATACTTTTTTGAAGCCGAGGCGGGCAGCTTCGGTGGCGCGGCGTTCGGCCTGGGAGACAGGGCGGATCTCGCCGCTGAGACCGACTTCCCCCGCGAAACAGACATCGTTCGGAATCGGAAAATCGAAGTTCGAGGACAGTACGGCGCAGACGACGGCGAGATCCGCTGCCGGATCGGTCACGCGAAGGCCGCCGGCCATGTTAAGAAAGACGTCTTTCTGGCTGAGCTTGAAGCCGGCGCGGCGCTCCAGCACGGCGAGGAGCATGTTGAGCCGGCGCACGTCGAAGCCCGTCGCGCTGCGCTGGGCGGTGCCATAAACGGCCGACGAGACAAGCGCCTGGACCTCGAACAGGAAGGGACGCACGCCGTCGAGCATGGCGGCGACCGCCGTGCCGCTGAGGCCGTCCTCGTGCTGGGGAATCAGCAGCTCGGAGGGATTGCTGACTTCGCGGAGACCCGTGCCCGTCATCTCGAAGACGGCGAGCTCGGAGGTGGAGCCGAAACGGTTCTTGATGCTGCGAAGGACGCGGTAGGCCCCGCGGTTCTCCCCCTCGAACTGCAGGACGACATCGACGATGTGCTCGAGAATCTTCGGGCCGGCGATGGCGCCTTCCTTGGTGATATGGCCGATGAGGATCACGGGGATGCCGGATTCCTTGGCGAAACGAAGCAGCCGGGCGGCGGTTTCCTTGATCTGCGACACGCTGCCGGCTGTCGATTCCACCCCGCTGCAGTACATCGTCTGGACCGAGTCGACAATCATCAGATCCGGCGCGGCCTCCTCCGCCTCCGCGAGGATGCTGTCCATCAGCGTTTCGCTGAATATCAGGCAGTTGGAGCTATCTCCACCGAGGCGGTCCGCCCGCATCTTGACCTGCTTGACGCTTTCCTCGCCCGTGACGTAGAGGGTTTTGAGATGGGGACTCTGCAAGGGCAGCTGCAGCGAGAGGGTCGACTTGCCGATGCCCGGCTCGCCGCCGATCAGCACGAGCGAGCCCTTGACGATGCCGCCGCCGAGCAGGCGGTCCACTTCGGTGCTGCCGAGGGAGATGCGGTCCTCACCCGTAGCCTCCACTTCCTTGAGCCGGACGGGCTTCCGGCTCGCGCCGGGGACATGCTGCGCCCCGCGGCCGCCGCTGACACCGCTGATCATCTCCCGCTCCTGCAGGGTATTCCACTCCTTGCAGGCCGGGCACTGCCCCATCCACTTCGGGAACTCATTGCCGCAGGAGGTGCAGAACCACACGCTCTTGGATTTCGGACTCGCTTTCACTGCCATAACTCAATCATTTTACGGACCGCCAAGTTACGAAAAATGCCGCCGCAAAACAAAAAAAAACCGGCCCGGGCACAAAGGCGCAGGCCGGATAAAAGGGAAAGGCGTCGAATTAAGCGGCGACGTTCTTCTTGACGGCGGCACTCAGGCGGTCGTACAGGGCGTCCACCTTCTCGACGAGCTCCTTGCGGAGGCCGAGATACCAGGCTCTCTTGTTGCCTTCCGGGTTCACGCTGCGGTTGCGCAGGTCGTTGAACAGGTCGACAGCCTCATCGATGAGGCCGGCCACCTCGTCCACGTCGTCACCCTTGTGGACGGAAAGAACGAGCGTACAGTCGTCTACGAATGCGCCGATCACGTATTCGATGTCTTTTTTGATGTCTCTTAAATTCATATCGTTCAGATTTAAATCGCTGCAAAGATACAAATAAAATTGGAATAAAGAGCCCTGCCGCTACAGAACGGTGACGAGCTCGTCGAGGGACTTTCTGACGGAATGGAGTTCAGTGGGCTTGCCGGCACCGTCGGCCGGATAACCGATGGCAAGGAGGGCATAAATGCCGTGCTCCCGGGTCTCGGGGAGGACCTCCCGCACCTTGCTCGGGTCGAAGTCCCATATCCACATATTGGCCAGACCCGCATCGGTCGCCGTAAGCATCAGGTGCGTCAGGACGATGGCGGCGTCGGTCTTCGCAGAATTGATCCCGTCGCTCTCGCGGACCCAGGCCTCTTCGTTCCGGCAGCCAACCACCAGGACGACCGGGGCGCCGTAGCAGGGGTGGACCGTCCTGAGGCGGGCGAGAGCGTCTTCGCCTTTGACGACCCAGATCCGGGTCGGCTGGAGATTCTTGGCGGAAGGAGCCATGCGGCCGGCCTCGAGAATCATATTCAGTTTGGAGTCAGAGACGGGATAATTAGTGAAGGAGTGGCAGGAGTAGCGGCTGGACAGAATCTGCATGAATGCATCGGAACCATACTCGTACTTGGTGATTTTCTGCTCGATGTCGGCAAAGGCGGCACGGTTCCGGACCTTGGCGATATCGCTGAAACGGGTGTGGAAGCTCTTCTTCATAGTATGTAGTGTTAATAATTTCGGGTCAAGGGAAACCCCTCCTGCGCAAAGATACAAAAAATCCGGCAATCCCGGTGGGTGCATAAAAAAACCGGGCCCTCCGCGTAGGGAGAGCCCGGCATAACAGTCGATCGCGACTTACTTGTTGATTGCGTTGACAATCTCGTTGGCAGCCTTGTCGGCAGCAGCGTCGATAGCCTGCTCGGCAACACCTTCAGCAGCGGCTTTGGCCTTGTCCTCGAGGGTCGGGTCAGCGGGAGCCTCAGCAGCCTCAACGGCGGGAGCCTCAGCAGCTTCCTCAGTCTTCTTCTCATTGTTCTTGCAGGAAACGGCGGCGAACATAGCAAGGATCGCGGCGGCAACAAAAATCTTCTTCATAGTAGTTAATAATATTAAAAGGTTAAAAAACTCCTAAATTGATACCAGGTGCAAATGTAGTTTTATTTTGGATAAAAAAGAAACAATTTTCAAAAAATTTTACAAATTCACCCGGCAAAGGGCCTATCTGTCCAATTTATAGACCTCCATGGCGCTGATTTCCCCCCTTTCAATCCGAAAGCGAAGGGCCGTGCGGACCGGGTGCCATCCCTGAATCCCGCAGGCGCCGGGATTGATATAAAGGAAGTTGTATTTCGAGTCCATCATCACTTTGAGGATGTGGGAGTGGCCGCATACGAAAATGTCAGGGCGGTGTGTTTCAATGAGTTTGCGGGCTTCCGGATAGTAATGGCCGGGAGAACCGCCGATATGGGTCATGAGGATCTTCATGCCCTCGCAGTCCCAGCAGCGATAGAGGGGATGGTCGTAGCGCAGGCCCTGGTTGTCGCAGTTGCCATAGACCCCGATAAGAGGCTTGAAGGCCGCTATCTCCGCCGCAGTAGCGAGTCCGCCGCCAAAATCGCCCGCATGCCAGATCTGGTCGACCGGCGCGAGGAAATCGCGGAACTCGGCGGAAAAGACGCCGTGGGTATCGGAAATCAGGCCGATCAGCATCAGAGGAAATGGAAATAAACGGCCTCGGCGGCCGTCACGGCAGCGGTTTCGGTGCGAAGACGGGAGCTGCCGAGATGGACGGGAATGAAACCGGCATCGAGTGCGTGACGGGCCTCCTCCGGCGAGAAATCGCCCTCCGGGCCGATGAGGACGATGATCTGAGGGACAGATTCCACGGACAAGCCGTGGAATGACGAAGCGGACATGCCGTGTGACGAAGTGGAGAGGGCGTCCTTGATGGAGATGCGGGGGTGGGTGTCGTCCTCGAAGCAGTAGGCGATCAGTTTGAGGGGAGCAGAGATTCCTCCACTCACTTCGTTCTGTCGAAATGACAGGCTGTCGATGAAGGAGCGGACGGAGAGGGGCTCGTCGATGACGGGGATGCGGGCCTTGAGGGACTGCTTGGTGGCGGAAAGGGCGATGCGGACGGCGCGGTCCGTCTTGTAGACCTTGCGCTCGGAACGCTCGCCGATCACCGGTACGATCCGGTCCACACCGACCTCCGTGGCCTTTTCCACAAACCACTCGAAGCGCTCGTTGTTCTTCGTCGGACAGCAGGCGAGAGTCAGATGATAGGGATGGCTCCCCCACCCCGGGAAGGTCTCCAGCACCTCGGCGACGGCTCCCTTGGGATTGTCGTCGCTGAGCCGGCAGCGGAACATGGAACCGAGACCGTCGATAACGGAAATCCCGTCACCGGCGCGGTGGCGCAGCACCCGGACGCAGTGGCCGGACTCCTCGGCGTCGAGCCGGGCGATGCCGCCATCCACCTCGTATGCGTAAAAGAGCTCCATGGGCTAGGCGCGGATGATTTTCACTTCGCCGTCGAGGCCGATGAAGATGATCTGCGAGGCCTTTCCGGTCGATTCCGTGTCCGTTTTCGGCGGGCAGGCATAGTCCACGGCGGACTTGATCTCCTCGGCGATATCCGTGAAACGCTGCGGCGTGGGCTCGCCGGAAATGTTGGCGGAGGTCGAGACCAGGGGCCGGCCGAGCTTGTAGGAAAGCTGGCGGCAGAACTCCGACATCGGGATGCGGATGCCGACGGAACCGTCCTCGGCAATCACATTCCACGCCAAACGGCGGCGGTCGGCCGCCGCGTCCTTCTCCCCGGCGATGGCGCCGGGATAAATCAGCGTCATGGGGCTGTCGTTGACCTCCACGAGGTCGATGGCCATCTGCGGAATCACCTTGACGTACCGGGCGACCATGTCGAGGTCGGAGGCCAGCAGGACAAGGGCCTTGCTGTCGGCGCGGTGCTTGATTTCGAAGACGCGGGCAACGGCATCCGGGTCGGTCGCGTCGCAGCCGATGCCCCAGACCGTGTCGGTCGGATAGAGGATGACCCCGCCGCTGCGGAGGACCTCAAGTGCCTGTTTGAGAATGGTTTCCTTCTCCATGGATCAGTTCCAGTATTGGTCGTAAAGATGCTTTTTCCAGTAAAGGACCGGAAGCAGGGCGAAGGCCATGCCGCCGAGATGGGCGAAATGGGCCACGCCGTCGCTGGTCGCGAAGATGCCGGTCAGGATTTCGATGCCGCCGAAAATGACGACCATCCAGAAGGCGGTCAGGCGCACCGGCGGGAAGAGCAGCTGCATCTCAGCCTTGGGGTGGAGGATGGCAAAGGCCATCATGATGCCATAGACGGCACCGGAGGCACCCAGCATCGGCGGGCAGATGGCCTCCACGCCCCAGGGCTGGAGATACGTGCCCTCGAAGTAGGTCTTTGCCAGCTCGCGGACCACGGCGGGGTCAGCACCCGGCTGGGCTTCCAGAATCATGTTGACATAGGCGTTGAACTCCTGCATGTACTGGAAATACTGCACGCCCGTATGCACCAGCGCCGCACCGATGCCCGCGACAAAATAGACGATCAGGAAGCGCTTCGTGCCGAGGGTCTGCTCGACCATCGAGCCGAAGAGCCAGAGCGCGTACATATTGAAGAACAGGTGCATGAAACCGCCGTGCATAAACATATAGGTAACATACTGCCACCAGTGGAAATGCTCGGAAGTCGGGTAATAAAGCATCAGCATGTCAAGCGGACCGTCCGCCGCCCGTCCGGTCGTCAGCACGACGGCCAGATAGAGGAGGCAGTTGACAATCAGCAGATGCTTGGTTGCTGTCGGGATATCTCTCATAACTGGAATTTCTTGTCAAGTTCTTCCTGCGGGAAGATGGCGAGGGTTTTCTTGCCGCCGCTGGTCCGCTCGGGATTCTCCGTTTTCAGGAGGGCGTCCAGCAGCTGCCGGGCCGCGGCCGGGGTCGTCACGCCGTCGCCGTGGGAGGCGCCGAGGATGGCGAATTTCTCCGCCAGGGAGCCGAGGACCGTCTGCGGCAGGACCGCCGGCACGTCCGTCAGGACCATCTCGAGGTCGGCGACCATCTTCCGGATCTTCCCTTCTTCGGCGCTGTAGCCCTGCGGCACGCCGTTGACGGCGATGGCATCCTCCCCGAACGGGGCGATGTCGAAGCCGAGGCTGGCGAGCATCTTTGCATGCTCCTCGAAGCGGAGACGGCCCTCCACGCCGACCTGCACCTGCACGGGGAAGAGCACCGCCTGCGTCGCCGGTTCTTCCTTGCGGAAGGCCTCCAGGAAGCGTTCATAGAGGATGCGCTCGCTGGCGCGGCGGATATTCACCACCATCAGGCCGGTCGCGCTCGGAGCCGCGAAATAGCGACCGCCGGGCAGGAGGAAGAGCGGCGTCTCGGCGGCCCGCTGCTCCTCGAAGAGCTTGCCGTAGCCGGGATCCTGGCGCTCGAAATAGCGGCTGTAGGAGGGCTGCTTTTCAACAGGGTCCTTGGCGAAAGTACCCTGTTCGAAGGGATTGTAGCTGTCGTCCACGGGGGCCTTGGGGAGGCTCACGGGACGGTATTCGTCGAACTGCCGGCCGATCACGGGCATGGTCTCGGCGGGGGCGGAGTCGAAATCGATGTCCGGCGCCGCGGCAAAACGGCCGATGGCTTCCTTGACGGCGGCATACAGGACCTGGAACACGAGGTGCTCGTCCTCGAACTTGACCTCGCTCTTGGTCGGGGAGATGTTGACATCGACCCCTTCCGGATCCATATCCAGATAGAGGAAATAGGATGGGAAGGCGCCGTCGGGGATGAGTCCTTCGTAGGCACGCTGGACCGCTTTGTTGAGATACGGACTGCGGAAATAGCGACCGTTGACGAAGAAGAACTGGTTCCCGGCGGTCTTGCGGGCGGCTTCCGGCCGGCCGGCGAATCCGCTCAGGCGGACAAGGGATGTGTCGGCCATTACATCCACGACATCGCCGACAACGCTTGTCCCGAGAAGGGCCAGGATCCTAAATTTCAGGGACTGGGCGGGCTTGAGGGAGAAAACCTCGCGATCGCCGTGCCGCAGCTCGAAACTGACGTCGGGACGGGTCAGGGCGACGCGGGTAAACTCCTCGACGATATGGCGCATCTCGACACTGTCCGACTTGAGGAACTTCCGGCGGGCGGGGACATTGTAGAAGAGGTTCCGGACCGAGAAATCCGAGCCGGAGGGCGCGGCGACCTCGCGGGTCGACATATGCTCAGACGCGGCGAACGAGACCTCGCAGCCGATTTCATCTTCGGGGCGGCGGGTGCGCAGCGTCACCTCCGCGACGGCGGCGATGGAGGCGAGCGCCTCCCCGCGGAAACCGTAGGTCAGGATATGGTTAAGGTCCTCCTCGCTCGCCAGCTTCGAGGTCGCATGGCGCTCGAAACAGAGCACGGCGTCGTCAGGGGACATGCCGCAGCCGTCGTCAATGACGCGGATGAGCGTCCGGCCGGCGTCGGTGACAAGCACGCTGACTTTCGTCGCGCCGGCGTCCAAAGCGTTCTCCATCAACTCCTTCACCACGGAAGCGGGCCGCTGGACGACCTCGCCCGCGGCGATCATGTTGGCGACATTGCCGGGAAGGATTCTTAGCTGGGGCATGGGCTAATAGGGTCTGTTGAGATCGACGATCCTGTACTGATCCGGATCCTGCTCGTCCGTGACGATGCCGCGGTCCTCCTTCTGCTGCTTGTCGACGCTGCTGACAAGGCTCGGGTACATCTTGGCGATGTAGATCAGCGCCACAATGATCAGGAGAAGGCCGGCCAGCGAGACGATCATGCGCACGCGGCCGCCGCTCGTACGGTAGCGGTTCTCGCGCTTGAAAGCGCCCTTGACGTAGCTGCCGGGCACATAGTCCTTCTTTTCCATGGAACCGTCGACGGAAGCGAACTTCTCCTTGACGGCCTCCTTTTCGGGGTCGTAGTAGCGGGGCTTGTAGTTGAACACGCGGTGTTCCTGCTCGCCGAATATGCCGAAATTGAAAAATGCCATATGACTTTCACTTGGTAGCTTACAAAGGTAAGAATTTTTTGCCGAAATCTATAACCTCCCCGCAGCACAGCCTTCTGCATTGGTTTTCTGCAATAATTTCCGGGTTGCGATCTTTGGAGGATAACCCACCCATACTCAGGAAACGTTGATAATCAACACATTACAAAACCACGTGGGCGATCCCCCTTTAAAAAAGCGGGGGATCGCCCAGGGTACTTCTGGAGGCGCTTTGTGTCAGCAACTTACAAAGAGGGCGGGCTATCCCTATGGCGTGTCCGTGAAGGCCGTGACCCGGAAGTGGGTCTTATTCTTGAAGTTGACACCCACGTTTCCGGAAGCGCTGCTCAGCTTTTCGTAAATGAAGCCGTACTCCTTGTCGACATAGTATACATCTTCCTTGCGTGTGCTGTATCCCATTATGTTCTCCTCCGTTACTTTGGTGATTACCAGACAGGGACGCCCGCAACGCGTATCAATACGTGTGTCCGGGGAGGATGGATATCCGGCGATGACCTTCAGGTCGGTCTTGGTGCCGGAAAGGTAGTTCTTCAGGACCTGCTCAGGCGTGCTTTCCATCGTGTAGGTCCGGGTATGGGTGCCATTCTTGGTCACATAGCTCCGCAGTGTCCCGTTGTCCAGGATGTCCATGTCTTCGAGCCGCGTGTCCCCGCCGGCTTCGCTCTTGATGTACAGCTTTTTCCCCTTGCGGGTGAAGGTGTATGTTCCGCCTCCGTCCAGGTCCATGACCGTCATGGAGAAATCCTTTTCATACCACTTCAGCACCCGGACGGGCTCTGCATCGACCTCCTCCGCCAGTTCTTCTTCGGCCACTGCTTCCTCCTCCGTCATGTCCATGGATTGCGGCACCGACTCGGCGGCAGCGAATTCAGGGGCGGCGACATTATCCGACTGCCGGCCTCCTCCGGAATTGCAGGCAGCAATCAGGAGCCAGCCGGCAGCCACCAATAACAAGCGTCTCATGAGCATCAGTCTTTGACCGGACGGATCGGCAGGCCGTTCTCACGGTAGAGACCATAGCAGTCCGTGTGGCCGAAACGCATCGCATCTCCCTGTCTGCGCTCGTGCCATTCAATGGCATCTTCACTTCCCTCAGGGGTACCCGACGAAAGAGCCATCGAAGCTGTCCAGCACCAGGGATAGTTGGACTCCTGGAGTTTGTCGCCCACATAGTAGCCGGTCTTCGGGAAATCAATGCTGTTGCCATTAGGACCGGTGACGGTCACGAGCCCAGGCTTGTTATAACTGAATGTGCATTCTGTGAAGAGTTCCATTGCCTCGGCGCGGGTGGGCATACGCCATCCTTTACCAAGAGCTGCCGTTGCAGCATCATCAACCGGCTGCAGGACAATCAGCTTGTCGGCAGTGCCAGAACTGGCGTGGCTGTCCTCGGTGGAGTACTTCTTGACTTTGTATCCATCCTTGAACTTGTACGTATCGCCGTTGTAAACCGTTTTGACTTCAGTCTCGCCCCAGGCGTAGAAGTTACCGGGATCGGAAGGTGTAGCAGCGCCCAGATTGGTCGTGGCCCATTTCACGCTCAGGCCCAGGTCGACGGCATCGCTCGCAGCAACGGTCGCCACGGATGCGGATGCGGCTTCGCCACCCTCCTTGTTATTGGAAGAATTGCTACCACAGGAAACGGCGGCCAGCAGGGCCGCGCTCATGAGAATAATTGTTAACTTTTTCATGATCAATATTTTATTCAGGTTTTTTCCATTCGAATTCCGTTACAGAAGTATCCCAGCCCTTGATCTCGAAGGTCGCGTTCTTGGATTCCTTATTCTTGTCCAGATAGTTGACGAACTTGTAAACGATCTTCGTGGTCTCATCGACCCAGTAATCGGCCTTGACGACAAAGTCGTAATCATAGCGGGTGCATTCGACACCGAGAATGGTCTCTTTGTCAGAGGTTGCCTCACCATATTTCTTACAGTTCCCGGCAGGAACGCCGGCATCAAACAGGACATGGCACTCCGAGTTCTTGGCAAATCCTGCGAAATTCAAGTAGCTTTCATCGCCGATAGTAAGAAGATTGGTCCACTTAACCGTATCGTCTTCCTGTAAGGCGCCGCCAAAGGCCTTCAATGTCTTTCCCTCTTTGTCAAATTGGCAATACAGATATAAAACATAGCGAAAGCCCCTGTTCTCATAGAACCATTCATTCCCCAATTTGATGAGCTTAATATCTTCTTCCGCCGTGTTGTACGAAGGCTGATTTTTCATCTCAATCTTTACATTGAGAGGGAATGTTGCTGCCAGAACCGTGGGGTCCATAGACAGATCGGTCTGCTCGGTGCCGTTGCCATTTCCGTTACCATCCCCGTTCCCAATGTCTTCGGGGTCATGCGTTTTCTCACAGGCCGCGAACAGGGTAGCCCCGGCCAGAAGCATCATTGCCACAATTATCTTCTTCATGTCTTTCATGTTTTTAGGTATCCTATAGGAGTTTATGCGCCCCCTTCGGATGTGATTTGTTTCCGCATACAAAGTTCGTGAATCCCAATCACTTCAGAATTATACAAAAGTATAAAAGTGAGCCCTGTTTGCAGGTTTTTTCGCTCGTGGAACCCCGAAATAGCGGCGGTTTTGCTACATTTGTACTGCAATGAAACGACTTCTTTTCTCACTTTTTTTGATGCTGCTTTGCACCGGCCCGGTCAGCGCACAATACAACGATCACCGCGACCGGAACCTGGATTCGCTGGAAAATGTAGTCGCCGGCTGGACGCCGCAACGGCTGGCAACGGCACCATATGAAACCCGAGCCAACGTCTGCCTCGCCTTTTCCGGTCTAATGTATGGCTACGAGAGGATCAATCCGGATCGGGCGATGTATGCCGCCCGTCGGACCTATGCGCTCGGAAATGAGCTGCATTCCCTCTATCAGCCCTATCTGGCGGCGAAGTTCATGGGTCAGCTGTATTACAATCAGGAGCGGTACGACAGCACCATCGTTTATTATCGGCTTGCGCTGGGCTATCTCGACCGGATGGCGGCTGGGGAGGCCGGACCGGATACGCCGGAGGGCTATCCCCAGGAAAAGATCGACGATGCCGCCTCCAGCCTGTACGGGAATATCGGCAACCTCTATTATGAAATCGACTCCCTTCCGCAGGCCATGGAATATTATGCCAGGGCCGGGGAGATATTCGACCGCTACGGCTGGAAGACCAGCAGTGCCATTCTCTGGCACAATCTCGGCGACATCTGGGCGGATGAAGGCAATGACTCGAAGGCCATAGAGTGCTACGAGACCGCTATCCACTATGCCACGGAGGCCGGCGACTCCCTTTGGGTGGCCTCTCCCAAGTTGGGCCTCGGCGCCCTGTATATGCGGCAGGGGAAAACCGGGAAAGCCCTGCAGAATCTCCAGGAAGCCGATGAATACTATTCCAAGCATGAGGACCAGGAATACCAAGACCGGCTGGCGACGCTGGATGTGATTATCCAGGTGTTGCAGGCCCAGAAACGGCAACGAAGCCTCTTGGCGCTCGTGCTGGGCATTCTGGCGCTGACACTACTGGTCCTGTTGGTAATCCTGCGCCGGGCTCATCGCCTGAAGAAGGAGAACGCCGCCGCAGACGAAGTAATCGGCGAGGCCTTGGATGTGCTGGCGGCTCCCGGGAAGGAAAAAACACCGGCCGATGATTCCGGACAGACCGTCGCATCTCCCAATCGGATCATCATTTCCGAACGGGAGGCAGAGATCCTTCCGATGCTCGCGGCCGGCATGACCAGTAAGGAGATCGCCCAGCGACTCTTCCTCACCGAGCAGACCATCAAGTGGCGCCGCCAGCGGCTGATCGCAAAATTCAATGCCCGCAACACCGCCGAAATGATTGTCAAAGCCCGGGAACAGGGGTTGCTGTAAATCCCTAAATACGGTTTTTCGTCCCTATAAAGATAGATATATTCGGCCGATTTTGCGTATCTTTGCTGAGATTTCTCGACTTCGCTCGAATTGACAGGACTATGAAAGACATCAGAATCGGCAACGGCTACGACGTCCACGCGCTCGCGATGGGCCTTCCCCTCTGGCTCGGGGGCATCCGCATTGAAGAGAGTCCCATCGGCTGCATCGCCCATTCGGACGGCGACGTGGCGCTCCACGCCCTCTGCGACGCCCTGCTGGGCTGCCTCGCCCTCGGCGACATCGGCAAGCATTTCCCCGACAGCTCCGACTCGTGGAAAGGCATCGACAGCAAGATCCTGCTGGAGAAGGTCGTCGCCATGATCCATGAGCGCGGCTGGCAGGTCGGCAACGTCGACATCACCATCGCCCTGCAGCGCCCCAAACTCGCCCCCCTCATCCCGGCGATGCGGCAGGCCATCGCCCCCATTCTCGGGGTCGATATCGACGCCGTCAGCGTCAAGGCCACCACCACCGAGCACCTCGGCTTCGTCGGCCGCGGCGAAGGCTGCGAAGTCTGGGCCAGTGCCCTGATCTGGCGATAGGAAACAGCTCTTTCAGTGCTGATTATAATGCCCGCGCATGGACAGGATATAGACTGTAACGATCTTTCCGTCTATTCTGTACACAATGCGGTCGGCCTTGTTGATACGCCGGGACCACAGCCCTTGCAGCACATTCTTCAGCGGTTCCGGTTTACCCATACCCGTAAAAGGATGCTCGGCAATATCCATTAACAGGGCTTGAATCCGACGGGCTGTCTTGATATCCACCCGCACCCAGTCATCCAGCTCACGCTTTGCCTGCGGTGTCAATTTGATGCTGTAGCTCATCAAAATCCAATGCTGTTACATTCCCTTTCTCAATGTCCGCTTCACCCTGCCGGATATCTTCCATGATACCCGGTTGGGAAAGGATATAAGCCGTTTCCTTATAAGCCTGATAATCCGCCAGAGAGATAATCACGACCGCCTCTCCCCCCGGACGGGATACCAGTACATCATCGGAATCCTGGATGACCCTGTCCAGGTAAGACTTTAAATTGGCTCTCAATTCTGAGTAAGTTGCAGTAATCATGGATTTCCAATCTTTACCGCAAAAATAAGTACTTTTTTCCGTACGCACAACTATTTGTTATTATCGTCACTCCACACTCTTTTCTTTCAAGTGCTTGTCCAAATATAGCTATCGGGAGTACAAACGACAAAAAAACAGTGACGGAATCCCGCTTTGAAAGAGCAGTTTTTTCTCTTTCTTATTGGTTTTATCTGTTTCTTATCTAAAAAATAACAATTTTCAATCCAACCCAAAGAAAACTATTCCACTGAATCCGGATCGATGAGCCCGTTGAGAAGGGCATAAACCGTCAGGCCGGCGACCGTCTTGATGCCGGTCTTGCGCGTGATGTTCTTGCGGTGGGTGATGACCGTATGGATGGACAGGTTGTACCGATCGGCGATTTCCTTGTTGAGCATACCCTGGGCCACGGCGACTAGTATCTCCTTTTCGCGCGCTGAAAGCTCGCTGCGGCTTTCCTCGCCGGTCTCGCCATGACTGTGACCGGCGATCTGACGATCGTCCCGGACGACGGGGTCGAGCAGTTTTTCCTCGATGGCAGAATGGCGATGGAGGTCCGCCGCCAGCGTATAGATCCGGGCGACAAAAGCGGATGCCGCGGCGGGATCGCACTCTTCCGGCAGGTATTTCAGCACGATGTTCTTCAGGTCCTCAATCTTCTCGCCGATGTGGGTATGGTCCTCTTCGTCAAGGCCATAACCCTCCCCGTCGGCAAACTCGCCCCGGACAAGGGCGTCGACGTAGGGAAAGACGACATTCTCCTCGAACTCGAAGTGCTTTTCGAGGTCGGTGCGGTAGTCTTCATAGAAGCGGCGGATCACCTTCTGTTTGGCCTGCGGAGCCGGGGCAAGAAGCTCTTCCAGCGCATGGCTCATGCTGACAAGGGAGGTGCCGACATAGTAGCGGTGGGAACTGCGAAGATAGCGGAGAAGATCCTCGGGACGCACCACGCGCAGCTCGGAGTGGGATGGGACAAAACGCGGAAGGGTGTAGACCTGGCACATCAGCAGGAAAGTCGTCACGTCCACCCGGGCGCGGCGGCAAACCTCCGCCACCGTCTGCTCGCCGAACCCCAGGGGCAACTCCATGCGGACGATCAGACCCAGCAGGTCGGGATTGTGGTCAATCAGGCCGACCATCTTCATTGAGCCGGAAAAAGGAGAAGGTATCTGGTGCTGTTTCATGGTGCAAAGGTAGTCATTAATGCGGAAAAAGGCGGGCTTCGCAGCCAGCCTTGATTCCTTTTACAACAAAACTTTTAACTCAAATGGCCAAAATCTCATACTAAAACTTACGGTGCAAAGGTACGATGATATCCCGGCCTCGTCAATCGCTATTTGTTGGTATCTTTCGGTGTAAAACGCTCCACGAGGAGGGCGGAGACGATGTTGCCGGTGGAATTGGTCAGCGTCGCGGGAATGTCCACGGTCGTGCTGATCACCAGCACGACGGCGGCCATCTCGGGCGGGAAACCGAAGACGGAGCAGACGAGGAGCTCGCCCGTCATGCCGCCCGTCGGGATGGCGCCCATGACCGCGCCGACGAGGATGGCGACCCCGACCAGGGTCAGCCAGGAGCCCACTCCGGTATAGGACATGCCGAAAAGGGTCATCAGGAAGACCGCCTTCATCACGCCGAGCTGAACGGAGCCGTCCTTGTGGAGGTTGACGCCGAGCGGAATGACACTGTCGGCGATGAGCGGCCGCACGCCGAGGCGCTTGGCGGCTTCGATGTTCAGCGGGATGCAGATAGCGCTGGAACAGGTCGCCATGGCCGTCAGGGACGGAGTCAGGATGGCCCGCCAGAAGGGCAGGATGCCGCGGCGGCCGAGGGCGATCCAGACATAGACCGTATGGAGCACGAAATACAGCAGCACCGTCATGCCGAGAAAAATCAGCCAGGCGCGGACATAACCCGTCAGCAGCTGGCCGCCGAGCATCCCCACCGTGTAGGCGAAATAGCAGCCGAGGCAGATGGGGGCCAGCTTCATGATGGCGCCGAGCATGTCGGCGATCCAGGCCGTACCCGTCTCGAGCGCCCTCGCAACGCGGTCGGCGTAGGACGCTTTCGGCGAACCGGCGACAAAACCGGCCAGCGCCGCAATGAGAATCAGCGGCAGCAGGTGCGATTTGGAGAGCAGCAGCGGAAAATCACTCACCGTGAAGGTGGCGACCAGCGTTTCGCCGAGAGAGCCGGTCGCGGCCGCCGCCTCGGGAAGGTTCGCCATAATCTGGGATTTATCCACACCGGCGAGGGGATTGAACACGAGCAGAATCAGATAGGCGCTCGTCGCGGCGATGAAGGAAGTCACCAGAAAGACCCCGGCCGCGGTGCCGAGCAGACGGCCCACCAGACCGCTTCGGCGCATGTTGCACAGCGCAGAGGCCACGCTGAGGAACACCAGCGGCACAATCAGCACGAACATCAGGTTGAGAAACAGGTCGCCGAGGGGCTTGACGACGGCGGCGTCCGGGCCGAAAATCAGGCCCATGACAGCGCCCAGCAGCACTCCGCCGAGCAGCAGGAGCGTCGGGCCGTAATTTTTCAGGAACGATTGTTGCATAACCGGTCAAGGCTAGTTCTTACAAAGTTACAAGTTTTTTTCGTATCTTTGTCGCTTGTACGTCATTAAGCAAGAATATGAAGCATCTTTTTACGATACTGCTCGCCTTCCTCGGCCTCGGCGCCATCGCCCTTCCGGCCGCGGAGGTTCCCGCAAAGATCGGGACCGCCGGAGCGGCACTGACCACGGTAGAAGCCTCCTTCACGCATGTCAAGACCGTGAAGGCCACCGGTAAAACCACCACCTTCACAGGCACTTACTATTACAGTGCGACGGACCGCCTCGCCATGCATTACGACCAGGCCTCCGAGGGCATCGTCCTCAGCGGCGACCGTTTCTTCATCCGCCGCGGCGGCAAGGCCAACAAGGGCCACATCAAGAACGTCCACCAGATGGAGCAGCTCAGCGGCATCCTCTTCGCCTGCATCCGCGGCGAAGTGCAGGACGTCGCCGACAACAACAACGCCACCCTTGCCGTCAAGACGGAGAAAAGCGCCTGGATCATCACCCTCACCGCCAAGAAGAAGGCCTCCAAGGGCTACGCCAAGATCGTGCTGCGCTACCGCCAGAGCGACGGCCTGCTGGAGTCCCTCCGCTTCGAGGAATTCAACGGCAACGTCAACGAATACACCCTCAGCAACTGCAAGACCGGCGGCGTGATTCCCGCCGCGAAGTTCGACATCCCGAAGAAGTAACATGAGAAGATTCACCCTCGTATTTGCCCTCCTGCTGGGCATCACGGCCACGGCCCAGATCCGCACCAGCAGCGACAACGCCAACGGCAACTTCGTCATCGGCCTGGATAATTATCTCCGCTTCACCGTGTCTTCCGCAGGCACGGCCGGCTTTGATTTCTCCACCCACGGAAAGGTCTTCAAGGCCATCGTAGTAGGCCAGAGCGTCGAGGTCACGCAGGTCGGCGGCGGCCAGACCGCCATCTATTCCGACGGCCGCTACCGCCTCGCCCCCGCCCGTCCGAGCCTGTCCATTCCCTCCCTCGGCGTCAACGACACAGGCCGTTTCCTCGACACCAACGAGATCGTCGTCGGGGTCCATGACTTCACCAACGACCGCGAGCCCGAGCTCGTCGTCGCCCTGCGGGACATCTCCGGAAAGGGCGCCCACGGCAACGGACTGGTAGTCTATGTGCTGGAGTTCCAGGATGGGAAATGGCGCTCCTGCGGCGAGATTGCCGCGTTCGGTCCCGACGTCGAGGAGGCCCGCGTCTTCCGGCAGGTCATCACGATCAACGAAGGGGAGAATTTCTACAACTGGACCTATCGCGGCAAGGCGTTCGACTTCCGCGGCAACGGCAAGTCCACGGATCCTTCCTCGGCCTTCTCCGCCGCCCTCTGATCCGCATCCTCTGAAAATTCACATCCGCAGTAGCGCTGATTATAGAAGCGCTGCTCGCGGATGATTTCGTTTCTGCGCTCCTGCAAGCCGCCTTTGCGCCAGTTGCGGGGCCACCACGTGACATCGTCATACGGGGCGCAGGCCGCCTCGCCGGCGCGGTTGACCTGGTCGAGGTCCTTCCAGCGCGAGGAAGCGAGGGTCGTCGTAAGGGTGCCGTACCCGTTGGCATGGGCATAAGCCGCGGCGCGGTCCAGCCGGTGGCGGAAACAGACCTCGCAGCGCCGGCCGCGTTCGGGCTCGTTTTCCAAACCCTCGACGGCGCAGAGCCAGGAGGCATGGTCATAGCGGTCCTCGATCACCGGCACACCCATCGCGGCGGCATAGCGCAGCACCTCCCTGAGACGCAGGGCATATTCAGGCTCGGGAACGATGTTGTCGTTGGAGTAAAAAATGGCGAAATCCGCGCCCTCCCGGAGAAGGGCTTCGACGATGGCGCCGGAGCAGGGAGCGCAGCAGGCGTGGAGAAGTATTTTGCAGGTTTCCATAGGTTTACGGCCACAAAAATAGCAAATTATTCCTATCTTTGCGCCCAAATTTGTTCTCTATGGCCATCCATACCGAAAAACCCGCTGCAGGACCGAGAAGCCCCCGGAAGATGCACGGTCTTCTGGCACTCAGTCCGCTGCTGGTCTTCCTCGTTACCTATCTTGTCACCTCCATCGTCGCGCAGGACTTCTACCGCGTCCCCGTCGCGGCGGCTTTCATCGCGGCGGCGGCCTATGTGCTGCTGATTACCCGCAGCATCGGCAAGACGGACGACAAGATCGCCGTTTTCTCCCGTGGAGCCGGCCATCCGAACATCCTCCTGATGATCTGGATCTTTGTGCTGGCGGGCGCTTTCGCGGCGACGGCCAGGGAAATCGGCGCCATCGACGCGACCGTCCAGCTGGCTCTCCGCCTCCTGCCCGGGAAGCTCATCTATGCCGGCCTTTTCCTCGCGGCCTGCTTCATCTCCATGGCCATCGGAACCAGCGTCGGCACCATCGTCGCCCTGGTCCCCATCGCCGGCGGCATCGCTGAGCAGACCGGTATCGGCATCCCGCTGGTGACCGCCATCGTCGTGGGCGGCGCCTTCTTCGGGGACAACCTCTCGTTCATCTCCGACACCACCATCGCCGCCACGAAAAGCCAGGGCTGCGCCATGCGCGACAAGTTCCGGGCGAACCTCTCGCTGGCCCTTCCAGCCGCGCTCATCGTGACCGCCATGTATATTTATATGGGAAGGGGCGTCAGCTATGTTCCCGATGCGACGGCGATTTCCTTTGTCCGCACGATCCCCTACATCCTCGTCATCGTGTTCGCCCTGGCGGGCATGAACGTCGTCACGCTCCTGACCGTCGGCATCATCGTCAACGGCATTCTCGGCTGGTACCTGGGCAGTTACGGCTGGGTCGGCTGGATGGCTTCGATCGGCGGGGGTATCAACAGCATGGGCGAGCTGATCATCGTGTCGCTGCTGGCCGGCGGCGTGCTGGAAATGATCCGCTACAACGGCGGCATCGACTATGTCATCGGCGGACTGACCCGCCGGATCCATGGCCGCCGCGGCGCGGAACTCGCCATTGCCGGACTCGTGTCGCTGGTCAACCTCTGCACCGCCAACAACACCATCGCCATCATCACCACGGGCCCCATCGCCAAGGACATCAGCGCGCGTTTCGGCATCTCGCCCCAACGCTCCGCCAGCCTCCTCGACACCTTCTCCTGCCTCATCCAGGGCATCATCCCCTACGGCGCCCAAATGCTGATGGCCTCCGGCCTCGCGGGCATTTCCGCCATCTCCATCATCGGCTATCTCTACTATCCCTTCGCCCTCGGCCTCATCGCCCTCGCCTCCACCCTCTTTGCCCGCAGGCGGTAATCTTGATCGTAATTGGGAGCGGGAGTGGGTCACGATCCCACGAATTCAGCGGATTGATTTACGACGCATGTTCAATCGCCGTACCTATCTGCCGAGTGTTTTTTCGCCGAGATTATCAACCGCCGCAAAAGACTCCATTTCCTTATATTAGAGATAAACAATTCAACAGCTAGATAAACGCTTGGGTACCGGTTGAGAAGGATGACCGGATCAATACTTCGGCGGATACATACCGGCGGTCTCACTTAGGAGGAGATTAGTGCTCGGTATATGTCTCTAGCAAAAGAGTTCCCGTTATAGATAAGCTTGCTATGGAGAGCAGGTTTCGGGACTCTTTTTTTATTTCAGAAGTTTACGAGCATCCTCAGAATTCTCTAGAATAGCCATCTGTTGAATAGCAATTTGGTTTAGCTTTTTCAGCCTTTCGGATTGAGGGATGCCTTCGTTTATGAACAAGGCGTTGAGGTTCTCCAGATTCGCTAGACATATCAGTTGGCTTATGGAAGCATAATCACGTATATTGCCTTTCATGTCGGGATTACTGTCTCTCCACTCTTTTGCCGTTATTCCAAACAAAGCGACGTTGAGTACATCTGCCTCGTTTGCATATATGAAGGAAATCTGTTTTTCTGAAACTTCTTCAGGGATAAGATTCTGCTTAATGGCATCGGTGTGAATGCGGTAGTTGACTTTTGACAACTCTCTTTTAGCCGACCATCCTATTTGTTTTTGCTCTTCTTCCTTAAGCCTTTGGAATTCGCGGATTAAATATACCTTGAATTCCGGGCTAATCCACATCGCGAACTCGAATGCGATATCCTTGTGGGCATACGTGCCGCCATAGCGCCCAGCTTTGGATACAATTCCAATCGCATGAGTTTTTTCCATCCACTCTTTTGCGCTCAAGCGGAAGTTATTGAGTCCAGCTTTACTTTTAATTGTGTCGAATTCGGCATAATTAAAATCAGGGTTGTTCACTTTCTCCCATATCCCAAGGAACTCTACAGTGTTTCTGTTCCTAAGCCAGTTGGAGAAGAAGAAATCACCATCTTTAGAGCGCAACATGTCCGTAAGGCTGATATAGTCCTCGCTATCAACCTTCACTACATTCACCTCTATGCCATTTACCAAAATCTTCGTCATAGGTACGAACTCATTTTTGCAAATATAAAAAATCTCTCCTGATAAGAAAACCCCATACTCTTATCTTTGGAGAAAGATCGACATTGACACCACTCTGTCTGCTTACTCCACAGTTTCTATGTGGTAAATCTTGGTGCCATAACCTCTCCAACCAGCCCCATCCTAAGAGATTGGGGCTTTTTCTTTTAGACCCTCTACACAAAGCCAACACTCTTATATATATAATTGAATAACAACTTATTAACCTTTAACAACACAATTATTATGACGAAGTGGCAAAAATGATATTTGAAGGCGTGTCATTAAAATAGTTTCGCTCACACTAGTGTCCGGAGAAAATTTCTCCGATAAGGTTTTAACTGTTTAACATCAATAACTTACAAGCATCAGAAAATTTTTCGATTAGAACTTCGGTAACTTTGCGGTAGCCATCAAGAGGCTATCCGCAAGCCACAACTTGGTTCAGCCTTGCTCTGACACCATCCAGGTAGTCTATCAAGTCTGTCCTTTTCTTTCCGCTTGTCTGTGCTCTGAACTTCTCCGGGTATTCTTTCCTTGGCAGTTGGATGAAACACCTCCGTGTTGTTTTTCTTGCTCTCACGGCAATAGAATGAGACATTTGCTGTACTTCTACTCATAATTTGTGACCAGTTTTGTTTGCTGAATACACTGGTCGCATATATGGTCACAGATTTGGACTGAATTTGGATAGAAAGCCTTGTTCTGTAAGGTGGGCGATCGTATTCAATTCCATCCCCTTCCCCTATAAACAAAAAACCATCACAAGTGGTTGTGACGGGTATATAGAGAGTTTTGTCTGTGAGATTGATCGTAGTCAATCAAGACATATGTTGTGTTGGTGTGGTAGCGGGAGTGGGTCACGATCCCACGACCTCCGGATTATGAATCCGACGCTCTAACCAGCTGAGCTACCCCGCCAAGTTTGTTGAGATAGAAGGACTCGAACCCTCACTGACAGAGCCAGAATCTGTAGTGCTACCATTACACCATATCTCAATAAGTGCCCTTTCTTGCGAAAGGATTGCAAAGGTAGGCATTTTTTTTAAACTACCAACAATTTTTCTACATTTTTTGACTACACCGTCACAATTCCCCGCGCGACGGCCGAAGCGACGCATTCGATGATGGTATCCATGCCGAATTTAGCCTTGATGCGCTCCTTGTAGGTCTCTACGGTTGTCGTGGCGATGCCGAAGGCGGCGGCAATCTGGCCATTGCTGTAGCCGGAGCAGATGAGCTGGAGCACTTCCTGCTCTTTGTGACTGAGGCCCAACGGCTTCCGGTGCTGGAGATCTCTGTCGTCCCCGAAGAGGGAGCGGATGAGTTCGCGGGGAATCGTATCGCCGAAAAAGAGACTGCTTCCGGCAGCCACCTTGCGGATCGCCTCCTGGATCTCTGCCGGTTCCGAGTCCTTGGACAGATAGGCGCCGGCGCCGGAGGTTATGGCCAGAAGGATATAGCCGGGATGCTTGTAGTGGGAGAGAATCATGGTCCGGACCTTCGGAAAAGCGGCCCGGATGCTCTCCAGCAGCGTCAAGCCGTCCGTCTCGGACTCAAGGGAGATATCCACGACCGCAACGTCCGTATCCGGATGCTCCCGGAGATAGGCCAGCGCGGCGGACGGCGATTTCACGTGCGAGACAGACAGGTCATCCGCATCGATGGCATAAGCCAGCCCCATCGCAAATACGGAGGAATCCTCAACGAGAAGGACATTGCATTTCTCTATTTCCATGGCAGTTCCATTGTCATTTCGCAGCCTCCTTCCGGAAGATTACGTCCCCGGAGGTGGCCGCCCAGTTTATCCAAAAGATCACGGGTAATCACAAGGCCCAGATGCCCGGGCTTCATCAGGGAGGCCAGCACCTTGGCATCCATCCCGGGGCCCTCGTCCCGGACCACAATCGCCGCACGTGTCGCGCATACCGTAACGGTCCCCCCATCCGGTGAGAAGCGGACGGCATTCTCCAGCAGATTCCGGAGACAGGTCGTGAGCATGTTCCGGTCGGTAAGGACCGTCACCCCGGCCTCCACGGACGTCTTCACGGTGACATCCCGTTTCTCAAGCGTCCCGAGAGCCTCCTCCACGATATCCTCCAGGCGTTCCGGTCGCAGCTCCGGCCGCAGATCCTGCTTCCTGCTCAGCGACCAAAGCAGCAGATTCTCAAGCAGATGCGAGGTCCCGGACGCAGCGCGTTTGATTTCCCCAAGAGCCAGCCGGACCTCCTCCGGCGAAAGGGACTCGAAGCGGTCGGACAGGGTGTCGGAAAGATGCCGGATGCCCGAGACAGGACCTTTGAGATCATGCGATATGATCGAATAGTAAAGGCTTTGCGCCATCTCCCGGCGGGCCCGGCGCTCCCTTCTCCGGATGAGAAACCAAACGCCTCCCCCAAGAAGGAGCCCATAGAGCAGCAGGAAAGGCCAGCGCAGCAGCGGCGGCACCGGGACCCGAATCATCTCCACGGAGGTAGTTCCGTGGTCCCAGCGGCCGAACACATCCGAACACTGCTGTTCCACCGTATAGCGCCCCGGCATGAGGTCCCCCGGCAGCCCGGTAAAGCGCCCGTCAATCCATGCTCCTCCGTTGATCCGGTACCGATGCTGATAGAGCGTGCTCAAAGGCAGATTCCCGGAAGTCCCGACCGAAAACAGGCTGTCGGGATGGAAAACCACCGCGCCGGAGGGGCCGCCGAAAGCAAGGGAGCCGTCGGCAAGCGCGCAGGAGACATGTTCCCCGTAAATATCGGACGGAAAACCCATCCCTTTCCGTGCCACGCCGACGCTTCCGTCCGTGTCGACGAACCAGAGTCCCTCCTCCGTTCCGGCCCAGAGCCGCCCACGGTCATCCGACTCGACCGACTGGACGAGTTTCCCTTTCAGCAGCACCTCACCGGAAGGCGTCCACAGACCGCCCCGGGTCGCCACCCAGAGCGTTCCGGACGGAGTCAGGCAGAGGTCCGTCACATAGTCGTCCGGAAGCGACGAGTTGGCCGTATTGTATTTGGTGACCCGCCGCGTCTCCCGGTCGATGACGCTGAGGCCGGCCTCGGAGGTGCCGTACACGAGATTGCCGTCCGGGTCCTCGATGAGGCGGGTCCCGAGGCGGGAACTCAGATAGATGCTGGAATCCCTGCCCGGAGAAGGATACTTAAAGGGACTCAGCCACTCCGGCGGAAGGGTTTTCCCGCTTTCGCGGTCCCATTCATTCAGCCCCACGCCTTCCCAGGTAACCACCCAGAAGCGGCCATCACGGCCCTCCAGGAAATCCGAAATCCAATTCGACGTCACCCGGTCGCCTTCAGCCACAACACGCTGCTCCGGCGGGACAGGTCCGCTGATCTTCCCATGCGTTTTCCGACCCTCTTTCCAGATATCGAAGCCGGTGTTGTTCCAATAACCGACATACACCGCTCCAGCGCTGTCTTCATAAAAGCAGGAAATGAGCTGCTCGCGGGTGCCGATCCACAGTTTGCCGTCCCGGGACTGCAGCAGGGCCGACACCTGCGCCGTAGAGACGGTCTTTACCTCCTGCAGGGCGGGGCAAAGCACCGAAAGCCCATTGTCGCCGCCGACCCAGAGGTTTCCCTGTCGGTCCTCGAAAAGGCAGTAGAGTTCGTTGGAGGAGAGCGTCGCAGGATCATCGGCTACATGCCGGTAAACGGTCGATTGTTCCGGACGGTCCGTATCCACCAGCGCCAGTCCGTAAGTGCCGGCCGCCCAGAGCCGGTCATGGCTGTCGGCGAGCAAAGCCACATGCGCGAGCGGCAGACAGCCGACATTGACAAAGGCCGCCGTCGCCCCGTCGTAACGCAGCAAGCACGAAATATAATCATCGTAAGCCCACAGCCGGCCGCCCTGCCAGGCATAACTCCCGGTATTCCAGCCGCTCTCGGGGAACCGGCTCACCTGCAGAGCGCTCTCGTCCACCCGCTGTGAGGGGACCATCCTCCCTGCCAGCAAAAGGTCCCCTTTCGGATGCGGAAATATTTGCTGCACAGGATAATCCCCTTCGAAGTCACCGATGATATAACGCAGGCGGGCATCTTCCATAACGGCCCCGCCATCGCAATGCATCCGCACGAGGATGCTGTCCTTCGTCGCCGCCCAGACAGCGCCGCTGCGGTCGGTACACAGTGCGCGGACATGCCTTCCGGAAAGAGCGGTACTTCCTTCCACGCACAGTCCGGCAGCAGTACCAATCCACAGGCGCCCGCCGCCGTCCACCGTCAGCGAAGTCACCCGCAGAGCCGGCAAACCGTCGTTGAATGCCTCGAAACGAATACCGTCGAAGCGGTATAGTCCGCCACGGGTTCCCACCCACAGGAAACCGTCGGCATCCTGCGTGATGGCATACACGGAAGAGGAAGCGAGACCGTCGGCCGGACCATAATTCACAAAGCGGGGCGACTGGGCGGAAAGGCTCAGCGACAGGCACGATAAGAAGAATAATATGTAAAGAAGCCGGCGCATCTTAGGCAAAGATATCAAATCCCCTCGAGAAATCCTTGCCCCCCACAGCTTGTCGTAGTGGAATCCACCACAAAAAGGACAAAACGTTATCGTAGCTTTGCAGAAAACTTCTGCTATGAAACGCTTTCTTCTACTTCTTACTGCCGCAGCGCTGTCGCTGCAGGCCTTTGCACAGACTGAAAATCTCCCTGATTTTATCGTCAAAGCCGACGTAAACTTCCACTCCGTAACCGGCAAGGATATCAATGCGATGGATAACATGGGTCTTGGATACAGGATAACCATCGGCATGGAAAGGCCGCTCGGGACTTCGGACCAGCTGTTCTACCAGTATGAGTTCGGTCTCGGCACCCGGGGCTCCTGGTCGGTGGATAACGAGGGCGGTATCAGCACCGACAGCAAAATGGTGAACCACGCCATGCAGGTCGGCCTCAACCTTGTCTACAGAATCGGAGTCGGCGGCAACCAGTCGCTGGATCTGCACGCCGGTATCGGCTGGACGATGGATCTCTTCGGCAAGACCAAGAGCGAAGCGACGATGGGAGGCGAGACCTACAAGAACGAGGTGAAACTCAAAGATTACGGAAGCGGATTCCGAAAAAGCGACATCTACTTCTCGCCGGGTATAACCTTCTGGCTCGGCAATTTCGGTATCGACTTCGCCTGGCAGCGCGGCGTTATCGCCATGGCCCAGGACACCGACACCTGCGCGTCAAATATCCTGATGGGCATCGCATACAGATTCTAATGCTATGAAAAAGATTCTTTCAGCACTTTTGCTTGCTGCCGCCGTCGTGACCGCCTGCAGCAAGGATGACGCCGGTTCCGGCGAGGCAACCGCCGTCAAGGGTAGCACCTCCACGGTCATCGGTTGGGGTATCGACGGCCCCATCAACTCCGGCTCGGCATTTATGTACAAAACGGGCCAGACCTACTGCTTCCTGCTGTGCGAAGGGGAAGCCAATTCCTGGGAGGATGCGAAGAAGCATCCCTTCCTCGAAATCCATATATGGGAAGCCTATATCAACACGGATATCAGCGCCGTGGCGGACCTGTCGAGGGTCTATGACATCAACGAAACGCCCTCCCACATCTATGTCTGCTGGTCTCCCGGCAACGGCCACCGCTACTTCAACAAGCCGCATTATGCATCGGCACAGGGCAATTACACCTTCGAAAGCGGCAGTCTTTCCGTGTCCTATCTGTACGGAATGTACACGATTGCATTCTCCGGCTTTTGCTCCGATGACAAGAACACGTATTCTCCCGGCTGGAGCTACGCCGGACAATTTGTGGGGATGTAGGCGCGGATCGGAGAAAAACTGCCTTCCAGACCCCTGTCCTTTGGGATAGTATTATACTTTCGGCCGTTTTTTTGTGTAACGGACTCGCTGCTTTTTCTTATTTTTGCGATATGAAAAAGCTGTTCCTGACCCTCCTGCTGCTTGCAGCGGCGCTCTCCGCACAGGCCAAATACAACGACCACCGCGACCGGCACATCGATTCGCTGGAAAGGGTGGTGGCATCTTGGACCCCGGAGCGGCTTTCGCGGGCCAGCGAAGAGGAATGGGAACAGTACGTGCTGGCGTGCGACGGCTTGATGAATGGATACAGCCATATCAATCGCGAACGCAGCCGGATGTATGCCCGGCGGATCGTCCGCATTTGTACGGAGCGGAAATACTGGTACCGCCGCTGCCACGCATACAACATGCTCGGCCGCCATCATTACGCCGAGGAGCACTACGACAGCGCACTGTTCTACTACAACCTCGCGCTCGAAGACGCCGATCGCATGCGGGGGCTGTACGCAGAGAGGATGATCGATGACAACCGCTCGATGATCTACGGCGCCATTGGCAATCTCTATAATATGATGGACTCGATCGACGTGGCGATGTCGTGGTACGCCAAAGCCGGGGAGATCTTCGAACGCTACGACTGGAAGGAATCCAATGCCGTCCTCCATTACAATCTGGGCGAAACCTGGCTGGAGAACGAGGACTACACCCGTGCAGAGAAAGAGTACCGAATATCCCTTGACTATGCGAAGGCTTCCGGCGATTCGATGATGGTGGCCTCGGCCCAGAAGGGCCTCGGGGCCCTGTATCTCCGGCTCGACCGTCCGTCTGAAGCACGCAGCTACCTGGAAGAGGCGGAAAAGTACTATTATTCCCATTCCGCCCAGGAGTTCCAGGACTACAATGAGCTCCTCAACCTCAAGAACGAGGCCCTGGCACGCGAGAAACAGCAGTGGAAGCGAGGCATGATAATTCTGGGCGGGATCATTCTTTTCGTCCTGCTGGTCGGTGCCATCCTGCTCCTTCGCCGCCGCGTACGGATCCTCCGCCGCCAGAAAGCCGGGGCTGACGACGTCATCGGCGAAGCCATGGCCGCATTCGGCGACGCCGGCGAGGACACGCCGCTGCACCCCTCCACCGTCCTGGAAGACGGTTCCACCCTCACCGACCGCGAGGCTGAGATCCTGCCCCTCATCGCCGAAGGCCTGACCTCCCCGCAGATCGCTGAGAAGCTATTCCTCTCCCTTCCCACCATCAAGTGGCACCGCAAAAAACTCCTCCGCAAGTTCGACGCCGCCAACACCGCCGAACTCATCTCCAAAGCGAAGGAGCGCGGCATGATTTAAAAAAACCGCCGGCCCGGGATGGGTCGGCGGTTTGTCTATCAAACGGAAAGGCTGTTACGGCCTGCCGGTATTCCAGGTGAGGTTGCTGGTTGTAGAGAATTTTGCAAGTCCGATATTTAAGTCCGTCAACTGATAGCAGTTGCTTATCGTATAGTCGCCGTCAGGAAGCTCTGAATAATAAATCGTGCAATTCGTGACATTCTCCATCGACTTATTCAATCTGGTCTCCCTGCTCTCATATGGAATTGCGCTACTTCCAATATGGAATCCTTTCATAACAATGCTTCTCAGTGATGTGCAGTTATTGAAAAGACGTGCATAGTTGGTACACGAGTGAGTCTCGAAATCATCCGCAAAGATAATACTGCCAAGTTTCGTGCAACCATTGAACATATCACTGACGTTTGTTACCGTCCCTTTGATTCCGGACAGATTCAGGGAGGTTAGCGATGAGCACCCGGAGAACATAAATGCGGGGGTTGTCAGATTCGGAATATCAAGTACCGGAACGGTCGTTAGTTTTTCGTCGGCCCAGAACATCTCATATGCATTTGTCACTGCCGTCATGTCAATGTTTGACAGGAAGGAGGCCGATGTGAGCTCGTGAAGTCGACATAATAGATTACCTGCCGAAGACCCTGCTGCCATTTCAGATGCCGCTGTTCGCAAAGTAACTGTCCCAGCAGCGTAGGTTGCCCAAATATCAAATAGAGAGCCATCAGCGCTGACCTTAGTGCAAACACCTGCTTCTTCACTATAACTGCCACTATCGCTTAGAGAAACAGCCAGGGCTTTTATACAATAATCATCTGATGTCTCATTGGCCGGGGCAGGTTCACCTTCAGCCGCAGCTGCCAATGTTTTGATCGCCAAGTTGAATGCAGGGCCGGAGAGAAGCTGAGGCTTTCTGCTCAGCGTGGAACGGCCGTCGAAGTTGTTGATAGTCGTAATCTTGTTGCGTACCGTGGTAAAGTCGCTGGAATAAGTGAAGGTCTGAAGTTCATTATCCGAGCTATCGTAAATCTTGATGGTGAAACCAGGAATAGTATATCCAGGCATGAGGGCAAAATAATAATCTGTGCCGTTACCACCATAATTTGCCATATCAAGATAAATGGAAGTCTTGGGAAGACCTCCGAAAGGTACAACACTCGAAATGGTTTCTGTAGCGCTGTCAAAAATCACTTTGACACGGGAATCGCAGATATTCGTCGTTCCATCCAAAGATGTAAGAACTGCATACGAAGCATCATTGCAATGAGAAGAGAATTTCAGCAGGTGATAGACATTCTTAAACGCCAGGTTCCTGTCTTGGGAATATGCAACCCGAGCCTGAACTCTTCCGAATGTCTGGGCATTCTCCGCGAGAAAACCGTCGGCGCACCAGCCGTAATAAACCCAGAATCCGTAAGCCTTGTCAGATTCCGCAGCGATGGTGGTATTGTCTGAATAGATGTTTACAGGATTAAACGAGTTATCATTTGACGGATCGGGGAGAGTCCATGCCACATAAAAATCTGCCGCATCAATTTTGTCTTTGGTTACTCCGGTAGCGGAGAAATCAAAAGTGGCGGAAGAAGAACCCCCGGAAGCAAGTCCTGAGGAGACCAGTTTTGTTACACTGGGACCAGCAACGCGGCCAGAGGGAATTGTAGCCATTGAAGGATCTGAAGAGAATGCACGGAAACCAATTTTATCTCCGGATTCCCACTTCGGCGTATCGCCGTCAATGGTTGCCTTGGTCTCATCACCCATCGTAGCGGTGAAAACAAACGAAGTTTCCTCTTCGGGCGTGGTTTCATCCACGACAGCAGCGGAGTCGTCCGTTACGGTAGTGGTTTCCATCTCCTTCTCGCAAGAGACGGCAAGGGCCATCAGGGCCGTGGCCGCGAAAATGTATGCAATCTTTTTCATAGGGCGGCTAGATAGAGTCAGTGTCATAAATTTCAGTGGAACTGTTGCCGCCGGAAGCGAGCAGGCTTTCGGTCAGAAAAGCGGCCTCGAGAGCCACGCGGAAGACGTCCGCAGTGGGGGTCATGTAGGTTTTCTTTGCAGAATTCATGGTTTTATACATTTATAATTAATACTTTCAAAAATCAGCCGGCAAAGTTCGGGAGTTCGGAATACAAAAACACCATCCCAAAGGATGGTTCTGGCTATCCCTTGGGATGGTTTTGGCGGAAATTCGAAAGAGAAATGAGACTGTACGGGATGTCTGGAGCTACGCCGGACAATTAGTGGGGATGAAGGGCCTATAGCACCGCCAGGCCGATCCGATAGGCTGCGAAGGCGAGCAGCCAGGCAATGACGATGGTGTAGACCGCGACGCCGATGGCCCAGCGCCAGCGGCCGGTCTCGCTCTTGATGGCGATGAAGGTAGCGACGCAGGGGAAATAGAGCAGCACGAAGACCATGAACGCCAGGCCGGCGGCGCGGGAAGTCGATCCAGCCAGGGCCCGCTGCAGCGTCGTGCTTTCCGCAAGCGCCTCTTCGTCGCCCTCGGCGTCCTCGATGCCATAGAGCACACCCATCGTGCCGACCACCATCTCCTTGGCGCCCACGCCGGCGAGCAGGCCGATGTCCATGCGCCAGTCGAAGCCCAGCGGCTCGAGCGCCGGTTCGATCGCCTTGCCGACATGACCGATCAGGGACTGTTCCTGCTGCTGCTTCGGCGACAGTTCCGGATTCCGCGGGAAATACATCAGCGCCCAGATGGCCACCGAGCAGATGAGAATCGTCGTCGCCATCTTCTGGAGATACTGCCGGCCCTTTTCCCAGGTGTGGCGCCAGATGGCCTTTCCCGTCGGGACGCGGTACGGCGGAAGCTCCATCACGAACGGCAGGTCATCGTCCCTGACAAATTTCGACATGACCCATGCCGACAGCAGGGCCATAACGATGCCGAGCAGGTAGATGCCCATCGTCGCCAGCGCCGGATTCTGCGGGAAGAACGCCCCGGCCAGCAGCACGAAGATCGGCACCCGGCCCGCACAGGACATGAACGGAATCACGGACAGCGTGATGAGCCGGCTCTTGCGGTTCTCGATGGCGCGCGTCGCCATGATGGCGGGCACATTGCAGCCGAAGCCCATCACCATCGGGATGAAGCTCTTGCCGTGGAGGCCGATGCGGTGCATGAGTTTGTCGACGATGAACGCCGCGCGGGACATGTAGCCGCTGTCCTCCATCAGCGAGATGAAGAAATACAGGATCAGGATGTTCGGCAGGAAGACGAGCACGGAACCCACGCCGCCGATGATGCCGTCGACGAGAAGATCTTTCACCCAGCCGTCGCTCAGCAGCGATGAAACGCCGCCCTTGCACTGCTCCACAAGCCATTCGATTCCCTGCACGGGATAGTCGCCGAGCGTGAAGGTCGCCCAGAAGACAAAGAAAAGCAGGCCCAGGAAGAGCGGGAATGCCGCCCACTGGTTGGTGACCACGGCATCGATCCGGTCGGTCAGGGTGCGGCGGCCGCGGGTGGCGCGGTAGGCCTGGTAGGTCTCGGCGAGCGCGCCCTGGATGAAAGCGTATTTCGCATCGACGATGGCCGACTCGGGGCTCGTCTTGAGGAGGCGCTGCAAGCGGGCGGTCTCCTCCTTGCGGGCCTCGCGGATGGCGGGGCCGAGGGGAAGGGCCTCCACGATGCGCTCGATGTCATGGTCCGTCTCGAGATACTTGATCGCGAGGTAGCGGGTGGAATATTTCGAACGGATGGACTGGTCCTGGAGAATCAGCGAGCGGACACGGTCGATGCTCTCCTCGAGCTCCCGGCCGTGGTTGATGTGGATGTGGCGGCTCAGGCGCGGATCGCTCTGCTCATAGACCTTGATGACGGTGTCGAACAGGTCGGAAATCCCCTCGCCGCTGCGGCTCACGGTCGGGCAGACGGGCACGCCGAGCAGATAGCTCAGCTGCTGGACATCCACGGTGTCGCCCTTGGCCTTGAGCTCGTCGTACATGTTCAGGGCCACGACGGTCCGAAGGTTCATGTCGATAAGCTGGGTCGTCAGGTAGAGATTGCGTTCGATGTTGGATGCGTCGACGACATTGACGATGACGTCGGGCATGGCGTCGATGAGGTTCTTCCTGACATAGAGTTCTTCCGGCGAATAGGCTGACAGCGAATAGGTTCCGGGGAGGTCGACAAGGGTGATGTCGTAGCCGCTGTGGGAGAAATGTCCTTCCTTGGCGTCCACCGTCACGCCGCTGTAGTTGCCGACGTGCTCATGGCCGCCGGAGGCGATGTTGAAAAGGGAGGTCTTGCCGCAGTTGGGGTTGCCGACAAGGGCCACGCGGATGACGTGGCGCCGCTCCTCGGCGACGTGGGCAAGGGCCTTGTCGATGAGCTGGCGGTCGATTTTGTCGTCGCGGGAGGTCGGCTCGAGCGCCCGGAGGTGCTCGTCGGTAAAGAGGGCCTCCTCGGCCTCGGTCTCGGACACGATATCGATATTCTGCGCTTCGGTGCGCCGCAGGGATACCTTGTACCCCAGAACCTCATACTCGATCGGGTCCCGCAGCGGGGCGCCGAGCACGCAGCGCACGCTCTTTCCGCGGATGAACCCCATCTCTATCAAACGCTTGCGGAAGCCACCGTGGCCGTTGACACGCACGATGACGCCGCTTTCGCCCGTCTTGAGATCTGCCAGAGACATTGCCTTTTTTCGATTTTGCCGTGCAAAGTTACGGCAAAAAAGCTCTTCTGGCAATCCCCATTAATTGGTATTACCGCCCAGCACCAGGCGGGCAAAGCGCTCCCCTACGGGCTTTTTGTTGGGGTAATGGACTTCGTAGGCCATGCCGAGGTCGAAGGTGACGACCATCCCGAGACCGGGGCGGCAGGTCACGAGCCGCTCCTGCGCCGCACGGAATTCGGGCCAGAGAGGCCGTTCCATATAGGACAGCTGGGCGTAATAGAACGGGACATCCCCGAAGAAACCGCGCCAGGAATCAACGAGCAGCGGGAAAAGGCGTTCGAACACCGCGACGTCATGGGCATTGGATTCGCCCTGGTACCAGAGGACGCCAGTGATGGGGAAATGGTCCATCGGACGGATCGCGGCGTCGAAGAGGTAGGCCGGCTGATAGGGGTGGCGGCGGTTCGCGCCGGAGAGATTCTGTGCCGCGCGCTGACGGACCCAGGGCATGACGAGCCCGTTCTGCCACCAGTTCGGCAGGATCTCCGGGAAACCGTCCTCCAGCGTCGTGCGGTCGATCCAGGCCTCCACCGGGGAGCCGCCGACAGCGTTGCAGATCAGGCCGACGGGAACGCCGAGGCTGTCGCGGAGCGTCTTGCCGAACCAGTAGCCGACGGCCGAGAAGACGGCTTCATTCTCCGCTGTCGCGGCGCTCCACGAGGCCTCCTGGAAGTGCGCCAGCCGGTCTGTGGCGTCGAGGGCTTCCGCCGGCCAGGCGACAGCGTCCGTGCGCCAGCGGCACTTGCTGTCGAAAAGGCGCAGTCCCGCATCGGGCGTGCCCTCCGGGTCGTTGCACTGGCGGAGTTCAAACTCCATGTTGGACTGGCCGGAGCACAGCCAGAGTTCGCCGATGGCGACATTCCGGAAGCTCAGTTTGCGGCTGCGGGTCCCGATGCGGAGCGTGGTGCTTTCCGTGGCCTTGAACGGGCCTGCCTGGACGCACCAGCGGCCGTCGGCACCGGCCGTGGCGGTATATTTCTTACGGCCCAGCCGGACAGTGACCTTTTCGCCGGCATCGGCCGTACCGGCAATCGCGAAACGCTTGTCCCGCGGCAGGACCATGTTGTCGGAGTAATATGGAGACAGCTGCAGGCCGCCGAAGTCGCCGGTGATGGCGCTGTAGACCGTTCTGGCCAGGATTCCCGCGCCCTCGGCATTCGGGTGGACGGCGTCGGGCAGCAGGTCCGGCCGGGCGATCAGCGGCTCATAGAAGTCGATGAGCCGGGCTCCGGACTCCCTTGCGACGGTCTCGATGGCGTGCTGGATGTGGCGGTGGTACGGGATGTTGCCCGTCAGCAGCCGGTAGTGAGACGCTCCGAGGGGCGTCATCCGGGCGATATAGAACTGCGCCTGAGGATTCGCCTCCCGCAGGCTTTCGACGAGGGCCAGATAGTCCTTCACGAAGTCGATCCCGCAGACCGGCCAGTCGCGCGGGTCGGTGTCGTTGATGCCGAGGTGGATCACGACGATGTCCCCGGCGAAGGCCAGCGCCTGCTGATACTCGGCCTGCTGCATATAGGGGCGATGTCCCCGCCGCAGCAGGGTCGCTCCCGACTTCCCGAAGTTCCCGACCTCGTAGCCGTCCCCCAGCAGCGCCTGCAGCTGAGCCGGATAGCTGTCATGCTCCCGGTCGGTGATGGTCATGCCATAGGTGATGCTGTCGCCGACGCAGGCGACTTTGATCTTTTGCGCGAAGGTCGGAATGGCCAGCAGCAGGGCCAGTGCGAGCACGAGGAGACGTTTCATGGTATCAGCGTTTTCCGTAAAGATAACGATTTCCCGCGACACGGCCAAAAGCTAGCCAGCCAATTGCTCCGGAGTGCAGGACAGGGCCCGCGACAGGCGGATGATGTGGCCCGCGCTGGCTGCGGACAGGGATATCCGGGACTGCTCGTAGGCGCGAAGGACGCGGAGGGATACCCCCGAGAGTTCCGACAGCTGCCTCTGCGTCATGTGTGCGGCCTTCCGCTGCCGCTTCAAACGGGAACCCTCCGTCTTATCCGTTATCTGCAGCGCACAGACCAGAACCTTCGTCAAATCGGCTTCATGAAGCGCCGCATACCGGGAATGGAGGGCCGTATCGTCCAGCCCCGCCCTGTAAAGGGCCATGAACCCCCTCTCCAGCGTCCGCTGAAGATATCCCAGCGCCCAGCCTGTCCAGTATTCCGGACTGCCCATGTCGATGTATGGCTCGGCCTCTTTCAGGGCAGGCCCCGTCCGGCGGGCGACCTCCATGGCCATTTCAATGCCGGATATCCCGCAGAGATAACGCGGATTGCCCCGCTCGATCTGCTCGGGAATGCCGCTTCGGAGGAAGCGGGCATAGAAAAGCGTCCGGTCCTCGCCGCAGGAATTGACGGCGTAGTCGAGCATGGCCCCCATGGTTTCCATGACGTCTGTCAGGTAATGTTCATTGTAAACGCGGATCATGGCTGTCCCATTTTTCTGTGAGAATGTTCAACATGTATGTCGCCCCGACAACGGGAGTTTCTCCCAGCATGAGAGAAAAGTCCCGGCGCGCCTGCAGGTCTCTCGCCCGCTTTTTCGCGAAGAATATGCTGCTGTCGACCGGCTCCGTCCCGACAAACTGCAGGCGGGAGAAAGCCTCCTCGCTTTTAAGCACCGTCTGCTCGCCCAGCTTCCCCAGCTGCATGGCCCTGCGAAGCTGCTCCAGACTGATTCCATTCTCCAGAAAAGCCTTGGAGAACGAAAAATAGGAATCATCCGCACGGTACCCGACAAGGATATCGAAGCCTTTGTAGTCGGGCAGAAAATGCTCCAGAAGATACCGCCGCCCCTGGATGGCCACGGGCGTTCGCAGCTCATAGGTCCGGTTCTCCAGCAGGATGGCCAGCCAATGGAGGATCGTGTACTCCGGCCCGTTGAGATGGAGGACTGTCAGCCCGGACATGTCTATCCGATATTGATTGGCAAATCCGTCCGCGGCTTCAGCACTTGCCCACTCGCGCGCCAGCTCCGGGCTCTCTGTGCAATAAAACCCCAACCCGTAATCGTTTCGGGGATTCCCTGCACCATACACGGGCCGCTTTACAATCTTTCCGGAGCCATGGTAGAGTATCTTTTGCATAAAGTGACATTATAATGTTACTTTTGCAAAGATAGGAAGAAGAATCGGAATGGCCAAGCCCTTTCCCTTACACGACTCCCACAATTTCAAGCCTCCCGTGCATGAAACACGATAGTTGGGACTCTTCATATCATACAAATACAGGCCGACCTAAGGGCCGACCTGCAAATAGCATAGCGGGTTAATTAGTCCAAACTGTATAGTTCCAGTTCTGCCATATGGGTACAGCCCGAAGTGGTTAGATTAGAAACCGCCCCATTGTAACCTTTTGTGGAAAGAATCGCTATTCGGACATAACGGGAAGCAGAGGCCGCCGTAAACGGGATGAGATCCGTCCAACTGTTCTGGCCATAGGTTGCGTAGATGTTCTCAACATCCGCAAGGGCGCTACCCCAGTTGCTGCCGTCCGTGGAAGCATATATCTTAATATGGTCAGGATGGTCATTCTGGGAATTACGCAGATGGAAACGAGCGTTGAACTTGGTCACCTCGTTCCCACTGCCAAGATCCACGTCAATGTAAACACCGTAAGTGGGATCATACGTTCCGGTGAAACTCCACGGCGAATGCCAATAGGTGCCCGTATTGCCATCCACAAGGGCAGCAGGACCGCCATTATCTCCCGTGTATGTTTCATTCGCAGATACAGACACCATACTCTCGGTGAGCGGAATCGGGGTTATACCACGTATTGCCTCCAGAGAGCCAAAAGCCAGACTCCAAGGCCATGCGCCATTGTGATCATTGTTGAACCACAATTCCTGCGTGGTAGCACGGAATCCGATAGCATCGCCCACATACTTGATATGTCCCGGTTCGATTATGTTAAACTGTGCGTCGGTCACTCCTCCAGTGAAGGCGTCAAGGGCAATTTTTGGATAATCAGCAGCATTGGAATAAGGATTGTCACCATAGAGCTGGTCTGCAGGGAAAACAAGCTTATATCC
This sequence comes from uncultured Bacteroidia bacterium, assembly GCA_902768665.1. GTDB lineage: Bacteria > Bacteroidota > Bacteroidia > Bacteroidales > UBA932 > Cryptobacteroides. The sequence continues at coordinate 151,166 of CACXMA010000001.1, read as the reverse complement.
ATCATAAACTCCATATTGTTTACCTGTGATATCTGCAAATTTGGTTATCATAACATTCCCCTTGGAAGGGTCATCACTATCCTCTATAACAAGCTCACCCGTCTTATTATTTGTTGAGTAAGAGCAGGAGGATACGACCATATAATATGTACCCAACACATCCGTCAAATTAACGGACAATCCAACATTATTGCAATTAATTACGGTGGGGATTGTGATAACCGTGGCGCGAGTAACATTCAGATTCAAACCGGTAGCTTGAACAGTGCCTTTAATGGTAGATCCCTCTTTGAATGTAATGGAGAGATCAGTATATGTTCCAACAGGTACCGGGAAATAGAAGGTGTACGTATTTGAGGGATTCAAACCGTTAAATGTAAACGTCTTAGTTGTTCCTGCGGTGAACCACTCTTTTCTCAAACCTAAAGAACTGGCACCAACAAGGTTTCCAATATTGGTCTTGTATGAAGAATCTGTTACCGAGGTCATTGTAACAGTTGTTCCGCTCATACCGCCGCTTGATGAAGCAATTGTAATGGAAGTATATGTCGAGGGTATGTTTTGAACCTTAATACCAATCACTCCCACAACAGGCTTGAAAGTATATTCTGTCCCCGAAAGAGTACCGACCATGGGGACAATGTTCTTTAAAGGATGCTCAGCATCATAAGTCAATTGCTCATTCAAGATGAACTTTAAGGCATTATTATTCTTAACGTATCCGAATTCAGAACCATTGTTGGCAAAAGTAGTGGGGAAAAGCGCGAATCCTGTATCTTCGTACCCATCTCCCAAAGAGCCTCCTGTGAACGTAGCAGTATATCCACTTGCAGAAGAAGCTGTGTAAGTGTAGTGATTGTATGAGCTATAAGAACGGTTTTCTCCGTCTACAATATAACTTCTTACCAGACGATAGAATGCGTCATTGGAATTCCAAGAGAATTCTGCAGAACTGCCGTTTATAGTATAGTCGGCCTTCGTGAGAGGCTCGTCAACGACGGCTGTGAAAGTCTCCACGGAAGGGGCCACCTCTGTTTCGGGAACATCATTAATCTCTTTCTGGCAGGAAGCGATAGTTAAGGCCGCTGCGGCCATGGTATAGAAAAATACTTTTTTCATAGCAGAGGATATTAATAAGTCCACGTAATGTCGGAATAATCTTCCATTGTCATATTAGGATCATTAGACTGAGTGCTCCTTTCAGAATTTAGGAAGTTCCCCTCAAAAGTGATTGTTGTAACCACCACCTCCGGCGACAGATAGTTTTTCTTCATGTTGTATTTGGTTTAATGTGTTATGCGGTTCTTTCCTGATAATGCTTATGCGTTCTAAGTTGGGCACTAAAAACAGGTAAGAGAAGCGATGAGATGCATAGATAATCAGAAAAGTGCGATAACGGGGGTTTATTCATAAAGCCGTTGATTTTTTAGTATGATAATTATTAATAAATTTTATTTATTTCTTGTTGTTACACAAATAATTATAAATAGTTTGAACTTTCATTTAGAATATTTAACTTTGTCGGTCCTATAGTGCCCAACTTAGGACGTTGGCCGGAAAGCCGGCATGAACTAGAATCACAATAACCAATTTTATAAAATGAAGAAAAAATACCTTACACCGGAGGTCACTATGACGTATGTGACCTTCGAGCAGAACATTCTTTCGAATGGGGAAGACCTGAGTATGAGAGACTACGGCACAGGCGCCGGAGAGGATATAGATGATTTCTGGGATTAATCTATAAGGAGGAAATGAATATGAAAAAGCTCTATACTTTTGCGCTTGTTTTTGCTGCAGCGCTTTTCACTCTCTCCTGCGAAAAGGAAGTTGAACAGGCAACCGTCCCGGAAGAAGAAAATGAGGAGATGGTCAGAATCAGCATCCGTGGTACTCTCGATAAGGAAATCTCCAAGACAGCCTATGATGCCGACGGCAAAATGACTTGGGTTGATGGGGATGCGATTAGACTCGTTGTTAATAAAGGAGCAAACTTTGAAACTCAGAACTTCAATACCATAAGTCTTGTAGCCGCTTACGGAGACATCACTGAAGAAGGCCGAAATGCAGAGTTTTATGGTTTGGTGAATAAACATCAGAATCCAGGCGAATGGATAAGTTCCGGTATTGCGGTGTATCCTTACAATCTTGTACCTTCTAATGATGGCGGCAATTATTATAATGCCCCTTACATAAAGTTACCGAGCGCCGTATCTGGCCTTGCTTCATCCATCGCACTGGTGGGACTCCCGGATAGCGATGTTCTTGCCGAGGTAACCAAATTCAACTTCAAGACCGCCATGGCAGTCATGAAAGTCACGGTTAACAACATTCCAGCTGAAACCGCTACCATAAAATTGTGTGCCTTGGACAAGGATAATTATCCCGTTGATGGCGACTTCACTTTAGTCAAAGATGAGGGAGTGGTTACAATTGGCATTAACAACTATCAAGGATATGGTAATGGTTTTCAGGGAGTCAACCTCTCAACTGAGGGCTTTATTGATTCTCGCGACTTCTACTTCAATATCCCTGTAGGTACCTTCCCCGCCAATAAACTGGCCATAAAACTCGAAAAGAAGGATGGAACTTCGATTGTGACAAAAACCATCAAAAAACAGTTGGTATTTACTCGCAACGAGTGCTTAACAATTCCAGAGTTGAATGCTCTCCCGTTTGTCATAACTGAACAAGGATTTACGCCCAAGCTTCGTTATCACAAAACATCAACTCAAAAATTGCGCTTTGATGTTTATACAGAAGCGCTTACGCCGAGCAATTATGCTAATAAGGGGAATTGGGTGAGTGGAAATCGATTTGCAAACCTTAATGAAGCATATAATAAGGGGAATTATACTATCCCGACAAGTAGTTTCGGAGAAAGTGGCACCTACTATCTTAATTATATTGTCTTCAAATCTACAGAAAGCGATAATTATATCCCAGAGGAACTGACAGAAGATGGAGTTCTTTCTTTCGGCTCGATTCCGATTTATTATATAAAGAGTGACTCCGAAAAGAATGCCATCACCGCTTTGACGGTATCTTCTAATGAGACAAGTACAACGTATGCGGGAGATAACGGCGGGCCAGAAGCCCTTTGGGATGGGAATACAAATACTTACTGGCATACAAAATACAGTGAAGGTCCAGATGATCGTGACGATGTCTATGGCGCCTATATTGATGTTACTCTAACTAATACAATAAACACAGTATTTAGTATGAAATATAATGTTCGTCATAACGGCAACGCTCAACGACCTTACAAGATTGTATTTGGTTATAGCACTGACGGAAGCTCATACAACCGGATTGAAGGCTATGACATGTCCACTACAGACATGAAAAATGCAGCAGCTGGAGCGCAGATTACGCTTCCTGGTGTTGTTATTCCGGCCTCTTGCAAATATCTCAGAATCGGAATTACCGAATCTGCTCAAGGTATCATCTCCAGTAGCAGTTCCGGCAAATACGCTGCGATGGCAGAATTAGAGATCTATTCTAACTAATTAATCTGCTCATTATCGAATGATAATATTTGGAAGAGCCTTGAAGCTTCCAAAAACTAGTCACCATTCTAATTGGAATCAGGGGCGGCCAGGCGGTCGCCCCTTTTTTTAAAAAATTGAAGCGTATTTACCAGGTATAGCAGGTATCGCCCAATCACACACAAAGTCCACGGACGGAGATGTCGGGGCTGTTTGAATGCCAGTAATGCTGCCGGGGAATGGAGCATTGCCGGCAAAATGGGGCATTTTTGCGGGTAATGTGCCAGAAGTTGGAGCATTACCAGCGCCGAGGGCGCTGCAGCGGTTGGTCAGGGATGCGGGTACAGTTATTGCAAGAGAGATGGGTATGAAACAGATTATCATCTTTTTGGTGGCCCTCGCGGCGGCCATGTCCTGCGGAACGCAAAAGAGCGTCGAGACCATCGACAATTCCTTCCCCGTACAAGAAACCCTGACCGACGTCTCGCCGGACAAACTGATCATCATGTACGACGAGGAAATCGGCAAGGAGCCGCTGCTCTCGGCCGTCGAAGCCTATGGTGCCGAGCTCATCTATGACTACAGCATCATCCCCGGCATCGCCATCCGCATCCCCGAAGGCAAGGACATCCGCGACGCCATCAACTACTTCAAAAAGGTCCAGGGCGTAACCTCCGTCGAGCGCGACCACATCTACCATCTCACCGACCCCGTCCAGCCGACGTTGGAAGTCATGTAATTCTTCTTTCAAACAAGTGTTTTGAGCGACACTATTTTAAATGTCGCTCAAAATTACTCTATTTGTCGCTCAAAAAAGGCGGCCACTGGATTGTCGAAGGAAAATCTTAATACAGATCGCCCTGGCAGACGTCGCGGAGGAGGCGGACATAGCGGGCGACGACGGCCTCGGCATAGGCTGCGCCCTTGGCGGGCGTGGAGGCGCGGGGATTGCCGATGCCGGTGTCCGTGGAGACGCGAGACCAGTCGCGCGGCGCCCAGGCTGTCTTGTCATTGAGCCCGGCAGGCGCAAAGCCCCGGGAGCGGCCCTCTCCCGCAAATTCCATCCGGACGAGCTCCGGGTGGTAGTGCATCATCACGGACGTTTCCTGCTCGCCGGCATGGTCGTCGATCTCCGCCTCGAAATAGCCCTTGCGGGGGATGAAGGCGAACCATTCGCTCTCCATAATGAGGAAATCCGGCCTTGCGATGGCCATGTCGCGGATCATACCCTTGAAATTGTTGCCGCCGTGGCCGTTGACAATCAGAAGCCGCCGGATTCCGGCCCGCTCCAGCGAACTGACGATATCCTCCAGCACGGCCTTCTGCGTCTCCTGACGCGTGTGGATGCAGAACGGAAGGCCCGTCTGCCCCGGATTCTGCGAGCCGAGGGGAATGCCGGGCAGGACCATGGCGTTGACACCGAAGGCGCGCACCTGCTCCGCCGCTTCGAGGGCGATATCCCGCGACAGAATCACATCCGTGCAATACGGAAGATGGCCGTTGTGCGGCTCCGTCGCGCCCCAGGGCAGCAGGGCAATGTCGTAATGGTCAAGCTGTTTCACCTCGCCCCACTTGGCGGTTTCGATATTGAAGGAAGATTCCATGGCTGAATGATTGTTCTAACAGCGGCAAGTTACGAATTTTCCGACGGAATTCCCGTGTTTTTCTTACATTTGCAACATGAACACCAAGGAAATCTACTTCGCCGGCGGCTGCTTCTGGGGCGTCGAGCACTTCTTCAAGGGCGTGGACGGCGTCACCGAGGCCATGCCGGGCTACGCCAACGGCCACATCGAGAATCCACGTTACGAGCAGGTCTACACCGACACGACCGGTTTCGCCGAGACCGTCCGCGTGCGCTACCGCCCGGATCGGGTATCGCTGCAGGAGCTGACGCGCCTGTTTTTCGCCATCATCGACCCGCTCTCGGTCAATCAGCAGGGCCACGACGTCGGCACCCGCTACCGCACGGGCATCTACTATACCGATCCGGCAGAGGTGGAGGTCATCGCCCCTGTTTTCGCCGAAGTGGCCATGAAATTGGGCGCGAAAATGCCTGATTTCGTGCCCGAGTCAGAGAAAAAAGGCAAAATGGGCACAAAAAAGCCCGATTTCGTGCCCGAACGAGCCCTGGCCACGGAGCTGGAGCCGCTGCAGTGCTTCTACCCCGCCGAGGAGTACCATCAGAACTATCTCGACAAGAAGCCCGACGGCTACTGCCACCTCCCCCTTACGGCTTTCCGCTACCTGCGGCTCTACCAGGACCTGCGCCTGCTGCTCGGCGATGAGCCCGACCCCATCGCCAGGATGGCCAACACCGCCGCCATGATCTATGAGCGGATGAAATTCTTCTGGGTCGGATTCTACCGTGTGGACGGGAAGCAGCTTGTGCTGGGGCCGTTCCAGGGACCGTCCGCATGCCTTCGCATCGGCTACGGGAAGGGCGTCTGCGGCACCGCGTGGGAAAGGGGCGAGACCATCATCGTCCCCGACGTGGAGGAGTTCCCCGGGCACATCGCCTGCAGCAGCCTGTCGCGGTCGGAGATTGTCGTGCCGATGAGAGATTCCACGGACAAGCCGTGGAATGACGGGAAGGACAAGCCGTGGAATGACGGGAAAGACAAGCCGGTCACGGCTGTGCTGGATATCGACAGCACGGAGCTCAATACCTTCGACAGGATTGACGCTGCGTTTCTCGAATTGATAGCGGGATTGGTATAAATCAAAAGAGCGGTCCTTTCGGATCGCTCTTTTTGTGCGGACGGTGAGACTCGAACTCACACAGGCCAACGCCCACTACCCCCTCAAAGTAGCGTGTCTACCATTTCACCACGTCCGCAAACTTTGGGACTGCAAAGGTACAAACGAAATTTGAATTACCAAATTTTTTCGCCGAAAAAGTGCGAAAAATTGTGCAATCCACGAAATTTCACTATCTTTGCAGCCGCTTTCTCGAGAAGGAAGCATACACGATTTATTAATTTTTAAACAACAGATTCACAATGGCTGTTAAGATTCGTTTACAGCGCCACGGTAAGAAGAATTTCGCATTCTTCCACATTGTTGTGGCCGACTCCCGTTCCCCGCGTGACGGTCGTTTCATCGAAGAGATTGGTACCTACAATCCGAACACGAACCCTGCTACGATCACCCTCAACAGTGACCGCGCTCTTGCATGGCTCAACGTCGGTGCCCAGCCCACGCTGGTTGCCCGCCGCCTCCTCTCCTACGAGGGTGTGCTTCTCCGCAAGCACCTCCAGGGCGGTGTCGAGAAGGGTGCCCTGACCCAGGAGCAGGCCGACGCCAAGTTCGCCGCCTGGAAGGCTCAGCACGATGAGAAGGTCAATGCCAAGGTCTCGGGTCTGAAGAACGACGCGATCGCGAAGGCCAAGGAAGCCAAGGCCGCTGAGGCCAAGGTCAACGCCGCCCGCGCAGAGGCTATCGCCAAGCGCAAGGCTGAGGCCGAAGAGGCTGCCCGCAAGGCCGCCGAGGAAGCCGCCGCTTCCGAGGAGACTGCCGAAGAAGCTCCCGCCGCCGAAGAGGCTGCCGAGTAAGATGCGGCTGATCGCCCGAATCCTGAAATCCAACGGAACCGACGGGGAGGTCCTCATGACCTTCCTCGGTATGGATCCGGAAGAAATCAACCCCAAGGAACCGGTGTTCGTCGAATTCGACGGACTGCCGGTTCCCTTCTTTTTTGAATCCTTCACCCGCAGGGGCACCGGACGCGCCCTCGTACACCTGACGGGCGTGCGCAGTCTCGCCGACGCCGACGAACTCGCCGGCCGCGACGTCTATGTCGAGGCCCCCGAGGAAGAGGACGGGGAAGACATCATCGGATGGACGGTTCTCGACGCGACCGGCGCCACCGTCGGCACGGTCCGCGACTATGAGGACATCCCCGGGAACCTTTGCATCTGGGTAGAAAGAGATTCCACGGACAAGCCGTGGAATGACGGGAAAGACAAGCCGTGGAATGACGGGAAGAAAGACGCGCAGGAGAAAGCGCACGAGGTGCTGCTGCCGCTGCACGACGACCTCATTCTCGAGGTCAACCCGGACACCCGCACAATCATGCTGGAAATCCCGGACGGACTGCTATAAACGAAAACCGGAGCCTTCGAGGGCCCCGGTTTTTGTTATTCACGGACAATCGCCGTCAGCGGCACCGCCTGGAAGAAGATGTTGCCCTTGGAGCACTCGTAGAGGATACCCACGGTGTCCTTGTCGATCATCGTCAGGCAGCTATAGCCCAGCGCTCCGCCGGCATCCAGCAGCAGCTCATGCTCCCAGGTCACGCCCTTGTCGAGGCTGGCCTTGATGGTGATGTGGTTGCGGCCGGAAGAACTCGCCGGATTGGAGAACAGCAGCAGATCCTTCCCGAGACCATTGTCCGCCGCATCGACATGGATCAGCGAGGCCTCGCAGGTCGGCTCGACGAGCTTGCCGTTGGAGGCGTGCTCCTGCCAGGTACGGCCGAGGTCGGAGGTCGTGAAATTGCGGCGATAGTGGGAGTTGGTCTCATCGCGCATCGTCAGCAGCAGCACACCGGGCTCGATCTCGGCAACGGCCGACTCGCTCGTCACGGGGTGCGCATAGGCGTGGGTATGCCACGTCCGGCCGTGGTCGCTCGAGTACATGATGCCGGAGTTCAGCGACCGGGAACCTTCCTGGTGCTGGAACGGAATCACCAGCGTGCCGTCCTTCATCGTGATGCCGCGGCCGGGGCCCTGGAAGGACATCATCCAGTCGAAGCGCTTGATCTGGCGGGTCAGGTTGATCGGCTCGGACCATGTCAGACCGTCGTCGGTCGAACGGACCATCATCAGCTGCGGCGTATCGATGGGATCGAAACCGGTGCCCGCCCAGTAGATGCAGCGGCTGTTGGCGTGGTCATGGGCCCAGACGGCGAAGCAGAAGATCTCGCCGGTGTTCTCGTCCACCAGCAGGCAAGGGTCGCCGATGCCGTTGAGCTTCTGCGCATCCTTCCAGCTCATCTCCCCTGCCGCGACCTTGTCTTCATAGCCCCAGATGCCCAGATCCATGGCCAGGCCGAGGTCGCTCCAGGTCTTTCCGCCATCGGTCGAGCGCTTGAAGCCGACGTCGATGTCGCCCTGAAGGTCGACCGAGGAATCGTAGCGGACGTCATAGGCCGCGATCAGCGTGCCCTTTGTCGTCGTCACGAGCGCCGGGATACGGAAGGAGGCGACGGTCTCTTCCGCGCCATTGCGGACGGTGACCTTGTCGCCGCCATGGTTGACGACGACACCGGACAGGTGCGGGATCACATCCTGATGGATCTCCAGGCTCTGGCCGTCCACGACGACTTCCTGGATGGTGAAGGTGATCGGCGTACCGACCGCCAGCTCCTCGAAACGGAAGTTCAGGTCGATGTCACCGGAAACCGTCGCATTGCTGAACGAGGTCATCACTACCGTGCCGGAAGCATCCGGAGACACATAATCGTCGTTCATCCAGCCGCCCTGGTAGAGGCGGACACCGGTAACCTTGGCGTAGCTCTTGAGGCCGGACATCTTCACGACGAGCTTCTCCAGCGTGCCGGAAGGCAGGCTCAGCGTCTCGACCGGGTTGTCAAAGGCCGGCATCAGCGGATACTGCCTGACCGTAACGACCGCCGCTCCGTCCAGCGAAGGCACGCCGGGCATCAGGATGCGGATCATGTCATCGTAGTAGTCGCGGGAGTATTTGTACTTGGAAGAAACATCTCCGGACTCGTGATAAATCGGGGCCAGCTGGAGAGACTCCGGCTCGCCGGCGCCGTTGCGGGTCAGGACCTTGTTGTAATTGATATTCTTGTTCAGCACCTTCGGATGGCTGATGGACACGCTCCAGCCGTAACCGCCGTCGACCTTCTCCATACCGGTCACCATCTCGTCGAAATCGATGAGGCCGCTGTCGGCGATGGTGAAGTAGAGATAGTCATCCGGGGTATAGGTCAGGGTCGTTCCGGTCTGTGCCGCCAGCGCCGGATAAGGGTTGGCGAGACGATAGCGGCCGAGGTTGCTCCGGTCCAGCTGCGCTCCCGCGTAGGGGCTGTTGGCGAACAGGAACTTGTCGCGGTAATGCGCTTCGCCAAGGGGCGTCCACTCCTCTTCCGGCTGCGGCTGCTCCGCCTCCGGGAAGGAGAAGAAGATGCTCGGCGCGGTGTTCTTGGTGTACTTGTAACTATAGAGGGAGCTTGTCGTACCGGAGTAGACGACAGCGAACTGGAAGCGGGCGGGAAGGCCGTCGCTCCGCCATTCGAGCACCTTGTTATAGGACACGTCATAGGAGCCGCCCCACTGGCTCGGGTACCAGATCCGCATCTGGTGACCGCCGGAGGGCTTGTCCTCGATACCGGCATTGAAGGTGTTGAAGCTGAGGAGGTCGTTGTCCTTCAGCGTGATATAGATATAATCTGCGATATCGTCGGCGTTCTCGTACGGCACATAGCTGAACTGCTCCTTGGCCGCGAGGTAAGGATTGGCGATACGGAAGGAAGTCGCAACCTTGCTGCTCTGCTCGAGCGTCACCGGCACCTTCGCCGTTCCCCAGCCCTGCAGGGACCAGATGAGCTCGTCGACAAACTCGCCCTCGGCGACCGGTTCCCAGCTCTCGGGCGCATCGTCCGGAATGCTGATGTGGATGCGCTGGGTAGTAGAGCTTCCCTCGTTGTCGCGGGAGTAGAAGTGGCCGGAATCGTTCGGGTCGGAATACATGGGAGCCAGCTCGATCTCGAGCGGCGTACCGTCCTTCAGGGCCGTGACGACCTTATTGTAGATGCCCTTCTTGCCGGAAGACCAGTCGAGCGGATGGGTAATCATCATCGGGCGGCCGCCGGAATCCCTGTCCTCGATGCCGAGGCGGAAGCGGTTGAAGCGGACGATGCCGTCGTCGTTCAGCCAGAAGACGAGGTATGGATCGGCCACGATGCCCTCGGTGTAAGGCGTGTAGCCGAACTGCGCGTTGGCGACGGTGTAGGGATTGTTGATGCGGTATTTCTCCGGATGGAGACCGCTGCGCTCCAGCGTCACGGTCACCGGCGTGTCGGCCGTATAGGCGCTGTGCATCGACCACATGAAATCGTCGACGAACCGCACCGCATCGGAAACGACTTCCCACTGCAGGTCCTTGGGCTCGAAGGAAGCGTTCAGGACGACCATTTCACCGGCCTTGACGGTCACGGGAGAACTCGCCGTCTTGACCATGGACTCGTCGGAGTTGAGGCTGCTGCCGACCGTCAGGGTAAAGTTCTCGATCGTGCCGGCAGGCACCGGGAAGTAGAAGGTCTCGTCGGCGCCTACGCCCGAGAAATGGATCGTGAGGCCGTCAGGACTGGCTGAAAGGGCGCTTTCCTGGGAAATGGAGCCCGTGGCCTGGTCGAGGTGGAAACTGCCGGAGAGCGCTCCCGTACCCGTAATGGAGATGAAGTCCAGCGCGTCGGTCATGTCCGTCATCCGGACGGCGACGATGCCCGTCATCGGGGCGAAGCGGTAGCGGAAGTCGTCCTGGCGGACACCGAGAAGGGGAATTGTTCCCATCGGATTCTCCGTCGGGTGGGCCAGATGGGAAGGAAGGTCGACCGTGATGAGTTCCGTCTCATCGGGCCAGCGCTCCTGGTCGGCCGGGTAGTAATTCGGGCGGATGCCCCACTGCAGGGCATAACCGCCGTTCTGCGCGGCTTCATTCTCCCGGGACGGATAGAAGGCCCAGCCGGTCAGGACGAGGTCGTCGGCCTTCTCCCCCTCCACGAGGGCGAAACGGGACTCCAGACCCGCATCGAGGGCCGAATACCGGCGGCCGGAATAAACGTTTTCCTTGTCCCGGACGACGGCGTCGATCTCGTCGCCGCTCAGCCAGGAGAACTGGCCCGTACCGGCGTCAAAGGCCGTTTTGGTCGCCGGCTGGATGTATGCCACGAGCATCCCGGCAGCCTCCGCTCCGAGCGCGGAGAGGTTGAGGATGCCGTTGCGGCGGACCTCGACGGCGGCGCCCGTCACGCCGAGGACCTGATCCTCAGCCAGGGTGCTGCGCCGGATCGACAGCGTCAGGCCGGCCGGAATCTCCTGCGCGGGCAGCGGGAAGTAGAAGCTGCGGGACTCGCCGTCCGCGGCGGGCGTAAAGAGAAGGGTGACTTTTTGCTTTGCCGAGACGGCGCTCTGCGGCGTCAGACCGTCCCCCTCCGGAAGGGCGAAGGTGCCCGCCAGAACCACATCGGCGCTCTCGTGGGAAAGCACGACGGCCGTCGCGTCGGCGGGGATGTCGGAGAGGGTGATCTTCAGGATACCCGTCGCCGTGCGGAAGGCATAGCTGTTGCCCTCCTGCTTCGTGCCGATGAGCGGCACAGCGGAAAGCGGATTGGCCGGGTCCGGGGTCATTTCTTCAGGCAGGGCAAGGCGGATTTCTCCGTCTGTGAGCTGCGCGAAAGTCTCCGGATAGAAGGCCTTGGCGGCCGGCTTCGCCCCGAGGGGAATATCCCCGGTGAAGTCGACGCTCGGGCCGGATCCGGCGGTTTCGAGCGTCACCATGCCGAGGGTGCCGGCTTCCTGCGTCGTCAGGGAAATACGGTCGCCCGCGACCCAGGAGAAGGACTTTTCGCCCGCATAGGTGGTCTTGGTTTCAGCGTCCAGGGAGGCCTTGATGGTAATGGTGTTGCCGGCGGGGGCTTCCATTTCCCTTTCGCAGGAAACGAGGGCCGTCACGCTGAGCAGCAGAAGGCCCGGAAGGAGGATTCGTCTGTTCATATGTCGACAATAAAGGCGAGAGCCCGCCTACGAAGGCGGGCTTTCGCGGATAAGATAGTTAATTACTGCACTTTCACACGCTTGCCGTCGTACTGGACCGCCCACAGGGTGGTGCCGGACAGGGAGACAGGAGAAGTGAAGGAGAACATGTTGGAGAAGTAGAGGAGCTCGCCCGTTTCGGTCGTGCCCTTGCGCACTTCAACGGCGACCGCCTGGTCACAGTCGGTGAGGACGACCTTGGTGCCGCTGATCGACGCCTTCGGGCTCTTGGTGATCTGGACCTTATCCTTGAACTGGGTCCAGTAACCCATCTCGCTGTAGGTCTCGCCGCCGAACTTGCCGCGGTCTTCCAGATACTGGAGGGCGCCGGCCTTCGGGAGGTTCATGTCGCGGACACGGGCCTTGGAGGCATTGATCATGGCATCGGTCACGGTGTACTTGGTCGCACCGTACTGCTCGATGGTCTGGTCGATCGGACGGAAGAAGCCCCAGGCGTCGAAGAAGTCGGTCAGATCCGTTCCGGAGACGGTGCAGCAGGCCTCATAGAACTTGAGCTGGCACAGACCGGCGTTCTCGGCAAGGCCGTAGTAGTCGAGGGCGCTCTGGTTCGGGAGCTGGTTGCCGTCGCGGAAGTAGTTGAACAGGGCCGGGAAGAAATCCGCCATGTAACCGCAGTTCTGGAAGTAGTTCCACAGCTGCCAGTTCATCCTCATGTGGAGGGCGGTGTCCTCATTCATGTGGTCGCTGCTGCCCAGGATGACCCACGGGCGCTTGTCGGCATAGTTCCGGGCCAGTTTCTCCAGCTTGTCGCCACGGGACCAGCGGGTCTTGTAGTACTCGTCGCCGGAGAGCTTCATGTTGGCGTAGTTGGAGAAGACATTGTTGGAGCTTTCCGTGCAGCCGCGCCAGTTGATGGCCATCTGGTTGACGTGGCCCATTTCGTGGGCGGGACCCCAGATGTTGCAGACACCCGCGCCTTCGCCGGCGATGATGAGCTTGTCGGGATTGCAGATCCAGTTGATCGTGTTCGCATTGAACTGGACACGACGGTTCGTCGCGTTCATGTAGATCTCCGGATTGGTGTTGGTGACGGCCATCATGTGGTTGTTGAACCATTTGACCTTGTCGAGGCCCATCAGCTCAAGCTCCCAGCGGACGAGGTCGTCCCAGACCTGGATACCGCCGCGGATGCTCTTCGGGAAGTCGGAGCGGAGCTGGTTGGTGTGGAACAGGAACAGGCACTTCTCACCCTTGATCATGAAGTACTTCCAGGTGCAGCGGTTGAGCAGTTCCTGGTAGCGCTCGTCGCTGTGGCGGGCCGGGTCGAAGTAACCCTGGACGGTGCCGCAGCCGGGGAGGATGTGGACCTTGACGGGCTTGAAGGTCGCGAGGTCGGCACGGTTCTCCACCGGGACGGTGTTCATGATGTAGGCCATACCGTCGGCCGTGATGCGGACCGTGTTGACTCCCGCCTGAAGCCGGGTGTTCTGGTTGATGATCTCGGTCTCGCCGCCACCGCCGTAGTTCGGGCCGTACTCACCGTCCTCGCCGTAAACGGCCAGGGAGACTGTCTGTCCGTCAGGGATCTGGTCGACGCACACGATGATATCCTTGCCGGACTGGACTTCAATACCGGTCGGGTTGTTCATCGAGGAATAGTACTGCATGACCAGGGCCCTGTTGACACGGCTGTCGGAATAAGGCTCGTAGCTGTGGATGCGGAAGTCTTTCTCGTTCTCGTTGTAGGTGCCGTTGAACAGCGGCATGGCCACATTCGTCGCCAGATACGGGGACACGGCGTTCATCTTGATGATGTCCTTCTTCGTGACGCCGGGCTTCAGCTCGGAGCAGGAGAGGTCGGTGAAGATCTTGTCGATCCAGTCGTTGACCTCGCCGCGGTTCGTGTTGAAGAACTCGACTTCGCCGCAGGTGATGTATTTGCCGTCCGTGGCGTTTGCACTGCCCGGGTCACCGTCCGTCACCTCGATCTTGATCCAGGTGGCGTTCTCGATCGACTCGTCCAGATAAGCGGTCTGGTAGCCGCCGCGGCCGCCGAAGTCGAAGTCCTGGGCGAAGATGTATTCGTCGGTCGGGTTGACCTTGTAGTAGACACGGAAAGTGCCGATCTGGCCTCTCCAGTGGCTGCCCGGGGTCGAACCGGAAGCGCGGTGCATGATGCTGATGTAATCGATGCGCTGGTCGCCGAAGAACTCGAACTCCCAGACCACCGGGAACACCGTCTCCACCTCGTACGGGGAGTGGTAGTAGGTCATGTAGTTGCCGTCAATGAGGTTCTCGGCCGGGCCTTCATAGGCGCTGACCTGATTGGCCTTGACGGACAGGGCCTGCACCTTCTCGTCGGAGAAAACCTCCGTGGAAGTGACGGAAATACTGTTCTGCGTGATGACGCACTTGGTATTGGCCGCCTTGTCGGCAGGGTCAACGACCTGGAAGGTGACGGTCGCCTCGCGCTTGTCGGGCAGCTCGTTCACGTCGACCTGATAGATGAAGCGGGTCGTGGCAAAGCCCTTGACCGACTCCGATCCCTTGTAAACGATCCAGTTCTCGCCGTCTTCCGCGTTGAAGGCGGGCTTTTTGACCTCGTTCTGGTCGATGGTGACGTTGGAGATGACGTCGACATAGACCTCGCCGCCTTCCGGGCCCACCGAGACATTTTTGACGATGATGGCCGGACCGTAACCGGTCTGCACCACCACCAGCGTATACTCGTTGTTGCCGGCACTGACGGTAACCTCGGCCTGGCGCTGCTGCTCCTTGTCGGTGTTGTCGGAGACGGAAATCATGATACCCTTCTCGGAAGAAAGGCTGCGGCCCACCTTGCACCAGTCGGTGCTGGAGGAGAACTTCCACTGGTCCTCGGGGATGTTTGTCTTCACCGGGACGAAGGCGACCTGGGCGTTCTGATCGAGAGCAAGCATTTCGTACTTGTCCATGTCGATCTTGAAGGTGCCCGGGGACATCGAGTCGCTGTCCTCCTTGACGCAGGAGAACGCGGCGGCCAGGGTCAGGGCCAGGATTCCAATATATTTACTGAGTGATTTCATAGCCTTCACTAATTGTCAGATGTTCCATAAAGTACGAGTTCGGACAGGGCCGTCCACATCGGGCTCGAGGCGTAGTTGACGGTAAGGTCACCGGCCACGGACTCGGCGATGCCGAAGCGGATGTACTTGAAGCTGGAGGTATGCTTCATCGGCTCGAGCGTAACCCAGGTAGCCGTCTTGGCTTCCGCCATTTCGGCCGTCTGGCAGTCACCGATCGTCGTCCAGGAGCTCTTGTCGTTGCTGACGCCGATCACCACGTGCGTCGGGACGCCGTTGGCGTTCTGGGCGCGGGTGCAGTAGGAGAAGACGATGGCCGTAAGCGGGGTCTTCAGGGTGATGTCGACATAGATGCCGTAGACCGGGTCGGCATTGGTGACGGAACCGCTCCACGGGGAGTGCCAGTAGGTCGTCACGTCACCGTCCACGAGGGCCGGGGCGCCGGTACCGTCGCCGGCGTGGTTCGCACTGACTTCGACCATGTCGGCCGTCAGGGTGATCTGGTCCGGATCGAGACGCACGTTCAGCAGATAGGCGCTCTTGTTCGCGTCAACCATGAACTCGCTCTTGGAGCAGCCCGTCACCACGATCGGGAGAGCGTATTCCTTGAGCATGTCCATGCTTTCGCGGCGGATTTCGACCTCGAAATCGGCGTCCAGCTGGCCCTTCTTGAACTCGAGGGTGTTGGTGGAGAGCGAATAGGCGTCCGCCGGCAGCAGCTCGAAGTTCTTGCCGTTGTTGTAGTTGTAGTCCGCAAGCCAGGCGGCGTCAGCCGGGGCGATGGTGCAGGTGAAGTCCCACAGGTTCTCCTCCATGTTGAGGGAGAGCGTATTGCGGTAGGTCTCTGCGGCCGGGCTGGCGCTGGTGTAGTTGTGGGTCTCGACACCGGCGGACACGAGGGAGATCATCGGGATCTCGATTTCGGGCTTCAGGACGATGAGGTTGATCTCGTCCGAGACCTTCTCGTCGGAGAAGACCTGCAGGCCAAGAACGTACTTGTTTTCCGGATTCGCCTCCATCAGGGCGCTGAGCGCCACGGTCTTGAGGCTCACGTAGACGACCTGATAGGCGTCGTCGGAGCCGAACTCGAGTTCCACGCGGTCCTGCTCGGAGAGCGGGGAGCGGTTCTCGTCCGTGAAGGAGAAGAGGTTGGACGGGATGAGGGAGTAGTCGGTCTCATACCGGATGTTGTACATCTGCATCTGGGCCTCGTCGAAAGGAATGACGATCGCATCGGCCGTTCCCTTCAGGTCGACGCCGGACTTGCAGACCGGAATCCGGTAGAAGCCGTCCTCGCCCGTGCGGAAGAGGGTCAGCGACTGCTCGCCGCCGTTACGGAAGTAGACCATCGTCTGGAAGTCTTCCAAATGGTCCTGGCGGTGATCCTCACAGGCCGAGAAGAGCACTGCGGCACCGGCAAGAAGAAGATATGTAAATAGACGTGTTTTCATAGTCATATCTGTTAGCGGTTTACCAGCCATAATTCTGCGTCAGAACCTTGTTGCGGTCCAGTTCGCGCTGGAGGAAAGGATAGAGGTAATGGTTCGGGCGGAAAACGCGTGTCTCCATCACCTTGCGGGTCCAAAGCTCTGCCGGCGGGACGGTCTCCTTGGGGCCGGTTCCCTTGGCATCGGTATTCAGACCGTAGACAGGACCGTTGCACACCTGCGGGGCGATCATCCAGGTGCGGACGTCGAAATAGCGGTGGCCTTCCTGGGCCAGCTCGACCTGGCGCTCGCGGTGGATGAGATCGATCAGGTCCTCGGTCGTGGCGTCGGTGTAGACCTCCATGATCGGGGCCATGCCGCTGCGGGCACGGAGCTGATCCCAGTAGAGCATGGCGGTGGCGTGGTCCACATCCGGACCGGTCACGCCGTTGGCCTCGCACTCGAGGACGGCCTCGATGTAGTTGAGGAGCACCTCGGCATAACGGAAGGTCGGGAAGGTGACGTTACCCCACTGGCCCTGATAGGAATCGAGGGTGTGGTCGTACCACTTGTTCACGAGGTAACCGGTGATCGGGTAGTCGTGGGTCGTGTGGCCGGCGCCGCCGGAAGAGAACGTGGCGCGGCCGACGGCATCGCCGTGCTTCCAGCCGGTGCCCGGGAAATAGACGGTCACGTAGAAGCGGGGCTCGCGGTTGGCGTACATGCGCGGGGAGTTGGAAGTCGCGTCGGCATCACTGGTCTTGAGGGCCTTGAGGAACGGGTTCACGATGTTGGTGAGCTCGAACTCGCGGTCCGCGGCCGGATAGCCGGACTTGGAGTCGATGAGCGGGCCGCCGGTACGGTCATAGCCCGTGACCGGGTAACGGCCGCTTGCCATGGCGTAGCTGTCGACGGAACTCTGGGTCGGACCCCAGCCGCCGTAAGCGGAGCCGGAGGCGATGTCGGTCGGCGTCGTGTGGACACCGAGGGCCCAGCGGGACTGGTAACCGCCGCCGCAGAAAATCAGCTCGTCGTTCCAGGGCTTCTGGAAGACGCCGTAATAGTTAAGGAAAGGATTCGTCGGATCGTCCTCATCCTTGTAGAGGCTGTAGACGCCGAGGTCGATGACCTTCTTTGCAGCGGATGCCGCAGCCACCCACTTCTGCGGGTCGTACTCCTCCGGGAAGAGGGCCGTACCGTCGGGATTGCGGACCGTCTTGTACAGCGCGTTGCCGTTGAACAGCGGACGGGCGCTGTAGAGCTCGAGACGGGACAGGACCGCGAGGGCGGCGCCGCGGGTCGGGAGACCGTAGTTCGCGCCCGAGAGGGTCGCCGGCAGGTTCTGCGCGCAGTAGTTCATCTCATCCTCGACGTACTTGACGCATTCTTCCCAGGTGTTGCGCGGACGCTGGAGGGCCTGGGTCGAGGCGGTGAAGTCCATGACATCGTCGCCGACGAGGAAGACCGGACCATAGTCACGCATGAGCAGGAAGTAGTTGTAGGCGCGGGCCCAGCGGATACTGTCGTACCACAGCTGGAGCTGGCTCTGACGGGCGGCGTCGGTCTCGAGGATCGGGTCCGAGCAGTTCAGCACGTTCTTGAGGAAGATGTTGCAGTCGCGGATCGCCTGATAACGGTTGTTGAAGTTGTCGTTCGGGACGTTCGTGGCGTTCCAGGAACCGAAATTGATGTAGCGGTAGGCGTAGTTCCAGGTCATCGATGTCTCGTCGGAAGCGCCGAAATACGGGATGCCGCTGTAGAAGCTGGAGGCCTCACTGGGGAGATAGCCCCAGCAGTTGAAGAAATACTGGCGGGTATAGTTGAACGAAGCCCAGATCTTCTCTTCGGTCAGCTGCTCATCTTCCTGACGGTCCAGGAAGCTGTCGCAGGAAGACAGCGTCAGCGCGGAAAGGGCAATAGCAAGAATACCTTTATATAAAGTCTTTTTCATATCTTTTGTCCTCCTCAATTAAAAGTTGGCGTTCAGACCGAATGAATAGACACGGTTGTTCGGGTAGGATGCGCCCTGGCCGCCGCCCTGCTCCGGATCCCAGAGTTTGAACTTGGAGAAGGTCAGGAGGTTGTTGCCCGAAATGTAGAAGCGCAGGGACTGGATGAATCCGGTCCGGGAGAGGACCTTCTTCGGCAGGGAATAGCCCACCTCGAAGTTCTTCAGACGGAGGAAGGATCCGTCACGCTGCCACCAGGAAGAAGTCTGGCTGTTGTTGGAGGAACCGGCGGCGGAGCCGATGGCCATGCGCGGATAGACCGCGTCGCCGGCCCTGGACATATCCTCGCCGTGGTTGGTGAGGCGGTCCCAGCCGTTGGTCCATACGTCCTTCTGGACTGCGGCACGCTCGATGGAGGTGCTGGAGAACGGAGAAGTCAGGGAAGGACCGCTGAGGAAGAAGCTCACATGGTCGACGCCCTGGAAGAAGACGTTGATGTCGAAGCCCTTGTATTCGGCGTTCAGGCCGAAACCGTAGGTGATTTCCGGGAGGGTCGTGTAGCCCATGTAGATGTTGTCGTCCGCGTCGATGCGGCCGTCACCGTTGACATCCTGGTACTTGATGTCACCCACGCGGTACTCGCCGAAGGTCTGCACCGGGGAGTTCGCAATCTCCTCCTCGCTCTCGAACAGGCCGACGGCCTTGAGGCCCCAAGGCTGGGCGGCACCGATGCCGTACGGCTTGCCGATACGGTTCTGGTACTTGTACTTCCAGTCCGGTTCGTCGTTGTTGACGAGGTTGTTGCGGTTGTAGGTGAAGTTGCCGCGGGCGGTGAAGAACCAGTCGCCGACCTGCTTGTGGAACTCGGCCGTCATATCGACACCGCGGTTGCGGGTCTCACCGACGTTCACGTACGGGAGCTTCGAGCTGTTCTGGTAGCCGGCGATGCCGGGCAGACCGCCGCGGAGCATGAGGATGCCGGTACGGTGGGAGTCGAAGTAGTCGGCCATGATGCGGAGGCTGTGCCAGAGCTCGAACTCGACACCGATGTTGAGCTTGGTTTCCTCTTCCCAGGAGAAGTCGAGGTTCTCGGGACGGCCGATGGCAAGACCGCCGCCGCCGTTGCCGCCCGTCTCGCCGAGGGTGGCGGAGTTGCCGCCGATGATGGTCGGGAGATAGAGCCAGCGGGCGCCGCCGATCTGGTCGTTACCGACCTTGCCGTAGGAACCCTTGAACTTGAACATGTTGGCGACGTTCTTGATCGGGGCCCAGAACGGCTCTTCGGAAATCAGGTAACCGGCGGAGAAGGCCGGGAAGAAACCGAAGCGGTGGCCGGGGGCGAAGTTTTCGGAACCGTTGTAACCGACGTTGATCTCAGCGAAGTAACGATCCTTGAAGGCATAGGTGACACGGCCGGCGATACCCTGGTTCTTGTAGGGCAGGGAGGTCGTCGCGTCGCCGCCGAGGGTCGTGCGCTTGATGGAGTGGTTGTAGAGGAACATCGCGCCGAGGCGGTGGTCGCCGAAACTGCGGTTGTAGTTGAGCGAGGCCTCGAGGTAGGTGTTCATGGAACTGGAACCGCCCGCGCTGTAGGAAAGGCTGCTGGAGCCGGAAACGATCGGGTCGCCGAAGATGAGGTTGCCGTCGTCGTCACGTCCGCTCGCGTGGTACTGGGTCGGGGTCTTGGTGCGGCCCTGGGACTGGTAGTTCCAGGCGTCCCAGGAGAACTTCATGTTGGCGGTCAGGCCCTGGAGGGTGTCCCAGGCCTTGCCGAAGTCCTGCGTCAGGCCGATGACCGACTGGGCGGAGTTCGTGAAGGATTCGTAGTAACCGGTATGGACGAGGAGGTTCCACGGGTTCTCGTTGGTACCCGACGGGCGGGAAATCGTGCCGTCGGAGTACTCGGCCGGAACAGCGTTCGGGGAGGTCTGGAATGCCCAGCCCCAGATGTTGCCGGAGGAAGTACCCGGGGAGACGCGGGTCTCATAGATGTTCGCGATGTTCAGCGAGAGGATGGTCGACTCGGTGAGGTTGATGTCCACGTTCGCACGGAAGTTGAACTTGTCGTAGCTGATGGAGGAGTCGTAACCGTAGAGGTTGCCGGCGTTCTTGAAGATGGAACTTTCCGTGAAGTAGGAGCCGGAAACGAAGTAACGGACGACATCCGTACCGCCGCTGACCGAGACGTTGACGCGCTGGTTGTGGGCCATCTTGCGGTACATCTGGTCGATCCAGTCGACATCCGGATAGAGGTCGGGATCCGCGTGGGTGCGGTACATCTCGATTTCTTCGGGCGTGTACTGGACTTCCGGGGACTTGGCCCAGTTGTACATCGTGGCGAACTGCTCGGAATTGACGAAGCGCGGCATGATGAGCGGCTGGGTGATACCGGTTTCCTCGCGGATATTGATCTTCGGACGGCCCACATCACCCTTCTTCGTGGTGATGAGGATGACGCCGTTCGCACCGCGCACACCGTAAACGGCGGAGGCGGATGCGTCCTTCAGGATGGAGAAAGATGCGATATCGTCCGTGTCGACAAGGTCGAGGTCACGCTCGACGCCGTCCACGAGCACCAGCGGCTTGGAGGTACCCTGGAAGGAGGATACACCGCGGATGTAGAAGTCGGCGGAACTGGAACCCGGCTGACCGCTCTTCTGGACGGCGACCACACCGGCGAGCTGGCCGGCGAGACCCGTTGACAGCTGGGCGGACGGGACCTTGATGTTGGAGACGTCGACCGTGGAGATGGCACCCACGACGGACTCGCGTTTCTGGGTACCGTAACCGACGACGACGACTTCTTCAAGAAGGTCCGTAGCAGGCTGCATCTGGACATTGATGGTTTCTCGGCCGTTGACAGGGATTTCCTGTTCGGCATAACCGATGCTCGAAAAGACGAGGACACCGCCGCCGCCCGCCGCATCGATGGTGAGGGAATACTCGCCGTCGAAGTTGGTGGAGACACCGATCACCGTGTTCTTGAGGAGAACACCCGCACCGATCATTGGCTCGCCGGTCTCATCGACGACCACACCGGAAACGGTGATCTTGCCCTGGGCTGAAGCATCCGGAGTCTGCATCAGAAACAGCGCGAAAACGGCTGCGACGATGCCGAGGCTGGACAGAAGTTTTTGCTTCATTACGATTGGATATTAGTTGTTTAGCTGTTTTCTCGCACTTAATTATAAGTATGAGAGCCGCAATTTAATCATTAAAAGAGACTTTTGCAAATTAATCGCTATATTTGCAAAGAAACTTTCTTTACGATTTTTTGTTTTTAAAAATATGAAAAAAATCCTCCTCTCCACGATTGGAATTTTATTAACAATCCTCTCTGTTTCAGCCCAGGAGCTCGTTTCCATGGAAGGCACCGCCGCCACCATCCGTCTCGCGGACGGGAAGCAGCTGACCGTCGATTTCTATGGTCCCGATATCGTCAGGATCTTCCTCGATCCCGCCGGCGGCCCGGTGCGTGACCCGGAGGCGACGCCCCCGGCGAAAATTTTGGTGGACAATCCGCGGAAGGAGGCCGGAGAGCTGACGGCCATGGCCTTTGGGGACGACGAAATCTGGCTCAGTTCGGACGAAGTGGCTATGATCGTCTCCCCGGACGGCAGCATCCGTTTCCGCCACAACGCCCCGCTCATGCGGCACAAGCCCGACAACCAGGACATCTGGCGGCGGATCCGCATCGACTTTACGCAGAACGCCACGACGCTGACCCTGCCGGGCAACGACGCCGCGGACTACTATGGCGGCGGCATCCAGAACGGCCGGTACCGCCACAGCGGCAAGACCATCGCCATCGAGAACCAGAACAGCTGGACGGACGGCGGCGTGTGCTCCCCCGCCCCCTGGTTCTGGTGTACGGACGGCTACGGCATCCTCTGGCACACCTTCGCCAAGGGCAGCTACCGCTTCGGCGAGGAGGTCGTCCTGCAGCATGACACCCCCTATCTCGATATCTTCCTGATGGTCGCTCCGGGAGCGCTGGAGTATCCGACCCCTCTCGAATCCTTCACGACCAAGAGGCCCCGGCCAAGGGTCGACAGCAACGCCCTTGCCGCCCTGCCCGCGCGGATGCTGAACCTCTATTACCAGCTCACCGGAAATCCGGTCCTGCTGCCGAAATTCGGCTTCTACGAAGGCCACCTGAATGCCTACAACCGCGATTACTGGAAAATAGCGGAGGAGGGCGGCGTCCTTTTCGAGGACGGCAAACGCTATAAGGAAAGCCAGAGCGACAACGGCGGCATCCGCGAGTCGCTCAACGGCGAGATTCCCGGCGGGTACCAGTTCTCCGCCAGGGCCGTCATCGACCGTTACGAGGCGGCGGACATGCCGCTCGGCTGGATCCTCCCGAACGACGGCTACGCCTGTGGCTATGGGCAGACCGGCACCCTCGCCGGAAACGTGCAGAACCTCCGGGCGTTCTGTGACTATGCCCGCTCCAAAGGCGTCGAAATCGGCCTCTGGACGCAGTCCGACCTCCATCCGATCGACACGCTCCCGGCCCTCCTCCAGCGCGATATCATCGCGGAGGTGCGTGACGCGGGAGTACGCGTTCTTAAAACGGATGTCGCCTGGGTCGGCCGGGGCTACAGTTTCGGCCTGAACGGCATCACCGACATTGCAGGTGTAATGACGCAGTACGGCGACAACGCCCGTCCGTTTATCATCACCGTCGACGGATGGGCGGGCACCCAGCGCTACGCCGGCGTCTGGTCCGGCGACCAGGCGGGCGGCAACTGGGAGTATATCCGCTTCCACATCCCGACCTACCTCTGCGCGGGCCTTTCCGGCCAGCCGAACATCACCTCCGACATGGACGGCATCCACGGCGGCGGGAACGAGGCCGTCAACATCCGCGACTTCCAGTGGAAGACCTTCACGCCGATGCAGATGAACATGGACGGATGGGGCATGAACGAGAAGTATCCGCAGGCGCTCGGACCGCGTGCCGCCGACATCAACCGCCGCTACCTCAAGCTCAAATCCGAGCTCATGCCGTATGCCTACAGCATTGCCCGCGAGGCCGTTACCGGCGAGCCAATGATCCGGCCCATGGAATTCGAAGCCCCGGAGGCCCGGAAGGTCGCGACCACGCAGTACCAGTTCCTCTTTGGCCCGTCCCTCCTCGTCGCGCCTATCTACCAGGCCACCGACAGCGATGCCGACGGCAACGACATCCGCAACGGCATCTATCTGCCCTATGGATT
The DNA here is from genome assembly GCA_902768665.1 of uncultured Bacteroidia bacterium. Classification (GTDB taxonomy): domain Bacteria; phylum Bacteroidota; class Bacteroidia; order Bacteroidales; family UBA932; genus Cryptobacteroides. The sequence goes on along the minus strand of CACXMA010000001.1, from coordinate 127,271 downwards.
GTGGCTGGACTACTGGAGTTCCGATGCCTATGAAGGCAGCCGGGTCCTCAACGGCTACGACGCCCCGCTGGACAAGCTCCCGGTCTTCCTTCGCAGCGGCGCCATCATCCCGATGACAAAGCCGCACAACAACCCTTCGCTGCAGGATAAATCCCTCAGGATCTACGACATAGTGCCGGATTTCGACAAGAGCGTCTTTACGGAATACGACGACGACGGCACGACGACAGCCTACCTCGACGGCAGCTTTGCCACCCGCCGCATCGAAAGCCAGATCACGGATGAGGACGCCGTCATCCGCATCGAGCCCTGGACGGGCTCCTTCCCCGGCATGGTCCGCAGCCAGGCTACGGAACTTCGCATCCGCACGGCCGGCAAGCCGAAGAAGGTTTCCGCGACCGTCGGCGGTAAGAAAGTGAAAGTCGAAAGCAGCTTCGATGCCGCCCGGAAAATGCTTACGCTGCGCCTTCCCGCCTGCGACGTTGCGACAGCGGCCATGGAAGTGACCCTCAAGGACTTCAAGCCCGTCCTCGCCGGCGCCGGCCTCCATCCGAACCCGGAAGAGACCGCCTTCTGCCTCAGCAATCCCGCTCCGGAGAAGCTGCCGGATGCGCCCGTCTTCCTCGAACCGGTCATCACCGCCACCAGCATCGACCTCCGCTGGCAGAAAGTCGCCCATGCCGACAGCTACCGCATCGAGTTCGGCGGCATGGTCTATGACGGCATCAAGGGCGACCATCTCCTCTTCGAAGGCCTCGAGCCCGACACGGATTATACGTTCCACCTCCGCAGCCTCGAAGACGGCTGGCCTTCCTTCGACGCCTTCAAGGCCGTGAAGACCGCCCCCGATCCGATTCTGTGGGCCGTCCGAGGCATCCAGGGGACCTGTTCTGCCCCGTCCCAGCCCGGCCAGGAGCTCAAGCAGCTCTTCGACCTGAGCTTCGACAGCGAGATGTGGCACACGCGCTGGGCGGAAAAGGCCGTTCCGTTTACGCTGTCGCTGGATCTCGGCGCCGTCTGGACGCTCGAGAAGATGGAATACTATCCGCGCACGGACGCCGGAAACGGCACGCTGCTCGAGGGCACGGTTTCGTGGAGCCGCGACGGCGCCGCCTGGAGCGAGAGCGTTCCCTTCCGCTGGGCCCGCGACAACAGCGTCAAGAGCTTCGGCTTCGAGGGCACGCCGCAGGTGCGCTTCGTACGGATCGAGGTAACCCGCGCGGCGGGCGATTTCGGCTCCGGCCGCGAACTGCTCCTGTTCCGCGTCCCCGGCACCGACGGCTACAAGGGCGGTGTCTTCAATGAGCGGGGCGAAGCCGTAGAGAAGCTATAGCTCAGCCACTACGGGCGAATGATAGCAGTGGGTAAGGATAAAGAGAATGTAGCGGATATCGACGCAGACGCAGCGGGTGACGGACGGGACGAACCAGACGTCTGAACTGAGGGACTCCTTGTTGCCGTCGAAGGCGAGGCCGACCATTTCGCCGCGTGCGTTGAGCACGGGTGAGCCGCTGTTGCCGCCGGTGATGTCGTCGTCGGTGATGAAATTGACGGGGCCGTCGTAGGCCTTCAGGACGCGGAGGAAATCCTCCGGCGCGGCGAAATCATGCCGGGCAGGGTCGGCCTTCTCGAAGATGCCGCGGGCCGTCGAGAACCAGTTGCAGCGAACGGCATCGCGAGGTACCAACGGACACACCTTGCCGCGGCTGATGCGGAGCGTCGAGTTGGCGTCCGGATACTGCGCCTGTCCCTTGTCCTGCCGCATCTGATACAGGGCGCGGACGTATTCCTGCCGCACAGGGACGACATCCTCTGTCCGGAAAGCGGTGATCCTGACTTCCGTCACGAAATCCGAAAACTCCTGCGGGCGCTCCCACAGCCAGGCCGCGAAAGCCTCCCAGTCACTGCCGAAACGCCGGCGGAGGGCCTCCTGCCGCTCGCCGAGAAAGGCCGGATCCATGCCCTTGAAGTACTCCGACAGGGCATAGGCCAGCAGGCGCTGTTCCGTCGCCGGGTCGGTCGCCGCCGCGCCCTTGGCATAGACCTCCATCGCTGCGGGACCGGCACTCTGCATCCGCATCAGCGTCGGAGCGATCATCGTCCCCCGGATGAGGGTTTCCTGGAAGAGCGCTTTCAGGCCTTCGAGCCGTTCGGATTCGCGGTAGATGCGCTCCAGCTCGGGCAGCGTATTCCCCCAGCGGGCGGTACGGGCAGGGTCAGCGGCGATCCATGCGGCCAGCTCCTGTTCCAGTTTCCGCTTTGCGGCGACCACCCCATAACGGCGGCAGGCATCCAGTTCCCCGGCCTGATACTCCTGGAAATTGGACAGATTGAAGAAACGGTCGGAATACTTGCGCCGAACGGCCGTGTCGGCGTCCATTCCCTGGCGGATGATTTCCATCTGCCGGCCCCGGAGCCGGACGGCCAGCGGCCAGCGGACCTTCATCTCGTGCTCCAGTTCGAAGGAAGAGCTGTAGCGGCGGGTCCGGCCGGGATAGCCGATAACCTCGGTCGCATCGCCTTCCGCCACTCCCGCCGAAGCGACCTTCAGGTGCCAGGGGCTCCGGAGCGGCGCGCCGTTCTCATAGATCCGGTAAAGGGTAAAATCGGCCTTGTGCTGCGGCCATTCCCAGTTGTCCTCATCCCCGCCGAAAGCCGCCACCGACACGGGCGGGGCCAGCACGAGGCGCACGTCATCATAGACCTTATAGAAAGCGAGGTAGTCGCGCTCCCCTGCCCACATCGACTCGAAAGAAACCGTCAGCCCCGGAGTCCCGTAGCGCTTTTCCATGATGGCGGAGAGTTTCCGCGAGCCGAAACGGATGCCGGCGCGCGTCAGCGAATCCTTGAGAGCGTCCACCTCCTCGGTCACGTCCAGCATCCGCTGCAGGATCTGGACCTTCTTGCCCGGAATGCGCAGCTCCTCCTCCCGGGTCCGGGCGCAGAAACCGCTTTCCAGCAGGTTCAGTCCGGCCAGGTCGCTGTAGGCGACGTGGTGGTTGGTAATCAGCAGTCCTTCCGGGGAAATGATGCTGCCCGTCCCGATGAAATCCATCGACACGACAGCCTGCGCTCCTGCCGCGGCCGGATCGGTCACCAGCCACATACCTTCATCTGCCCGCAGCTGCAATGCTGCGAGCAGATAAGTACAGGCAAGAAGCAGAAAGCGCTTCATGTATGGCGGTTATTCGGCGTCGCGGACGCAGCGCACAGGACCGGCGATGCGGTAGCTGACCTTGGTACCGTTGCAGGTGTATTCCGCCTCGGTAGCCTTGTTGGTCATCGGCATGAGACCGTAGAACTGGACGTTCTTGATACCGGAAGTCGCGTCACCGTTGGTGTTGTAGGTAACACCGGCATAGGAGGAACCGATCATCATGCAGGAAGAGATCTTGTCCGGATAGGTCTTCAGCCAGCCCATGAAAGTACCGGCCGTCTTGGTGTTGTCGGCGATAGAGATAGCTCCGTCCGCATCGATGGCGAAGCCGTCGGCGTTCAGCATGGCGATGCTGCCGTTGCTGCCGTCATAGTAAGGCGCATCGGCGTTGGTCGCAATCGGGCTGACGGCCTTGCCGACAAGACCGGTGATATCGTCGATGGTCGGGACATGCCAGCCGGTCGGGCAGATGCCGCGGGCACCCTCGAGAGCCTCGGCTTCAGCGACGGCAGCAAGATCTCCGACCTGGAGACCGAGGGCGGTTTCGGACTGGTAGAGATAACCCTTGGCGGCGATGGTTTCGGCATCCGTGGCAAATTCCGCAGCCGTGTGGCCGTCATTGACCTTCAGCGGGCAGAAGACACCGGCGGTCACGGCGCTGAGGTCGCTGGCCGGGGTAATGCCTTCGGGAACAAAGCGGAGATTCTGGGCCATCCACCACTTGTTGTCCTTCATCTTGACGACATTGTAGCGCTCGCCGGCATAGAGGATGTAACCGTCACTGAGGTGCTCCTCGGTGTCGCTGGCGACGGGTTCTTCACCGATTTCGCCGCCGTCGTTCCAGTTCTCGATGTTACCGGACAGGACGACCTTGATGTCGGCCGCATTGACGATGATGGAGATGGAGTACTGCTTGCCGGCTACGAGGTCAGCCTCGGCGAGGTTCTGCTCGCGCTCCAGGCCAGCATAGGAAACGGCGGCCTTGAGGGAGACGGTCTGCGGCGGAAGGATGGCGTAGTATTTCTCTCCGGAAAGGCCCGTCTTGATGTCGACCGGGGCGACACCCTCGGCAGCGGTGGCCGTGAGGTCGGCGGCGATGGCGGCCGTCGGGACGGCACCCTTCAGGGTAATGCCCTCGATGGCGGAACCGGAGTTATTGACCACGGTGATCACGATGCGGGAGAACTGGTGCTTGAAGGCCATGGAGATGGCGTTGGCGCTCGGCAGGACATCGGCCTTGACCGCGGAGACAAAGTCGGAAGCGGAGAGGGCGGCTTCGGTGGACTGGTCCGCAGCGACGGTGAAGCTCGTCGGGACTGCATCCGCATAGGGATAGTAGGCGGCAAGCGTGGACTTGTCAGCGCCTTCGGCATACCACTTCAGGCTGCCGGTGAAGGCCGTACCGTCATAGGTAAGCTTTTCATTGCTGGCGTGGACGCCGGCCTCGCGGGTAATGGTAAGGCCGATGGCGTCACCGCTCTGGAAGTCGGTCTCGGTCACCTTGGTAATGATGGGCTCGATGCGGACGGCCACATCGGAGAAATCGGTCTCGGGGACCACAGGTTCCTTGTTTTCTTTGGATTCGCAGGCGGTCACAAGAAGGGCCAGGCCGGCAAGAAGAGGAAGATAAGCTTTCATATTATTATACTGTATTATGTTCATTGCAGCTGCAAAAGTACGTTTTTTTTCCTCGCGCTGCAATCCCCAAAAGTTGGTATCAGAAGGCGTACCCGAGGTGGAGATTGCCCGTCCAGCGGTTCTTGCCGAGCAGGTACTCGATCTCGAAGGCGTGGGTCCAGGAGGCGTCAACACTGAGCGACAGGCCGCGAACGGCGTGGAAGGCATAGGCCAGGGAGCCGTTCAGCCCCATGCCCGAGGATGTCATGTACTCGTGCTTGCGGATCCAGTCACCGCTGAGGCGAAAGGGCGCGGCGGCAGGCTCCACGGCGGCTTCTCCCGCCTCGAGCCCCTGCCCGGAATCGTTGGCCCAGAAACCGCGGGCGCCGAAGGTAAGGGTAAAGCGCTGCCCGATGCCGCCAAAGGGCAAGCCCGTCACGGCGGTCAGTTCCAGGCGGCTCATCCAGAGATGCCAGCGGTCGGTATAGGGATACTGCGGCGAGGCGTGCTCGTCCATGATGATGCCGGCATAGGCGACGCGGACGGAGCGAAGGGCGAGGTGATTGAAACTCAGCTGCCACGATGGCATGAGGTTGAGCTGGCGCCGGCGGGAAACGGTGTTGTAGCCATAGACTTCGGGGAGCGTGATGCCGCCCGAAGTGACCTTGTCCCAGGCCGCTTCCTCCAGCCGCTGGCCGCGCCAGTCGACATGGAGCATCAGGCGCGCTCCGCCGCAGACTCCGGGGACCCTGTGCTGGAAGGACAGGTTCGCCGCCAGCTTATGCCCCGGAAAACGGTACCAGTCGTAGCCCTTCTCCCCTACCAGACCGCTTGTCCGCAGATATTCCGCGTCGGCGTAAAAGGCCCCGTAGCCATACTGCAGGGCAGCCCCATAGGAATACTCGCGCACAGGCAGGCGGTTGACGCCGGCCTCGGCGAGGTGGATGCCGGAGCCGTCCCAGGCCTGGTAGGTACCATAGCGGAGACCCTTGTCGAAAAAGGCATAGTAGGTATCGGCCGTCGCAGACCCGACCTGCTCCGCCTCGATGGACTCGGACGTCTTTCGGAACACGAGGGACAGCCCGAGACGCTGCCTGCTGCCGATGCGGTAGAGCACGGAAGGGACCACGCTGAAATCCAGCCCATAGTTCGTATGGCGGATATCCTTTCGCTTGGCGTAATTCTGCGAAACGAAGCCGACGCGCCCGCCGAGGCTCCATGCTTCACCGAGCGGATGGGCGATACCGCCGTCGAAACGGTAGCTCTGCAGCGTCTTGTCGCCGGGCGTAAACTCCAGCACGTCAATCGGATAATAGCCCGGATTGATAAACATGGACGTCATCATGTCCTTCCCGTGCAGCTCCTCGAAGGAGAAACTGCCGGTCATATAGGACTTCCCGAAACGGCCCCGGGTCTTCGCGGCAGCACCGGCCCGCCAGTAATTCGAGGACGAGTAGCCGGGGCGGAAGCCGCCCTTCTCGATGCCGGAATAGATCTCGGCCGAGGAGGCGTTGCCGCCGGGGGTGCCCGCCTCGAAGCAGACGTTCCGGCCCTGGGCACGAAGCAGCCCGAAAGCGCTACTCACCAGCGCCAGTATGCAGAGAAGCCGTTTCGCTTTCATAGAAATCCATGCTTGAATTGTTGGTATCCCGGAGGATGACGAAGCCGGCCGCGGCGCTCGCCTCCTCGTCGACCGCCCGCATCAGCGAACGGCCCTTGAAGGTCTCCGACTGGGTCACATAGCCGGCGTCGACGGACGGGGGCAGACGCTTGGCGTTGCCGCTGCTGCTGCCGTTGAAAACCTCAACGGCGTCGATGATCCACTCCCACGGCACCTTCACGACGATGTCGGAAGCGGCGCCCGGCGTCGGCTGGATGATGTCCGGCTGCGCGAGGAATTCCTGGATGGAGCCGCCCCGGACCCGGAAAATCACGAATGCCGGGGAGGAGATGGAGACGACATTGGCGTTGGACTGGCCGGTTTTCACCGCTACCTCGAGGATGTGGTCCTGACGGATCCGGTCCCCGGGAGCCGGATGGTAAATCGGATTCGGGAAATAGGTCGGATTGTAGCAGACGAAGCAGTCCGGGCGGTTCAGGTTGACCGACAACGGATACTCGGCGGTATGGTCGATGGCGCCACGAAGGGCGATGAGGGCATCCTCGCCGGGGGCCAGCGGGTAAGTCGTGCCGTCGCCGGGGAAATTCCACACCACGCTCACCACCGGGGCGAAGTCCGGCAGGGAGCCGTCGGCCTGCAGCCAATGGTTGACGCCGTTGGAGTTATATGGGTGCAGGGAGCCGAAACAGAGCGAGTCGAGATAGACCGTCTCGCTGTCATTGTTGTGCAGGAGCACATACTGGTCGCTCTGCCAGGTGCCTTCCTGCGGGGCCTTGCTGCAGCCGCCGACATAGAGTTCTTTCACCACGAGCGTGCCGGCCAGGGAGTATTCCAGCGGCAATTGCACGGTGACGGGCTCGTCCGCGACGATGACCCGGCTCATGGAACCGTTGAAGATGTCCCGGCCCTGACGGTCGCTCATCGAAACGCGGAACACGCCCTTCGGCAGAAGGACGGTCGCAGCCCCTCGCCCGTCGGTTTCCGCTTTCCAGGCCGATCCCGTGGCGATGTCCTCGAACAGGACATGGGCGCCTTCCCGGACGGCGTCGGCGTGGCCGGAAGGATAGACGGCATGGACCGTAACGCGCACCAGCGACGCCTCGTACGGATCGCTGAAACGGGTGCAGGTGGTCAGACTGAGAACCAGCAGGAGGATGGTCAGGATGCGTTTCATAGCTTGATGCGGCAGGTCAGGCCGTAGTAGAAGGCCGGGGTGAAGATGGCGCTGACACCGGTCGCCCAGTTCTTGCGGTAGGGCCGGGCGGCGGTGAAGTTGTTGGCGAAGAACGACAGGGACACGGCCTTGCCGATCTCCTTGGTCAGGCTGAGGTTGGCGCTCAGGTAGGGGTCATAGCCTTCGCGGGCGAAGGTGTAGCGGTTGCCGGAGCGGAGAATCAGGCGGAGAAAGTCCGGATCGGCGGCTTCGGCGGCGGTCCAGGGGTGGCGGTTGCCGTCGAGGTCCTGCCAGGCGACCGGGGCCACAGCCGTGAAGGCGTCTCCGTCATAGATGTCCCCGCCCGTCGGCGCAAGGGTCTGCTCCGAGACGGTATAGGCCGTGCGGGAAAGGTTCTGCGCGCTGCGAAGGAGGGTGGCCTCCACCCGGCAGGTGATCACGAGGCGCGCCGCGGGGATGTGGGTGATGGCGGTCAGGTTCGCGTCGAGCCAGTCGGTCTTTCGGCCCTGGGCGAGACTGCGGGGACCGGCATAGATGGCGACGTACGGATAGGAACGGTTCGCCAGCGACGGATGCGACCAGCCGCCCTGGTAATAGGCGGACTCCTGCGTGTCGAAGTAGCGGGAGTGGGTATAGGAGGCGTCGAGGCGAAGGCGCGTGCGGATCGGACGGATCTCGGGAGCGTCCAGCGTCAGCTCGAGGCCGGTGCGGGTCACCGTCGCGCCGCCGCGCTGGCTGCGGGTATTGATGAAACTGCGGTCCGTGACGGCCGGCTCCATGGGGACGAAATACCCCTCGGCATCGCGGAGATAGACCGTTCCGGTCTGGCTGTCCACGCGCATGTCCGGGTCCGCCGCGGGGATGAACCCATCCGGCAGCCGGCTCTGGAGGTAGGAGAACGGGACATAGCTGTCCGCGAACTCGTAGGGGTTGCGGGTGCGGTTCCGGAAAACGGCCAGGGATGCGTTCCAGCCGCCCTTTTCGAAATCGAGGCCGATCTCGGTGTTGCGGTTGGACTGCCACCGGAGACCCGGATTCACCGCCAGCGTATACGGCTGCGTATAATAGACATAACGACTCTCGGTACCATAGCTGACGCCGAAGGAGCGGATGTCGCGGTACTCCTGTTTCGGATAGAGGATATAGAAGGAGGGCAGCTTGCGGGTGACGCCCCAGCCGGCCCGGAGCGAGAAGGCTTCGCCGAGGTGCAGCCGGGCGTTCAGGCGGGGAGAAAGGGTCCGCAGCCTGTCATACTGCGCGTCCTTGATGTACACGCCCTCGCCGCGAAGGCCGAGGCTCAGGTCCAGCCTCGTTTTCGGGGCCAGCGGGACGGTGAGGTTGTCCTCGGCATAGACCGAGAAGGTGTGCATGTAGGGATAGTCCGTATAGGGGCGGGGACGGTAGCCGTTCGCCGCCAGGGAAGGGTCCTCGTAGTACTCGCCTTCGCCGACATTGCCGTCGGCCTTCCACTGGAGACCGGCCTTGAGGGAGGACTTGACGGGACCGAAATGGTGCAGCCAGTCGTATTTGAACGAGGCCGCGGCGTCCAGCTCGCGCGAGTCCGTGATGCGGTCGGCATAGAAGGTTGTCGGCAGGGCGGTCGCGGGGAAATAGCCCTGCAACTCGGCATGGACGGCCGGCTGGGAGGAGGCATAGGAGTTATAGAGGTGCTCGCGGGACTTCCGGTCGTGGTAATAGAGCGAGGCCTCCAGGCTGAGGTTCGTGACCCAGCTGCGGTTCAGAAGGAGCGTCGCCTTGAGATGCGGGGTCAGGAGGTTGTCGCGGGCACGGGTGCGCTCGCTGGAGAAGGCGTCGGGGTCGTTTTTCGCGTCCATGCCGCCGATGTTCCCGGTCAGGCCGGCCTCGAGGCGGAGCATCCGGCGGAGCGTGACGCTGTACTCGGCCGTGAAGCCGCGGCGGGTATAGGAGGTGTAGGGCGAGCTCAGTTTCTGCGTCGCCCGCGTCCACTGGCCGCTGAGGTTCAGCACGCCGCTTCCCACTTCCACGCCTTTGGAGATGCCGGCGTCATAGGTGCGGGGATTGACGGAAAAACTGAGGTGGAGCGGCGTACGGCCCTTTTTCGTGATGATGCGGACCATGCCCGAGCCGAGGTCGCCGTACTCCGCCGACGGAACGCCGGTCAGCACTTCGACGGACTCGATGTTCTCCACCTGCAGCGCCCGGGTATCGACGCCCTGCATGCCCGCGAAACTCGCATTGTCGCCCATGCGGACGCCGTTGACCTCCACGGCCGTGGAGAAGGCGGCATTGCCGGCGCTCTGTCCTCCCCCGCGAAGGGAAAGTTCCGTCTGCGCCGTCAGGTCCGGATTGACCGTCTTGCCGCCGGGCATCAGCGCGGCGACATTGCCGACACCGGACATCTGGAGGTGGTCCAGCGCCGCCCGGCCGAGCGTGCGGGTCGTATTGATGTTGTCCTTGGCGCGCTCGGCCGTGACGACGACCTCTTCGAGCGCCAGGGAACTGATCTCGAGCGTGAAATCCAAACCGTCCAGGGGAACGTTCCGACCGTCGAGCCGTGCGCCGCCCGGTGTGACGGTCAGCGCTGCGCTCACCCCGGCATAACCGAGCAGGGACACTTCCAGCACATAACTGCCCGGCTGGACATTCTGCAGCACGAAAGCGCCACTGCTGTCGGAAACCGCCCAGAGGGCGTCGTGGTCGAGCGTCACCACGGCCCCGGGCAGTGCCTGGCCCGTACCGGCCTCGGTGATGCGACCGCGGATGTCCACACCGGCCCATGCCGAAAGCGACAGGAGTAACAGAATGGATATGAGCGCAATCAGTCGTTTCATCAGAATGCAAAAATACATAAAAAAAAGACCGCCTCCAATCCCAATAAATGAGGACGGAGGCGAAAAAGGGTGATCGAGTTGGGATTCGAACCCAAGACCCACAGCTTAGAAGGCTGTTGCTCTGTCCAACTGAGCTACTCGACCCCAGGTATGGAACAAGTCCATAAAGTGGCTGCAAAGTTACGAATTTTTTGCCACTACGCAATTTTTTGATTAAGTTTGTAGAATCGAATACAGATCTAACACATAACACTATTATGAAACTACCCCACATTCTCATGCTCGCAGCGGCCATGACCCTTGCCAGCATCTCCACCCTTTCCTGTAAGAGTGCCGACGAGAAGGCTTGTTGCAACAAGGGCGCCATCGAGGTCGCAGTACCCGAGCGTCCCGCCGGCCAGGAAACGGCTCTCGGCATGACGGCAGACCCTATTGAGATCGTCCGTGTTGGCTTCATCGGCCTCGGCGACCGCGGCACCGGCGCCGTCCCGCGCTACTGCCACATCCCCGGGGTTGAGATCAAGGCCCTCTGCGATGTCGAGCCCGACCGCGTCGAGCGCAGCCAGCAAATTCTCGCCTACTACAATCTTCCCGCAGCCGACAGCTATTCCGGACCGGATGCATGGAAGCAGGTCTGTGAGCGTGAGGACATCGACCTCATCTACATCTGCACGGACTGGATCAACCACACCCCGATCGCCCTCTATGCCATGGAGCATAACAAGCACGTCGCCATCGAAGTGCCCGCCGCAACGACCCTCGACGAGATCTGGGACCTGATCAACACCTCCGAGCGCACCCGCAAGCACTGCATGATGCTCGAAAACTGCGTCTATGACTTCTTCGAGATGACCGCCCTCAAGATGGCCCAAGAAGGTCTTTTCGGCGAGATTATCCACGCTGAAGGCGCCTACCAGCACAACCTCGATCCCTATTGGAAGGGTTACTGGCACAACTGGAGACTTGACTTCAACCACAAGAACCGCGGCGACGTCTACCCGACCCACGGTATCGGCCCCATCTGCCAGGCTCTCAACATCCACCGCGGCGACCGCATGATGACCCTCGTCTCGATGGATACAGACCCGTTCAACGGTCCCAAGCACGTCCAGGCCCAGACCGGCGAGGAATGCACAGACTTCAAGAACGGCGACCAGACCTGCACCCTTATCCGCACCGAGAACGGCAAGACGATGCTCATCGAGCACGACGTCATGACCCCGCGCCCGTACAGCCGCATGTATCAGCTCGTCGGAACCGACGGTTATGCCGGCAAATACCCGGTCGGCCAGATCTGCCTCCGCACCGAAGGTCATGAGAATGTCGCCTACGACAATCTCGGCGGTGAGCTCGTCTATATGTACGGTGACCTCGACGCCCTCATGGCCCAGCACCGCAGCGATATCCTGACCCCCGAGCTCGAGACCCTCGCCAAGCAGGTCGGCGGCCACGGCGGCATGGACTTCATCATGGACTACCGCCTCATCTACTGCCTCCAGAACGGCCTGCCGCTCGACATGGACGTCTATGACCTTGCGGAATGGTGCTGCCTCGGCGAGCTTTCCCGCATCTCCCTCGAGCACGGCAACATGCCCGTAGCCGTTCCTGACTTCACCCGCGGTGCCTGGAAGGATGCTGAAGGCAAGGCTGTCATCAATGGTTTCCACTACGCTTTTGCTGAATAAGACATGGAACTCAAAGAGATTGCCGCCCGCTTTGCCATCGAAGGCAAGGTGCTGGAAATCAAGCCGCTCGGAAACGGCCTGATCAACGATACCTATAAGATCAAGACCGACGGCCCCAAGGCGTACGTCCTTCAGCGCGTGAACAACGCCATTTTCCAGGATGTCGAGCTCCTGCAGAACAACATCGTCGCCGTCACGCGCCACATCCGCAAGAAACTCGAGGCCGCCGGCGAAAGCGATATCGACCGCAAGGTACTGACCTTTGTTCCGCTCGTCGACAGCGACAAGACCTATTGCTGCATCGAGGACAAGTACTGGCGCGTCAGCGTGTTCATCCCGGACGCCTTCACCTACGAGACGGTGGATCCGAAGTACTCCCGCTTCGCCGGTGAGGCCTTCGGCCGTTTCGAGGCCATGCTCGCTGACATCCCCGACAAGCTCGGCGAGACGATTCCGGACTTCCACAATATGGAACTCCGCGCCCGCCAGCTCAGGGAAGCGGTCGCCGCTGACAAGGCGGGTCGCATGAAAGAGCCCGAGGTGCAGGAAATCCTCGCCACGCTGAAGCCGTACGAGGAGGAGATGTGCAAGGCCGAACGCCTCCACCGCGAGGGCAAGCTCCCCAAGCGCATCTGCCACTGCGACACGAAGGTCAACAACATGATGTTCGACGCTGACGGCAATGTTCTCTGCGTCATCGACCTCGACACCGTGATGCCGTCCTTCGTCTTCTCCGACTTCGGCGACTTCCTCCGCACGGCGGCCAACACCGTCGCCGAGGATGATCCGGCGATCGAGAAGGTGGATTTCCGCATGGACATCTTCGAGGCCTTCGCCGAGGGCTACATCAAGTCCGCCAAGGTCTTCCTCACCCCGATCGAGCGCGAGAACCTGCCCTACGCCGCCTGCCTCTTCCCGTACATGCAGGCCGTGCGTTTCTTCGCGGACTACATCAACGGCGATACCTATTATAAGATCAAGTATCCCGAGCACAACCTCGTCCGCACCCGCAACCAGGTCGCCCTCTTCAAGGCCGCCCTGGCCAAGGTTCCGCAGATGAAAGCGTTCATTGCGAAGCAATAAACGCGAAGCGATTGAAAACGGGCACGAAATCGCGTGATTTCGTGCCCGTTTTGTATTTTTCCCCTCATTCGGGCACGAAAACGGCGTTTTTCGTGCCCGATTCCTTTAATAGTACCGGTAGAACAGCGCGATGGACTCCATGCCGGCGAAGAGTTGCCGAAGGAGGTAGCTCTCATTCGGGGAGTGGATCGTATCGCGTTCCAGGCCGAAGCCCATCAGCAGTGGATCGATGCCGAGAATCCGCTGGAGATCGGCGAGGACGGCGATGCTGCCGCCGCCGCGGCTCGGGACGGGCGTGATGCCGTAGACCTCTCCCATGGCCTTGGAAGCCGCCTGGAAGGCCGGGGAACTGATCGGAATCAGGAAGCCGTCGCCGCCTTCGAAGGGCGTGACTTCCACCTTGACGCAGGGCGGGGCAATGGACTTGAAGTGCGCCGCGAAGAGCTTGGAAATCTCGGCGCCCGTCTGGTTTGGAACAAGACGCATCGAGATTTTGGCATGGGCCGTGGACGGCAGGACCGTCTTGGCACCGGCGCCGGTATAGCCGCCCCAGATGCCGCAGACGTCGAGGCAGGGACGGATGCCCGTGCGCTCGAGGGTCGTATAGCCCTTTTCGCCCCGGACTTCGTTGATATCGAGGAACTGTTTGTATTCCTCCATGTCGAAGGGCGCGCGGGCGAGTTCGGCGCGGTCTTCCGGACTGAGTTCCACGACTTTGTCATAGAACCCGGGCACGTTGACACGGCCGGTTTCCGGATCCCTCAGGCTGGCGATCATCTCGCAGAGGACGTTGATCGGGTTCGCGACGGCGCCGCCGTAGTGGCCGGAATGCAGATCCTTGTTCGGTCCCGTAACCTTGACCTCGAGATAGGCCAGGCCACGCATGCCGCAGTTGATGGACGGGACCTTGTCGGAGATCATGGTCGTATCCGACACGAGGATGACGTCGGCGGCCAGCAGGTCCTTGTGCGCCTCGGCCCATTTCGGGAGGGCGCCGCTGCCGATTTCTTCCTCGCCTTCGAAGACGAACTTGATGTTGTGGCGCAGCTGGCCGGTCCGGACAAGATACTCGAAGGCCTTGATGTGCATGAAGACCTGGCCCTTGTCGTCATTGGCGCCGCGGGCATAGATGGCCTCCTCGCCGGTAGCGGGGTCCTTCGCGATGACGGGCTCAAAAGGGTCCGTGCGCCATTTCTCCAGCGGCTCCGGCGGCTGGACGTCGTAATGGCCGTAAATCAGCACGGTCTTTTCCGCGCCCGGGACATCCTTCCGGCCATAGACGACCGGATGACCGTCCGTTGGATAGACGTCGGCGCTGTCGGCCCCGGCCTCCAGCAGCAGCTCGGTCAGGCGCCGGGCACAGCGGCTCATGTCCTCCCGGTGCTCGGGCTGCGCGCTGACGGAAGGAATGCGGAGAAGGGAGAACAGTTCCTCGAAGAAACGGTCCTTGTTCTGCTCGATGTATTTTTTCATGGTTGTATGTGGTTTCGTGTCTTGTAAAAATAGCGTTCTTAGGGGAGAATCGCAAAAATAATTTGTAAAAAAGATTGACTGAAACTGACAACAAGAGGCTTTCCACGGCGTTGTAAGGGCTATTATAACTTTTATCCGTGTACTTTTTTGGTACACGGATAATCCTTCTTTCCTTTGCAAAAAGTTTAGGTTATGTCCAAGATCAATTACTATGATCGTGAAAACGATTGCCTCAAGGCATTCTCGGAGGGAGACAATTTCTGCATGCTGACCTCCCCCAGTATGGACTTCCTGATGTTTGCAAACGATGAGGAATTCAAGAGGGGGAACAATCTGGTTGCCATCGCTCTGTCCAGGTTCAGCCTGGATCTGCTGCACATGGCCATCATGAACAATCACCTGCATCTTCTGGTGGAAGGTGCTGTCGAACAGATCAAGGGGTTCTCCCAATATCTGACCGCGCTTCTCCGAAAGTATCAGAAGAGCCGGGGATATGTTCTTCCGCCCGATTGGGGATTTCATGAGTTATGGATCAATGACCTGCAGATGTTGCGGAATGTCATTGCCTATATATCCCGTAATCCTTACGTCGCTTCACGGGATGCTACTCCGACCGGATATCCATGGTCCGGTGGATACCTGCTGTTCAATGCTTCCAGACGCTTTTTTGCCAAAGGCATCCTTGTTGAAAACATGCCTGTTAAAGAAAAAAGAGCTCTCTGCCGGTCCCACAATATATTTCTTTCGCCGCGATATAGATTACTTGATGGAATGATTCTCCCCGACAGTTTCATTAACTATGAAAGGACCGAACAATTCTTTGTTTCGGCAAATCAATACTTCAGTTATCTGTTCCGAAAAGGGGAAGCGGATATTGAAATCGCCCGCATGACGGGAGAAAGCATTCTACTGCCCAATGATGAGGTGTTCTCCATTGTCTGTAGCTGGTTCCAAGTGAAATCCACAAAGGTCCTGCAGCAGGACCAGCGCCTGGAGGCTGCAAAAAAGATGCATCGACAACTGGGCTCAAATGCCAAACAGATCGCTCAAGTTTTGCGTCTCCCGCTGGCCCAGGTGGATGCTATGTTTCCTCGCCCAAGATAATCGGGCACGAAAAACGCCGTTTTCGTGCCCGAATGAGGAGAAAAATGCAAAACGGGCACGGAATCGCGTGATTTCGTGCCCGTCTTTGTTTATTTATCCAGAATATCGCTATAAACCTTGGTAAAGTCCAAATCGTTGACTTCTCCAAAAGACTGCATTTTAAGCAGTTCAGCCTTCGTCCTTCCCTTTAGGGCACGAATCTGCCCGGCCTTTGACATCCAGGTGACAAAGTTCGGATTGTAAAAATATTCATACAAAGAAATTGACGTCTCGACAAAGGCCTCGGTCACAAGATCCATATCATGGTCGTTCATGACATAATCCGCATTGTCGGTAACGATCTTATCTACCTTTTGCGCACATTCAGCGATACGCTCGCGACCGGAAGTGGCATCAGTAAGTGCAGTCCGGAGCTCTTCGCAGGCAGCTGCATAGTCTGCGGCAGGAGTCGGTTTTGAAGAATTGGAACCACCGCAGGAGGAAAAGAAGAGCACACCTGCGAAAAGGAGAGAGATTAACTTTTTCATGGTTTATAACGATTTAAATTGGTTGTGCGTTATCCGGCAAGGAAACAGAGGCGGTGGGCCGTGAAGGAGCTGACGAGGGTGGCGGAGGGCTGGCGGCCGGCGGAGAGGGCCGCGAAAAAGTCGCGGACGAGGGCCTCGTCGGCACCGGCGTGGAGAGGAAGGTTCCGGAGATGGGCGTAATCCTCATCCAGAACGCGGCCGTCGGCATATTCCACACGGATGCGGCCTCCGTCGGCGGTGAGCGTACCGGCCTCGCCGTGGATGACCGTTGTGCGTCCTTCCTCCAGGGAAGTGCCTTCCAGATGCATGCGAAGGGCAATCGGTGCCGATGTCATCAGCGTCGCCGTCACCTCCTGGGTGTCATAAACGTTGTTGTCGCAGTGGTAGACGCAGCGGCCGTAGCGGCCGGATGCGAGTTCGCGGCGGATGACCTGCTCCAGCGACTCTCCGTCGGGGACATCGAAACCGTCGATCCACTCCCCTCTCTCGAGATAGAGCGATACGGCGCTGTAGCGGCATGTGGCCGCAAGCGGGCAACTGACACAGCGATAGGCGGCCCCTTCCGGCGCGCCGGAAGCACGGAACTTCGTGCGCGCTCCCTTGCTGCGGACAGGGCCGTCGAGGGCAGCTCCGGTAATCCAGAAGATGAAATCGGCATCGTGGCAGCACTTGGACAGGAAAATGGGGCCCGCATCCGCCCGGCGGGACCACAGGCCGCGGACGAAAGTATGGGCCATCCGGTCCGGGCCGACATGCTCCGTATGGTCGATTTCCCGTAGCTGTCCGAGCGTCGCCGTCAACTCCTTGATGCGCTGGAAATAAGGATGGAAACGCATCTCGAGGCACAGCGCTACCGGCACGCCCTTTCGCTCCGAAGCCGCCAGCAGGGAGCGGTAGGCCGACTCGGTCGAGGCCGCCGGCTTCTCCAGCAGCACCGGCCACCCACGCTCGACGCACTGCAGCGCCAGCGGCACGTGCAGCCGGTCCGGCGCCGCGATGATGACCGCGTCTACAGATCTCTCGGCTGCGCTCGAGATGACAGAAGCAAAGAAGGCATCCGGCGAGGAAAAGCAGCCGTCGGCGGGAACGCCGAAGCGCGCGGCGGTCTGGCGGAGCCGGAGGGGATCCGGTTCCACCAAGCAACGTACGTGCACTCCCTCAGGCAGACAGCCGAGGTATTTCCGGGCGCGGTTTCCCGCTCCTATGACGGCGATATTCATATTCTTACTTCAGGCCGCGGGCGCGAAGGAGGGCGTCCGGGTTGGGGTCGGCACCGGTGAAGGAACGATAGAGAACCATCGGCTCCTCGGAACCGCCCTTCTCCAGGAAGGTGCGGCGGAACTGCATGGCAACCTCCGGATTGAAGAGGCCTTCGCGTTTGAAGCGCTCGAAGGCATCCACATCGAGGACCTCGGACCACAGATAGCCATAATAGCCGGCGCTGTAGCCGCTGGCGATGATGTGATTGAAATAGGTCGTCCTGTAGCGCGGGATGATCTCGTCGATCAGCCCCATCTCCTTGCAGACCTTCGTCTCGAAATCGCGGATATCCTGCGCAGTCTGGAAGGCAGACATCTGCTCCAGGGTCAGCTCGTGCCACTTCATGTCAAGGATGGAGGCGGCGCAGAGTTCGCCGGTCATGAAGCCCTGGTTGAACTTCAGCGAGTTGCCGATCTTCTCCACCAGCTCGGCGGGAATCGTCTCACCCGTCTGGTAATGGTGTGCGTAGACACCGAGAATCTCCGGCTGGAAGGCCCAGTTCTCATTGAACTGGGAGAACATCTCCACAAAGTCGCGGGTCACGGACGTGCCGCTGACACTCTTGTAGTGGCATTTTGTCAGGAAGCCGTGCAGGGCGTGGCCGAACTCATGGAAAGCGGTCTGGACCTCGTCGACGGTCAGCAGCGAGGGCATCTCGTCCGTTGCCGGCGGGAAGTTGCAAACATTGACGATGACGGGGCGGACATCCTCCCCTTCCGGGGTGACGTACTGGTCGCGGAAATTGTTCATCCAGGCGCCGCTGCGCTTGGTCTCGCGAGAGAAATAGTCGCAGTAGAAGATACCAATGAGGGAACCGTCGGCATCCGTCAGCTTGTAGGCCTTGGCGACGGGATTATAGACCTCCACATCGGGGGCTTCCTCAACGTGGATGCCATAGAGCTTGTTGGCGGCAAAGAAGAGGCCCTTCTTGACGGAATCGATCTGGAAATACGGCTTGGTGAGATTCTCGTCGAGGGCGAACTTGCGGGCGCGGACCTTCTCGGCATAGTAGAACCAGTCCCAGGGCTCGATCTTCGAACCGGCGGGCAGGAGGCCTGAGGCAATGTCCTCGTTCATGACAAGCTGCATATCGGCGATTTCCTCCTTGGCTTTCGCCATGGAAGCGTCCATGATCTTCGCCAGGAAAGCATCGACCGTGGCGGGGCTGCCGGCCATCTTGTTGTCGAGCTGATAGGCGGCGAAAGAGTCGAATCCAAGGAGTTTGGAGCGCTCGGCGCGGAGCTTCAGCGTCTCGAGCACGATGGCGTTGTTGTCGTTCTCATTGCCGTTGTTGCCCCGGGAGGAATAGGCCTTGAAGGCCTTCTCGCGAAGGGCCCGGTCCTCGCAGGATGCCATGAAGGACGGATACTCCGAAACGGTGATGCCGATCTCGGCCTTGAAGGCATTGTTCTCGGCGAGAAGGTTCTGGCCGAACTTCTGCGAAAGGGTCGCCAGGCGGCTGTTGATTTCGGCGAAACGGGCCTTGGCCTCAGGCTCGAGACCGACACCGTTGCGCTGGAAGGCTTCGTAGAGGTTCTTCGTGACCATCTGCTGCTCGCGGGTCAGGCCGTCCATGTTCTCGTAGACAGCCTTGACGCGGGCGAAGAGGTCCTCGTTCATGAGGATCTCGTCTTCGGCGGCCGTCAGCAGCGGGGTGACCTCCTCCTCGATGGCCTGCATCTCGGGCGTGGAGTCGGATTCCGAGAGGTTGAAGAACACGCCGCTTACCTTGGCGAGCAGGGCTCCGGCACGGTCATAAGCAGCGACGGTATTCTCGAAGGTCGGCGCCTCCTCGCAGGCGAGAATCGCCTCGATGTCGGCCTTCTGCTGCGCGATGCCTTCCTCGAAGGCGGGCATATAGTCGGATATTTCAATCTTGGAGAACGGAGCGGTTCCGTAAGGGGTATCCCAATCCTCGAAGAAGGGATTGGTACGTTCGGTTTTAGGGGTACAGGCAACCATAAGGGTAAGGCAGAGGGCTGCGGAAAGGGCTTTGTTCATAGAGTTTATAATAGATTCCACGGACAAGCCGTGGAATGACGGTTTTGACAAAAGAGACCCCCGGTCGGAGCCGGGGGTGATAGAATCAGGATGGCTCGTTATTTCAGGACACTGTCGGTCGTGCCCGCCTTATAAGCGTCGAGCAGGATGAACTGGGCGGAGCCCTGGTAACGGGACATGATGCCCAGCATATCCAGCTGCATCGTGCCCTTCAGGAAGCCCTCGGGGAGTTCCGTATCGGCGAAACGGGCATAGCCGCTGGTGCGGACCTGGACGATAGCGCCGTCATAAGTACAGTAGTGGGACACGCTCTGGGCAGAGGAGTGGGCCAGGAAGACATCCTTGTAAAGACCTTCATAGCCGAACTTCGCTGGATCCACATAACGGGTCGCAAGGGACTTGTTGCCGTTCTCGTCCTGTCCGTCGTCGCCCATCGTGACGTCGTCCCAGTCCCCGTTTTCGATGTGCTTCTCGGTGCGGGTCTTGGTCAGCGCCCAGGTCGTGATGCCGTAAGGATACTGGGCGGGATTGCCGATGGCGGCCGTGATGTCGGACATGAAGATACGGTTCCAGGACTCGTTCTTGGTGTGGTCGAGGTTCGGGTCCGGATAGAAGAGGGCGAACACTTCATACTTGTTGTCGAGGTTGCCGATGCGGACATTCTTGAGGAGGGTCAGCTGGCCGACTTCTTTGTTGGTGATGCCGTCCTTGAAGTCGGCGCTGGACAACGCGCTTCCGGCAGGAGAAGCAGTAGCAATGCGTTCACTCTCGGGAAGGATTTCACCCCGGAAGATGTGCTTCTTGACGATGGGCATCAGGTCGATGTAGGCGGTTTCATACTCGGGCTGAACCGTCGTCTCGCCGTCGAGGTAGGGCTGCCAGCCGTCGCCGAGAAGGCCGAGCTGGAGCTGGCCGCAGCCGCCGTAGTTGCCGGTCTTGTAGCCATACTCGCCGATGCAGAGGTCTTCGCAGCGGACGTAAAGGACCTGGCCAATCTTGTAATCGTCATAGGAGCTGCTGCGGCCGAGCTTGAGGCAGATGCCGCCGGTAGCGTCCTGGATATAGATTTCACGATAGACATTGCCGTCCTCGTCGGAGGAGACGACCTGTCCCTTGATGGTCCTGTCGGTATCAATCACCACGGGAGTGCCGTGGTTGGTATACAGAGCCTTGAGCTCGGCAATGGTGGTATTGACTTCATCATCCATGTTGACAGGGACGAAACGGGCCTCGTCATAGGAAAAGGTCACCACCGGCTGCCATTCTTCTTTCAGTTCCTTGCAGGAAACGAGGGCGACAAGGGTCGCAAGCGTAAAGAATACCTTTTTCATAGCTTAGAATCTGAAATAAATGTTCAACATATAGTTCATACCCGCCATATAGAAGTACTTCGCATCGAAGCGATAGTAACGGCTCTTGCTGGCGGTGTTGTCCACCATGCGGGTCTGCTCGTAACCGCCGGTCTTGACGTTCGTGTTGTTGAGCAGGTTCTTGGCGTTGAAGGAGAAACCGAGCTGGTACTTGCGCTGGATATAGAAGGACTTGCCGATGGAGAGGTTGAGGAGGAAGCAGGGATCGAATTTCTCCTGCGTAGCCATGGCTTCCACCTCGTTGGTGGAGATGCGCACGGTCTCCGTGTCACGGCCGGCGGCGGTCAGCTCCTCTTCGGCGTTCGCATAGATCTTGCCGTCAGGACCCGCGGCGGCATAGCCGGTACGGTAGAGCGGATTCATGTCGAGGTAAGCCTCGTCGAAGTACTCGAGGTCGGCATCGACGAACCAGTAGTTGTAGTTCCAGGACAGACCGATGCTCGCGGCCACCTGCGGCGTGGAAGGCACATAGTGCTGCTGCATGTGGTCGAGCCTCGAGGTGTAGTTGCCCAGCGCGTCTTTCTTGTAGACGGGGCTTTCCTTCCAGTAGCGGACCGGGATGACCGTCTGGCCGTTGTAGGAGACGGGCTTGGCGCTGTTATCGAGGGTCTGGGTCATGGTCGGCGTGGAGGTATACTCGGCGCGACCGAGGGCGAGGACACCCTGGACGCTGAGGCCCGGGACGAGATAGGTCGGGACCTTGAAGCCGAGTTCGATGCCGTAATGGCGCTCGTCGATACCGCTCAGCGCATAGTTCGAGAAGGCGTTCTGGAGGTCGTCATAGGCGCTCATCACCTTGGACTGGTCCATGATGGTCGTATAGTAGCCGGTCGCGCGGATATTGATACCCGGGGAGGCGTACTGCCAGTTGAGGTCGGAAGAGAAGGTCTTGACGCTCTCGAGGTCCTGGACCATCGTATTGCGGGTGCGGAGGCTCAGGAAGGCCTGGTTGAAGTGCGGGGCGTCGTTGAAGTAACCGGCGTTGGCGTAGACACGCATGTGGCCGCCGATCACGTAGTTGACGTTGAGCTTGCCCGCATAGGTCAGGTAGGATGCGACGTCGGACTTGCCGTAGGAAGACTCCTGCGTCGGCTCGATGCCGATTTCGTTCCACCGGGCGGCCATGGCGGCATTCTCAGGCTGGCCCGGGAACAGACCCTTGCGGGTCAGGCCCTCACGCCAGAAAGTATTGTAACCGATGCGGCCGGCGAGCGTGGCGCTCAGGTTGCCGAGGGAATACCTGCCGCTGGCCCAGAGGTTATAATTCTGGACATGGGCATAGAAGTCATAACCGTATTTGTCGCCCTCCTTGAGGATGCGGGAGGCTTGGCCATTATTCATCCAATAGTCGAGGTCGTTCTGGTACTTCCACGGCTCGGAGGCGAAGTCCCGTTCGGCGAAGTTGTCGGTGTCGACGAAATAGGTGCCGCCGAGCAGGTCGTCGAGGACCTGATAGTACTCGGTCCGGTTGATGCGGACACTGGCGCCGCCGTTGACGAGGAGGTCGGTGGCGGGACGCCATTTGAACGAACCGGCCAGGTTGAAGTCGCGCTGGTCGGTGCGGCGCTCCTGGAGGACATACTTGGCGCGGCCGCCCTCACTCAGCTGGTTGACCTGGTAGATGCGGTCCCAGTTCATGTGGACGATGTCGGCGTCCTGGCCTTTCCAGGCCATGTAGGCCTCGGCCGCCTTTTCGCGGTTGAGGCGCTTGTAGTCCTCGTCGGGATTGTAGAAGTAAGAAGGAAGGTTGCGGTAGTAGTCCGGGCGGGGATCCTGCGCGTTGAACCAGTCGAGGGCCGTGTAGCCGTTCTTACCGAAGCGGAACAGGGCGGTAGCCGAGGCGCTGAATTCGTCCGAAGGGGTGTAGTCATACTTCAGCAAGGCGATCGGCTCGTTGGTCTTGCGGACGCGGGCGTTGCGGACCTTGCCGTTCTGGTAACCCCAGTTGGCGTTGTACATATTGTCGCCCATCAGGTCGTAGACCTCCTGCGTCGAAGCCATCTGCGCACCGCGCTGTCCGGGCGTCGCAAAGAAGACGAAGCCCAGCTTGTGCTCGCGATTGATGATCTTGTCGGCCGCCAGATAATAGGCGAAGCTGCGGTAATAGACACCGTCGATCCAGTCGTTGCCGCCGAGACGGGCGGAAACGTTCGCCGCGAAGGCCCAGCCGTTGTCCATCACGCCCGTGGCATAGGAAGCCATGAGACGGAGGCGGTAGAGGGCGCTGTTCGTCATGACGCTGCCGCGGAGGCCAGTACGGACGTTCGACGCCGTGCCGAAGACGTTCGTGAGGCCGTTGTAGCCGCCGATGCCGAAGTCGGACACCTCGGCGCCATTGACGGTCTCCTTCGAACGCATCGCCTCGTTGAGGCCGCTCCAGAGGGAGAAAGGACCATAGCCCGTGACGGCATCGTTGAGTTTGACACCGGCCAGATAGACGTCCTGCGCCTCGGAGGCATAGCCGCGGGCGCGGAAACGGACGGCGCTGAAGTTGTAGCCGGCGATATTGTTGAACACGTCGTTGGAGCCGAAGAGGATGGTCGGGTTGTCGTTGTAACCGCTGTCATCCATGTCGAACTCGGAGAAACTGTCCGCATCCACGTCCGTCACGCGGTCGGTCGGGGTAATGGACAGTTTGAACATGTTCTTGACGTAGCCGTCATTGACGGTCACCTGGACCTGGGTCTCCAGGAAATCCGGCGCGTCGATAACGAGGGTGTACATTCCGTCCGCAAGGTCCGGAATCAGGAAGTTGCCTTCCGCATCGGTGACGACAGTGGCCAGCTCGGTCGCACCCTGGTAGAGGGTCAGGCGGGCGCCTTCCACGGCAACCCGGCCGTTGCGGTTGACGACCTCACCCTTGACGCCGCCGGTGTACGCCTGTCCGAAGACGGCGACCGAGGCGAGGAGGGCGGCAAAGGCCAGAAGGATTCGTTTCATATGGTGGTTGTTAGTTATTTCTTAATGACGATGTAGGTCGGATAGTGGTCGGAGTAGCCGCCGATGAACTGGCCGCCGGAGAAGGTACGGAACGGGGTGCCCTTGTACTGGCCCTCCTGGTTCGTCATAAACGGCTTGCTAAAGACGCGGCCGTAGTATTTCTTCTTCGTGATCGGCTGGATCTGGAAGGTACCGGGCTGGGCGTGGGCAAGGTTGTAGTTGCAGAGGATGCAGTCGTAGATATTACCTTCGCCGCGATAGTAAAGCGTGCTGTAACCAGCCTTGTACATTGACAGGAACGGGGAGAAGTAGTCCTCGGGGCCGACATCGCCGATGCGCTCCTTGCCGCGCATCCACAGGGCCATGGAGTCATCGGTCGGGTTGTCGTTCATGTCACCCATGATGACGCATTTGATGCCGGGATATTTCTCCATCATCTTGAGGGAGTGCTCATAGGCGATCTGGCCGCCGCGGGCACGGAGATCCTGGCCCTTGCCGCCGATACGGGACGGAAGGTGGCAGACATAGAAGGCGAAGTGCTCGCCCTCGATGATGCCGTGGACCATCAGGACGTCGCGGGTGCGGAAAGCGGCCTGCTCGTCCGGGGTCAGGGAGAATTCGATGTCGTGGGCGTCCTGGAAGGTGAACGGGATGGACTCGCTCTCGACGAGGGTCATCTGAGACGGGCGGTAGAGCAGGGCGACGTCGACGCCACGGCGATCCGGTCCGTCATAGTGGACGATCTGGTAGTTCGCGTCGGCGATCTCGGGCTCGGCGACGAGGTCTTCGAGGACGTGGCGGTTCTCCACCTCAGACACGCCGAGGACGGTATGCCAGACCTTGTTGTCCTTCTTCATGGCCGCGATGACGTGGGCCATGTTGTAGAGTTTCTTCTCATACTTGGCCTCAGTCCACTCGTTGGCGCCGTCAGGAAGGTACTCATAGTCGTTCTTCCCCTCGTCGTGGTAGGTGTCGAAGAGGTTTTCGAGGTTGTAGAAGCCGATGACATAACTCTTCTGCTTCTGGGCCGTCGCCTGCGGGCCGAAGACCAGCAGGAGCGCCGTCAATGCGGATAGATAGAATGCTTTTTTCATCATATCGGTTACCAGTTTTTCAGTGTCGTTGCCGGGTCGGCCGCCTCGATGGCATTGGCCTCATCCGCTCCCAGGAAAGCCGGGAGGGAAGCGAAGAAATCGACGCCGGTATGCTGCTCCAGTTCATCAATCGAGCAGCTGTAGTTGCGGTAGTCGTTGTTGGCGATACCGGAGGCGTGCGGCAGGTAGAAGCCAACGGCGGAATAGCTGTTGCCTTTCCTACGCAGAAGCGCCTTGTAGTAATGGGTCGGGACTTTGGCCGCATGACCGGCCTTGTACCCGGACCAGGTGTTGGAATTGCGCACGTCCGCACCGGTTACGACATAAAGCGTGTCGCAATTGGAGGAATAGGTACGGACGGCATTTTCCAGATCGGCCCAGATATAACAGTTGAAATCGTAATCCTGGGGCGTCATGTTGGTCGGGTAGAAGGTCGTGATGTTCGGAACATAGTCCAACCGATCCGCGGACGGAATCTGGTGACCGCGCGTCCAACCACCGCCATAGGAGCCGCTGGAAAGGTCACAGACCGCACTGGCGGGCAGAAGCGGATCGGTAGCCTGCCAGTTGTCGGTACGGCTGCCGGAGCCGCGCAGGCCCTTGTTCAGCGGATAGGCCACCCACCAGGAAACAAAGGCGGTGTAGTCATAGTAGAAGGACCAATTGCGGACGCCGCTCTTTTCCCGGCTGATATAAGCGGAACCGTCCATCGCATGGGTGAAGAAGCCCAGCTGGGGCTGATCCAGGGCGGGGAGCTCCAGCCAGAGCGGCGCGGACGATGCGACATTGCCTGCCTGCACCAGCTCTTTGCGGTCCTCATACTTGCGGGTTTTCAGCACGACCGTCGCGCGGCGGGGGTTGTCGCCCTCGTTCGGCGTCACGGTCATATAGACGGAGGCGCTGCCTTCGCCGGAGGTCTTTTCCAGCGAAACCCAGTCCCCGGAGCCGGCCGCATATTCCACGCTCAGCGTCCAGGTCTTTTCCGCGGCCACCTTCACCCACTGGGAGCCGCCCTCGGCACCCATGGTCGGGGAGCTCAGCTTCAGCACGGGCACCAGCTCGTCTTCATCCTCCTTCTTCGAGCAGGAGAAGACAAGCAGTGCACCGGCCAACAGGCCGATCAGGGCCCAGATGCTGTATTTCATTACATCGTGTAGGTTACCTTCAGTTCCACGATACGGACCTGGTTGTCCGTTGCCGTGAAGGCGACGGAAGCAGCCGAACCGGCCCAGGTACCGACCTTACCCTCGTAGGAATAACCTTCCGGAGCACCGGCGCCGAAGCAGCCGGGACCTTCCTTGGTCGTGCCTTCCTTCGTGCAGGTAAACTCGATGTTGGTGATGGTAGCGCCATCGGCCGAGATCGTCAGGGTCTTATTCTTGTAAATACGAAGTTCGGTAACAGTATTGCTGCCGTAGTCAGTACTGTTGGTGAAGGAGATGACCTCGTCCACAACAACCTTGGCACTATTGCAGGCAGCAGCGGCGAGCTGCTCCTTGGTAACGGTGACGACGGTCTCGTTGCCCGTAGAAGCCTTGGCCTGGTTGATGGTCACCGTGAAGGATTTGGTCTCCACCTCGGCCTCCGTGGACACGACGACCGTGTAGGTCTTGGCGTTCTCGGTGTCGGTATTGGCATCGAAGGTGACAGTAATCTCACCTGCGCCCTGACCGGCCTCGGGGGCAACTGTGGCATCCGTACTGGCAGCGGTCCATGCGACATTGCCGATCACCTTGACGACGGCGGAAGTAGCGCTGCCGGCGACATTCACGTTCTGGGACGCAACGCCGAAGACGGGGCTCTGCTCGATGGAGGTCTCGCCGTTGAGGCTGTAGATCCAGGCTTCCTTGCTGGCGGTCTCGGGCGTGGTGTTGCCGGTCTTTTCGTCCTTGTAGTTGACGAGCTTGCCGCAGATGACCACGTCGTCACCGACCTTGACCTGCGCGTCGCCGTCCACCCATGCGCGGTTGCCCAGGTAATAAACGCTGTAGCAGGTGAACTGCGTCACGGCCGTCGTACCGTCGTCGGAGATGTCGAAGATGGCGGTACCGTGCTGGGCGGAGAAGGTGTACTTGATGGAGGCAATCTTGCCGGAGACGTACACGTCGCTTTCCGTCTTGGCACCCGGCTCGAGCGCGGTTGCAACTTCCAGGGCCTTGGCGGCATTGTAAGGATCCTCGAGGGTACCGCTGCCCTTCGGCTCGCTTTCCTGAGGAGCAGAACCGCCCTCGCAGGAGAGGATACGGGCATTGACAGCCTCGTGTTTGTCAGCCTGGCCTTCCTTCTGGTAGAGCTGATACTGGGCGGCCAGCACGACGGTGGAGCCCTGGAGAACCTTGTCCTTCCAGTCGTTCCAGTTGGAGGCGCCATACACGACGATGGTGCCGGTCGCGTCGGTCAGGTCGAAGTTGCCGTACTGGGCGTTGATATTGCCACTGACCGTACCGGTGAGCTTGTAGAAGTTCTTGGTGTCGGCGGCAGAAATAAACTCGGCAATCGTCTTGGCGGGAGCGTTCTCGTAGTCGATCACGTCACCACCCTCGCTGTTGAGGATGATACCGATGAGCTCGTGGGTCACCTTGCCGTTGTTCTCATACTTCTTGTAGGAGCCCAGGGCGGTGACGACGGAATTCGCGGCGACTTTGTCTTTCCACTTGTCCCAGTTCACGGCGCCGTAAATCTGGACGGTATTGGTACCGTCGGTGATGTCAACATTGCCATAGGTGGCATTGACCTTCGTCACGGTGCCGGTCACCTTGTAAACGACGCTCGAGCTGGCGGCCTCGATGAACTCGGTGACCGTCTTTGCCTCGGCCGTGGCGGCGATGGCGGGTTCGTGGCCGTTGGTATCCTCCGTCTTACCGTCGAGGGCATAGATGTAGGAGCCGGAAACGGTCTCGGGGGTCGTGCCGGAATAATTCATGATCTGGCCGTAGATGATGACTTCCTTGCCGGCGGCGATCTGCGCGTTGCCCTCTTCCCAGGCCTTGTTGCCGAGGAACTTGACATTGTAGCAGTCGAACTGGGCGGCGTCGGAAGCATTGCCGTAATCGGAAATCTTGAACTGGGCGGTGCCATACTGCCAGTTGTACTCCTTGCTGATGGTCGAGACCTTACCGCGGATGTAGTAAGGGCCGCCCTTGTCATAATTCTTGCTGTCGGTGTAGGTCAGCTTCTTGGCTTCTTCTACGGCCTTGGCGACGGAGAAGGGCTTATCCTTGGTGCCCTCGCCGTCCTCGAGCACGAACTCACCGGCGGCGCCGGGCTGGGAGACCTTGATGGCGCTGCTGTAGAAACCGGCCTTGACGGTCAGTTTGGCATTGCGGTCATAGCTGGTATTGGCCTCCGCATGGAGCGTGATGACCTTCTTTCCGGAAGCACCGGAAGTCTCGGAGACGCTGAGCCATTCGGAATTGGCACTCTTGGAAATCGTCCAGGCTTCGGAGGAGTTGATGGTCACGTCCACCGAACCGCCGTCCTTGGGAAGGGTAACCTCTTCCTGGGAGAGGGTGAGGCCTTCCTCGGTTTCATCTTCCTTCTTGCAGGAAGAAATCACTACGGCTGCCATGGCAAAAGCCGCGAGAAGAAAGTGTTTGAATTTCATGATATACGTTTTAATGTTGATTATTGGCTTGGTATAGCATACAAAGATAAGATTTATCTTTGGGAAAGCAAAAAGAGATTTCTCGACTGCGCTCGAAATGACAAAAAAGGCGGCCCGATGAACGGGTCGCCTTTTCGGTATGAGATGCCCGATCGGGTCGGGCATGACGGTTGACTACTCGGTAGCGCCGTTGAGGCTGTAGATCCAGGCCTTCTTGCTGGCGGTCTCGTACGTGGTGTTGTACTTGGTCAGCTGGCCCTTGACGATGACATCGTCGCCGACGGCTACCTGCTTGGAAGTACCCTCCACCCAGGGATTCTCAAGACCGAACATGTAGACGCTGTAGCACTCGAAGTCCTTGGTGGGCTCGGTCGTGCTCTTCTTGTCAGCGGAGACGCCATAAGCGGTGCCGTCATCGGAGATCCAGAAGGTACCGGTGCCGTAGCTGGCGCTGAAGGTGTAGAGGATCGCGGAGATCTTGCCACCCACGCAGACATCCCGGAAGGTCGGAGCCGGAGCCTCGGCGGCCTTGGCGGCGGCGATTTCAGCCTGCTGGTAGTCAATGACTTCCTCGGCACCCGCGACATTGAACGGGAACTCGGTGCTGCCAAGACCCACGCCGGCGGTCTTCACATAATTGACGCTGTGGAGCCAGGCCTTCTTGGAAGAAGTCTCGGCGACGCCGTTGTAAGAGGTGGTCTTGCCGCAGACGACAACCTCGTCACCGACGGTGACCTGGCCGTTGCCCTCAGCCCAGTCGGCGTTGCCGAACCACTTCACGCTGTAGCACTCGAAGTCCTTGGAGGGCTCGGTCGTGCTCTTCCTGTCCTCGGAGACACCATAGGCGGTGCCGTCGTCGGAAAGCCAGAAGGTAGCGGTCGGATAGCTGGCGGAAGCAGTGTAAAGGACCGCGGAGACGATACCCTTGATGTAGACGTCCTCCTCGGGGATGTTGCCGCCAAGGATCTCAGCGGCGATCTCGGAAGGGGTATAAGGGTTCGTGACGGAGCCCTTCGGGTTGTCGACGAATTCGACGACCTTGGTAGCGATGATATTGATATACTTGCCGGCGCTGGAAAGACCATTGAACCAGCCGGTTACGGTAATCTTCTTATCCGCGAGGGAGGCAACGTTCAGTTCCTCGACGGGAGCGACGATGGAACCCTGATGCTCACCCTCCGGGAACTCGTCGAGGGTCAGGTTGTAGTAATTGCCGCTGATCTTGAGCGTACCGGTGAGCTTGATGTACTCAGCCTTGGAAGCCGTATAGGTTCCGGCTTCGGCGGTGACATCCTTCGCGGCCGGAGCCTCGAAGCTGTTGCCGCTGGAGAGGACTTTCACGAGGTGGGCCTCATTGTCCTTGCTGAGTTCGATCTCGGGAACGCCGTTGTAGGTCTTCTTGATACCGAACACCTTGACATTGTCACCGACCTTGACGTCGGCGGCCTTGTCACCGTAGACATAGCAGGCGGTCGTACCGTCCCAGACGACGACACCCTTGCCGGTCTTGGCGATGGTCGTGCACTCGAGGGTCTCGACCTCGCTGTTGTCGTCCATGGCGATGATATCGGTCACGGTAGCGCCCGTGGCGGGAATGCCGTCCTGAGCGACATCGACGGTGGCCATGGCACCTTCGCCCTTAAGGGTGACGGTAGCCTTGCGGACAGCCGTGTAGTCGTTGGCGGAAGCGGTGAGGACATAGTCGCCATTCTTGATATCGGTAACCTTGAGCCAGTCGGCATCCGTCGTGACGATGAGCGGAGAAACCTTGGCCGTAACCTTCAGGCTGATCTCGCCACCTTCGGCGGGGATGCTCGTGCGGGCCGTTTCGCCGTCCATGCCATAGTCGACAGCCTCAACTTTGATGAGGGACTTCTCGATGGCGATGACGGACACGTCCACGAGCTCGTGGGTCGTCTTGTAGAGGGAGTAAGGACCCTCGACCGTGACGATGTCACCGGCCTCGATGCCAAAGCTGGCCCAGCCGCCGGCGGCTTCCTTCGGATACTGACCCTTCTCGTTCTTGGTACCGTAGATCTGGAAGTCGGGACCGTTGTAGGAGTCGTCGATCATGTAGAAGTTGCCGTACTGGTCGTTGACAACCTTTGTAACGGTACCGCGAACACGCCAGGTGCCTTCGCCTTCCGCCATGACAGTCGCGATCGGGGTGATCGGGAGCTGCGGCTTTTCAGCGGCTTCGGCGTCCTGGACGATGTTGATGTTCTGGGTCTTACCCATGCAGGAGATGACGAGGACGGCCTCGCGGCGGGCCTCGGGGGCCTCTGCGTGGAACTTGATGGTGGCCTCACCGGCGACACCCGATTCGGGGGTGACGGTAAGCCAGGCCGGAGCGACCTTCTTTACGGTGATATCCTTGCCGTTATCATCCTTCTCGCCGGTCGGCACGTCGAAAGTCTTGGAGAATTCCCACGGGCCTTCTGCAGTGATGGTGATTTCAGCGTCACCACCGGTCTTCGGCAGGGAAACGTAAGAGGACGAGACCTTCATCTCGCTGAGGTAGTGGTCGGCCTCCTTTTCGCAGCTCACCAGCGTAGCGGCGAGTGCAAGAAGGGAAACAATGCTATACTTGAGTTTCATAGTAGTGGTCTGCCGTTAGATTAGTTGAACATATACTTGATACCGACGGAGGCATACCAGCACTGTCCGAGGGAGTGGTTCGGAACGAAGGTCTCGAAGTTGCCGTTGATGGCGGCAGGCGTGGAGAAGGTCGCATAACCCTCGCCGTCGACACCTTCATACTTGAGGATACGGGGATCGGCGCCAAGATCCGGATTGAGGTACTTGGAAACGCCCCAGCTGTTGTTGAACAGGTTCATGACGTTCTTGATGTCGATGCTGAGCTGCAGCTTGTTCATCGTGTTGCCGATCTTCACGCGGAAGTCGTGCTTGTAGGAGACGTCGAAGCGGTGGACCCACGGGCTGTAGAGGCTGTAGGCCTCGGCATACTCGCCCTGGTGGTCGCTGAGGAAGCTGTTGGCGTGGACATAGTCCATGAAGCGGTCGCGGTCGTCATCGGAGACGAAACGGAACTCGCCGTTGTTGACCTGAGCGTCCGTCGGGATATAGAGCGCGTCGTAGTTGTAACCGTCGGCGTTCATATCGTTGGACATCATCAGGGAGTAGTTGTAACCACCTCTCCAGGCTTCATAGATGAGGCTGAAGTGGTTGCCGCACTTGTCGTTGTGGGTCAGGGAAGCAACCATACGGTCCGGGGTCACATACTGGGAGTTGTGAAGCTTGATGTAGTTCGGGCCTTCGGTCGTCGGGACATAGGTGAAGGCGGACTCGGCGGCGGAACCCGGCATACCGGTGATTTCCTTGTTCACGGTGTGCGTGTAGGCGAACATGAAGTCGAGGGCTCGGTCGGAGGTGCTACCGTTGATGCCGAAGCTGGCGGACCAGCCGTAGCCCTTGTCGGTGTTCTCGAGGACGAAAGCCTTGGTACCCGTGCGGAAGCCCCTCGGATAGATCGGGCGGTTGTCAGCACCGTTGAAGCGGGCAAAACCGGCGACATCCTTGATGCTCCAGTCGGAGATGGAGACGGCGTTGATGGTCTTGTTGAAGATACCCTCGGCCGTAACGGACAGCGGGAAGGAAGTCGGGAGGTTGTAGTCGAGCGCAAGGGAGGTCTTCCAGACCTGCGGCATGCGGAACTTCGGATCGACACCGTTGACAGCGGAAGGAACTGTACCGTCCTCCGGCTTGACCGTCGTCGGATAACCCATCTGGGTGAGCTTGTTGTAGAGAGCGTCGATCGTGGCCTTTCCGTCAGCAGTCACGAGACCGCCGGCGAACTGGTTCATATCGGTATTGCTGGAGTTGAGGTTGGCCTGGTACTGGACGAGACCGCCGTTGGTCGGCATGTTCGTGAAGAACACGAGCGGGAGACGGCCGGAGAAGAGGCCGGTACCGCCGCGGACCTTGAGGCTCTTGTCACCGAAGACGTCCCAGTTGAAACCGACGCGCGGGGAAACGGTCAGCTTGCTGGTGGGCCACTTGCCGGTATCGATGTGGGTCTCCTTGAAGTCATACTTCTTGGGGTAGTAGCTGAGGTCGAGGATGGCCTTGTTGGTCATCAGGTCGCCGTTGTCGAAGAACAGGCCGTCGAGACGGAGGCCGTAGGTGAGCTTGAAGTTCTCGTTGATGCTCCATTCGTCCTGGGCGTAGATGCCGGCCTTGTAGAACTGGACGCGGGCTGCAGGCTTCTTTTCACCGTCATAACCATAGGTGAGGTTGACGATTTCCGGAGCACCGGCGAAGAGCTCGGCGACGGTCATCGTCGGGTCGTCCCAGTTGTAGCGGTAGTAACCCGTACCGTTACGCATATACTGGTTGTCAGCCATCTGGTACTCGAAGGTGAGACCGGTGGTGATCTTGTGCGTACCGAAGTAGTAGGTCAGGTCGTCCTTGACGTTGGCGACCGTGTTGTGGACCGCGTTGTTCCAGGTGAAAAGCTCGTAACCGGCGGCGATGTAGTTGTCGTCGTCGCGGGTGATGTCGATGAACGGGAACTCGGCGGAGTTGGTGCCGCGGATGTCATCGAGCTTCGAGAAGGTGAACAGGAACTGGTTGGAGAGGTTGTCGGACAGACGGCTGTTGAGGTCGACGGACCAGGTGTTCACGATGTTCTGCATGGAGTACATCGAGTTGGCATAGGACATCGACTGCTTGGACATACGGCCGTTCGGCATACGGGTACCACCGTCCATGGAAGTCGCGTTCGGGGAGTTCCAGACGTTGTTGATGGTATAGTTGTAGCGAAGGGCGAGGTGGTGGGCCTGGTTGATGTTCCAGTCGAGGCGGGCGAGGATCTTCTTGTTGTCCTCATCGGCCGGGAAGGAAGTCCAGGAACCGGTGTTGTAGCCGTAAGTGTCGCTCAGGTAGTTGGAAACGGCCTCGAGGTCGGAGAGCTTGGCGCGGGAGATGAAGTCGTCCGGAACGGCGACACCATCCTCGGAGCCTCTCCAGCGGTTGACGACCGAAGGGACCTTGGACATTTCAGCATTGACGAAGAAGAAGAGCTTGTTCTTGATGATCGGGCCGCCGAAGGTCATACCGTAGGTGGTCTTGCGGTCCTTGTCGCGGGCACCGGAGATAGCCTGGCCGTCCACGGCGTCACCACGCATGTTCTCGTTCTGGTGGTAGATGTAAGCCGTACCCCTGAAGGTGTTGGTACCGGACTTCGTGATGGCGTTGACACCGCCGCCGATGAAGTTGGTCTGGCGGACATCGAACGGGGAGATCACGACCTGGAGTTCCTCGATGGCGTCGATGGAGATCGGGCTGCCGCCGCCGGGGAGGTTGGAGCTCAGACCGAAGTTGTTGTTGAAGTTCGCACCGTCAACGGTGAAGTTGGCCAGACGGCCGTCGCTGCCGGCGAAGCTCATGCCGTTGCCGCCGTAAGGTGAGAGGCGGGTCACGTCGGTGATGCTGCGGGAGACAGTCGGGAGAGCGACGATCTGGTTGCCGGTGATGTTCGTGGAGGCACCGGTCTTCTCCTGATAGAACTTGGAAGCGGCCTGGCCGATGACGACGGCCTGCTCGAGGACCTGGGTGTCATCGCTCAGCTTGGCGTTGACCGTGGCGGTCTCGGCGAGCTGGAGGGTGAGTTCCGTGAAGGTCGCATCCTGATAACCGAGGCTGGAGATGACGACGGTGTAGGGACCGCCGGCACGCATACCCTGGATGGAGTAACGGCCGTCGATGTTGGTCGTCGCGCCGTAGATGGTACCGGACGGGGTGTGCGTCGCAACGACGTAAGCACCCACGACCGCTTCGCCCGCGTTGTCAACCACCTTACCGTTCAGGGCGGAGGTTGTCATCTGGGCAAAGGCAACACTGCCCACAAACATAGTAATGATTGTGAGCACTAGACTTTTGAAAGCGTGTTTCATAAATATTGAAAGGATTTGAAATAAATTCCGGCGCAAAGATACAATATTCGTTTGGAATAAAAAAGCTATGATTATAAAAAAATTTATTAATTATTAACGCTGGAATTTCCTTTGAATTTCCTTTACGGCGGAAAGTTCTTCCCAGCCGAAAAAGCGGACGGGGCGCGTGACGGGCCGCCCGTTCTCCAGGATCGTGACTTCCTTCGTATAGGGCTTCTTTCCGAAGTGGCCATAAGCGGCCGTCGGGCCGTAGATCGGGTTCTTCAGGCCGAAGCGCTCGACAATCTTCGCGGGACGCAGGTCGAACAGTTCGCGCACCTTCCGGGCTATCTCCGCATCGCTGAAGTCCTTGCCCGTACCATATGTATTAATATATACGCTCACGGGCTCGGCCACGCCGATGGCATAGGCCAGCTGGACGAGGCACTCGTCGGCAACACCCGCCGCGACAAGGTTCTTGGCGATGTAGCGGGCCATATAGGCGGCGCTCCGGTCCACCTTGGACGGGTCCTTCCCGGAGAAGGCTCCGCCGCCGTGGGCGCCCTTGCCGCCGTAGGTGTCGACGATGATCTTGCGGCCGGTCAGGCCGGTGTCGCCGTGGGGGCCGCCGATGACGAACTTGCCGGTCGGGTTGACATGGAGGATATAGTCGTGGATCAGTGCGGCGGTTTCCGGCGGAAGAAGGGCCTTCAGGCGCGGCAGGACGATGGTCTCGACATCGCGGCGGATGCGCGCGAGCATGGCCTCGTCGGTGTCGAACTCGTCGTGCTGGGTCGACAGGACGATGGTGTGGACCTTCAGCGGCTGGTTGGTCGCGGCGTCATACTCGATGGTGAACTGGCTCTTGGCGTCCGGGCGGAGATAGGGCATCAGGTGCAGCTCGTCGTGGCGGATCGCGGCGAGCACTTCCAGCAGCTTGTGGCTCAGGTAGAGCGGCAGCGGCATGTAGTCCTCGGTGTCGCGGCAGGCGTACCCGAACATCATGCCCTGGTCGCCGGCGCCCTGCTCGTCGGCCGCCCCGCGCTCGACGCCGCGGTTGATGTCCGGACTCTGCTCGTGCAGGGCGGACAGCACGCCGCAGCTGTTGCCGTCGAACATATACTCGGCCTTGTTGTAGCCGATGCGGTTGATGGTGTTTCGGACGGTCGTCTGGATGTCGACATAGGCTTCGGATTTGACCTCGCCCATCACCACGACCATACCCGTGGAGCAGAAGCTCTCGCAGGCGACTTTCGACTCAGGGTCCTGACGGAGGAATTCGTCGAGGATGGCATCGCTGATCTGGTCAGCAACCTTGTCCGGATGGCCTTCGGAGACCGATTCCGAAGTAAAAAGGTAAGTATCCTTCATGGTATAAAAAATAGCTCTGCATAGTACTATGCGGAGCCAAAAACACAAAACACTGATATGAAACGTATTTTAGCATTTTTTAACGTGGTTGCAAGCAAGTCCAAATCTCTCCACATATTTTCGGGCGGCAAAGGTACGAAGTTTTTTCAAACTTCCAAAAAAAAAATCAATAGTCCCCGCGCTCCATCGAGCGGCGGAGGTCCTTCTCTTTGATGGACTCGCGCTTGTCGTACTCCTTCTTGCCCTTTGCCAGCGCAATCAGGAGCTTGGCGTAGCCGTTCTCGGCGATGAAAAGCCGCACGGCGACGATGGTCAGGCCCGGCTTCTTGTCCTCCATGGCGAGATGGCGGAGCTCCTTTCTGGTC
This sequence comes from uncultured Bacteroidia bacterium, assembly GCA_902768665.1. Lineage (GTDB taxonomy): Bacteria > Bacteroidota > Bacteroidia > Bacteroidales > UBA932 > Cryptobacteroides. The sequence goes on along the minus strand of CACXMA010000001.1, from coordinate 91,118 downwards.
AGCAGCAGACGGCGGTCCCGCGCCGGTTCGTGCTGTCCCCAGGAGTTCCCCCAGGGGTAAAGGGCGACATTCATCCCGCGGACATAGAGCTCGTTGCCCGAGAAATAGCAATAGGCATCGCTGAGCGAGGCTTTCCCCGCCCGGATGGACTTGATCTCCGTCCCGACCAGCTGGATGCCTGCAGTATAGGTCTCCAGGAACTCGTAGTCGAACGAGGCCCGCTTGTTGTTGATCTGGATACCCTTATGTTTCTTCTCTTTTGCCATGGGACTGCAAAGGTAGCAAAAAAAAGAGAGACACCAAGCACGGGGCGCCGGTGTCTCTCAGGATGCAGGAAGCGGATGCTATTCTTCCTTGAGGATCTTGTAGCAGTTGTAGCCTGCGGCGATCGCAAGGACAGCCGTCGGGAAGTCATAGGACATCAGCGCTACGGTCACATTGCGGAGAACGCGCTGATCGCCGAACTTCACGCTGGCGGCGACGTTGATGATCCAGAAGAGCATCAGCAGGAAGAAAGCCAGGGCCACGAGGGCATAGACGATGTTGAGTTTCTGGTTGGCCATATAATCCAGGACACAGGCGGCGATGGCGGCCAGGCCGGAGAGGATGAACATGACCATCGTGAAAATCATCACGCCGGAAACAAGGCCGATCACACCGCCGAGCGCAAACACGGCCGTCGCGACGCGGGCGATATCCGCTTTATTCGTATTGAAGTCCAGACCGCCGGCCACAAGGATGACGGCATAGCCAAGGACGGAATAGTAACCGAGCCAGGAAGCCCAGTCGAGGTTCGCGGGGTCTTCGGTCAGGGAGGCGATAAAAGCCGTCAGCATCATGAAAGCGACCGCGGCGGAGGCAAGCAGGGAAATCTTTTTCCCGGGAGTCAGCAGATCAAACATAATCGAAAGACAGTATTAGTCCTCGTCCTTGGCCTTGAGGAAGGTCAGGCAGCCATAGCCGATGAGGCAGAGGGAGTTGATGATCCAGGCGGTCTTCAGCAGGCCAAGCGGGGAAGGAATGCTGTCCTTGGTCGCTTTCATGATAGCGTTCTGCATACCGGAATAAGCAACGCACTTGATGGTGGCGATGAGAAGGAACAGACCGCCGAGGGCGAGAAGGCAATACGGAAGAGCCTTCTTGAGGTCGTCCTTGTTCTCAAAGGCGAAGAAACCGAACAGAGCCGTGTAGCAGAGGAAGAAGATCAGGGTGAAGACACCGAGAGCAACCTGCTCGCCGCCCATGAAAGAAGCGCCCTCCATCGGGATGGAAAGATAGATCCAGGCGAAGAGACCGGTCACGACAGCGACGGCCGGGATGACGAACTTGAAGGGAACCTGCGGAACCAACTTGGACTCGGGAGCCTTGAAGTAGTTGATCGCGGCAACACCCAGAAGAGCGAAGAAGCTGAGGGCTGCGATCCAGCCATAGCCGCCCAGCGGGTTGCTTACCTTACCGCCGCCGAAAGCAGCAGCAATGGCCCTGCCGGCTTCGCCTTTAATCATAGCGGCCACGGAGCCGTAGACGCAGAAGGAAATAATCAAAGCAATGAGACCGAAAGCGGCAATAGCGAGAGAAGCGCACACGACGACCTTCTTCTCGAGAGACATGGTTTTGAAATCAAGAGCCATAGTATTGAATGATTTAGAAATTGTTTTCGTATTGTAACAGACAAATATAAAACGATTTCCGTAAAAACGCAAAAAAACGCGACAAATTATGGCTTAACCCAGTGAATGCGGTCGCCCTTGGCCTCCATGCCGCGGAAAAAGGTCATCTGCCGCTTGGCGAACTGGTGGATCGCCGTTGCGAGCTGCAGGCGCATGGAGTCATAGTCCAGCAGCCCCAGCAGATACTGCGTAACAAACTTGTATTCAAGTCCGTAGTAGATCAGATCCTCGGGACCGAGACCCTGTTCCAGCAGACCGCGGACCTCGTCGACAAGGCCCTCTGCAAGCCGCGCATCGAGCCGGGCATCGATGCGCCGGTTGCGCTCCTCGCGGTCCACGAGCGTGCCGATGAAGAACGTATTCTTGGGATAAAAGTTCGTCGCCCGGACCACCCCGCCGTCCGGCAGTCCCTTTTCGCGGGCGTAGGCGACTTCGAGACCCCGGATCAACCGCCGGCGCGAAGCCAGCGTCGTCTCATCCGGTTCCCCGCAGCAGCGGCGGTACTGCTCCAGCAGCCGCTCCGGGTCCATCTCTTCGAGCTCCCGCCGCAGATCCCAGTCCGCCGGGACATTCTGCAGCGCAAAGGCGTGGGTCACCGCCTGGATATAGAGGCCGGTGCCGCCACAGAGGATCGGGAAGGCGCCCCGGGCGCGGATGTCGGCATAGACCCGCTCGAAATCCTGCTGGTAGCGGTAGAGGTCATAGCGCTCCCCCGCATCGGCGATGTCGATAAGGTGGTAGGGAATGTCGCCGTACTCGGCGAGGTCCTTGCCGGTACCGATGGTCATGCCGCGGTAGACCTGGCGCGAGTCGGCGGAGATGATTTCGCAGCGGAGAGATTCCACGGACAAGCCGTGGAATGACGGTATACTGCCGCAGGCGCCGGACGAGCCGTGGAATGACGAAACCGTCATGCCCGGCGAATGCAGGGCATCTGCCAAAGCGACGGCATAACGGGTCTTTCCCGAGGCGGTCGGGCCAAGAACGCAGATGAGGTCCGTCTCACCGGAGAGGCAGCTCGCTCGGAGCGCCTCCAGGTCCAGCGTTTCCGGCTCCGGAAGGGGCGCGGGCGGCGGGACGGGGACGGGTGGACGGCGCTGGCTCCTCATCAGCCTTTGTGGTGACGGGCGTTGTGGGACCAGCGGCCGTAGATTTCGCTGACATTGCCGGCCGTGACAAAGCTCTGGATCTTGTTGTCGCGGATATAGGCCATCAGGTCGGAGAACTCGTCCTTGGTCAGCAGGGTCTGGATCTCAAAGCTCTCTTCGCCGCTGTAGCCGCCCACGACGGGATAGAGGCTGCAGCCGCGATGGAGTTTTTCAATGATATGCCTGCGGATCAGTTCATGATCCTTGGAAATGATGCAGACGCGTTTCTTGCGGTTGAAGCTGGCCGTGAAGTAGTCGATGGTCAGGCCGTTGATCCAGGTACCGATCAGACCGAGAACGACCAGATGGAACGGGTTGATGGCGAAAGCGGTGCAGCAGATGATGGCGCCGGCCACGGCGACGGAAGCACCGATATCGAAATGGAGATACTTGTTGACAATCTTCGCGAGAATGTCCAGGCCGCCCGTGGAGGCGTTGATACTGAACATGATGGTCTGCGAGAGACTCAGCACCAGCACGAAGCAGATCATATCGAGGAAAGGCTCGCCCATCACGGACGTGGCACCTTCGGGGATGAGTCTCTCGGCGGGGCAGATGACGCCCCACAGATCGATCATCGGACCGAGGATCATGGCGGTATAGACGGTCTTGGCGCCGAATTCCTTGCCGATCAGCAACCAGGCCAGCACCAGCAGGAAGGCGTTGATCGCCATGACGATGATGGACATCTCCCAGCCGGTGATGCGGGCGATGACCAGCGACAGACCGGAGATGGAACCGACGATCAGGTTCGACGGCATCATGAAATAGTAGACGGCAGCGGCGGCGATCATCATACCGACCGTCATGATAATGAGTTCTTTCCAGAATTTCCACTTCGAGAGCGGAGAAAGGAGGTTGGTCATAGTGTTATTAATAGGTTTCGGAACTCAAAGGTAACGCATTTTTTTTGAATTCCTTTGGAAAATTCGTACTTTTACAAGTTTTAACACCGATTCGGATGCTCTTCGACACCCTCACAGGAAACGACAGGACGGTCGCCGCCATGAAAAACATGGTCGCGACGGGCCGCGTGCCGCACGCCATCCTTCTCTATGAGAACGACGGCGGCGGGGCTTTCCCCCTGTGCCTGGCCTTCCTCGAGGCGCTGTACGGCGGGTCCGGCAAGGTGGCGAAGATGATCCACCCGGACATCCATTTCGTCTTCCCGGTGACCGGCGGCAGCAAGGTCTCCACCTCCGAGAAGCCCACCTCCGACAGTTACATGCAGTGGTTCCGGGAGCTGGCGCTCGAGCGGCCCTGCTTTACGGAAAACGAGCTCTACCAGGCCCTTGGCATCGAGGGGAAATCCGGTCTGATAGCCGTCGGCGAGGCCCGGCTCATCCTCGACAAGCTGTCCCTGACGGGCGTGGAGGGCGGCTGGCGGAGCGTGGTGATGTACCTGCCGGAGAAGATGAACCAGGAAGCGGCCAACCGCCTGCTGAAAATTGTCGAGGAGCCGCCGCAGGAGACGCTGTTCCTGATGATCACCCATGCGCCCGAGAAGGTGCTGAAGACCATCTCCTCGCGCTGCCTGTCGATCCGCGTGCTGCCGCCCAGGGGGGACTTGTCATTTCGACCGAGCGAAGCGAGCGGAGAAATCTCGGAGTATGCATCCCTGTTCGGCGAGCTGATGGACGCGCTGCTGGAAAAGAACCTTCTGACGGCGCTGGAAGTCGGGGAATCGCTCGCCGCGCTGTCCTCCCGCGAAAAGCAGAAGGCCTTCTGCCGCTACGCCGGAGAGGGATTCCGGGACGTATTCCTCCTCCAGCAGGGCCTGGAGCAGCTCGCCGGCGTTCCCGAAGAGGAAATGGACTACTACCGCCGTCTCGCCGGGACGCTCAAGCGCAGTTTTCCGCGCCTTGCCGCCACGCAGCTGGACCGGGCGGTCACACTGATAGAAAGAAACGTCAACCAGAAAATCATTTTCACCGACCTGGTGGACAGATTATATAGGAATTTGTAGCTGTATGCACAATCTCGATAACGAAAACGTAAAATTCGACTGCTTCCGCGGCTGCTCCGTCGAAAGGGACGGCGGCTCGGGTGAGACGGTCTGCACCTACAAGCCCGGCTGCTGCAAGCTGGAGGTGTACGACTGGCTCAAAGGCGTCGGACAGGAGCAATTCGACGACCTCTATGAGGTCCGTTTCAAGAATACGCGGAAGGGAATCTATGTCAACACGTCCGGCCAGAGCGTCAAGGTCGGCGACCTGGTGATCGTCGAATCGACGAGCGGGCACGACCTCGGCATCGTCACGCTGGAGGGGCAGATCGTCGCCCGCCAGATGGCCTGCAAGGGCGAAAAGCGTCCCAAGGAGGAGCTTCGCCGCATCTACCGCAAGGCCAAGGCCATGGACATCGAGAAGTGGCAGGAAGCCATTGCCCGCGAGGAGGAGACCATGATCCGCGCCCGGCAGATCGCCAAGGAACTCGGTCTCGACATGAAGATCGGGGACGTGGAGTTCCAGGGCGACGGCACGAAAGCCATCTTCTACTACATCGCCGACGGCCGCGTGGACTTCCGCCAGCTGATCAAGGTTTTCGCCGAGGAGTTCCGCATCCGCATCGAAATGAAGCAGATCGGTGCCCGCCAGGAAGCCGGCCTCATCGGCGGCCTGGGCGTCTGCGGCCGGGAACTCTGCTGCGCGAACTACATCACCGAGTTCAAGTCCATCACCACCTCCGCCGCCCGGGTCCAGGACCTGTCGCTGAACCCGCAGAAGCTCGCCGGGCAGTGCGGCAAGCTCAAATGCTGCCTCAACTATGAGGTCGCAACCTACCTGGACGCCCAGTCCCGCATCCCGAGAGTCTCCGAGCCGCTCGAGTTCGAGGACGGCCCGGCCTGGCTCATGAAGACGGATATCCTCCAGGAAATGATGTACTTCTCTTACGAAAAAGGCTCGTTGGCGGAGCTCTATCCCCTGCCGGCCGAGGAAGTCGTGGAGATCATCAAGATGAACCGGAACGGCATCCGCCCCGAGTCGCTCAAGGCCGGATTCGCCCCCGAAGCGCCGGAGTTCGTCTCCGCCGTCGGCGACGACAGCATCTCCCGCTTCGACGAGGCCCGGAAGAAAAAGAAACGCCGCAAGGGCGGAAAGGGCCGCGGAAAAGGCCCCGGCGCCAAAACCCCCGGCGGCAATGCATAGATGCCCTGCATACGCCGGGCATGACGGATCCCGCCTGCGGCAGTATACCGTCATTCCACGGCTTGTCCGTGGAATCTGCGCGCTGGCCCTTGCCGTCGCCTGCAGCAACCCCAAATCGGTCGAAACCTTCGCACCCGCCGAGGAGCAGGAGGCGACCGCATACAGCTTCACGCTGGACCTTTCCGACACGACGCTGGTCTGGGACCTCGCTTTCTACGGCCGTATCGACGGCACACGGGAGGAGCTGGAAGGCTTCGACGCCCTGCCGCTGGACGTGCGATTCACGGCCCCCGACGGCAGCCGGTACGGCGAACACGTCCTCGTCCCGCTCCACCGCGACAGCCCCCTGTCCCTGTCCTTCCACGAAACCTACCGCCGCGGCATGAAGCCGGTCCTGCCCGGCCAGTGGGAACTGACCCTCAGCGCACCGGGCGCGCCGGAGGGACTGAGAGGCGTCGGCATCATCCTCAACCACGACTGAAATGGGCCACGACAAACTCCGTAAATTCGCCGAGAACGAGACTTTTACCTGTCTCCTCCAACCCGCCGCCGACACGGTCCTTGACCGTAGCGCCGGCCCGGGACTCCATATCCAGAACCATCCGATAAAGGGTCATTGGAACGGGAAGATGTTCCCCGTCGCCCAGCCCATCGTGCTGGAACTCGGCTGCGGCAAAGGCGACTATACCATCGCCCTGGCCGAGCGCCATCCCGAAATGAATTTCATCGGCGTCGACATCAAGGGCGCCCGCCTGTGGAAAGGCGCGAAATATGCCACGGAAAAGGGACTGCGGAACGTTGCGTTCCTCCGCACCCGCATCGAATTCATCACCGCCTTCTTCGGCCCGGACGAAATCGCGGAGATCTGGCTGACCTTCTCCGACCCGCAGCTGCGCGACAGCGAGAACAAGCGCCTGAGTTCCCCGCTCTTTCTGGAGCGCTACCGGCAGTTCCTCCGCCCCGGCGGCCTCGTGCATCTCAAGACCGACAGCCGCTTCCTCCACGAGTACACCCGCGCCGTCATCGCCGCAAACGGCCTGCAGGTCCTCGCCTGCGGCACCGATATCTACCATGAGGAATTTGACCCGTCCCTGAGCGAAGTTACGGGCATCCAGACTTTCTACGAATCCATGTTCCTGGAGATGGGGATCCCAATCACCTACCTGCGCTTCACGCTGGACCACGACGGCCCGCTCGTCTCCCCTGCCGACTTCGACGCGGACTACTGGCGCGAGGCGGAAGGCCCCCGCCGCTCCTTCAATCACCAGCCGAATAAAAAATAACCGCAGCGGTCAGCCACGGTCATACATTGCGGAGGGCGGTGAAATCCGCCAGCTGCAACAGGAAGGGATCCGTCAGGCCCAGCGCATGCAGGGCATCTTTTGCCGTGGCGATGAACCCGTCGAGGCGGCCCGTTGCACGGGCGATGCCGTCGTGGGCGGCGACGAAGGCGACGATCTCCTCGCGATACTCCGGATGGTCGCCGATTTCGCGGACCTTGCGGCGGATTGTCGCTTCCTCCTCAGGCGTGGCATCCGTCAGCGCTTCCAGCAGCGGAAGGGTGATTTTCTGTTCGATAAGATCCTGACCGACGGGCTTTCCGAGCTCGGTGCCGCCGGTATAGTCCAGGATGTCGTCGCGGATCTGGAAGGCCAGGCCGAGGTTCAGCGCAAAGGCGCGCACTCCCTCCACGACCTCCGGCGCCGCTTCTTCCGCCAGCGCGCCCGACACGGCGGCCGTCTCGAACAGGCAGGCCGTCTTGCAGCGGATGATCCTGAGATATTCCTCCTCTTTTGTCTCCCCCGAGAGTGCCATCTGCAGCTGAAGGATCTCTCCCGAAGCCAGCGAGGACAGCGTCCAGGAAAACATCCGCAGCACCTCGTCGCGCTCCTCCCCTTTTGCGTCCAGGATGCACTCCAGCGCCTTCACGAGCCAGTAATCGCCCGTCAGCACGGAGGCCGTGCCGCCCATCAGCGCCTGCAGCGTCGGCCGGCCGCGACGCATCTCGCTGCCGTCGACGACATCGTCGTGCAGCAGCGTCGCGTTGTGGAGGAGTTCCATCGCCGCGGCGTAGTGGCAGGCATCTTCGCAAACTTGCCCGCCGACCGCTTTCGCGACCAGCAGGCAAAGCATCGGACGGAGTTTCTTTCCGCTGCCCTCCAGCAGGGAACGGTTCAGTTTGTCGAGCAGGCTGACGTCGCTGGAAAGATACCGCTTCATCAGCGCTTCGGTCCGGAACCAGTCCTCCCCGAGGAAGTCGCGGATGTCAGAAACCATGGGCTAGAAGAAGAGAACGGCGGAAACCTTGATACCGTTGAAGTTGTTCTTGTCGTAAGCGTTGTTGACCACGGCCTTGATGGCCTCGTTGGCCGCATCGGTGGTAATCTTGCCGTTGTCATCGGCCAGACCGCCCATGTTCATGAAGTACTGGACGGAAAGCTGGAGCATCCAGAAATCGAGACCGATGCCGAAGCCGCAGCCATATTCGAGACGCTTCATGGCGTTGTCCGCCCACTCCTGGCGTTTTTCCTTGTCGGCAATGCCGGCGATGTCGATCTTGTTCGACACGTTGATACCGTATCCGATGAACGGTTCGGCAAAGACATAGGGACGGAAGAGGGCAAGATCCGGACCCCACTGGATCTGGACGGGGACCTCGAGGTAACCGACCTTGGTCTCAAGCGAACTGAGTTTGATATTGTTGGTATCGTCCGCGTATTTATCGAGCGTCGCACCTTTCATCTGGTAGATGATACCGGGCTGGATCGCAAAACCGCCGGCGATCGGAATCTCGAAGACCACACCGGCATGATAGAGGCTCACGGACTTCGGGTCGAAATTCTTCACATCCGTGCTGGAGGAGGTAAAGCCCGCCGTGACGCCGAAACTCTGGGCGGATGCGGCGACCGTGCAAAGAAGCATGGCCGCGGCGAAAATCAGTTTTTTCATTTTATAAGAGGCTGTTGATTTTCTTGACGAGCTCAGCCTTCGGAAGGGCGCCGATGAGTTTGTCGACCGGCTGGCCGCCCTTGAAGAAAATGAGCGTAGGAATGCTGCGGATGCCGAAATTCATGGCGACTTCGTCGGCCTCGTCGACATTGCACTTGGCGACGGTGACCTTGTCGGGCATCTCTTCGGCGATCTCGTCCACGATCGGGGAAAGCATGCGGCAGGGACCGCACCATACGGCCCAGAAATCGACGATGACGAGCTTGTCGTCAGCAAGCACCTCGGCGAGGTTGGTATTGGTAATTTCTTTAATCATAGTCTGCGAGAATTTACGTTCAAAAGGCAAAGTTAGCATTTTTTTCTATATCTCATACCAGCAGGCCGGCTCGGCGCCCATATCGAAACGGAGCTCGCCGCCCTCGACGATGTCCTCATACTCGATGAAGCCCTTGTTATAAGGCTTCCCGTTGAGCGTCACGCGCTGGATGTACGGATGCTCGGCCGACAGCCCTTCGGCAATGACGGTGAAAGTGCCGCCGGGGACCGCCACTTCGGCTTTTTCGAAGAGCGGAGCGCCGAACCAGAAGCGCGGAACGGCCTGCTCCACCTGATAGAAACCGAGGGTGGAAAGGACATACCAGGCGCTCATCTGGCCGACGTCTTCGTTGCCGGCGAGGCCCTTCGGGTCGTTGAAGTACATCTCGCGGTAGACCTGGCGGAGACGGTCGGCGGCCTTGGCGGGCTCGCCCAGCATCGTATAGAGATAGATGGTATGGTGGCCGGGCTCGTTGCCGTGGGCATACTGGCCGATCAGGCCGGTGATGTCCGGCGAGGCGTTCTCACCCTCGATGACGGACGGCGCTTCGAAAAGGGCGTCCAGCTTGGCGAGGAAGGCTTCGCGGGAACCGAAGAGCTCCACCAGACCGTCCACGTCCTGCGGCACCAGCCAGATATACTGCCAGCCCGTCCCCTCCGTATAGTCGGAGCCGATTGTGCTGGCATAGCCGGGGTTGAACGGCTCCGTGAAAGAACCGTCCAGCTTGCGGCCGCGCATGAACTGCGTCTCGGGATCCCAGAAATGGCGGTAGGAGTGGCTGCGCTCGGTATATTCGGCGGCGAGATCCTCGCGGCCGAGGAAGGCGGCGCAACGGGCCAGGGCACCGTCTGCGATGGCATATTCCATGTCGTTGGCGACACTCTCGCCGAAGAACCAGCCCTCAGGCGTATACACCACGTGGGCCGGAATGTAGCCGTATTTCATGCGAAGGTCCTGCCCGCGGTCGGGGGTAGTCGCGGTAGTGACCATGGCGTCGATGATCTCATCGTCGCCGAGACCGCCCCGGAAGCCCTTGACCACGGCGTCGGCAAAGGCGCAGAGGCCCGGATTGCCGACCATGCAGTCGGTTTCATTGCCCCAGAGGTGCCAGACCGGAAGGTCACCCTGTTCGAGGTAGATGTGGTACATCGTCGCCACGATATCGTCCATGCGGTCGGCATGGATCAGCGTCATCAGCGGATGGGCTGCCCGGTAGGTGTCCCAGAGCGAGAAGGTCGTGAAATTGCGGAAGTTCCCCTCGCGGACCACGCCGTCGCTGCCCCGGTAGCGGCCGTCGACGTCGCTGTAGTCCGACGGAGCGACCATCGTATGGTACAACGCGGTATAGAAAATGGTTTTGATATTGTCATCCCCCTCGACATGGATCTTGTTCAGCTGCTCGTTCCAGGCCGTCCGGGCTGCCGAGCGGGTCGCATCGAAATCCCAGCCGGGCAGCTCCGCAGCCATATTCGCCGCGGCGCCGTCGGTGTCGACCGGGGAGATGGCGACCTTGACGAGAATCTGCTCGCCCTCCGCCGTTTTACCCAGTTGGAGCCGGCCGTAGCAGGACTTTTCCAGCAGGGTGAACGCCTCCGCCGGACGGGACAGCTCGGCCCGGAAGAAGACCCGCTGGTCGCGGGCCCATCCCGTCGACGAGCGGTAGCCGCTCACGGCGACGACCTTGCCCTCGGCATCGGTCTCGGTCTCGAATTCCGCTCCCGTCAGCCGGTCCCAGCAGCCGCCGTTCTCGAGGTCGATGATGATGGCGGCATCGTCCGTGGCCGGGAAGGTATAGCGGTGGAAGCCCACGCGGGAAGTGGCCGTCAGCTCCGCCTGGATGCCGTAGCGGGTCAGCGGGATGCTGTAGTAGCCCGGCTCGGCGATTTCCCGGCTGCGGTCGCCATAGGACCAGGCACCCGAGGCAGGGTCGTCCAGGGAACCGCGCTCCGGCCTGGTCGGACCGGTCACCGGCATGAAGGTGATGTCGAACAGGTCCCCGCAGCCCGTGCCGGAAAGGTGCGTATGGCTGAAACCGATGACGCTGTTTTCGGAATCATGGTAGCCCGAGCACCAGTCCCAGGCCTGGGTGATGCTGGTCGGGCCCACCTGGACCATGCCGAAGGGAACGTTCGCCCCGACAAAGACATGGCCGTGCTCGCCGGTGCCGATCTTGGGATTGACATACCGAGCGAGGTCCTCAAGGGGCTCCTCAGCTGCGGGGCTGGCCGTGCAGGCCGCGATGGCGAGGATAGCTAAGGGGAAAAGCCGTTGAATGTATCTCATTGGTTACTAATTTTTTATATATTTCGCTACACCTCTTTTGGGGGTATAGCAATTGACTTATTTTATTATCTATCAACCGTTTCCATTCAACGGCTATTTCCAGGTCAGGGTTCCGGCGCTGATGAGGTCGTCGTGGGAGACGCGGAAGCCGCGGTTGCGGCCGCCGAGAAGGGCCCGGGACGGCTTGGCGCGGCGGGTGATGACCAGCTCCGGCTTCGCACCTTGGAGGTAGGCCGGGTCGAGGGTCACGGTCACCTTGCTGAAGCTCGGACGGGTCAGGGTATAGGAAGGGTCCCCGGGGCAGTCCGGATAAAAGCCCATCATCGAGAACACGGCCCAGGCGGACAGCGTGCCGGCGTCGTCGTTGCCGGGAAGCCCGTCGGGACGGTCCGTATAGTACGTTGCCAGGAGACGGTCCACCGACGCCCAGGTCTCCTTTTCATAGCCCTTGAAGCGGCTGAACAGATAGGGGTAGGCGATGTCCGGCTCGTTGGCGGGATCATAGAGTCCCTCGTCAAAAACCTTCCGGAGCTTTTTCACAAAGGCCTTCGTCCCGCCCATCAGTCCGGCCAGCCCCTCCACGTCGTGCGGCACATAGAAGGTGTAGTTCCAGGCGCTGCCTTCGTGGAAACCGGGGGCGTTGGAAAAGTCCGCGCCGGCCTTCGGGTCGAACGGCGTGAGGAACGTTCCGTCCGGACGCAGGGGCCGCAGCGTGCCGGATTCCCGGCTGTAATAATGCCGGTAGCCCAGCGAGCGCGCCTTGAACTTCGCCGCCAGATCCGCATCAGATTGCCCGCATTCGCTGGCAATGACGCTTTTTACAGGGTTCTCCGTCATGCCACGGCTTGTCCGTGGCATCTGTGCGCACGCCGCGAAATAGCGCGCCAGGGCCGCATCGGCGACATAGTATTCCAGGGCGTGGGACACGGAATTATCCCCGCTGAAATCCTGCGAGAAGAAGCCGAGCGGGATATATCCGCGCTCGAGATAGGGGTTGATATCCGGCCGCATCCGGTTCCCGGGGCCGGGCGTGTCGGACGACTTCAGGAAGGCCTTCTCGGCGGAAAGCATGTCGAAAGGATGCAGGGCGTCCAGCTTGAACCAGCTGTCCACGATCATCGGAACGGCAGGGTCGCCCTCCATCGTCCAGGTCTCCCTGCCGAAGAGTTCCCATTTCGGGAGCCAGCCCCAGTCGCGGTACATGCCGATGACGCTGCGGACCATGTCCACCTGCCGTTCGGGATAGACAAGCGACAGCAGCTGGTGGAGGTTCCGGCAGGTGTCCCAGAGGGAAAAGACCGAGTAACGGACGCCCTCATAGCTCGTTCCGATGCCCCGCTCGCGCAGTTTCCGCTGCGCCTGCCCGGGCTTTCCGGTCATAATCCGGAAGCTGTCCTCCGCCTCGGGATTGCCGAATTCCATGATCGGATACTGCCCGTTGACGTCGCTGACGACGCTCGGATGGATCAGCGAGTGGTAGAGCGCGGTATAGAAAACGCGGCGCTGCTCCGGGGTCCCTCCTTCGACGCGGATCCGGCCGAGGTCGGCGGCCCACTGCGCGCGGGCGGCGGCATGGACCTTTTCGAAATCGAAGCCCTGCTGCTCCGCATCGAGGTTTTCCCGGGCATTGTCGATGCTGACAAAGGAGATGCCGACCTGCAGCAGCACCTTCTCCCCGGGCTGCAGCTTGTCGAAATGGAACCAGTAACCGATGTCGTCTCCGGCGAGCTCGCGGGAATAGGCGGTGTAGAGCTTGTACTGCCCGGCATCGCCGTCCCAGGCGGCCTCGGCCGTCATCGGGCGCTGCTTTTTCCAGTAGCCGGCACTGTCCGGAAGCCGGTTGATGCGAAGGACGAAATAGACCGGGAACACGGCCTGGCGGTTGTAGCAGAAGGTTCCCATGAGCTTGGAGCCCTCAATTTCGACGGCGCTGACCCGGCGGAGAGTCGCTCCGCTTTCATTGGTCAGGCCCTCGCCGAGGTTCACGAGGATGCTGCCCCGGCCGCCAGGGAAGGTGTACTGTTCGAGGGTGGTCCGGCAGGTGGCGGTCAGTTCGGCACGGATGCCGCTGGCAAGATCGACGCTGTAGTAGCCCGGGCTTGCCGTTTCGTTCTCGTAAGTGCTGCCGTAGACATGGTAGTCGACCTGCAGGGCGCCGGTTGTCGGCATCGTCAGGATGGAACCGAGATCGGGGCAGCCGACACCGGAGAGATTGACGTGCGAAAAGCCGGTAAGATACCTGTTCTCATGGACATAGGGCGTGCTCCACCACTGGCTGTCCTTGTCGCGGGCGTTGAGCGACGAGCCCATGACATTGAAGGGCGATACGCTCACCATCCCGTTCGGGGTCAGGGCGCCGGGGTTGCAGGCGCCGTAGTTCGTGGTCCCGATGAAGGGATTGACGCAGTCGACAGGCTCCTGCGCAAAAAGGGACAGGGCGGCCAGCGACAGGGCCGCAAGCAGGGCGAGGCGTTTCATCATTCCTGGATCAGGGTTCCTTCGTAGACGTAGCGGGCGTTCTCCCCACGGATGTCGCCGCCGGCGTTTCGCAGCTCGATCAGGTGGAAGAGGATGTCGGAGGCCTTCCGGGTAATCTCCGCCAGCGGCTGCTGGATATAGGGAATGGCCGGATCGAAGAGGCCGTAGACGTTGGAGTAGTCGAAGGAGACGATCCAGATGTCCTTCTGGATCCGGACCTTGCGGCGGAACAGGGCCTTGATGATGGAAACGGCGGGCATGTTGGAGGCGATGACGAGGCCGTCGCAGCCGTCCGCGAGCAGGCGGTCGACAATCTGCCCGGGCTCCTCCGGCTTCATATCGAAGGAGACGCGGGAAATCCGCCCCTCCGGATCCTCGACGCCGCTTTGGCGAAGACAGCGCGCGAAGGCGGTCTCACGGTCGATGATGGAGGAGATGCGCATGCCGTAGGAGACCATGTGGATGCGCTTCGCGCCCTGCTGCAGGAGGGCGGCGAAGGCTTTCTCCATCGCATCTTCGTTGTCCGTAATCACATTGGGGACGCGCAGATAGGGGAAGTGGCGGTCGATGACTACCGTCGGAACACCGGCGTCCTGGAGATAATTCATCGTCTCGTCGCAGCCCGCGGCCGGGACCACGATGAAGCCTTCGACATCCTTCTCGAGGAAGGTCCTCACGACGCTGTCGAATTTCCCGGGATCCTCGTCCGTGCTGCCGATCAGGAGGGTAAAACCATGCGCGATGGCCAGATCCTCCAGCTGACGGGCGATGGAGCCGTAGAAGATGTTGGACATGTCGGACAGGACGGCCCCGATGACGTGGGTCCTGCCCTGGCGCAGATTGCGGGCTGCGGAATTGGGCTGGTAATTGAGGCGGCGGGCCACTTCCAGCACGCGAAGACGCGTGTCCTCGCTGACGCGATACTTCCGTTTGCCGTCCGCACCGATGCGGTTGTTCATCACGAAGGAGACCAATGACACGGATACACCCGCTTCCCTCGCGATGTCCTTGATGGTGATATGCTTCGTCATAGTGCTCTGGATGGAGATCTGCGATTGACGTTTCTCCCAACCAAAGTTAAGAAAAAAATGGTTTTGCTAAATCATTTTAACCCAGTCTTGGCGACAAATCGGCCAGATTTAACGACAAATCGCCCAATTTACAGTCCGAATTGCAGTTATCGGCAGGGATTGCGCGGGTCCGAGTAAAGCCCGAATCCGTTCAGGACGGGACAGGCCAGGGCCTCCGTGATGCGGATCCGGACGGCGTCGGCCGTGACGGCGGGCCCGACGAGGATGCGCTTGTATCCGACGGTCGTTCCTTCCGCCCAGTCTTCCCAGCGGCCATCCGAACGGACCTGAATGACGAAAGACTTCACCCGCTGCCCCAAGGGAATGTACTCCTGCAACTGCACGAGATTGAAGGTCTGCGGCTCCGGAAGGGTGATCTCAATATCGACCGCCGTCACGCCGTCCGGGGCGGCATAGTAGCTGTCCCCGTCGCCCTCCAGGAGCTTCTGCGCGCCGAATCCCTCCCGCTCCCGGGAGGCCACGGCCGTGGCTCCCTCGGCAAGATCGCGCTCGAAAACGCGCTCCCGCAGCCGGGCGAACTGCGTCAGGACCTCAACGTCGGCACTGTCCAGCACGCCCCCGGCGGACGGCGGCACGTTGAGCAGGAAAAGACTGTTGCGGCCGACCGTTTTATAATAAAGGTCCAGGAGCTCGCCGGCGCTGCGGCGGGGGTCGCCGGGGCCATGGAACCAGCCGTTCGTGTCACCGACGCGCTGCAGCGAAAAATCGCTCTCGGCGGGGCACCAGGCGGCTGCGCCCTCATCTCCCTGCGCCAGATAGCTTGCGTAATCGCCGGGCAGGACGGAAGGGCTCAGTCCCCGGCCCGCGATGTCGAGGGTGCTCCAGCTGGTCTCCCCCGCGATGCCGGCTTCGTTGCCCACCCAGCGGCAGCCGGGGCCGCCGTTGGAGAAGATGACGCAGTCCGGATTGGCCTCCAGCACCACCCGGATCACGGCGGGCCAGTCGAAGGAGCCGGCGTGGTTCCCGTCGAACCAGATTTCCGAGACCGGGGCGTAGCGGGCCATCAGATCGGACAGGGCGGCTTTGTAGCGGGTTTCATATTCCTCCGTCGGAACCCCTTCCGCTTCGATCATGCGGTCCCAGGGCGAGAGGTAGATGCCCATGCTGAGTCCGTACCTGTCGCAGGCACGGCGGAGTTCCGCGAGGACGTCGGTATGGTTCCGACAGGCGGGATTCGCCACGTCGGTAGTACTTACCGGATTGTCCCAGAGGCAGAAACCGTCGTGGTGCTTGGCGGTGACGATGATGCCGCGGAAACCGCAGTCGCGGGCGACCCGCACCCACTGGTCCGCGTCGATGGCGGCAGGGGCATAATGGTCCAGCAGCAGCTGTTCGCTCCACGGCTCGCCGCCGCAGGAAGGGTTCTCGCCGTCATAGCCGGAGAAGGTCGCGGGACCGAAATGGAAGAACATGAGCATTTCCTGCCGCTGCCAGGCCAGCTGCCCGGCGGACGGGACGGCGCCGAAAGGAGCGGGCGCCACCTGCTTCGGGGCGCCGCAGGAGAGCAGCACAGCCGCTGCTGCACAAAGCACCAACTTTTTCATTTACTTGTTCGGAACGAGCAGGAAACGCCAGCTGTAGTCGCGATTGTCCCAGAGGTTTCTGTCCTGCTCCGGCCAGGAACCCCAGCTGTCGTAGCCGCCGACACCGGCCATCCGGGCGTCAATGGAGATTTCCACGGTCTCGCGGACCGGGATGTCGATAAGGTGCGTCTGCCGGCGCATCGCATTCCGGACCTTAGCGGGATCTTTCTCCGCGGCCGGATCGAAGTTGTTCCACTGGTAGTCGCACCAGGTCGCTTCCTCGCTGTCGAGGTCCTCGAGATACTGTTTCAGCACGTTGCACTCGAAGGGCTCATCCACGGCCAGCACCGTGAAGGACGTGCCTTCCAGCCAGCGCATGCCGGTATGGTGGCCAGTCTCCTGCGGACGGACATAGGGATAGAACTCCTGCTCGGGCGTGGACTCGTAGACGCCGACGAATGCCCCGCTGAAGCGGTCGCAGTAGTTCTCCACCGGTCCGCGGCCATAGTAGCGGAAGCGGTCCCACTGCCCCTGCGGCACCCGGGTGCGGATGCCGATGCGCGGGATGTCGTTCGCCTGTTCGGGCTTCTGCTCGTTCCAGGCGACAGGACGGTCGGGACGGTCCCCGCCGCGGAAGTCGCCGCCGAGCCGGAGCGCGCCGCCGGCAAGCAGCTCGATGGTCCCCAGGAGCTTAGCGCCGTTAGGCAGCTTGTAGCGGACGGTGATGCGCCCGCCGTCGGACACCGCGAGGGAATCCACTTCCGGGGTCAGCGAGGCCTGCTTCCAGGCCTGGTCGCGCCGCGGGAGGCCGTTGCCGTAGTCGTTGTCGGTCGGACCGCGCCAGTAATTCGGGCGGATGCCGAAGGCCGGGTCTACGAGGTCGTCCCCGTCGATGCGCCAGTAGGTGATGCGGCCGAGACCGCGGTCGAATTCGAGTTCCGCCTTGCCGGAGGTCAGCACGATGCGCTCCTCGTTCTCATAGACGCTCACCGGAGCCCGCGCAGGGGCCTTCGGGGCCAGCACGGGGGCATGGAGAAGGATCTGGTCGGCGGCGATTTCCTGGCCCTTTTTCACGAGCGGACCGTCGTGCAGGGCCGTCAGGGAGAAGTTGATGAAGTACTCTTTCTTCGGCTCGAACTTCGGCATCGGCAGGGTGAAGTCGAAATAGCCCTGCGGGCCCACGGTGACGAGCTCGTTGAAGGCGAAGACGCCGTCCTTGACCTTCTCGCCGTCGGCCAGGATGGTGTAGCTGAGCTTGAAGTCGTTGAGGTCGCGGAAGTAGAAGCGGTTCACGAGGCGGAAGGCGCCCTTTTCGGGGATACGGCCCACGACGGCGGCGTCCTGATACACATGGCGGACCTCCCAGTAGCCCGGGTGCGGGTTGCGGTCGGGATTGACGATGCCGTTGCAGAGGAAGTTCGCGTCGGAAGGAGCGTCCTTGCCGTAGTCACCGCCGTAGTTCCAGTACTTCCGGCCGAGGGAGTCGGTCGCGGCAAGGCCCTGGTCCACCCAGTCCCAGATGAAGGCGCCCTGCAGGTGCGGCCAGGCGTAGATGGCTTCCCACTGGAGGTCGAGCGAGCCCGTGCTGTTACCCATCGCATGGGCATACTCGGACGGGCAGACGGGACGGTCGCCATATCCCTCGCCCATCGCCCGGAACCAGTCGGCGCCCGGGTACTGCGGGACGATCATGTCCGTATTCCAGTCATATTCGGCGCGTTCGTAGCAGACGGGGCGGTTCTGACCCTCGCGCTCCAGGTCCTTGAGGAGAGAGTAGCAGCGGTAGAAGTTCTCGCCGTTGCCGGCCTCGTTGCCGAGGGAAAGGATGGTGACGCAGGGGTAGTTCGCCGTGCGGCGGTACATGTTGAGGATGCGGTCCTCGTGCTTGGCATACCAGTCGGGGTTGTTGCCGAGCGTGCGCTCGGGCCGGTAGCCCATGCCGTGGGACTCGATGTTGGCCTCGTCGTAGACATAGAAGCCGAGGGAGTCGCAGAGCTCGTAGAACTCGCGCGGCTGGGGATAGTGGCAGGTGCGGATGGCGTTGATGTTGGCCGCACGCATCAGGGTGAGGTCCTGCAGGATCTGCTCTCGGTCGGTATAGTGGCCTGTCGACTCGCTGTGTTCGTGGAGGTTGACGCCCTTGAACTTGACGGGCTGGCCGTTCACGAGGAAGCAGCGGACCGTGCGCTCGTCACCGATCGGGTAATCCTTGATTTCGAGGCGGCGGAAGCCCACGTGGAAGCGGGTATATTCATCGCCGACGCGAAGAACGAGCTGGTAGAGATTCGGTGTCTCGGCGCTCCACGGGCGGACCTGCGGGACGCGGCCCTCGAATGTGGCGGAGTCGCGGACCGGGCCCTGTCCCTCCAGCACGAGCGTATCCTTCCGGTCCAGCAGCTGCCAGCCGAAGTCGGGGATGTCGCCTTCGACCCGGAGGCGGAAAAGGCCGTCGGTGAGGGTCTCGTCGAGGGTGGAGACGACGCGGAAGTCCCGGAGCGTCGCCCCGTTGGCTTCACTGGAGAGATAGACGTCGCGCTCGATGCCGCTGATGCGCCAGAAGTCCTGGCATTCGAGATAGGAGCCCGTGCTGTAGCGGTAAATCTTCAGGAGGAGGTCGTTCTCGCCTTCCCGGACATACGGGCTGATGTCATAGCGGGCAAGAGACTTGGAATCCTCGCTGTAGCCCACCTCGCGGCCATTGACATAGACATAGACACCCGATTTCGCCGCGGCGAGATTGAGATACACGCGCCGGCCAGCCCACTGCGCCGGAACGGTGAACTGCCGGTGGTAGACGCCGCCGGGAACAACTTCCGGCAGGGTCGGCGGCTGCGGATCCTTGGGGCAGAAGTCGTAGGGCTGGTTGGTGTAAATCGCTATGCCATAGCCCTGTACCTCCCAGTTCCCCGGAACCCGGATCGGGTTCCATTCAATCGCCTGGGATGCGGTCCCGGCGACCTCCTCCACGAAGGCCTCCATCTCATGGTGGTCGTCGAAGTAACGGAAGTCCCAGGTGCCGTTGAGATCCACATAGTTGGGGCTCTGACGGAAACTCTCCTGCAGGGCCGCCTCCCGGGTCGGGAAGAAAACGGTCTCGGTGCGGCGGGTCTCGGCGTTGACGGAGGTGACATTGATGTCCTGCCAGTAAGGGAGTCTTTCCGGCTGCGGGTCTTCCTTGCAGGAAACGAGAAGGACGGCGGCAAAGGCCGTGAGAAGGAGGGCTCTATGGGTCATGGCTTCGCGAATCAATTATGTGCAGTCTACAAAAGTACCAAAAATATAGGTATTTCCCAAAACCGCCCCGCTCCCCGCACCCCCCGCGCCCCACTCTCCCCGCGCAGCTGATGTGCACCCCAAAAGTTGGACGGTTAATAATAGATATTTATGTGTTCTGAGTTCGGTATTGTACCGGACTCAGTCCGTTTAACCGTAGTTTGATTCGTTTGTTGTTGTAGTATTCGACATACTCTCGGAGAGCTGCTTTGAACTGCTCCATGCTGTCCCACTTGTACAAATATAGCAACTCTGATTTCATTATCCCAAAGAAGTTTTCCATCATGGCGTTATCCAGGCAGTTACCCTTCCTTGACATACTTTGTATTATTCCATTGTCTTTCAATAACTTTTGATAGTATTTATGCTGATAATGCCAACCTTGGTCAGAATGTATCATACAGCCCTCAGGAATACTGATTTCTTGAAGTGCCTGGTTTAGCATATCGGTTACCATATGTAGATCTGGGCGGTCTGTTATAGTGTAGGTTATAATCTCACCATTGTACATATCCAGCAAAGGAGAGAAGAACATTTTGGTATCCTTTATCGTAACCTGGGATACGTCAGTCGTCATTTTCTGATAGGGCTTATCAGATTTGAAGTTACGGTCAATTACGTTGGGAGCTACGACCCCGACTTCTCCTTTGAAAGAACGGTAATGGACTTTTTTCTGCTTACCCTTCAAGTGCAGCTGCCCCATCAGCTTCTGGACAGTCTTATGATTAATCCAGGTTCCTTCATTGCGTAAAGCAAAGGTGATTCGCCGGTAACCATACCAGCCCCGATTGTCTTCATATATACGATAGATATCCTCTCTGAGGCTATCGTAACCATCAGAAAGTCCCATTCTTTTTAAATGATAATAGAACGTAGAACGTGCCATCCTTTTGATCCTTAACAATCTGTCAAGGTCATGCTCACGCCTTAGTTCTTGGATGGCTTGAACCCAGTCACGTGTTTTTGGGCCTCCCTCTTTTCGACTAAGGCTTTCACTTTTTTTAACAGCGCATTCTCGGCTGCAAGATCCTTCACCAGGTCCTGGAGTTCCTCCTTGGTCATATCGGAAGGATCTTTTTGTGATTTAGCCATTACTGTCTTTATTCTTGAATCAAACCGTTTGTCCCGTAACGATTCCGTGTCGCCACGTCGATAAGCGCGCAGCCAGTTCTTGAAGCAACCAACGCTTACTTCGTGTTTCACGGCAATTTCTTCCAAAGTTAACGATTCTTTCAGATATTCATTGATTGCATTAAGCTTTTCCTGTTTTGATTTGTCTTGACGTAATCGATCCTCAAGGCCTGCCATACCCTCTCTTTGATAACGCATGGCATAAACAATGATGTCGTGATGATCAATGCCCGTTTGCCTTGCAATGAGAGTTGATGCTTCACCGTTTAGATATCTCTGTACGGCGACCAATCTCTCTTCAATACTGTGTTTACCCATAACAATGACCTCCAAAAGTCTGTGTCTAACTTTTGGGGGTCATGTCAAGCCTGGCGCTTTCCCTTCTCCTCCTTCCCCCTTTCCTTCCCCGGCACCTTCCAGCCGGCACTTTACCAGGGTCAACAATCCTGGAAAACAAACTATTTGTATATCAAGTATTTATCCATCCCCTCATTGTTAACCCCCTCTCTTTTTGCCAGGGGGTCAGCATTTACATATTTGTAAATTATTGATAATCAAAACGATTCGTGTATTGTGTTGCTAACCCCTCAGACTCTCAAAGCAAGGTGTTCAGTATCTCCTGAGACAAACCGGTTACACGGCCGATCTGCTTTTTTCCTGCTCCATACCTTCTTGCGGCCATACGGGCCAGAAGCAATATGGACTTCCGATCCAAACGCGTAATATCACTGACATGGAACTCTTCTTTACAGACCAAACGCAGTCTTTCCATTAATTCTGCATCCGAGAATCGAACCTTTTCCTCCAAACCAAAAGAGAGACGGACAGCAGATTCCAGATCATATAGCCTCATAGCATCGAAGAAAACGAGGCTGTCACTAAACTGCTTCTCGACCTTAGGATACTCCACAAAGCATCGATTCAAAACGACACCGTCCAGTACTTCATAATGGGCAGGACACTCTTTTCGAGTTCCAAACAACTTATATACTTGTGTTACGGCAATATCACATACCTGGATACCCGATACAGCATCCCTGAATGGATTGAAATACGTGTCTATAGAACTCCAGCGATAACTGAAAGGAGAGCACACACGCGCCCGATAAGGATTCCTGAGTATATACAAAACAACATTTCTGAACTGTTTTGGCTCTGTTATCGCCTGGATATCCACATCTCCCGTAGTAAGCAGGCCACGTAAACCACGCTTTCTTCTTAGCCACACCGCCAACCGTACCATTACTTTGTCGTAGTATGAAACACAGTCGTCATACGTTCCATATAACAAAAGATGCAGGTGATTAACCATAAGACAGTAGCAGAGTAGCGAGACTTCACTTCCAGGAAGACAGATGGCAAGCGTGTTTACTCCATATTTGAAATCATCGTCCTCTTTAAACAGATAATTTGTTTCCAGATGGCTGCTTGTAAAGAAGAATACCCCGGGCTTTCCGCCGAAAGGGTCTGTAAAGTCTTTTCGCTGCATGGCTTTTTTGCGTCGAAGATAGGCTCCCCGCCCCACTTGGGCAAATTACCGATAAACTAAGTGCTTAAGAAAGAGAAAAAACGACAGGCACTGGGACGAAAAAACGTATGTAGGGACAAATGGCCCGAAAAAGCATGAAAGAAAAAGCAGCGGCGGCATTTTTTCTTAAGTGTCAAACCGGTGGTTTTGCGAAATTTGCTAACTTTGCAGGCTATGATTGAAAAGATACTTCTTGCTCCCTATTATATCACGCTCAGTGCGCGGCACTGGATGTATGACCACGGCTGGAAAAAGTCCGCCGAGGCCGGTGTTCCGACCGTCTGCGTCGGCAACGTGACGGTCGGCGGGACGGGGAAAACTCCGCACGCGGAGATGATTCTCCGGACGCTCCTGGCGAGCGACCGCTGGGCCTACAGCAACATCGCCGTCCTGTCCCGCGGATACAAGCGCAGGAGCAAGGGCTTCCAAAAGGTGGACCGGAGCGGTTCGGCCGCCCTTTTCGGTGACGAGCCCCTCCAGATTGCCAAGAAATTCCCCGTCATCACGGTCGCGGACGATGCGGACCGCATCGAGGGCTGCCGCTTCCTGACCCACCCGGAAGAGCTGCAGACCAGCAAAAAGGCCCGCCGCTGCATGGACAAGGACATCCCCCGGGCTGACATCATTCTGCTCGATGACGCCTTCCAGTACCGGAAGCTCCGTGCGACGGTCAATGTCGTCCTGGTGGACTACAACCGCCCCGTGCATAAGGATGCCTTGCTGCCTCTCGGCCGCCTGCGCGACCTGCCCGGCCGCCTGAAAGCCGCCGACATCCTCATCGTGACGAAATGCCCTGCCTACCTGGATGCATGGGAGCGCTCCCGATGGGCGAACAACTTGGGACTCAAGGACTTCAATCCGACGACCTGTGAGGCTGTCAACAAAGCCGGGAAGAAGGTCAGCCTGTTTTTCACCGGCATCGACTACGGCGAAATGACCCCCGTATTCCCGGAGGCGGACGCCCGCTTCATCTACGCCAAGCGCCTGATTCTCTTCACGGGCATCGCCAAGGACACGCCTATGGTCAACTTCCTGAGCGACAAGTACAGCATTGTCCGCCGGATGCGTTTCCCGGATCACCACAAGTACAGCGGCGCGGACATCCGCACGATCGAGGCGGCCATTCGGGAGAACCCGACCGCACTCGTCTGCACGACCGAAAAGGACGCCCAGCGCATCGTGGATGCCAAACGGATTCCGGATGCGCTCAAACAGCGCCTCTTCCAACTGCCCATCGAAGTCTTTTTCCTCACGCCCGAAGAGCGCGAGATCTTCACCGCTCAGTTGGAGACTCTTTTACAGAAGGGGTCAACAAAATCTATATAACAATCAATTAAGAATCAATTAGTTACATCTTTTCAAATGTTAACCCCCCGGCAAAAAGCCAGGGGGTTAACAATTTAATCGTGCTAATTACTTATCTATCAGTTATTTACAAAACGAGCAGTGTTGACCCCTAGTTCAGCGCATCAGCGCTCTTGATAAACTTGGCGAGATCCTCGTCGGAGACGTGGTAGTTCTGCATTTCGCCGGAGAAGTACTGGTCGTAGGCAGACATGTCCACGAAACCGTGGCCGGAGAGGTTGAAGAGGATGGTCTTGGCCTCGCCGGTTTCCTTGCATTTGAGGGCTTCCTGGATCGTAGCGGCGATGGCGTGGCAGCTTTCGGGGGCGGGGATGATGCCTTCCGTGCGGGCGAAGAGCACGCCGGCGGCGAAGGAATCCTTCTGCTCGATGTCCACGGCCTCCATGAAGCCGTCCTTCATCAGCTGCGACAGGACGACGCCGGCTCCGTGATAGCGCAGGCCGCCGGCATGGATGGAGGCGGGCTTGAAGCTGTGACCGAGCGTATACATCGGCAGGAGCGGGGTCATGCCGGCTTCGTCTCCGAAGTCGTATTCGAACTTGCCCTTCGTCAGTTTCGGGCAGGAGCAGGGCTCTGCAGCGATGAAACGGGTTTTCTTCCCTTCCTGGATGGTGTGGCGCATGAACGGCAGGGCAAGGCCGCAGAAGTTGGAGCCGCCGCCGAAGCAGGCGATGACGATGTCGGGATACTCTCCGGCGAGCTCCATCTGCTTTTCCGCTTCAAGACCGATAACGGTCTGGTGCATGCAGACATGGTTCAGCACGGAGCCGAGTGCATATTTGCAGTTCGGGGTGCTGACTGCGAGTTCGATTGCCTCGGAGATGGCGCAGCCGAGGGAACCCTGATCGTTGGGATTGCGCGTGATGATGTCCTTGCCGGCACGGGTGGACATGGACGGAGACGGGGTAACCGCCGCGCCGAAAGCCTGCATGATGCTGCGGCGGAAGGGCTTCTGCTCATAGCTGACCTTGACCATGTAGACGGCGCAGTCGATGCCGAACTTCTTGGTCGCATAGCTGAGCGCACCGCCCCACTGGCCGGCACCGGTCTCCGTCGTCAGGTTCGTAATGCCCTGCTCCTTGGCGTAATAGGCCTGGGCGATGGCGGAATTGAGCTTGTGGCTGCCGGCGGGGCTCACGGACTCGTTCTTGAAATAGATGTGGGCCGGAGTGCCGAGCGCCTCCTCGAGTTCATAGGCGCGCACGAGCGGGGTGCAGCGGTAGGCGGCGTACTGCTCGCGAACGGGCTCGGGAATCGGGATCCATTCGTCCGTCTGGTTGAGTTCCTGGTCGGCGCAGGCCTTGCAGAAGATCGGGTAGAGATCCTCGGGCTTCAGGGGCTGGCGCGTGCCGGGATGGAGGAACGGCAGCGGCTTGTTCGGCATAATGGCCTGGATGTTAAAGTAATGGGTCGGGATCTCGGATTCCGGAAGGAGGTACTTTTTCGTTCTCATGGTGTTATGTGTTGATTGTTGTTGTATGCACAAAAAAAGCGGCCCGGCTGTAAGTCAGCGGACCGCTATTATATATATAGACACGGCAGAACGACTTACAGCTTGAAACTGCAAGTGCGCCACCAGCTATTGTTATTCATCTTGTTCATATCCAATGACAAAGATGGGGAATTCCGATTAAACACGCAAGAGTTTTTTGAAAAAATTTTCGGAAAACCGTACCTTTGCCGTATGAAAATCGGAAACATAGACCTTGGAGAGCGCCCGGTCGTGCTCGCGCCGATGGAGGATGTCACGGACGCCTCCTTCCGGATCCTGTGCCGGGAGCAGGGCGCGGCCATGGTGACGACCGAATTCGTTTCCTCGGACGGACTCATCCGCGACGCCGCCAAGGCCATCGCGAAGATGCGGACGCTGGAGGAGGAGGCGCCGGTAGCCATCCAGATCTATGGGAACCTGCCCGAGGCCATGGTCGAAGCCGCGCAGATGGCGGACCGTGCCGCGGAAATCGCCGGCGGGCACGGGGCCGATGTCGTGGACATCAACTTCGGCTGCCCGGTATCGAAAATCGCGGGACGGGGAGCCGGCAGCGGCATGATGAAAGAACCGGACAAGATGGTCGCCATCACCAGGGCGGTCGTCGAGGCCGTCGGCCGGCCGGTGACCGTGAAGACCCGGCTCGGGTGGGACGACAACTCCAGGATCATCGTGGAACTCGCCGAGCGCCTGCAGGATGCGGGCATCGCAGCCCTGACCATCCACGGCCGCACCCGCTGCCAGATGTACAAGGGCGAGGCGGACTGGTCGCTGATCGGCGCCGTCAAGGCGAATCCGCGGATGCACATCCCCATCATCGGCAACGGCGACATCAACTCCGCCGCACGGGCCAAAGAGGCCTTCGAGCGCTACGGCGTCGACGGCATCATGGTCGGACGCGCCTCGTTCGGCCGCCCGTGGATCTTCCGGGAGATCCGGCACCTGCTGGATACGGGCGAGGAAATGGCCCCGCCGTCGGTGGCCGAGCGCGTCGCCCTGGCGAAACGCCAGATGCAGCTCTCGCTGGACCTCAAAGGCCCCGTCACGGGCGTGTATGAGATGCGCCGGCACCTCAGCTGCTATTTCAAGGGACTTCCCGACTTCAAGGAAACGCGCATCCGCCTGGTCACGGAAAAAGATCCGGCCGAGGTGTTCGCACTGCTGGACTATGTCGCCGAGCGCTGGGGCGACACGCCGCTTCCCGATGCGGAAGGGGTGTATGGGGTCTGAGACTTAATCCAGAATCACCAGGGCACGCGAGGGGTGCGAGAAAGTGAGGCGGACGATATCCGCCGTCGTACGGTTCAGCGTAGCCTTCCACCAATTGTCGAAAACGACATCGTCGGTCGGCCACTGCAGGCCCTCCGAGCGGATGCGAAGGCCGTTATCCGGCGAAAAGAGCGAGAAACGCCGGCCGGCGCCGACATGCAGCTCGGCGGAATCCGTCAGCGCGAACGCCGTGCCGTAGTCCGAGACGGCATCGATGGAGGGCAGGGATTCCACGGACAAGCCCTGGAATGACGGATCACTCCCGAACAATCGGGGATACTCCATCAGCAGCGACAGGTTGCCGATCGTGTGGTCGGCGCGGAGGCCTGTGGAGCCGAGGATGTGGATCTCGCGGACGTCCGGATAATGGTCCAGGACATAGCGGACGGCCTTTGTCTGGTCGTTGTGGTCCTGTTCAGTTTCATGGACGATGAGGTCCGCATAAGCGCTCTGAAGCGAGGCCGGCAGCGAATCCATGTCGCCGATGACGACATCCGGAAGGCGCTCGCCGCCAAAGATGCGGGGCATGCGCCGGAGATATTTCGCGAAAGCGCTGTCGCAGCAGACAACGATGTCGGCCGACTGCAACAGATACAGCGGATAGGGCTTGGTCGGAAAGGCGCCGGCGGCGAGAATGACGGCGGTCCTAGTCATCCTCCAGCGGTTTTACCTTATCCAGCTCGGCGCGGGAAGTGCCGGGCAGGGCGCGGTAGGACGCCGGCTCCCGGAAACCGGCCAGGAAGGCCTTGATATCCATGCGTTTCTTGCCGGAGAGCTGGACATCCTTCAGCGAGAGGGCGCCGTCCCGCGTCGCAATGGCGAAGTAGGTCTTGCCGTCGGAAAGGACCGTGCCGGGGGCCGTTCCCGCGGGGACGAGGCCGGCGTCAAGCGGCTCGGCGAAGAAGATCTTCAGGGAAACAGATTCCATGGACGAGCCATGGAATGACGGATCGCCTTCGGCTTCGCCCGAATGGACAGGGGCGAGCTCGGTATAGGCCGTGGGGAACGGGCTGAGACCGCGGATCAGGTTGTAAATCACCTTCGTGCGGTCGTCCCAGTCGATATGGCAGAGCTCGCGGGTCAGCTTGGGGGCCGGATTGAGCCGCTCGGCGCCCTGGATGAAGCTGCGCTGGGTGCGGAGCTCGATTTCGTGGTTCAGGATGCCCTCGACCGTCTGGACGACGAGGTCGGAGCCGATCTCCATCAGCGCGTCGTGGACGTCGCCCGCGGTGTCCGTCGCGGCGATGCGGTGCTCCTGACGGAGGATGATGCCGCCGGTGTCAATCTTCGCGTCGATCATGAAGGTCGTCACGCCGGTAATGTGCTCGCCGTTGATGACAGCCCAGTTGATCGGGGCGGCGCCGCGATACTGCGGCAGCAGGGCGGCGTGGAGGTTGAAGGTGCCGTACTTCGGCATGGACCAGACCACCTCCGGCAGCATCCGGAAGCCGACGACCACAAAGAGGTCGGCCTTCCAGGCGGCCAGCGCCTCGAGGAAAGCGGGATCCCTCAGCTTTTCCGGCTGGAGGACCGGAATACCGTGCGCCACAGCATACTGCTTGACCGCACTTTCGTTCAGCTTCAGGCCGCGGCCGGAAGGCTTGTCGGCGACGGTAACCACGCCGGCGATCTTGTATTTCGCCTTGATGAGGGCGTCGAGCGGACCGACGGCGAATTCCGGGGTCCCCATGTAAACGATACGCACTTTACGGAAAGGAGACATGATGGTTCGTTTGAATTTCCGCCAGCCTGCCTTGAACAGGTCGGCATTGAACGGCGAGGCGTCGTGGACGGCCTTCCAGATGAGGAAGATGCCGATCGGCAGCAGGACGAACGTCGAGACGAAAGCACCGATCCAGGCGGTCGTAGCACCGTCCTTGGCGAGTTTGGTACCCGTCAGGTCCACGACCCAGTAGACCACGAAAAACAGCACCGACACGATGGCCGAAGCGCCGAGACCGCCCTTGCGGATGATGGCCCCGAGCGGCGCGCCGATGAGAAAGAGCACGAGACAGGCCAGCGCCTGGGAGAACTTCTTGAGGATCTCCACCTGCGACATGCGGAGGATCTTCGTGTACTTGATGGAGTCCATCTGGTAGTTCTCGACGGTCGCCTGGATCTGACGGGCGGTGCCGAGCGCACCGGCATAGGCTGTCCGCTCCTGATCGAGGTTGTCCCACTGCATGAACTTCTCCGGCTGGAAATCCGTCTGGTAGCTGCGATGGCTGAAGGAGGTGTCGAGCTGCTTGAAATACGGACTGATGTTCGCCGCCATGAGCTCGGTCAGGTGGGCGGTGATGATGGAATCGCGCTCCCGCAGCAGGGAATCGCGCACCGTCCGCTGCTGCTCGAGGTTCATCGCCTTGACCTGGTCGCCGAAGCGCGGACCGCCCTCGGACTGGAAGGAATAGTTCTCCAGGGGGATGATGATGCCCTCGCGCGAGAAGGCGATCTTCTGCAGCTGGAGGGAGGTGTCGCGGTATGCCTTGCGGTTGGTTTCCTGGTAGTTGACGCCGCTGTAGAGCGTGAAGGTCAGGTAGTCCTTGTTCTTGGACATCTTCATGAGGGCGGAGTCGGCGAGGATCACCGAGACGTTGCCCTTGGTCGTCGTGTGGTCATAGACCATCACGCCGTACATCATGCCGGAGCGGTGGTTGCGCTTGTCGATGCGGAGCACGTATCCGTCGATGCCGTCGTAGAAGATGCCGGTCGGAATCTTGATCTCGTCCTTGGTGTTCTTGATGTCCTCGCGCATCGTATAGATCTGGTTGTAGGCCAGCGGCACGAGGTCGTTCGCGGCGAAAAAGGCCACGACGGAAATCACCATGGAAACGAGAAACAGCGGACTGAACACCCTGAGGACCGACACGCCGGAGGACTTCATGGCCATGAGCTCGTTGTTCTCGGCCATCTGCCCGATGGTCATCATCGAGGCCAGCAGCGTCGTCAGCGGCAGGGCGAGCGGCAGGATCGTGCAGCCGCCCCAGAAGAGGAATTCGAGGATGACGGACAGACCCAGTCCCTTGCCGACCAGCTCGTCGATGTACAGCCACAGGAACTGCATCATCAGCGCGAAGATCACCACGAAAAGAATCGCGATGAACGGCCCGACGAAGGACTTGAGTATGAACTGGTCCAGCCTCCTCATAAGGGATTATGCCGTAGCGAGTTCCACAAGGAGGTCAAGGGCTGCGGGAAGGCTTGAGCAGTCGCGGCCTCCGGCCGTTGCCAGACCGGGCTGTCCGCCGCCGCCGCCCTGGATGAGCTTCGCGGCCTCGCGGATGTCCTTACCGGCGTTCTTGCCCTTGGCGACGAGGTCGGCCGAGTACATCAGCACGAGGTTCGGCTTGGCGTCATAGGCAAAGGCCGCGGCGAGAACGAGGTTCTCGGCCTTTTTCTGGAGCAGCAGCGCGATATTTCTCACCATGCCCGGCTCGACGCTGCGGTCGAAACGGACCACGCGGATACCGCCGATCAGCTCGGCGCTCTCGTAGAGCTTCTCGGCCAGCTGCGCGGCCTTTTCGGCGGCGGCGGCTTCGAGCTGCCTGCGGGCCTCGGCGTTCTCCTCGACCAGCTTGTGGATCGCACCGGCGAGGTCGGGGACGTTGTTCAGCAGGCCGCGGATGCCCTTCAGCATACGCTCCGTCTGGATGATCAGTTCCTCGGCGGCCTCTCCGGTCACGGCCTCGATGCGGCGCACACCGGCGGCGACGGCGCTCTCGGCGACGATCTTGAACAGGCCGATCGTACCGGTGGAACGGGTGTGGGTACCGCCGCAGAGCTCGACGCTGTCGCCGAAGCGGACCACGCGGACCACGTTGCCGTACTTCTCGCCGAACAGGGCCATGGCACCCATCGAACGGGCCTCCTCCATGGTCGCGTCGCGCTTTTCGCAGAGCGGGAAGTCCGCACGGATCAGGGCGTTGACGCGGCGCTCGACGGCCTCGATCTCATCGTCGGTCACCTTCTGAAAATGCGAGAAGTCGAAGCGGAAATAGTTGTCACACACGAACGAACCCTTCTGCTCCACGTGGATGCCGAGAATCTCGCGCAGGGCCTGGTGCATCAGGTGCGTCGCCGTGTGGTTGTTCATGATCTTCTGCCGGCGGGCACCGTCCACCGAAAGGGTGAAGAGCGAGGCGGTGTCGGCGGGGAAACGCTCCGCAAGGTGGATCGTCAGGTTGTTCTCCTTGACGGTGTTGAGGATGCGGATCTGCTCGCCGGAAGCGCTCTCGATAAGGCCGGTATCGCCGACCTGGCCGCCCATTTCGGCATAGAAAGGCGTGCGGTCAAAGACGAGCTGGAAGTATTCCTTGTTCTTCTGCTTGACGGTGCGCTGGCGCAGCAGGCGGGCGCCTTCCACGCGGAGGGTGTCATAGCCCTCGAACACCACTTCCTCGCCCTCGACGAAGGTCTCCCAGTCGCCGAATTCGTTGGCCGTGGCGTTGCGGGCGCGCTCCTTCTGCTTCTGGAGCTCCACATTGAAACCCTCGAGATCCACGGTGTAGCCCTTTTCCGTGGCGATGAGCTCGGTCAGGTCGATCGGGAAGCCGTAGGTATCGTAGAGGACAAAGGCGTCATTGCCGGAGACCTTCCTGGTGTCCGCAGCCTTGGCCATGTGGTCCTCGAGCATGCGGATACCCTTGTCGAGCGTCTTGAGGAAGGCGTTCTCCTCCTCGCGGATGACGTTCTCGATCAGCTTCTGCTGGGCCGGGAGCTCGGGATAGGCCTCGCCCATGTCGGCGACCAGCTGCGGGATCAGGCGGCACAGGAACGGCTCGTCGAATCCGAGGAAGGTATAGCCGTAGCGGACGGCGCGGCGGAGGATGCGGCGGATCACATAGCCGGCTTTCACATTGGACGGCAGCTGGCCGTCGGCGATGGAGAAGGCGATGGCGCGAACGTGGTCGGCGATTACGCGCATCGCGACCTCGACATTGCCGCCCTCGGCGTATTTGTGACCGGAGAATTCCTCGACCCGGCCGATCAGGCCGCTGAAGACGTCGGTCTCGTAATTGGATTTCTTGTTCTGGAGAATCATGCAGAGGCGCTCGAAGCCCATGCCGGTGTCGATGCTCTTGGCGGGCAGCGGCTCGAGATGGCCGTCGGCCTTGCGGTTGTACTGCATGAACACGAGGTTCCAGATTTCGATCACCTCGTCGTTGTCCGTATTGACGAGCTCGCGGCCGGGGATCTTTGCGATCTCGGCGTCGCTGCGGAGGTCGATGTGGATCTCCGAACAGGGGCCGCAGGGGCCCGTGTCGCCCATTTCCCAGAAATTGTCGTGCTTGTTGCCCGTGAGGATGTGGTCCTCCGGAAGGTGCTTGCGCCAGGCTTCCTGCGCCTCGGTATCGAGCGCGGTGCCCTCTTCCGGGCAGCCCTCGAAGACCGTCGCGTAGAGCTTGGTCTTATCGATCTTGTAGACCTCGGTCAGCAGCTCCCAGGCCCAGTCGATGGCCTCGGTCTTGAAATAGTCGCCGAAGCTCCAGTTGCCGAGCATCTCGAACATCGTGTGGTGGCGTCCGTCGTGGCCCACGGCCTCGAGGTCGTTGTGCTTGCCGCTCACGCGGAGGCACTTCTGGCTGTCCGCCGCCCGGGGGAACTTGGGCGCGGCGTTGCCGAGGAAAATATCCTTGAACTGGTTCATTCCCGCATTCGTGAACATCAGGGTCGGGTCGTTCTTGATCACCATCGGAGCGGAAGGGACGACGGTATGGCCCTTGGAGGCGAAGAATTCCAGATATTTCTGCCGAATTTCTTTTGCAGTCATTTTTTGCAGTTTTTACAATAACTTGCAAAATTACAACAAATCTCGGAAAAATCCTTGCGCAGGCACGTAATTGGCAAAAAAGCGCCGGATTTGCGACTTTTTTGTTATATTTGTTGGTTACATGGACAAGCGCAAACAGAAAACAACCCTCAGGCTCGTTTCCCTGCTGCTGATGCTCGGCGGCGGAGTCGGCCTGTTCTTTCTGTATTTCTGGATGTACACCGCCGTCCTTGGCTACGACCTGCCCGGAACGGTCCTCCGCCGGCAGAAGAACGCCGAGCTGACGGCCCGGGTCGGCAACATCGGCCTCCGCCTCCACCAGCAGGAAGAGATCCTCGAAGGCCTCAAGCTCCGCGACGAGACGATATACCGCTCCCTCTTCGCCCTTCCTTCCATCCCCGACCAGCGCCGAAAGGAAGGCATCCTCTCGGAAGGCGAACGCTATCCCGACCTCAAGGGCGCCGACCGCGCAGGTCTTCTGCGCCGGACCGCCCTGCTGCTCGACAAGGTGGAAAAGGAAGCCTACATCCAGGGGCGCTCCTTCGAGGAAGTGGCCGACATCGCCCGCATCTCCGGCGACATGGCATCCTGCATCCCCGCCATCCCCCCGATCATCCCCGACCCCACGACCTACAACCTCTCCAGCCCCTTCGGCTACCGCAGGGACCCCCTCAACGGCTCGACCCGCATGCACAAGGGCATGGACTTCGCCTGCAAGCCCGGCAACCCGATCTTCGCCACCGGTGACGGGGTCGTCGAGAGCCTGACCTTCGAGCACAAGGGCTACGGCCTCTCGGTGGTCATCGACCACGGATTCGGCTACAAGACCCGCTACGCCCACATGAGCATCATCAG
The DNA here is from genome assembly GCA_902768665.1 of uncultured Bacteroidia bacterium. GTDB lineage: Bacteria > Bacteroidota > Bacteroidia > Bacteroidales > UBA932 > Cryptobacteroides. The sequence goes on along the minus strand of CACXMA010000001.1, from coordinate 57,831 downwards.
CGTCGCCGAGGGCATGAGAGTCCGCCGCGGGGACCATCTCGGCCAGTCGGGCAAGAGCGGCCGCATCTCCGGCCCCCACCTCCACTACGAAGTCTACTACCACGACCAGGCGGTCAACCCCTACAACTACATGGACCTCCACATGGACCTCGACGAATACCGCAAGCTGGTGCAGTCGCGCCAGGAGGACTCCAAGGCCATCCTGGGGACCCCGAAAAAGCGATAGGCCATGACGCAGAAAAAGCAGCATACCCTTGCCGGACGCATCCTCCGCCGGACGCTGGGAATCCTTCTCGGCAGCCTGTCCGTATCGCTCGTGGTGACGGGCCTCTTCGTGTGGCTGATCCGCACCGACGAGGACCGCATCCTCCGCCGCGAGAACAAGCAGCTCGCCGCCCAGTACGAAACGCTCCGCCAGCGCGAGCAGCGCGTCACCGACGCCATCGCCTACCTCCAGGTCCGGGACCACGACATCTACCACGACCTCTTCTACACGGAGGCGCCCTCGCTCGAAATGTACCGCAGCGACGATTTCCTCGCCGCCCTCGACACCCTCCCGCAGGGCGACCTGATTGTAAATACCGCCCAAAAGGCCGACCGCCTGCTTGCGGACGCCGCCGCCATCGAGGCCAATTTCCGCGAAATCGCCCGGCTCATAGACCGCAGCCGCGACACCCTGCCGCCGATGGCCCTTCCCGTCAACGGGATCAGCTACGCGCAGATCGGCGCCTCGCTCGGCCCGCGCATGAGCCCGATGCTGAAGGTCGAGCTGAACCACACCGGCGTCGACCTCATCGTTCCGCAGGACTCCCCCGTCACCGCCGCGGCGGCAGGCACCGTCAGCCGGATCGACAAGACCCGCAAGAGCCTCGGCAACACCGTGGAAATCACCCACCCGGGCGGCTGGACGACCCGTTACCGCTGCCTCGGCGAGATTACCGTCAGCCAGGGCCAGCACGTCTCCCGCGGGCAGATCATCGGCACCGTCGGCATGAGCGGCAGCAGCTTCTCCCCGCACCTCCACTACGAGGTCGTCCGGCGCGACTCCCTCCTGCGCGATCCGGTCAGCCACCTGTTCGCGGACGTGACCCCCACCGAATACATGAATATGCTCTATATGTCGGCTCACACCGGCCAATCCCTCGACTAGAAGACATGGAAAAATTGTTCTACAGCATCAGCGAAACCGCCGACATCCTCGGCGAATCGGTTTCCGCCATCCGGTTCTGGTCCAACCAGTTCCCCAAGTTCGTCAAGCCCCAGCGCAACGCCAAGGGCAACCGCCAGTACACCGCCGCGGACATCGAGGCGCTCAAGCAGATCAAGGTCCTCGTCAAGGACGGCGGCATGACGCTCGAGGGAGCGAACAAGCGCCTGAGCGCCGAGAAGAACCTCGTCGCCAAGAGAGCCCGGGCCCTGGAGTCCCTGAAGGCCATCCGCAAAGAACTCGAAGCCGTCCGCAAGTCGCTATGATCCAGGTAAAAGACATCACCGCCGCCATCGAGGCTTTCGCGCCCCTTTGCATCCAGGAGAGCTGGGACAACAGCGGCCTTCTCATCGGCAGCCCGGAGGACACCGTCCACGGCGTTCTCATCGGCTTTGACTGCACCCCGGAACTGGTCGACGAGGCGGCCGCCGGCGGATTCGACCTCATCGTCACGCACCATCCCCTCATCTTCAAGGGCATCCGCCGCATCAGCGCGGACGACCCGGTCGGCTGTGCCGTGATGAAAGCCATCCGCGCCGGCATCGCCGTTTATGCCACGCATACCGCCTCCGACAAGGTCCTGGAAGGCGTCAGCGGCATTTTCGCCGGAAAGATGGGGCTGCAGGATGTCCGCATCCTCGAGCCCGACGCCGACGGCGAGCACGGACTCGGCGTCATCGGCAACCTGCCGGAGCCCCTCAGCGTCGAGGAAATCCGCGGCCTGCTGAAAAAGCAGTGCGGCGTCCGCGCCATCCGCGCCTCCAGGCCGCTCAGGACCCCCATCCGGACCGTCGCCCTCTGCGGCGGATCGGGCGGATCGCTCATCGAAACCGCCCGCAGGGCCGGCGCCCAGCTCTACATCAGCGCCGACATCTCCTACCACAATTTCTTCACCCCGGAGGGCTTCATGCTGATGGACATCGGCCATTTCGAGAGCGAAATCGGCATCACGGACATATTATTTACCTTAATTAAGAAAAAATTTCCTACCTTTGCAGTTCGCATCAGCGAGAAGCTGAATAACCCGGTTATTTATTACTAAGCAACGATATGGCTAAGAAAATCAAGAAAGTCGAGACCCCGATTGACAACAGGGAAACCTTCGTCTCCCTCCAGAAGAATTTCGCCGAATCCGACCTTTCCGTAGAAGAGAAGCTCAAGACCCTCTATGAGCTCCAGAAAGCAGATTCCGAGATCGACAAGATCCTCCAGCTCCGCGGTGAGCTGCCGATGGAAGTCGCGGCCCTCGAGGAAGAGATCGCCCGCCTGAAAGGCAAAATTGCCGAGCGCACGACGGAGATCGAGAACATGAACATGACCATCGCCGACAGCAAGCAGAAGATGCTCGAGGACGAGGAGCAGATCGCCAAGTACCAGCAGCAGCTCGGCGGCATCTCCAACAGCCGCGAGTATGACTCCATCGAGAAGGAGATCGAGAACCTCAACCTCCTCAAGCAGATCGCCGAAAAGGTGTCGACCGAGGCCAAGCAGAAGATCCTCGTCGCCAAGGGCGAGATCGAAGGCATCAAGGACCGCATCACGATCTGCACCGACGACCTCAACCTCAAGAAGGAAGAGCTCGCCACGATCGTCGAGTCGACCTCCAAGGAAGAGCAGCAGCTCACGGCTGTCCGCGAGGCCTGCGCCGCCAAGATCGATGCCCGTACGATGAGCGCCTACGACCGCATCCGCCAGAGCGTCAACAACCACCTCGCCGTGGTCAGCATCGTCGGCGGTGCCTGCGGCGGCTGCTTCAGCAAGATCACCCCGCAGCGCCTGATCGACATCGCTTCCGGCCGGAAGCTCGTCATCTGCGAGCACTGCGGCCGCATCATCATCAATCCGGACGCCGAATAATTCCTTTGACCGCATCATATGCCTGCATCTTCGAAAAAACCCGCTGTCAGCAGGAAAGAGCAGGCGGTCAATCTGGACGCACTGGGGCTTGAGATGGGTACCAAACCCCCTCAAGCTCTTGATGTTGAAGAGGCCGTCCTCGGCGCCATGCTGATTGAGCCCTCCGTCATCGACGAAGCGATGGAGGAGCTCCGTCCGTCATGCTTCTACGACCCCGTCCACCGGATGATCTTCGAGGCGATGACGGCCCTCACCAACGAGCACGCCGCCATCGACATCATCACCGTGTCCACGAAACTGACCGCCCAGGGCAACCTCGAGGCGATCGGCGGTCCCGTGACCCTCGTGAACCTGTCGCAGAAGATCGGCGCGGCGGCCAACATCGAGTATTACATCCGGATCCTCAAGCAGAAGAACATCCAGCGCGAGCTGATCTCCGCTTCCCACCGGATCCTCAAGGACTCCTACGACGAGTCCGTCAATGTCGACGACCTGATCGACACCGCCCAGTCGCAGATCTACGACGCCATCCAGGACAACACCCGCAAGGACGTCCAGGAAGTGGGCTCGCTGATCAACACCGCGATGAACGAGATCCAGGAAATGCAGGGCCGCACCGGCCTCAACGGCGTGCCGTCCGGCTTCCCGAGCCTCGACCGCATCACGATGGGCTGGCAGCCGTCGGACCTCATCATCCTGGCGGCCCGTCCCTCCGTCGGTAAGACAGCCTTCTCCCTCAACCTCGCTCGCAACGCCGCCGTGGACCACAACATCCCCGTCGCGGTGTTCTCCCTCGAAATGTCCGCCATCCAGCTCGTCAAGCGTCTGATGACGTCCGAGTCGGGCCTTCCGGCCGACAAGATCAAGGGCGGCGTGCCGCTGGAGACCTACGAGTGGCAGCAGCTCGACATGACGCTGTCGAACCTCTCCAAGGCTCCCCTCTACATCGACGACACCCCGGGCCTGCCGCTGACCGAGTTCCGCGCCAAAGCCAAGCGCCTCGTCAAGCAGAAGAAGGTCCGCCTGATCATCGTGGACTACCTCCAGCTGATGCAGGGTCCCGCCGACCTGCGGGGCATGCGCGAGCAGGAAGTCGCGGCCATCTCCCGTTCCCTCAAGGCGACCGCCAAGGAACTCAACGTGCCAATCATCGCCCTCTCCCAGCTCTCCCGCCAGGCCGTCCAGCGCGAAAAGGGCAACGGCAAGCCGATGCTGAGCGACCTCCGCGAATCCGGCTCCATCGAGCAGGATGCCGATATGGTGCTGTTCATCCACCGTCCGGACTTCCTCGGCCTGTCCGAGACCCCGGAAGGCCGCGAGACGACTTACATCATCATCGCCAAGCACCGCAACGGCGAGACCGGCGAGCTGCCGATGCGCTTCAAGGCGGAACGCGTCAAGTTCGTCGAGAACGAGGAGACGCTCACGAGCGAATACAAGGCCTCCGCCATGAACGACGACGCCCTCGGCGCGCCGGTGTCCTTCCCGGACGACGGACCTTACAACAATCCGGACTTCTGATGGCCGAACAGATCGTACACCCCGGAATCGTCAAGGCGGTAACGCCGCAGACGCTGACAGTCGGTTTTACCGCCAGCGCCGCCTGCGGAAGCTGCCGGGCCGCCGGACTCTGTACGATGGCCGAGCGCAAGGACAAGAGCGTCGAGGTCCCCAACATCTACGGCTCCCGCTACAAGGTCGGGGACGAGGTGGAGGTGGCCTTCCGCTCGACGATGGGCCTGAAGGCCGTGTGGCTCTGTTACGCCATCCCGGTCGTCATCCTTCTCGGGATTGTCCTCGGCGCCACGGAAATGGGCCTGAGCGAGCTCTGGAGCGGCCTTGCCGGCATCGGCGGGGTCGCCCTCTGGTATTTTGTGCTCTGGCTGCTGAGGGGGAAACTGGGCAACCGGCACATCTTTACGCTGAAATAACAACAAACCAAAATACCATACTGAAACCATGAACACTATCTGGACAACAATCGCGATTATCTCCCTCATCGGACTCGTGCTTGCCCTCGTCCTCTACCTTGTGGCTGAAAAGTTCAAGGTGGTCGAGGACCCGCGCATCGACGATGTGGAGAAGGTGATGCCCGGCGCGAACTGCGGCGGGTGCGGTTTCGCCGGTTGCCGGGCGTTCGCGGAAGCGGCCGTGAAGGCCCCGAACCTGGACAATAACTTCTGTCCGGTCGGCGGCAATGAAACGATGGCCAAGGTGGCTGCCATCCTCGGTTACGAGGTCAAGGAGAAGGCCCCGATGGTCGCCGTCGTTCGCTGCAACGGCTCCTGCGCCAACCGTCCGACGGTCAACACCTACGGCGGATTCGCTTCCTGCCGCGTGAAGGCCACCCTCTACAGCGGCGACACCGGCTGCGCCTTCGGCTGCCTCGGCTGCGGCGACTGCGTGGCCGCCTGTCAGTTCGGTGCCCTGTCGATGGACCCGGAAACGGGTCTCCCCGTCGTTGACGAGACCAAATGCACCGCCTGCGGCGCCTGCACGAAGGCCTGCCCGAAGGGGCTGATCGAGCTTCGTGCCAAGGGACCGCGCGGCATGCGCGTCTGGGTCGACTGCCGAAACAAGGACAAGGGTCCTGCGGCCAAAAAAGCCTGCGCCGCCGCCTGCATCGGCTGCGGCATCTGCGCCAAGACCTGCCGCCACGAGGCCATCACCGTCGCGGACAACATCGCCTATATCGATTACAACAAGTGCAAGCTCTGCCGCGAGTGCATCGCCATGTGCCCGACCGGCGCCATCCACGAGTCCGGCTTCCCGAAGCCACTCGACAAGGAGGCCACCAAGGCCCGCATCCTCGAGCGCCAGAAGAAGGAGCGCGAGGCTGCCGCCGCAGCTGCCAAAACCACGGAGGAAAAGAAAGATGCGTAAACCTACCTTCTCCATCGGCGGTGTCCATCCGCACGACAGCAAGATTTCCCGCGAATGCCGGGTTGAGCCCATGCCGCTCCCCGATTCCGCCTATATCGCCGTTGCCCAGCATATCGGAGCCCCGGCCAAGCCCCTCGTCGCCGTCGGCGACAAGGTCAAGGTCGGCCAGCCCATCGCCGAGCCCGGCGGATTCGTGTCCGCGTTCATCCACGCCTCCGTCTCCGGTACGGTGAAGTCCATCGCCCCGCGCGCCGACCTCGCCGGCAACCCGGTCATGACGATCGAAATCGCCCGCGAAGGCGACGAGTGGATGGAAGGCATCGACCTGAGCGACACGCTCGTCACCGAGATTCCGGATGACAACAAGGCCATCCTCGACAAGATCCGCCTCGGCGGCATCGTCGGTCTCGGCGGCGCGACCTTCCCGACCCACGTCAAGCTCTCCCCTCCTCCGGGATCCAAGTGCGAGCGCCTGATCATCAACGGCTGCGAATGCGAGCCGTACCTCACCTCCGACTTCCGCTGCCTCCTCGAGAAGGGCGAGCAGGTCGTCATCGGTGCCGCCATCCTCAAGCAGGTTCTCGGCGGTGTCCCGTGCACGGTCGCCATCGAAGAGAACAAGCCCGAGGCCATCGCCCATATCGGCGAGGTCATCGCCAGGCTGCGCAAGCAGTCCCCGAAGTATGACGGCATCGAGGTCATGGTCATGAAGATGCGTTACCCGCAGGGCGGTGAGAAGCAGCTCATCGACGCCGTCATGCACCGCCAGGTCGGTTCCGGCGCCCTGCCGATTTCCGTCGGCGCGGTCGTCCAGAATGTCGGCACCGCCCTCGCCGTCTATGACGCCGTCCTCAAGAACAAGCCGCTCGTCGACAACACCCTGACCGTCACGGGCGAATGCTTCCCGCACCAGGCCAACCTCCTGGTCCGCGTCGGCACCCCGCTTCGCACCATTCTCGAGCACCTCGGCGGCATCCCCGACGAGGCCGTCAAGGTCATCAGCGGCGGCCCCATGATGGGCAAGGCCGTTGCCAACCTCGACGCCGCCACGCTCAAGGGCACCAGCGCCCTGCTCCTCCTCACCGAGAAGCAGACCGCCCGCGGCGAGGAAGGTCCCTGCATCCGCTGCGGCAAGTGCGCCGAAGCCTGCCCGATGGGCCTGGAGCCGTTCCTGCTGCAGAAATTATCCCGCATCGGAGACGTCGAGGCCCTCGAGGCCAACGCCGCCCAGGACTGTATCGAATGCGGCTGCTGCCTCTACAGCTGCCCGGCGAACATTCCGCTGCTCGACATCATCCGTCTCGGCAAGGCCGACGCCATGAAGGCCATCCGTGAACGCGCCGCGGCCGCCAAAGCCGCCGCTGAAGCTGCAAAATAAAAGTACATAATATGAAATTATTAGTATCACCCAATCCGCACATCCACAGCAAGTGGTCGACCCGGTCCCTGATGACCGACGTCGTCATCGCGCTGCTGCCGGCGGCCATCTGCTCCGTAGTCTTCTACGGCTGGCGGGAGGCGCTCGTGCTGGCCGTCAGCGTCCTGAGCTGCGTGGGCTTCGAGTGGCTGATCACCCGCGGCCTGATGAAGCAGAAATCCACCATCTGCGACATGTCCGCCGTCGTGACGGGTCTCCTGCTCGGCATGAACCTGCCGTTCACGACGCCCTGGTGGATGGTCATGACCGGCGCCCTTGTCGCCATCGGCATCGCCAAGATGACCTTCGGCGGCCTCGGCCAGAACGTCTTCAACCCGGCGCTGGTCGGCCGCGTCTTTCTGCTCGTGTCCTTCCCGGCCGTGATGACGACCTGGGTCGGTCCCGTCCATTTCGCCGACGCCTACACGGGTTCCACCCCGCTGTCCAGCGTCAACGAGGCCATCCTGAACGGCACTCCCGTCACGGAAATCACCTCCCAGTATTCCTACGGTTCCATGCTCCTGGCGAACCTCGGCGGCTCGGCCGGTGAGATCTGCGCCCTCGCGCTGCTCCTCGGCTTCGTCTACCTCTGCGTCCGCAAGGTCATCAAGCCCTGGATCACCCTCAGCATCTTCGCGACGGTGGCCCTGACCTCCCTCATCTTCTGGGGTGTCGACTCCGCCCGCTTCACCGATCCGGCCTTCAACCTCCTCTCCGGCGGTCTCATCCTCGGCGCCTGCTTCATGGCGACCGACTATGTCACCTCCCCGATGTCGACCAAGGGCGGCATCATCTTCGGTATCGGCATCGGTTTCCTGACGATGATGATCCGCTACTTCGGCTCCTATCCGGAGGGCGTTTCCTTCGCCATCCTCATCATGAACGCGTTTGTACCGCTGCTCAACCGCTGGTTCAAACAGAAAAAATTCGGGAGGGCATAGACTATGGCAGCGAAATCAACCCTTACCAACATGGTCGTGGTGCTGACCGGCACCTGCCTCGTCTGCGCGGCGCTTCTCGGCGGTGCGTATGTCATCACCAAGGACCCGATCGCCAAGGCTGAGAAGGACAAGACCGTCAAGGCCCTGTCCGAGGTCCTTCCCGCGTTCGACACCGTCTCCGACGAGCCCCTCGAGGCCGGCGGATGCAACTACTACGTCGCCAGCAAGGACGGCGCCGTCGTCGGTTACGCCATTGAGAGCAGCACCGGCGGCTTCGGCGGCGAACTGACCGTCATGGTCGGCATCGACGCCGCGACCGGCAACATCTGGAACACCGCTCCCCTCAGGCACAACGAGACCCCGGGCCTCGGTGCCAAGTGCGAGGATGCCGGCGCCCGTTTCCGCACGCAGTGGCAGGGCCTCAACCCCGCCGAGCACGCCTTCGAGGTCAAGAAGGACATCGACGCCATCACCGCGTCGACCATCACCTCCAAGGCCTACACCAAGTGCGTGACCCAGGCCCTGGACGCCTATAAGGCCATTACTTCTGTCATTTCGAGCGAAGACGCTTCTGTCATTTCGAGCGAAGTCGAGAAATCTATGGAGGAACCGAGCAATGAATAAACTCCGCATCATCCTGGACGGCATTGTCAAGAACAATCCGACCTTCGTCCTCATCCTCGGTATGTGCCCGACGCTGGCCACTACCACCTCGGCCATGAACGGCCTGAGCATGGGCCTCGCCACGATGTTCGTGCTCATCCTCGCCAACATGGTCATCTCCCTGATCGCCCCGATCGTGCCGGACAAGGTGCACATCCCGGTCTACATCGTCGTCATCGCGACCTTCGTGACCCTGCTGCAGCTCCTGCTCAAGGCCTATGTCCCGTCCGTCAACGACGCCCTCGGCCTGTTCATCCCGCTGATCGTCGTGAACTGCATCATCCTCGGCCGTGCGGAAGGCTTCGCCAACAAGCACGGCGTCGGTGAATCGGCCCTCGACGGCATCGGTATCGGCATCGGCTTCACCCTCGCCCTGACCGTGCTCGGCGCCGTCCGCGAAATCCTCGGCAGCGGCTCCATCTTCAACATCCAGTTCATCGGCGAGCAGTACCAGATGCTGGCCTTCGTGATGGCCCCCGGCGCCTTTATCTGCCTCGGCTACCTGATGGTCCTGTTCAACAAGTTCATCAAAAAGGAGAAATAGGCCATGATGACATACTTCCTGATTATCATTTCGGCGATTTTTGTCAACAATATCGTCCTCGCACAGTTCCTGGGTATCTGCCCGTTCCTCGGCGTATCCAACAAACTGTCCACCGCCACGGGCATGTCCATGGCCGTCTGCTTCGTCATCACGCTGGCGACGCTCGTGACCTGGCTCATCAACCACTACTTCCTGATGGCCAGCGGCGTCTTCGGCATCGACCTGACCTTCCTGCAGACGATCGCCTTCATCCTCGTGATCGCCGCCCTCGTCCAGATGGTCGAGATCGTGCTGAAGAAAGTGAGCCCGTCCCTCTACCAGGCCCTGGGTATCTTCCTTCCGCTGATCACCACCAACTGCGCCGTCCTCGGTGTCTCCATCGATGTGGTTACCAAGCAGTTCACCTTCGGCGCCGCCGCGCATGTGCTGAGCCTCGGTGAGGCGATGGTCTATGCCTTTGCGACCTCGCTGGGTTACGGCCTCGCCATGGTCATCTTCGCCGGCCTCCGCGAGCATCTCGCCATGAACAACGTCCCGAAGTCCTTCCGCGGCGTCCCGATCGCCCTCGTCACCGTCGGCATCCTCGCCATGGCCTTCATGGGCTTCAGCGGCATGGTGAAATAGTCCGTCCCGTCATTCCACGGCTCCGTCCGTGGAATCCTCCGAACCCGTGAACAAAACCCCCATGTTTTTGTTCATGGGTTCACTGTTTTCCCCAACTCGTGAACAAGAACCGGCCCTTTTTGTTCACGAGTTTTGTTATACATAAGCCGGCAGAAGGCGAGTTGAACCATCGCTTCACCGGTATCGGAGTAGAATTCATAGTCCATGGCAATTCTCCGACAGTTTTCCAACCACGAGAAGGATCGCTCCACAATCCAGCGGAGCGGCAGGACGCTGAACTTCTTCGAAGATTCGTCAGGTCTAAGGACGACCGTGAACTCTGCACCCAGCTTTTGGCGGACGGCATCAATGAGTTTTTGCCCTTTGTGTCCGCCATCTGCCAGTATCTTTTTCTATCGAGGGAAGCAACCTTGCATAGCGTCAATAACAGAATGAGCACCCACACTGTCATGAATGTTAGCCTCATGAACCACGACACCCATAGGGAGGCCAAGTGTATCAACGACAATATGTTCCTTGCGCCCTTTGATCTTCTTGTTGCCGTCAATGCCACGGTCCGCAGCAACGTGGTGGGAGGACTTGATGCTTCTGGAATCAATGATTCCGACACTGGGAGTATCTTCACGCCCCATCAACTTGCGGATGACAACATGCAGGGTGTCGACCAGCTCCTCAAATACGCCCTCCAACTTCCATTTGTTGAAGTAGAAGCAGACGGTGTTGAAGGGCGGAAAGTCCCGAGGGAGCATACGCCATTGGCACCCCGTTTTGACTATGTACATGATAGCATCCATAATGTCCCTGAGAGAGTATTATCTTTTGCGATGTTGCGGATCCAAGATAATTTCAGTAACTTGCCACTGTTCATCAGTGAGGTTAGTTGGATATTGACTCATAACTTTAATTGATTGGTACTCATAAAGTTACGAAAAACACTTCAATTAACCTACTGATTTTCAATTATTTACATGCTCTATTAGCAAAGTTTTTAACAGTTTCTTAATATGAAGCGAGTAGTAGCGAGTTTGTTTTTTGGAATAATCCTCTTCGCCGCATGTGGTAAAGAGGATGCGGATAAGGTAATTGTCCCCAAGGCTGTTGATCTAGGAATCAAGGTAGATGGTGTCGTTGTTAAATGGGCTTCTTGTAATTTAGGGGCTAAAACTGAATATGAACCTGGGGAGTATTATATGTGGGGAGAAACGGAAACTATAGATGAAAACCCGGAGGGAACGAACCGCTTTAGGTGGTATTTTGACGAGAACTACTATCTGGACGGAGATATTCTTAAAATGCGTTATCATCATCTTCTTCCTGAGGACGATGCCGCACATGTTAGATTGGGTGGAACTTGGCGTCTTCCCAAAGAAGAAGAGTGGAGAGCCCTGATGGCGACCAGCACAAGCGATCACTATTGCTGGCAAATCGAACAAGCCAAAGATAAGAAAGGCAATCCTATAACTAATAGCGAAGGCCTCGAAGTCTGGGGCGTTCGAATTACTTATTTGGATAATGGCAATAGTATTTTTTTGCCTAACGCAGGATATAAAGATCACGATTGTTTCGCATACTTTGGGAAAGTTGGCTTTTATTGGTCCTCTACCCTTAATTATAATCAATCCAGCGTTTTTCTATATGCTGCGAAAGCAATACATATTCAAGACGGCAAGGCTTCATTTGAACCATATCCCAGGGGGACCCCGATGCCAATCAGAGCTGTTTGTGAGTAAACAGTCCTGCCCGACCTGATCGGGCATCTGTTACTGATGATTTGGTTTTTCGGAGAATAATGCTTAAACTCGCAGCGGATTACATAGACAGTTGAAATACAAGACATATAGCAAGCTTGCGCTTTTCGAGGTATTGGAAATAAAGAATAGATAGTAAAGAGCAGGAATGAATCATAATCGCAAATGAAGATACGCACGATACGCACACATATTAATCTGCTATTGCTCGCCATGGCCAGCGCGCTGGCGCTGTCGTCCTGCTCCCCGCGGGTGACGAGCTATGTGGAGTCGGAGTATGATCCGCTGCCGCGGTGGGAGGAGGTGACGACTTTGCCGGAAGGGGCGGAGGCTCCGGCGGGGGCGGAGCGCCTCGGTGAAATTATGGTCGGGACCTCCCATTTCATCCCGGCCTCGCAAGGCACGCTGGAGAAAGAGGTGGACCTGTTGAAGCGGGAAGTGCGCCGGTCAGGAGGCAACATGGTCCTGCTGACGGAGGTCCGGGAGCCCGACAAAAGCCATCCCATTTACCGGATCAAGGCCGACGCCTTCCGCTATCCGTTCGCGGACAGTCTGGGCGTAACCGTCCCGCGGACACTGCCGGGGCTTCGCAATTATTGGATGCTGTCCCTCAAGGGCGGCGGGTCCTATTGGACCAATCCGCTGGAAGGCCTCGCGGATAATGACAATTCTTTCCGTCCGTTGTATACATACGGCGCAGAGGTGATCTATATGCGGCATGGGTGGTATGGGCTGGGTCTGCGGTTTGCCGGCTTCCATACGCTACCCAAGGCAAAAGAAACGGGCCGGAATGCCAATATCTGGTTCCTGGGGCCGGAGGTGCGCTATCAATATGCGTTGCAAGCTGTCCCGCTGTCCTTCTATGCCACGATGGTTTTCGGATATATGCAGATGAATACCAACGCCACCCACCCCGAGGAGCGATGGGGAAACGGACATAACTATTGGGCCGATGTCACGGAGTGGTCTATGCTTCCCTCCTTCGGGATGGGACTGGAGTTGGGCGTCGACTGGCACCTGACCGACCATCTTTCGGCCAGTCTTTCCCTGTCCGTTTATCGGGGACAGTTCTCCCTGGTGCAGGGGGATTCGTGGAGTATGGATTATGTGGGTTTCATAAATCCGATCACATTCATTCCCGTCGGCGCGTCCTTCGCGCTTCGCTGGACATTATAACAAAAAGGGTCAGCCTCTTAATTCTGTGCCCAGCTTGTTCGGGGCATCAAAAAACTCCGATGCTTTCGGCACCGGAGTTTTGTTTTAGATCGGGGCGACCATCAGCAGGGCGCTGCACTGGCGGGCGAGGGGCCCGGAGAAGTCAGCGAGGGGGACGGTATGCTTCACGCCGTCTTCGGTCGTGTAGGTCACGGACTTGACGTTATTCATCAGGCGGCGGAGCTCGGCGGGCTCCGGATAGACGATTACCTTGTTGTTGGCCTCCTGTTGCTGGAGAAGCTGCATGGAGGTGCCGTCCTTGAAGCTAAAGACGACGGGCGACTCGAGCAGAATGACATCGCTGCGGCCCGTGGCGAGCTGGATGCCGAGCTCGAAGTCCTCGAGATTGGTCTTCTTATAATAGATGTAGCGCAGCTGGAAGGTCGCATCGCCCGTGACGTCGGGCTTGGCGACGATCGTGAGGCTGCCCGTACGGTCGCCGTAGTCGGCGATGCGGTCGCCAATTTCTTCCGTCGGGACAGGCGCCTGCTTCAGGGCGGCGAGCTGGCGCTTGAGAACCTGTCCAAACTCGTTCTTGCGGAACTCGATCTGCCAGAAGCCGTCCGGACTCCAGTTGTAGGCCACTTCCATGATCTTGGTGCCGCCGGCGAGCTTCTGGACGTCGGCCTCCTCGAGGAGGTACTGGCCGCGGTTCCAGTAGAACGTCGCCCCGGAAGCGTCCGTGAAGGCACGCTTCCCCGTCCGTTCGGCCGCCATCTGCGTCGCGCGGATGATCTTGCCGTCATTAGTCTGGGCAGAGAACTTGACGTTCTTCGGGATGTTGATGGACTTCGGCGCCACGAAATCGAGCTCCAGCTTGTAGGCCACGGAGCCGCCCGGGAAGCCGATGCGCTCGAGGCGGACCCAGAAAGGCTGGCTGCAGTCGACATATTCCCGCTCCGCCGAAGTATAGGCGAAGCCGTTGTTCAGATAGGAATAGCGGATGGCCGCCTGCTGGGCGGATACCGGAAGGACGGCGGCCAGGAGCGCCGCCGCCACGATCAGAATGCGGTTTTTTCTCATAACGCGTCCTCTACAGGCAAAACGTATGCCCGAAGGCCAAGGAGCGGGTTGTCGACGTCCGTTTTGCGGAGCGCCTCCATGATCTGCGGGGCCAGGGCGTTGTCCACGACCGTCAGCACGGCGTGGTTCTGCGTCGGCCAGGCATGGTTGCCGAGGTGCGGCAGACCGCTTTCGGTGCCGCGGCCGCCGACTTCTTCCCACTTGGTATAGCCGCGCTGCCCGAGTTGCTCAAGCAGGGCGACGATTTCTTCGTTATAGGCCTGGTTGTAGGCGATGAATATGGCTTTCATATCTAAGGTATTGGATTCCACGGACGGGGCCGTGGAATGACGTGTTGCGTTATGCCTTGGCGGCCTTGCGGGCACGGCGGGCGGCCTTGCGGGCGCGGCGGCGCGTGCGGGATTCGGACAGCAGGCAGTAAAGGGTCGGGATGAGCACCAGGGTAATGAGCGTGGAGATGGACAGACCCCAGACCACGGCCATACCGAGGGAATTCCACATTTCCGCGCCCTCCTTGGTGCCGATCGCCATCGGGATCATACCGAGGACGGTCGTGAGGGTCGTCATGAGAATCGGGCGGAGACGGCTCTTGGCCGCTTCGATGGAGGCGGCGCGGACATCCATCCCACGCTCCTGGCAGAGAATCGTGTAATCGATGAGCACGATACCGTTCTTCACCACGATACCGAGGAGAATGACGATACCGACCATCGCCATCATGCCGAGCGCCGTGCCCGTCGCCCAAAGGCCAAGGTACACGCCGACAAGGGCGAACGGAATCGAGAACATGATCACGAACGGGCCCAGGAAGGACTCGAACTGCGAGGCCATCACCATATAGACCAGGATGACGATGAGCGCGATGAGAAGACCCATGTCGCTGAACATTTCCTGCTGGTCCTGGTAATCGCCGGCCAGCTCGCAGGTTACGCTACGCGGAATATCCGACTCGCTGATGGCGGTTTCAGCCCCGGCGACGGCATCGGAAAGGGCATAGCCCTGCGCCACGATACCGGTGAGGGTGATCAGGCGCTCGCGGTTCTTGCGCTCGATGGTCGGCGGCACTTCGTCCTCGACAATCCGGCCGAGATCTTTGATGCGGATGCCCTTGCCGAGCGGATTGTAAACGATGATGTTCTCGAGGTCCTCATCCGTGCGACGGAATTCCGGCGCATAACGGACGCGGATATTGTACTCCTCGCCCTCCTCGCGGTAGAGCGAAGCGACGGTACCGCTCATGGCCGCACTGACCGCCGCGGCGGCCTGCGTCGAAGTCAGGCCGTTGACGGCCAGCTTCTCGCGGTCGAAGTCCACCTGGTACTCGGGCGTATACTGGTCGCGGCTCAGGGTGATCTGCGAGAAGGTCGGATTCTCGGCCATATGCTGCTGCAGCTGCCGGGCGACATTTTCCGTCTCGCGGAAGTCATAGCCATAGACCTCCACCCGGATACTGGATGCGCCGCCGATGCCGTTCCCCTCGCTCACCATGCTGCGGCTGAGCTCCGGGAAATCGCGGAGGATGAGCCGGATCTGGTCGGCGATATCGGCGGTGGAACGGCCGTGGGAGGCGATTCGCTCGGTCTTGGTGCCGAGATTGATCCGCATGGAAATCAGGTGGGTACCGTTGCTCTGCATGCTTGCAAAGGCGTTGTCGGTGTCGGCCTGGCCGAAGGAGTAGCTGAGGATCTTGACCTCGGGCACTTCCGCGCTGATGCGGTCATAGATCCGGGCGGCCACTTCCGCCGTCACGTCCTGCGAGGTACCGACCGGCATCTCCAGCGTCAGGGACAGACGGCCCTGGTCGGCGCTAGGGAAGAACTCGGTCTTGGTGCGCGGAGCCAGCAGGCCGATGGTCAGCACGAAAGCCGCCACGGCCACGATGAACACCGTTACCTTATGGCGCATGCACCAGCCGATCAGGCGGCTGTATCCGCGCGAAATGCCGTCCAGCACCTTGTTGATCGGGGTGAAGAAGATCCGGTAGAGTTTGCCGTGGTCGTTGCTGTTGTCCAGCATCTGGGAGCACATCATCGGGACCAGCGTCAGGGCGGCCGTCGTGGAGACGATCATGATGATGGAGACCATCCAGCCCATCTGCTTGAAGATGATGCCCATCAGGCCGCTCACCATGGTCAGCGGCAGGAAGACGCAGAGCATGGTCAGCGTGGAAGCGATGACGGAGATACCGACCTCGGACGTGCCGTGGACCGCCGCCTCCTTCGGCTTTTCGCCGCGTTCGAGGTGGGAGGTCACGTTCTCGAGGACCACGATGGCGTCGTCCACCACCATACCGATGGCGATGGAAAGGGCGGACATCGAGATGATGTTCAGGGAGTTACCCGTGAAGAACAGGTACATCAGGGATGCCAGCAGGGCGATCGGGATCGACAGGACCACGATCAGGGTGCCCCTCCAGCGGCCGAGGAATACGAACACGACGAGCATAACCACGAAGAACGTGATCATGATGGTCTCGAAGAGGGAATTGATCGTATTCTCGATGTTGTCCGAGGTGTTCATGACCTCGGTGAACGTGATGTCGTTCGGCAGAGTGGGCTTGAGTTCCTCGAGCTTCTTGCGGACCTCGCGGATTACCTCCACGGTGTTGGAGCCGGACTGCTTCTGGATGATGATCTGGGCGCCGCGGACGCCGTTGGTGTAGGATTCCTGCGTGCGTTCCTCGACACCGTCCTCGATGCGGGCGACATCCTTGAGATAGACGGCATTGCCCCGGGAATAACCGATGACGAGGTCCTTGAGCTCGTCCGGATCGCTGAACTCCTTCTTGATACGGAGGGAGTAGGTGTTGGATCCGACATCGAGGTTGCCGGAAGGGACGTTGCGGTTCTCCGCGCCGATGACGGCGGCGATCGTGGACATGTTGACCCCGTATGCGGCCATCTGGTCCGGGTCGACATAGACATGGATTTCCCGCTTCGGGGCACCGGTCACGGACACGGTACCGACGCCGGAGATACGGGCGAGCGGAGTCGCGACGTCGTCATCCAGGATCTTGTCGAGCGCCGTGACGCTTTCAGTCGCTGTCGCGGACAGGATGAGGATCGGCATGTCGTCGGCGCTGAACTTATAGAGGATCGGCGTCGAAGCCCCGTCCGGAAGGTACGAGGACACCATGTCGAGCTTGTCGCGGACGTCGTTGGAGGCCAGGTCGATGTCCGTTCCGTACTTGAACTCGACGGTGATGATGGAGATATTCTCCCGGGACTGGGAGGAGAGGTTCTTGAGGTCGCTGACGGAGTTGAGCGTGTTCTCCAGCTGCTTCGTCAGGTTGTTCTCGACATCCTCGGCGCTGGCGCCGGGGTATGCCGTGATGACCATCAGGACATTGGACTCAATGTTCGGGAAGAAGTCGATCGGCAGACGGAATAGGGAGAACACACCCATAATCGCGAATGCCAGGAAAATCAGCAGGGTCGTTACCGGTTTGCTGACGGCCGAACGATAGATACTCATAGGGCAGACGGCTTAACCTTTGATTTCCACCTTGTCGCCCGTCTTGAGGCTGGCGTGGCCCTTGACGACGATGGTTTCGCCCTCATTCAAGCCTTCGACCACCTCGTATTCCGCCTCCATGTGGCGGCCGAGGGTGACGGGCGTCATCTGGACGGTGCGGTCCTCATTAACGACAAAGACATATTTCTGGCCGGTGCCGGAAAGCTTCACGACGGCCTGGTCGGGGATGACGATGCGCTGGTTGTTGCCGAAGGTCACGGACACCTTGGCGTACATGCCCGGACGGAGGACCCGGTCGCTGTTCTGGACGAGAATCTCGGCGGAGAAGGTGTGGGTCATCGGGTCGATGGTCGGGTAGAGGCGGTTGACCTTGCCCTCGAAGCTGCGGCCGGGCAGGGCGTCGACGGTGATCTCGACCTTGTCGCCCTTCTTGACGACCGTGTACTCGCTCTCGGAGATACCGACGAGGAGCTTCACGGGCGTTACCTGCTGGACCGTGAAGAGCGGAGCCGTCATGGCGAACATGTCGCCGACATCGAAGTTGCGGGCGGTCACATAGCCGCTGAGCGGGCTGCGGAGGATGGTGTTTTCCTCGAGATTCTGGTAATTGGACTTGCGCAGCTTGTAGCCGAGCTCGGCGGTCTCGAAATCGGACTGGGAGACGCCGCCCTCCTCATAGAGGCTCTTCAGACGGGCATACTCGATCTCGTCGTTCTGCACCTGGAGGGCGAGCTGGTCGAGCTGGAGGCGGTCCATCTCGGCGAGGATCTGGCCCTTGCCGACATAGTCGCCGACCTCGACGTTGATCTTGCGGATGCGGCCGCCCTGCTGGGGCATGATATTGTTGACGGCATAGGCCTGGACGGTGCTGGAATAGGAACTCACCTGGGGCACTTCACGGTAAGCGGCCGACTGCACCTCGACGAGCACATCCTGCTTCTTGGCAGGTGCCTGGGTCGTGTTCTGGGTGGCGTTGTTCCCGCCGCAGGCGACGACGGCCAGCGAGAGGGGAAGCAGTTTAAGGAAGATGTTTTTCATATCTTGTATCTTTTATTTTCCATAGGAACCCTCGAGGTCGACATTGCCTTCGTCGTCGAGGAAATCATAGCCGAGCAGCTGCTCGAGGCTGGTCTTTGCGCCCAGGTAGTTGTAGATGGCCTGGGAGACGCCGAGGCGGGCCTGTGTCAGCACGAGCTGGGCGTCATTGAGGTCCGTCAGCGTGCTGCGGCCGACCTGGTAGGACTTGCTGGAGATGTCGTACGCCTTCTGGGCGAGGTCGACGGCTGTCTGGGCGGAGGCATAGCTCTTCATGTTGGTCTCCATCGTCTGGAGGCTCTGGCGGATGCCGATGCGGAGCTGGCGCTCGGCGTTGACCTTCTGGAGGTCGAGCTCGCTCTGCTGGACCCTGGCCTGGCGGACGGCGTTGTAGTTCTTGAGGCCGGTAAAGATCGGGATGTTCAGCTGGAGGCCGACATAGGAGTAGGGCGTCCACTTGTACTCGCTGAACTTGAAGTCGTTGGTCATCGCCATGTAGCTGTAGGAGAAGGCGACGGCGAGGGACGGCAGGTTGGCGTACTTCTGCGTGCGGACCGAGGCGGCCAGCATGTCGGCCTGGAGGGCCAGCTGGCGCATCTGCGTGTTGCCGTCGAGGGAGAGGTCGTCTTCGCTGCGGGCAACGTCCCCGAGCATGGTGTCCGTGTAGTCGGTCAGCCGGCCGGCGACATCGATGTTGCTGTCGAGATCGATGCCGATCAGGGCCTTGAGCTGCCACAGGGCGAGGATTACGTTGTTCTCGGCGGTATAGACGTTCGGGATGGCGGAGGCGACATTGGCCTGGGCACGCGCCATCTCGAGGTCGGAGGCCTTCTGGGCGTTGTGCCGGCGCTCCGTCTGCTCGAAATTCTCGACCGCATTCTCATAGACGGTCTTGTAGACGTCGAAGGCCTCCTTGGCGAGAAGGACGCCGTAGTAGGCCTGCTTGACGTTCGAGACCATGGCGAGGCGGGACTCGCGGGCCTGCTCGACGGCCAGCTCGACCTGTGCGCCGGAAAGCTTGAGGCTCTCCCAGAGCTGGAAATTGATCAGCGGCATGGAGGCGGTGAGACCGGCGCTGTAGGTATTCAGACGGCCGACTTCGATGCCATCGCTGGCGGAACCCGCATCCTGTCCGCCGCTCATGGCGTCGATGATGGCCTGGGGGTCGAACGGGACGCCGGAAGCCGCGGCCATCTGGCCGAGGACGGCGAAGATGGGCTCGAAGATGGAGCCGAACATGCTGCCGCCGGACATACCGTCCATATACATGACCTGCTTCTTGATGGTCCGCTGGTAGGAGCCCGAGAGGCTCACCTGCGGGAAGAGGGCGGCATAGCTGCCTTTCTTGGCATATTCGTTACGGGTGATTTCCTGGTCTGCTATTTTGACGGAAATGTTCTCGCTGAGGGCAATTTTGAGGCAGTCCTCCAGGCTCAGGACCAGGGTATCGGCGCCGGTGACGGCGGTCGTGTCCAGCTCGGGCAGGGTCCGGGCCATGGACTCCGCCGGAGCGACAACGGCATACTGGGCATACAGCTTTGCCCCGCCCGCCGCGGTAACAAGGCCTGCGGCTGCCAGGAGGCAAAACATCATTCTCTTCAACTTCATGCTATCGTTATATTCATATTATTTTCGCGCGCGTATTTCCTGCAAAAAATGCGCCATGGAAGCGTTTTAAAAAGCAAAAACGCCCGGATATACGAAATTCATATCCGGGCGACGCAGGGGCGGAGGAAGCCTGTTGCTGCTGCGGTGCGGGCTCGTGTGCGGAAACGGAAATGCGCGGGGGCCACGTGCAGGGGGCGGTGACGCGTAGCGGCATGACGAGCATTGTCCGCCGACGTTACGAGCCGCACGGCGGGAATAAAAGGAGAAGCCCGCTCGTCAAGCCCCCGGTGCCGCTCCGTTTCCGCACTTTCGAGCCTGCACTGCAGTAGCAACAACAGGCTCCCGCAGCACCGAAGAACAGATTCCACGGACAAGCCGTGGAATGACGGGAATACTGCTGCAGGCGCTGGACGGGGCCGTGGAATGACGATAAGGGATGCCCTGCATACGCTGGGCATGACGGGAAAAAATTTCTCGACTTCGCTCGAAATGACAGCGGATCGTATGACGGACGGGCTAGTCGCTGAGGGGCTTGGCGTAGTGGGTGGCGTCCTTCTTCTTCGGGCCGCTTTCCACAACGGGCGGATCGGCGGGGGCGGGCTTGCCGTAGCGGAGGCTCCACCAGAGGATGACGGCGCCGGCAAGGATGAAGGGGATGGACAGGAGCTGTCCCATGTTCAGCGCCATGCCGGCCTCGAAGTCGACCTGGTCGTTCTTGACGAACTCGATGACAAAACGGAGGCCGAAGAGGAAGATCAGGAAGATGCCGAAGATGGTGCCCCGCTTGAGCTGCGGGAGCTTTTTGGCGTAAAGCCACAGCAGCGCCAGGCCGAGGAGGATATAACCGAAGGCCTCATAGAGCTGCGTCGGGTGGTGCGGCATGCCGTCATAGGCGGTGTCGCGGGGGAAATAAAAGCCCCACGGAAGATCCGTCACGGCACCGTAAATCTCTGAATTGAAAAGGTTTCCGAAGCGGATCAGCGCGCCGGCGAAGCAGACCGTGATGACAAGGCGGTCAAAGATCCACCACACGTCGAAGCCATGCTTTCGGCCATAGCGCCGGGCAAACCAGATCATCGCCAGCACCAGGGCGATGGCGCCGCCGTGACTGGCCAGGCCGCCGTGCCAGGGCTTGAAAATCTCCCAAAAACCCGCCCAGCTGGTGAAATAGTCCTCCGGCTCATAGAAGATGCAGTGCCCGAGGCGCGCACCGACGATGGTCGCGATCAGTAGCGTATAGAGGAGCGGATCGAGGATGCTTTCCTTGACGCCCTCCCGGCGGACGAACCAGCGGAAGATAAAGTAGCCGATAATAAAACCGGACACGAAAAGCAGGGAGTACCAGCGGATGCCGAAGTTCCCCCACAGGTGGACGATTTCGTGGTTGACGTTCCAGTATACGTAAAGCGGTGTCATCATAAGTCTATCGTTTCAGGCGGACGAAAATGCTCAGCGGCAGCACCTTGCCGAAGTCGTCGCGAAGGGCCAGCTCGCCGCTCTCCAGCTCCCGGAACGTCTTGAACGCCTCGCGGCAGACCGTCTCGCCGAGCGTCGCGGAATAGCCGTTGGAGTAGAGGTTCAGCACGAGGAAGCTGTCGCGCGGGGCCAGGATCTGCGCCACGTTTTTCAGCAGGTCGAACAGGAGTTCGTCCAGTTTCCATTTTTCACCGTCCGGTCCGTGACCATAGGCGGGCGGGTCCAGGATGATGCCCTGGTAGAGATTGCCCCGCCGGGCCTCGCGGCGGGCAAATTTGAGCGCATCCTCAACGACCCAGCGGATGCCGTCCAGGCCGCTGCGCTCCATGTTTTCCCGGGCCCAGGTCACCACCTGGCGCACCGAATCGAGGTGCGTGACGTCCGCGCCGGCCGCCTTAGCCGCCAGCGAGGCGCCGCCCGTGTAGGCAAAAAGATTGAGGACTTTCGGCCGGTCCAGCCCGTTCGCGGCGTTGATGCGCACGAGCCGGGAAGTCTCCCGGAAGATGAACTCCCAGTTCGGGGCCTGCTCCGGGAACACGCCGACATGCTTGAAAGCCGTCAGGCCGAGACGGAGCGCAAGGTCGAGGTCAGAATTCGCGCCCGTTTCGGCATCGGCAGCGCCCTTGTAAGAGATGAACCATTGGTCGTCCATCTTCCTCAGGCGGTTCCACGTGCCGCTGTCTTCCTTGCCGGCCTTGCCGAAGCCGGCGCCGGGGACGAAGGAGACATGGGCCCGCTTCTTCCACTCCGCATCGGGCATGGAGGGGTCCCAGAGGGCTTTCGGCTCCGGACGGCGGAGGACGAAAGGCCCGAATCGCTCGAGCTTTTCGCCCCGTCCGCTGTCCAGCAGCTGATAGTCCTTCCAATAGGAGGCAGGGAATTCTACTTTCATACGAAAAGGATTCCACGGAAGCCGTGGAATGACGATGTTAGTCCTGAATGGCGGCAATGCCGGGGAGGATCTTGCCTTCGATGGCCTCGAGCATGGCGCCGCCGCCGGTGGAGACGTAGCTCACCTTGTCGGCGTAGCCCATCTGGGTCACGGCAGCGACGGAGTCACCGCCGCCGACGAGCGTGTAGGCGCCGTTCTTTGTGGCCTCGGCGAGATCTTCGGCGATCTGGAGGGTACCCTTGGCGAAGTTCGGAAGCTCGAATACGCCGACCGGACCGTTCCAGAGGATGGTCTTGGAGCTCAGGATGATCTTCTTCCAGTTCTCGAGGGAAGCGGGAGCGGCGTCCATGCCTTCCCACTCGTCGGGAATCTCGTTGATCGGGAAGATCTTGCGAGGCGTGTCGTTGTCGAAATCCTGACCGCAGACGGTCGCGACGGAGAGGCTGAGGTTGACACCCTTCTCCTTGGCTTCCTTCATGATCTCGAGGGCGTCGGGGATGAGCTCATCCTCGTGGAGGGACTTGCCGATGTGACCGCCCTGGGCCTTGATGAAGGTATAGCCCATGCCGCCGCCGATGATGAGGTTGTCCACCTTGCCGACGAGGTTCTTGAGGACCGCGAGCTTGGAGGAGACCTTGGAGCCGCCGATGATGGCGGTCAGCGGGCGCTTGGCGTCCTTGAGGACGGCGTCGATGGCCTTGATTTCGCCTTCCATCAGGTAGCCGAACATCTTGTCGTTCGGGAAGTACTCGGCGATGAGGGCGGTGCTGCCGTGGGCGCGGTGGGCCGTGCCGAAAGCGTCGTTGATGTAGCAGTCGGCATAGGAGGCGAGCTTCTTGACGAACTCTTTCTGGGAAGCCTTGACGGCGGCCTTGGCGGCCTTCTTTTCCTCGTCGGAAGCATCCTCGGCGAGGCCTCTCGGCTTGCCTTCTTCCTCGGCGTAGTAGCGGAGGTTCTCGAGGAGGAGGACCTCACCCGGCTTGAGGGCCGCAGCCTGCGCGTCGGCCTTCTGGCAGTCGTCCGCAAACTGGACGGGAACGCCGAGGCACTCGCTCACGCGGGCGACGATATGCTTCAGGGAGAACTTCGGATCGACCTTCTTCGGACGGCCGAGGTGCGACATGATGATCAGGGCGCCGCCCTTCTCAAGGACCTTCTTGAGGGTAGGGATGGCCCGGCGGATACGGGTGTCGTCCGTAATCTCGAAGTTTTCGTTCAGCGGAACGTTGAAATCGACGCGCACGATGGCTTTCTTGCCGGCGAAGTCGTAACTGTCAATGTACTGTTGCATAATGGTATAAAAAATTGTTGTTGAATTATTTACCGGTAATAACCGCCCGAGGGAGCGGAAGCCTTGAAGGACGTCAGCTGGCGGTCTGTCAGGAAGCCCAGGTCCTTGAGGCGCTGGGTAATGGACTGGAAGTATTTCTCATACTCGCCCCGGTAGTCCTCGCCGACGCGCTGGATGGACTGCCAGGTCGCCTTGGCCTGGCCGAACACGGCATCGCCGTAGGTCCGGTAGTCGCGCGGGGTCCAAAGGCCGTCCAGCATCGAGCAGATGGAATAGACTTCGTAAAGGTCGTCGAGGGAACTGCCCCGCGCAGCGAGAAGCATCTCTTTCTGGGCGTCGAGGGCGGGAAGGACATCCTCGATACTGAACCAATTCTTGGAGACCATGCCCTCCACCATCGCCAGGTAGCCGTCCAGCTCCTCCGAACCGCTCACCCGGCACTGCTGGGCCTTGACGAGGAAAGAGGCCTTGAGGGCCTTGACCTGCGTCTCGTCAAGCCAGTTCGTCCCATATTCGGGCTCGTCGAAGATCTCCTCCGGCATCAGGTAGCCGGCATAGGCGTACTGCGTCTTCAGGGCCTCATAATTCAGCGCGGGATCGGTCATCAGGACGCGGTTGTACTGCGGCGCAAGCCGGCGGATATAGAAGGAATCCTCGGCCGTGAGGTTGCCTTCGCCGCACAGGCGGACGAACCCACGGGCCATCTGGACACCGCCGCCCGGATAGGGATCATAGCCGGAAAGATGGTCCCTGAGGGCCCCGTCCACCCGGAAAGCCATCTTGTCGAAGGCTACAGTATCCTCCCTCGGAAGGGCGGCGTGCTGCGTCAGGAGGTAGGACAGGTAGAAGAGTTCCTCGCCGTAGTCGCCCTGCTTCCGGAAAAGGGGCGAACGGCCGCGGGTCGCCCGCGCACCGTCTGCCAGGGCGAGGCCGTAGCGGCCGGCGATGCGGTCGCCGAGCGCCGTCGCGCGCCTGCAGACAGCCTCGTCCTCCGCACCGGCGGCTATGTCGTAGCACTGGCCGATGAGGTTGAAGACGACCTGGTTGTTCGAAGCGAAGTCGGAATAGATGGTATCATAGGGATACTGCGACTCGGGCACCGAGGCGAAGCATTTCTCGAGCACGTCGAGGGCCTTCTCCCACTGCCCCGCCCCGATGAGCGAATACGCGACGCGGTAGAAGAGGTAGCGCTGGCTCGAGGAAGCGAGGAAAGTATAGTGGTTCTGGTAGTCCGCATAGTAATCCTCGCGGCGGAGGGCGTCCCACTTGAAGACCTTCTCCACACGGTCGTAGAGCATGTCTGAGTAGGCTTTCGTCGATTCGTAGGTGATGTCCTCGAAGGTGCCGTCCGGGTGCTCGACAAGCTTGGTGGCCTTCTTGTTGAAGGGCGTCAGCACGGAAGAGTAGCCGGTATACATCATGAAATTGTCCTGGCCGACATTGAAGTCGGAGCCATACGGCAGCATGTGCAGCGGGCGGTCCCACTCATAGTTTGCCAGCAGATCCAGCAGGAAAAGGGCGGGCTTGTGGATGGAACCGGACGGGAGGGTCAGGGTGATGGAGGCCGGAATCTTTTCCATCTCATCCTCCGTCAGCTCACCGTCGCCGTTGCCGACCCATTCGTCCACGAGGGCGGCGGGAAGGATGCCGCTCGAAACCACGTTCGCCCGGTTCACGGGCACCACGACACTGCGGCACGGGAAGACGGGAAGCTGCTGATAGACAGGCTTTCCGTAGTCGTCGTAATCGACCAGCATGTAGTAGTTGTTCTGCTTGACGAAGGCGGCGACGGCGTCGGCGATCAGGGCCGTGTCGCTGAATTTGGCCTTCTCATAGCCCCTGGCCGTCTTGACGAAGATGCGGTCGGCATAGGCCGGACCGACATAAACCGCCTCGTTGGTGCCGTAGAGATACTGCTCGTGCGGGATGCTGAGCTTGAGCGGAGCGGACTCGTTCACGGCGTAGAGCATCTGGTCGATATGCCAGTCGGTGCCGAGCAGGGAGGTATTGAGGATGCGGACGTCCGTGCGGACCGATTCCACTTCCTGCGCATACCAGAGCGGGAAGGTGTCGTTGTCGCCATGGGTCACGAGGTAGCCGTTCTTACCGACGGAATTGAGGTAGTTGCAGGCCATCTCGACGGCGGTGTAGCGGTTGCTGCGGTCGTGGTCGTCCCAGTTCTCGGCGGCCATCAGCACCGGCACCCCGAGGCTCAGAAGGCCCGCTGCGGCAGCCGTCGGCACGGCGAAGCGACCCTTCAGCACATCCTGCAGGAAAGCATAGACCGCGGCGACGCCGAGACCGATCCAGGCGGCGAAGAAGTAGAAGGAACCGGCGTAGGCATAGTCACGCTCGCGGACCTGCATCGGCGGCTGGTTGAGGTAGAGGACGATGGCGATGCCCGTCATGAAGAACATCAGGAACACCAGCCATGCGCCACGGCGGTCCCGGGCGAACTGGAACACTAGTCCGAAGATGCCCAGCAGCAGCGGGAGCATGTAGTAGTGGTTCTTGCCGGGGTTGTTCTTCAGCCCGTCGGGGAAGTCCGACTGGTCCCCGAGCATGGCGCGGTCCAGCGGGCCGATGCCGCTTTCCCAGTTGCCGTAGAGCTCGTTCGGCTGCGGGCCGTGGATGTCGTTCTGGCGGCCGGCAAAATTCCAGAAGAAGTAGCGCCAGTACATCCAGTTGAGCTGGAAATCCACGAAGAACGCGAGGTTCTCCAGCATCGACGGCTTGGTATAGTGCTGATACCCGTCCTCGCCCATGTAGGAGGTGCCGGGCATGTAATTGTCGACGTAATAGGAAGGATGGTCGTTGTAGGGGCTCCACATGCGCGGGAAAAGCATCTTGTCCGCGGCGGCGTAGTTCGGCTCGGACGGGGAGGGCGCCTGGATGTATTTGTCACCGACCGGAGCCCAGTAGGTGCCTTCCGTGTAGCGCTGCACCGGGTCGAGCTCGGCGCCGAAATAGGGGCCGTACACCAGCGGGGCGGAACCGTACTGCTCGCGGCTGAGATAGCGGACGAGCGTGTAGGGGTTGTCGGGCTGGTACTCATTTGTCGGGGTCTTGACGCTCGAGCGGATGATCACCACCGAGAAGATGGAGAAGCCGATCACGAGGGTCGTGAAGCAGAGCGTGATAAGGTTGAGCCAGTAGCGGCCGGTCTTCTGCGTCCGGAAAAGGAGCAGGAAACTGGCGGCCAGCAGCAGGACCATGAAGACCGCGGCGCCGCTGTTGAAGGGCAGACCGAGGCTGTTGACAAAGAAGAGGTCCACGCCCGCGGCGACCTTCGGCAGGTAAGGGATGAACAGAAAGACCAGGAATCCCAGCACGACGAAAGAGGCGGCGAGGATGCCCAGCAACTGCCAGAACGTGTATTCGAGCTGCTCCCGCTTGCGGTAGGCATAGAGGAAGACGAGGGCCGGCAGGGCGAGCAGGTTCAGCAGGTGGACGCCGATGGAAAGGCCCATCAGGAAGAACACGAGCACGATCCAGCGGTCGGCGTGTGGTTTGTCCGCATCCTCGTACCACTTGGTCATGACCCAGAAAACAAGGGCCGTGAAGAGCGAGGACATGGCATAGACCTCGGCCTCGACGGCGGAGAACCAGAAGGTGTCGGAGAAGGTATAGGCCAGGGCGCCGACAACGCCGCTGCCGATGATGGCGATGGCGTTTCCTTTGCTCCAAGAACCGTCCTCAGCGGGCTTGAACAGCCGCTTGGCGAGGAAAACAATGGTCAGATAGAGGAAGAAAATCGTGAAGGCGGAGCACAGGCCGCTCATCCAGTTGATGGCGACGGCGGCATTCTCCGCTCCCGTGAACATGCTGAAGAAACGGGCGATCAGCTGGAAGACAGGGTTTCCCGGAGGGTGGCCCACCTCGAGCTTGTAGGACGAAGCGATGAACTCGCCGCAATCCCAGAAAGAGGCCGTCGGCTCGAGCGTCAGCGTATAGGTGACGAGCGCCACCACAAAAACGCCCCACGCCGCCAGAGAGTTCCAGAGATTGAATTGTTTTTTATCCATAGACAGAGTCTGTTCTCAATTTTTGTTTAAGAGTACAAAGATAAGGATTTTTTGTCGGTTATTGCTATCTTTGCAGTATGAAAGAGAACGATTGGAAGAAACGGCTCGGGGTCGTCTTTTCGACGGACCCGGATTTTGTCTATACCGAGGAGGCCTCCGCCGAAGCGGAGACCCTTCCGAAGGACCGGCAGCGGCTCATCGTCGGCATCGACCGGCGCAACCGCGGCGGCAAGACGGTCACCCTCGTCAGCGGCTTTGTCGGCTCCGAGGAGGACCTCAAGGCCCTCGGGAAGGAGCTGAAAGTGCGCCTCGGGGTCGGCGGCAGCGCCAAGGACGGGGAGATTACCGTCCAGGGCGACTTCCGCGACAAGGTCACGGCCCTTCTCCAGGAATGGGGTTATACCCGCGCAAAAAGGGGGAACTAGCCGATGAGACCCGTTGAAGAAGCCTTTCCCGGCAGCGAGAATGTCCTGCCCGCGCCGCTTTCCGGTGCGGACTGGAGCGCCTGGGCGGAGTCGCCCTGGCTGTCGCTGCTGATCGTCCTGTGCGTCATCACGGGCATCGTCCTGATGAAAAACTTCCTCAACGTGCTGCCGGAAGTGGTGCTCAGCATGGGGCGCGTCCGCGGCAGCCAGGACATCGAAGGCAGCCTACGCCTCAGCCGGGACCGCAACCTGACCGCCCTGCTGCTCGTCATTCCCTTCACGATGCTGCTCAGCCGCTTCCGCATCTACGACCCCGCCTGGATGGCGGATTTCACACCGGAGATGCACCTGCTGTGGACCTTCCTGTGCTTTGTCGGCTATCTGCTGCTGCGCTGGATCCTCGCCGGATGGCTCCGCTCCCGGCTCATCGACAGCGACGTCTACACCATGGCCCGGCGGTTTGCCTGGTCGGCCTTCATCCTGCTGACGCTCCTGCTGCTGGCGCTGACCGGCATCCTCCGCCTTTGCGGCGCCTCGGACGAGGCCGTGCATTGGCTGCTCGTCGACGTAATGGCGGTCGTTTTCTTCGTCTTTTGCTTCCGTAAGTCGCAAATTTTCAACCTCTCTTGCGCTCCTTTCACAAGTTTTTTGTATCTTTGCGCCCTTGAATTTTTGCCGCTGGCCCTGTTGATTGCCTCGGCTACCGTAGAGATTTGATTTATGGCGATTAAGAATATTTTGATTTCGCAGCAGCCTCCGAGAGTGAGCGCTCCTTACGAAGCATTGAGTGAGAAGTTTGGCGTAAAGATCGATTTCAAGCCCTTTTTCCTGATTGAGCCCCTTACCGCGCGGGAATTCCGTGCCCAGCACATCAATATCCTTGATTTCACGGCGGTCGTGTTCTCTTCCCGCCACGCCATCGACGCGTTCTTCAACCTGAGCGAAGAGCTGCGCATCCGCATCCCCGAGACGATGAAGTATTTCTGCACGACCGAGGCGGTCGCCATGTACCTCCAGAAGCACATCGTCTACCGCAAGCGCAAGATTTTTTACGGCACCGGCACGCCCGACAGCGTCGTCGCGCTCATCGGTCCGAAGCACAAGGGAGAGAGCTTCCTGATCGCCAAGTCCGACTCCGGCAACAACGACGCCCTGTCCCGTCTCTTCGAGGAGCGCGGTCTTTCCTACCAGACGGCCATTTTCGTCAAGAGCGTCTCCCAGGACCTCAAGGACGTAAATCTTTCCGCCTATGACCTCGTCGTGCTCTACAACGCCTCCGACGTCAAGTCCCTCAAGGAAAACTTCCCGGATTTCCAGCAGGGTCCGCTGAAATTCATCACCTACGGGAAGACCATCGTCGCCGCGATGGAGGAAGCCGGGCTCGAGATCGCCGTCAAAGCCCCGTCCCCCGAGATTCCTTCCGTCGCCCGCGCCATCGAGGTCTACCTCGAGCAGAAGTAGTAACCACCGCATAATGGACGCTCCGCTTCGCCATACCCTTCCCAAAGCGGAAAGACTGAGCGGCAAGACCGCCATCGCAGCCCTTCTCGACCAGGGCCGCTATGTCAGTGCGGGCTGCCTGCGGGTCTGCTACCACGCCGGCAACGGCCTGCAGCACAGCCGCATCCTCGTCTCCGTCCCGAAAAAGAGCTTCAAGCGCGCCGTCCGGCGCAACCTCCTCAAACGCCGCATCCGCGAGAGCTACCGGCTCCAGAAAGAGCTGCTCGGCATCCCCTGCGACCTGATGTTCGTCTACACGCCGAAGGAGGTCCTTCCTTCCGCCGCCATTTTCGCCGCCATGACCGAGGCGCTCGCCGCCGTCGCCAGGGCAGCCAGCCGCTGACGCGCCATGGTCACGCTCCGGAAAATCCTCATCTTCCCCTTTGTGGTGCTGATCCGCTTCTACCAGATCTGCATCTCTCCCCTGCTGCCGCCGACCTGCCGCTACACGCCGACCTGCTCGCAGTATGCCCTCGAGGCCTTCCGCAAGTACGGTCCGATCAAAGGTTTCTGGCTGGCCCTGAGGCGCATCCTCCGCTGCCACCCCTGGGGCGGCTCCGGCTACGATCCCGTGCCGTAGGTCCCCCGGCCCGTTATTCCTTCACGACGGCGAGGGTGGCGACGGAAAGGCGGGCGGAGGGGCAGAGCGGCAGAAGGGCGCGGAAGCAGGCGCCGAGGGTCGCCCCGGTCGTGAAGACATCATCCAGAAGCAGCACGTGATGCGCGGCAAGGCCTTTCCGGCGGGCGCGGCGGGTCAGGACGAAGGCTGCATCGACGTTGCGGGCCTTTGCCTCACCATGGAGGCGGGTCTGGGTGCGGGTGTAGCGCCGGCGGCGAAGGAGCCCCTTTCCTAGCCGGGCGCCAAGGGCGGCGGCGACCTCCCGGGCCAGCACTTCCGCCTGGTTGTAGCCGCGGCGCCAGCGCCGGAGGGGATGGAGCGGAACGGGAACCACCAGATCCACGTCCCGGAAGGCCTCCGATTCCGCCAGCCGGCGGCCCAGCATACGGGCGTAGTGCCTCCCCAGCCGGTAGTCGGCATGGTATTTCAGCGCCTTGGGGATCTCCGCGTAACCGGCCTCCGAGCGGTAGAAAAACAGCGCTGCGGCGTAGATATAATAGGAGATGTCGTCGCCGGTGAAACGCGCGTTGAAGCGGTCGGCCATGGCATTGCGCGACTGGGTCCAGTAGTAGGTCAGCGGCAGGTCGCCGGCGCAGAACAGGCAAAGCCGCTCCTCGCGGCTGCGGAGCGCCCGGCCGCAGACGGGGCACCGCCGCTCGAGAAAAACGTCGGTGACGGCACGGGCGATATGGGCGGCCTCCATCATGGTGGCAAATATAGTGTATTATTCCAGAATAATTCGTACATTTGAAACGTAAAGACAAGTGTAGCATCATGGAGAATCCTTTCGCACAGCACACCTCCGGACGCATCGTCCTTCTGGATGTCGGCGGCTCATTCATCAAGTGCAGCGACGGCCGGGAAATCCCGGTCGACTCGGATGGCAGCCGGGACGGCATTGCCGCGTCCTTCCGGGAAGCCGTCGGCGGAGCGGCCGCGGGCGTAGGCGTCGCCATGCCCGGTCCCTTCGACTATGAGAAAGGCATTTTCCTGATGCGGCACAAATTCGCCGCCGTCTATGGCGAGAGCTTCCGCGACGTGGCCGGCATCCCGGAGGACGTGCCGGTCGGCTATATCCACGATGTCAACGCCGCCCTTCGCGGGGCCATCGAAACGGATCCCTCGCTGAGGGAAGGCACCGTCGCCATGATCACCCTCGGGACGGGCCTCGGCTTTACCGTCGCCGAGAACGGCCGCATCGCCGTGGATGCCGAGGGCGCCCCGAAATACGACCTCTGGAACATGCCCTACGGCGATTCCATCCTCGAGGACTATATCTCCCGCCGCGGCATCCGGAACCGCTACAAGGACGGTTCCGTCGACGTCAAGGAACTCTCCGCCATGGCCCGCCGCGGCAACATCAACGCCGCCGCCGCTTTCCGGAACGCCGGCGCGGACCTCTCCTACGGCGCCCTGCCGCTGCTGGAGGAACTCGGCGTGCGAAAGGTCCTCTTCGGCGGACAGATCGCCCGTTCGCTGGACCTGTTCGAGATCGATTTCGGCGACATCGTCGTCACCTACTGCAAGGATTTCTCCGGCGCCGTGATGCGCGGAGCGGAAGCCGCCCTGCGGGATGCGGAGGGAAAGGCATGAGGTGGGCGATCCGGCATATCCTCGTCGTGGCCGTCCTGCTGGGCGCCACCCTCCCCGTGGCCGCGCAGGGCTATCCCTCGCGCCGGCTGCACCTCAAGGCGCCCTCCGTGCCGGCCTATGTCGTCTTCGCCGGCGACACGATCCGCCTCAACACCGCCGAGCGCCGCGAACGGATGGACCGCGAGCTGCTGACCTTCACCAACATGCACTCGACGAGCATCCTCATGCTCAAGCGCTCCCTCCGCTACTTCACGCTTGTGACCCCGCTCCTTCGCGAGCAGGGCATCCCCGAGGACCTGAAGTACCTGATGGTCATCGAGAGCAACCTCGACCCGAAAGCCGTCTCCGTCTCCGGGGCGGCCGGGCTGTGGCAGTTCACCAAGGAGACCGCCAAGACCTATAAACTCCTGGTCAACGGCGAAGTGGACGAGCGCTTCGACATCACCAAGGAGACCCTTGCCGCCTGCACCTACCTCAAGCGCTCCTACGCCAGGTTCCACGACTGGATGACCGTCGCGGCGAGCTACAACGCCGGCCAGCAGCGCCTCACCGACGCCGTCGCCCAGCAGGGCCAGAGCTGCGGGCTCGACCTGTGGCTTCCCGAGGAAACGATGCGCTACATGTACCGCCTGCTGACGGCCAAGCTCTTTTTTGAGAACCCGCAGTCCTTCGGCTTCGACGTTCCGACGGACGAGCGTTATCCCTATATCCCGCCGAAGAAAACCGTTCTGGTGAGCGACCCCATTGAGGATCTCGCCGCTTTCGCCAAAGAGCACGGCACAACCTATGCCCGCCTCAAGGCCGCGAACCTCTGGCTGCGGGACTCCAAGCTCCTCAACAAGGAGAACCGTTCCTATATCATCCTCATCCCCGCCGACAAGTAACATGGTCAAACTCAGCTCTTTCCACTTTCTCCGTAACGGAGAGGAACTCGCGGCGGTGCCGGACGGGAAATACCTCATCAATACGCTGAACGCCTACTCGTTCAACATGGTCCAGCACGATCCGGAATTCGAGGCGGCCCTGCGCGGCGGCGACTATCTCCTGCCGGACGGCTACGGCATGGTCTGGGGCGGCAAGCGCCTCAAGATGCCCGACCGGCCGCTGGAACGCGTCGCGGGATGGGATTTCTTCATCATCGAGATGGGGAAACTCAATGAAAAGGGCGGCAAGGTCATGTTCATGGGCAGCAGCGAGAAGACCCTCGGCCTTGTCCGCGAGCGCTGCGCCGTGGACTATCCGAACATCACCGTCGAGACCTATTCCCCGCCCTACAAGACAGCGTTTTCCGACGAGGACAACGCCGCCATCATCGGCGCCATCAACGCCGCGGACCCGGACCTCCTCTGGATCGGCATGACCGCTCCGAAGCAGGAGAAATGGGCCTGGGCGCACTGGAAGGAGATGGACATCCACTGCCACTGCGGCACCATCGGCGCCGTCTTCGACTTCTACGCCGGGATGCTCAAGCGGGCGCCGATCTCCTGGCAGAAACACGGCTTCGAGTGGCTCTACCGCATCCTCCAGCAGCCCCGCAAGCAGTGGCCGCGCCTCATCCGCTACCCGCTCTTCCCCTACCGCATCTACAAGGAGAAACTGCTCAAAGCCTTCGGAAAATGAACATCCTGACCTTCGACATAGAGGAGTGGTTCCACCATCTCGACAACGGCGAAAAGAGCGACGAGGCGGGATGGGACCGGTATGAGGTGCGCATCTACGAGAACGTCGAGCGCATCTTCCGCATCCTCGAGGACACGGGCAGCACGGCCACCTTCTTCATCATCGGCTGGATCGCCCGGACCTACCCGGACCTTGTCCGGCGGATCGCCGAGAAATACGAGATCGGCAACCATACCGCCTGCCACCGCATGGTCTGGCAGCAGACCCCGGAGGAGTTCCGGGAGGATGTCCACAGCTCCAACGCCCGGCTCGAAGACATCATCGGCCGCAAGGTCGAGGTCTTCCGCGCCCCCGGCTTCTCCATCCGCGAGAGCGAGAAATGGGCCTTCGAGATCCTGGCGGAGGAGGGGATCCGCTACGACTGCTCGGTCTTCCCGGCGGGCCATGCCCACGGCGGCATGCCGTCCTATCCCGTCTGCGCCCCCTCCGTGCTGCATTATAACGGCATCTCCCTCAAGGAGTTCCCGATGACGACCACCCGGATCAACGGCAAGCAGAAAGTCTTCTCCGGCGGCGGCTATTTCCGGATGTACCCCTATTTCCTCATCCGCAAATGGACCCGGCGCTGCCCGGATTACCTCATCGCCTATCTCCACCCCCGGGACCTCGATCCGGACCAGCCGCGCCTTGACGAGATGTCCCGCTGGCGCCGCTTCAAATTCTATTACGGGCTGAAAGCCTCGGAGGGAAAGCTCCGCAGCTGGCTGACGGAATTCCCCTTCACGGATCTCCGGACCGCCGCCTCCGCCATCGACTGGTCCGCCGCCCCGCAGGTCTACCTGTAGGGCTGCAATTCCCCAAAAATTCGTATCTTTGCAGGTTATGAATAGTATCCGCAACTTTTGCATAATTGCCCACATTGAAATAATCAAGTAAAGAAAAACCAAAAACAAACAAACTACAAGCGGCTTTTTGCTCTTTCCGGAGCGGGCCGCTTTTCCTTTGTTTTACCCTTTTTTCGCTCATTTTTGTTACTCGTTTGTTACTTTCCCGGAAAAAACCTATCTTTGTACCGGGTAACAAACACAAGAAACAAAATGGCAAAGAAGAAAAGCACCGTTAAGGCCAAAGAGCCCGTAAAAATCCGTTTCAAAGAGATACAGGGCGGCGGCAAATCAATCTATCTGGATATCTACAAGGGTGAGGGCCGGAGAGAGTATAAATTTCTCAAACTGTACCTTGTACCCGGCAACTCCGATGAGGCAAAAGCACAAAACGCCAATGCCCTACAAGCGGCCAATGCAATCAAATCTCAAATGATAATAGACCTTGCCAATAGCGGGGCGGGGATTAAGACAAGCCCGGCAAGAGCAAAGATGTTGCTTACAGATTGGCTTGATGTGTACCAAAGTGACCGGGACAAAAAGGGCAAGAGGATTGGCGGCATTGTACCAAACCTCAAAAAGATACTCAAAGCCTACAAGGGTGACAAAGTGACCTTACAGGCCGTTGATAAGCATTTCTGTATTGGTTTCATTGACTATATGGCAAACACCTATGTAACCCAATACGGCAAGAAATTGAGCCCGTTAACGGCACAAGGGTATTGCTCAATGTTTAGCACCGTCTTAAAAGCGGCGGTAACGGCCGGGGTTATGCAAGAAAACCCGTTTGACAAGATACCAAGCGGTGACCGTATCAAGGGCGGGGAAAGTAAGAGGGAGTATTTGACCGCCGGGGAATTGCAAACCCTTATTGCAACACCTTTCCCGGAGCAAGGGATTGTGAGAGCCGTAAAAGGCAATATGTACGGCGGCCGGGATATAAAGGCGGCTTTCCTGTTTTCCTGTTTTACGGGGTTGAGGCTTTCCGATATAAAGGCCCTCAAATGGGGCAACATTGTTGAAGATGGGGGGCAATGGACAATTGACGGCCTTATCGTAAAAAAGACCCAGAGGGCCTTGTATTTGCCGCTTGGAGGGGAGGCCCTTAAATACTTGCCGGAGCGGAAAGAGGCCGGGAATGATACGCCCGTTTTCAACTTGCCCAATAGTGACGGGTTTACGGATAAGAAAATCAAGCAATGGACAGAGGTGGCGGGCCTCAACAAGAAAGTAACCTTTCACGTTGCCCGGCATACCTTTGCAACCCTTGTATTAACCGCCGGAGCGGATTTGTACACCGTTTCAAAACTCTTGGGGCACACCAACGTAGCAACCACCCAGATATACGCCAAAATAGTCAATAGCAAAAAGGTTGAGGCGGTTAACTTGTTAGACGGTCTTTTCAAATAGCGGGTAACGATGGAAAGGAAACACACCAATAACGAACTCTTTGCAATGGTAAGGGACAAAAACCTTATCATTGCAACGGAGGTTATAGCGGAAATTCTTGATACTTGTTGGCCGCTTGATTACAAAGATACTTTCATAGTTCCAGAGGGGGAGGCCCTGTGTTTTCGTGGGGGCGGTATCTTGGTAAACGGCAAAAATGATGTGCCGGGATTGAAAGCACTTGGGGAGAAAGAGAAAGCGGGCAAACTGTTATCGAGGCGGTCTTTACTTAACCGGATTTTGGCCGGGGAAACCGATTGCTTAAACGAGCCTTTAACACCGGAGGCAATAGGGCAATTTGAAAGGGAGCGGGATTTGATACAGGAGGGTATTTTAAAGGCCGTAGAGCCACTTTTAGACCCAGATAGTACAATCACCCCACCAAGCCCAGAAACGGCCGGAAACGGGAAATTTGAAGAAAATAACGGCGGTATTGTCTTGCCGCCGGAGATTGACAGGCCGGAGGCAAGAAAAGCCTTTGAAAAAGCCCTAAAAGCGGGGTATCTGGAAAAGACCTCAACGGGGTACAAGTGGCAAGAATTACCAAAGGCGGCGGCCGCCGATTTGTGTGTAAAGATATATTGCCCGGCCAAAACAGACAAGCACCCGGATTGGGGGCGTTTGGGGCAATTCTTGGGCCTTTCAAGGCTTGACCGGGCGGCCTCACAAAATCTTAGTACCAAGAATGAGCGGCCGTGGAAACGGAAAATAGATGTACTTTTTGAGGATTGAATGAAAGCACCTTGAACGGGTGCTTTTTTCTTTGCACTATTTAGCCCACTATAGCCCACTATTTATTGTTTCAATTCTTTCTCATTTTTGCACCGGGTTAATTGTCGGCCGGAGGGTGCAAGCCCGGCCGATGTTTACCACCGGGGCAAAGATGGCCGCCACTTGCACGGCGGGCCGGGAGGCCTCAACAATTATTTTCATTGCAAAATGGAACAAATTATTGAGCAACTAAACAGGATTGAAAGAAACACCCTTTTAGCGGCAAAGAACGTACTAACTTTTGATGATGTGGCATTGCTTACCGGGTTGAGCAAAAGCCACTTGTACAAGTTGACAAGCACCCACCAAATACCCTATTACAAACCGAGCGGCAAGATTATCTATTTTGACCGGAAAGAGGTTGAAGATTGGTTGAGGCAAAACCGGGCCAACACAGAGCAAGAGGCACAAAGCGGGGCGGCGGCATTTTTGGCAAGGGAGGGCCTTTGATATGTACTTAACCGATTACTACCGATTTGAACACCTTGCCGGGACTGCAAAAACCCGCCTTGACTGTACCACCTCAACGGGCGGTTACGATGAGTTTGAAATAAGGCGTTGCCGAAAAGGGACAAAGAGCACCAAACCGGGTGACCTCGTTATCTATTTTACCGATGTGCAAAAGAACGGCAATTTCAATGCAGATGCAAAGAGAAAGGCCGATAAAAGCCTAACTCTTGGGAGCAAGAATATAACGAGTATCTACACCTTTGACCCAGACCCAAAAACGGGCTTTGGGGATTTCAAAAACACCCAAGATGCACTGTTATTTGTGTTCAAGGGTTTCTCAAATCTTGGTATTGCAGATGTGGCCGGGGGTATCATTGAAATATACGTTGCACGGGGATTGAGAAACAATGCCCGGCTACTGTATAACTTGCTTGAAGATGGGAGGCTTGAAGATGAGATAAAAGCACTACAGGAAAGAGCCCGGCCGGATAAGCCGGAGGGCCTGTTTTAGCACTTGCCTATATTAAGTTGTTACGGGTTACTGTTTTTGTAACCTTATTGTATAAAGCGGGTATGTACGATACAGTAAATATGAGGTTGAGAGGGTACGATGTGCCCGGCGTTTCTTTCCTTGAAGAAACCGCCTTGTATCTTGATGAGATAACGGGGCATTTTGAGCACCAAAACGGGTTGCACGTTGTTATTGGCAAGTTGGGGTGTTTGACGGTTTCAATAGATGAGGCGGCGGCAAGAGTTGGCAAAGGGAGTTTGTGTAAGTGGTTTCTTG
The DNA here is from genome assembly GCA_902768665.1 of uncultured Bacteroidia bacterium. GTDB lineage: Bacteria > Bacteroidota > Bacteroidia > Bacteroidales > UBA932 > Cryptobacteroides. The sequence goes on along the minus strand of CACXMA010000001.1, from coordinate 19,810 downwards.
GGGATAACGTGCAAGAAATGGGGCGGGGAGATACAAAGCGGGCTATTGAGAAACTATCCGACACCCTACATTTGCCGATGGAGCGGGCGGCCGTTACCCGGTTAGATGTTGCTCACAATCTCTTGATGAGATACCCGCCGGGGGTTTATTACAACCACTTGGGCGGGTTGAGGTATGCAACCCGGCTACAAGAGCCGGAGGGGATATATTACAAGCAAGGGGCGGGGCGGCTTGCTTTCTATGATAAGACAAGAGAAAGCCAAAAGAACGGCGGCAAATTGCCGGAGATTTGCACGGGTAATAACATTTTGAGGTATGAAAGGCGATTTGACAAGCGGCTATCCCACTACCTACAAGAGCCGGAGATAACGGCGGCAACCCTGTATAATGAGGCTTTTTATATCAAGGTTGTAAAGATGTGGCTACAGGCATACAGGGCTATTGACAAAATAAACGATATAACGATAAACCCAGAGGCAATGAAAAGCAAGAAAGAGTTTGACCGGGCGGCCCGGCTTGCCCTTGTAGAAAAGTTTGGAGGGGAGGCGGCATTATTGGAACAAATCAAAGAAATGCAACAGAGGGGAGATATTACCAAGAAACAGGCTTTTGATATGAGAAAGACCGTTAAAGAGGCCTGTCTATCTGGAATGAGTTTGTTTGCTCAAAGTGATGTTATAGCAGAGTTAGACCGGAAAGTAACAGAGGCGGCGGCTTATTGTAGGTAGCGAGCATTGAAAAGAACAATTATTAACAATCTAATTTCAATTATTATGGGGCAACCAAAAGGAAAGACCGGAAACCCAAACGGACGGCCAAAGGGCACACCAAACAAGGTTACAACCACCTTGAAAGAATGGATAACACAACTTATTGACGGCAATAGGGAAAAAATAGAGCAAGATTTTAGGCAACTGTCAGCAAGGGATAGGATTTTGATACTTGAACGCCTGTTGCCTTATGTTATACCCAAGCAACAAGCAATAACCGGGGATTTCCAGAATGAGGTAAAAGTAAGCACCCAGAGCCAACAACCAGATTTGAGTGCAATACCAGATGATGAATTGGGAACAATACTTGATATACTGAAAAAGCATAATATTAGATAGCACTGCAGGGCAAGTGCCCACACCTAAACGGTGCAACTTGAAAGGGTGTTAATTGAATTTCTGGAAAGATTTGCTACCTTTGTTTTTAGAAAGCCCGCCAAACGGCTTGTTTTTGTCCGTTTTGTTACTGATTTGTTACCCGCTTTCAATAACGAGCGGGCTTTTTTATTGAATATGAATAAGTTACAAGGAGCAATAAGGAATTTTTGCATCATCGCCCATATCGACCACGGGAAATCGACGCTGGCGGACCGCCTGCTGGAACTGACCCGCACGCTGAGCGACCGGGAGATGGAGAACCAGGTCCTCGACGACATGGACCTCGAGAAGGAGAAGGGCATCACGATCAAGAGCCACGCCATCCAGATGGAATACCAGCGCGGCGGCGAGACCTATCGCCTCAACCTCATCGACACCCCCGGGCACGTGGACTTCAGCTATGAGGTCTCCCGGAGCATCGCCTCCTGCGAGGGTGCGTTGCTGGTCGTGGACGCCTCCCAGGGCATCCAGGCACAGACCATCTCCAACCTCTACCAGGCGGTGGACCACGGGCTCGAGATCATCCCCGTGCTCAACAAGATCGACATGGACTCCGCCCAGCCGGAGCTGGTGACCGACCAGGTGTGCGACCTGCTCGGTTGCGACCCCGAGGATGTACTCCGCGTCAGCGCCCGCACGGGCGAGGGTGTGCAGGCCGTGCTCGACGCCATCGTCGACAAGGTTCCCGCCCCGAAAGGCGACCCCGAGGCCCCGCTGCAGGCCCTCATCTTCGACTCCGTCTTCAATCCCTTCCGCGGTATCATCGCCTACTTCAAGGTGGTCAACGGCAGCATCCGGAAAGGCGACAAGGTCAAGTTCGTCAACACCGGCAACGAATACGAGGCCGAGGAAATCGGCAACCTCAAGCTCAAGCTCAACCCGACCGGCGAGGTCCGCACCGGCGACGTCGGATACATCATCACCGGCATCAAGGCCGCCGTCGAGGTCAAGGTCGGCGACACCATCACCCATGTCGAACGCCCCTGCCTCGAAGCCATCGCCGGCTTCGAGGAGGTCAAGCCCATGGTCTTCGCGGGTCTCTACCCCGTCGACGCCTCGAAGTTCGAGGAGCTGCGCGCCACGCTCGAAAAGTTCCAGCTCAACGACGCCTCCTTCGTCTATGAGCCCGAGAGCTCCCTCGCGCTGGGATTCGGTTTCCGCTGCGGCTTCCTGGGCCTGCTGCACCTCGAGATCGTGCAGGAGCGCCTGTTCCGCGAGTTCAACATGGACGTTATCACGACCGTCCCGAACGTATCCTATAAGGTCTATACCACCAAGGGCGAGGTCGTCGACGTCCACAACCCCAGCGGCCTCCCGCCGGCAACGCTCATCGACCACATCGAGGAGCCCTATATCCGCGCCCAGATCATCTCCAAGTCCGATTTCTACGGGCCCATCATGAAGCTCTGCATGGACAAGCGCGGCACCCTGATCGGCCAGCACTACATCACCACCGACCGGGTCGAGCTCAACTACGACATGCCGCTGTCCGAGGTCGTCTTCGACTTCTACGACAAGCTCAAGTCCATCTCCAAGGGCTACGCCTCCTTCGACTATCACGTCACCGACTTCCGCCCGGCCCGCCTGGTGAAGCTGGACATCCTCCTCAACGGCGACCCCGCCGACGCCCTGTCGACCCTCATCCACGAGGACCACGCCTACGACTTCGGCCGCAAGATCTGCCTCAAGCTCAAGGAACTCATCCCCCGCCAGCAGTTCGACATCGCCGTCCAGGCCGCCATCGGCGCCAAGATCATCGCCCGCGAGACCGTCCGCCAGGTCCGCAAGGACGTCACCGCCAAGTGCTACGGAGGCGACGTGACCCGCAAGCGCAAGCTCCTCGAAAAGCAGAAGGAGGGCAAGAAGCGCATGCGCCAGATCGGCACCGTGCAGGTGCCCCAGAGCGCGTTCATGGCGGTACTGAAACTGGATTAGAGATTTCTCGACAAGCTCGAAATGACAAAAAAGCATCGCTCGAAATGACACTGAAAGCAGCGATTCAATCCATGCGCCTGCGGACGCTTCCGCTGTCCCTGTCGGGCATCGTGCTGGGGGCGCTTCTCGCCATCGGCACCTTTCCGCAGATTACCGTGAGCTCCCGGCTCTGGACCCTTGTCTTCCTCGTGCTGACGACCCTCTCGCTGCAGATTCTCTCGAACCTTTCCAACGAGCTCGGCGACGTCCTCCGCGGGACGGATACGGCCGAGCGCCAGGGACCGCAGTACGGCCTCAACAGCGGCGCCATGACCGTCCGGGACATGAAGGTCCTCATCGGGGTCTTCATCGCCCTGTGCCTGGTTTTCGGCACGCTGATGATCCGTTTCTCCTTCGGGACGCTGCTCAGCCTCAACGCCGTGCTGATGTTCCTGCTGGGCTGCTTCGCCGTCAAGGCCGCGATGAGCTACACCCTCGGGCCGAACCCTTACGGCTACCGGGCCATGGGGGATGTCTATGTCTTCCTCTTCTTCGGGCTCGTGGCCGTCTACGGCGCCTATTTCATCGTCAGCGGCGACGCGACGAACTTCGCCATCCTGCTGCCGGGCGCCGCGATCGGCTGCTTCAGTGTCGGCGTGCTGAACGTCAACAACATCCGCGACATGAAGACCGACGCGGAGAACCGCCTGACCGTCGCCATCAAGATGGGGCCCCGCAAGGCCCGCATCTACCAGACCGTCCTCATCGTGGCCGGCTGGGCGCTGCTCGCGGCCTTTTTCGCCTGGGACTACGGCTACCTTGCCCGCCACGGCGTGGAGACGACCCTCGGATGGAGGCAGCTGATCTGGGTCGTGACCCTGCCGCTGTATACCCTCCACCTTCGCGGCGTTTGGAGCCGTGACGGCCGGGCGCTGGACCCGATGCTGCCGCTGCTGGTGCTCTCCACCTTCCTGCTGAGCTGCCTCGCGGGATGGAGCTATCTCGAAATGACCCCTTATTCCACCTTCCTCTAGCCCATGCCGAAAAAGGAAAACGTCCGGCAGATGTTCGACAGCATCGCCCCGGATTACGACCGGCTCAATCACCTCATGTCGCTGAATGTCGACAAGGGATGGCGGCGGAAAGCGCTGAAGCGGATCGTCGACACGGACGGGCCGCTGGAGGTGCTGGACCTCGCCTGCGGGACCGGAGATTTCGCCCTGGCCATCGCCCGGCGGATGGACAGGCGGGGCGTCGCCGGCCATGTCTCCGGCGTGGACCTTTCCGACGGGATGCTCGCGGTCATGAAGGAAAAAGTCGCTGCCGCAGGGCTCCAGGAGCGCATTTCAACGGCCCAGGGCGACGGAGAGAACCTGCCCTTCCCCGACGGAAGCTTCGACCGCGTGACCATCGCCTTCGGCATCCGTAATTTCGAACATCGGGAAGAGGGACTGCGCGAGATGCTCCGCGTGCTGCGGCCCGGCGGCCGGCTCGTCATCCTCGAGCTCTCGGTCCCGGAGAACCGCATCATCCGCTGGCTCTACAATCTCTATTTCCTCCACATCCTGCCCTGGATCGGCGGGAAAGTCTCCGGCGACAAGGCCGCCTACAGCTATCTCCCCGCCTCGGTCGTGATGTTCCCGGGACGGAAAGCGTTTATCCGGACGCTGCAGGAGTGCGGCTACGGCGACGTCCGCCACAGGGCCTTCACCCTCGGCCTCTGCCGCATGTATACCGGCGAAAAACGCTAGCGGCGCTGGAGCCGGGCGACCAGGGAGATCAGGATCGAGCCGAGAATGCCGGCGCAGAGGGATCCCATCAGAACGGCGACCTTGCCGGCATCGCGAAGATGCTGCGTCACCTCGACGGGCACGTCAGGACCGGCGAAGGAAAGCGTATCCACAAAGATCGACATCGTGAAACCGATACCGCCGAGGCAGGCCACGGCGAAAAGCATCGGCCAGGTAGCCTTGGCGGGCATTTCTCCGATCCTGCACTTGATGGCCAGGAAACTCGCCAGCGTGATGCCGACGGGCTTTCCGAGCAGCAGGCCGAGGAAGATACCCATACCGGCGCCGCCGAGGACGGCATCCCACTGCAGGACGTTGAAATAGGAGAGGTCCGGGATGGTGACGCCCGCGTTGGCGAGGGCGAATACCGGCATGATCAGAAAGTTTACGAACGGGTTGAGCAGGTGCTCGAGCCGGTAGCTCGGCCCGATGGAACGGATGGAAAGGCCGCTGAGATGGCGCAGGAAATGGCGCTGGGGGCCGTTCGGGAAAGGCTCGCCCGTGTCGATGTGCTCGCTGGCGACGAGGCCCTCCCAGAGGATATGGTTCCGGCGGTGGAATTTCGCCTTGTTGTAGCGGGGCTCCATCGGGATGAGGAAGGCCATCACGACACCGGACATCGTGGCGTGGATGCCGGAATAGTAGAACAGCACCCAGACAAGGATGGCCGGCACCAGGTAATGGAACATCCGCTTCTCGCCAAGCCGCTTCAGCACCATCACATAGAGTATCACCAGCACGGCGATGCCGAGCAGCAGGAAATTGATGGCACCGCCATAGAAGAGGGCCACCACGAGGATGGCGATGAGGTCGTCGGCGATGGCGAGGGCCGTCAGGAAGACCTTCAGCGAAATGGGTACCTTGTCGCCCAGCACCGACAGGATGCCGACGGCGAAGGCGATGTCCGTAGCGGTCGGGATGCCCCAGCCGGAGGAGGCGAGGGTGCCATGGTTCACGGCCGCGAAGATCAGGGCCGGAGCCACGACGCCGCCAAAGGCCGCCACGACGGGAAGAAGGGCCTTTTTCGGGGTGGAAAGTTCGCCGCAGACAATCTCACGCTTGATTTCCAGGCCCACGGTAAAGAAGAACACCACCATCAGGATGTCGTTGATGAACTTCTCCACGGTCATCTCCCGCGGGAAGAGGAAGTCGATCACGCCGTCCGGGCTGCTGACGTGGATCGAAAGGCTCGTCTCCAGGAAGGAATGGTACAGGTGCCGGGTCGCCGGGAGGTTCGCCAGGAGCATCGCGATGATGACGCAGCCGAGCAGGATCACCCCGTTGGCCCAGGGCTGCTTGGAGAATTTCTGCTGCGATATCTTGAAGTTGTGGACTTCCTTGTTCCACCAGTATATAGGGATCAGTGCCATAGTCTGTTCTGTACTCTTAAAAAGGGTCGCAAAGATACGCAATTATCCGGCACGGCGGACGATTTTCGGCCGAAAATTTGGGATTTGGACCGAATAAACGTATTTTTGTAGACTGAACAAGAATGTACAACCTATTAAACCTATTGATATCATGGGACTTTTAGACGGAAAAGTAGCTGTCATCACGGGCGCCGCCCGCGGCATCGGCAAAGCCATTGCACTGAAATACGCCTCCGAGGGTGCTGACGTCGCCTTCACGGACCTCGTCATCAACGAGGCCGCCGAGGAAACCATCCGGGAGATCGAAGCCTTCGGCCACAAATGCAAGGGCTACGCCTCCAACGCCGCCAATTTCGATGAGACCCACGCCGTCGTGGAGCAGATCCTCGCCGACTTCGGCCGCATCGACATCCTCGTCAACAACGCCGGCATCACCAAGGACGGTCTCGTCCTCCGCATGACCGAGCAGCAGTGGGATGCCGTCATCGCCGTGAACCTCAAGTCCGCCTTCAACTTCATCCACGCCGTCCTTCCTTCGATGGCGCGCAGCAAGAGCGGCAGCATCATCAACATGGCCTCCATCGCGGGCCAGATGGGCAACCCCGGCCAGATCAACTACGCCTCCTCCAAGGCCGGTATGATCGCCATGGCCAAGTCCGTCGCCAAGGAAATGGGTTCCCGCGGCATCCGCGCCAACGCCATCGCTCCGGGCTTCATCATCTCCGACATGACGAACGCCCTGCCCGAGGCCGTCCGTGACGAGTACATCAAGTCCATCCCGCTCCGCCGCGGCGGCAGCGTCGAGGACATCGCCAACGCAGCCCTCTTCCTCGCCAGCGACATGGCCTCCTACATTACCGGCCAGGTCATCGCCGTCAACGGCGGCCTCTACTGCTAGGAAGCGGTACGCCAAACAACAACAAAAAACGCATGGGCATCGCTGCCCATGCGTTTTTGTTTTACCAAGACGGCTCTATTAATGAGCGAGCTTGAAGATGACAGGCATCACCATGTTGGTGTTCACCGGCACGCCTTCGGAGTCGAAACCGGGCGTCCAGGCCGGAGCGCTGGAGATGGTGCGGAGAGCCTCGGCATCAAGGGCGGCATTGCCGCTGCTCTTGACGACATGGGCGCCACGGACAGCACCGTTGCGGCCAATGGTGAACTTCACGACCACCGTACCCTCGATGTCAGCCGCGCGGGCAGACTCCGGATACTGCATGTTCTTGGCCACCCACTTGGAGAAGGCGTTGGGGTCACCACCCTGGAAGCCAGGCTTCTGGGCGACGGCGAAATACTCGAACGGAGCGGCCTCTTCTTCGACGGCCTCTTCAGCCGCTTCCTCCGCAGCTTCTTCCGCAGCTTCTTCCGCTTCAGCCTCGATGGTACCGGGCTCCATGATGGCCTCCTCGGCACGCTCGGCGATCTCCTCGGCGCACTCCTCGATCTCTTCGGCTACTTCCTCTTCGAACTCTTCGCATTCCTTCTCCTCACAGCAGGCGGGAGTTTCCTCCTCGACGGCGGAGTAGTAGCGGGAGAATTCTTCCCAGTCAAGGTCGTCACCGGCGTTCAGCGCGGTCACATCCGGCTCCTTCGGGGCAGCCTCTTCGGCAGCCTTCGGAGTGTTCTTACAGGCAACAAACAGCAGTCCTGCCATAGCGGCGGCCGCTGCGATCATCATAATACGTTTCATGTTTTTGGATTATTTGGTTTAATGTTTCTCGTACAAGCGTTCAAAGATAAGAATTTTTTGGCTAAATTTGCGAAAATGACCATTATTTCCAACCTATGCATACCAACGACCAGCTAAAAAGCCTCTCCACGCAGGTCCGCCGGGACATTCTCCGGATGGTCTGCGCGGCCAAGTCCGGCCACCCGGGCGGTTCCATGTCCAGCACCGACATCCTGACGGTCCTGTATGCGGACGTGATGAAGCACGACCCCGCTGCCTGGACCCGTGACGGCAAGGGACAGGACATGTTCGTCCTTTCCGCCGGACACCTCACGCCCGTTTACTATTCCGAGCTCGCCAGAGCCGGCTACTTCCCGGTTTCGGAACTCGCGACCTTCCGTCAGTTCGGCGCCCGACTGCAGGGCCACCCTTCCGTCCGCAAGGACCTTCCGGGTGTCTTCCAGGCCTCCGGCTCGCTGGGCCAGGGCCTTTCCGCCGCGGCCGGCATGGCCCTCGGCAAGAAGCTCGACGGCGACGAGAACTTCGTCTTCTGCCTCTGCGGCGACGGTGAGTCCGAGGAGGGCCAGATCTGGGAGGCCGGCATGTTCGCCGTCCACCACGGTCTCGACAACCTCATCGCCATGACCGACTGGAACGGCCAGCAGATCGACGGCCCGGTCAGCGCGGTAGCCGGCGAGGGCGACCTCTCCGAGAAATGGCAGGCCTGGGGCTGGAGGGTCATCATCGCCGACGGCCACGACTTCGACTCGATCCGCAGCGCCTTCGAGCTCGCCAGGAGCGGCAAGGGCAGCGGCAAGCCCGCCATGATCCTCTTCCAGTCCGACATGGGCCACGGCGTGGACTTCATGGCCGGCACCCACAAATGGCACGGCACCGTCCCGAAGCCCGAGCAGCTCGAGGACGCCCTCAGACAGTTAGGTGAAACCCCTCTTGGCGACTTCTGATTGTCATTTCGAGCTACGTTTTGTCATTTCGAGCTTGTCGAGAAATCTAATTCCAGTGAAAATGAAAAAATATATCGATACAGGTAAGAAGGACACCCGCAGCGGATTCGGCGCGGGCCTTCTCGAAGCCGGCCGGCGCGACAGCCGCGTCGTCGCCCTCACCGCGGACCTCAAGGGTTCCCTGAAAATGGGCGATTTCGCCGCCGAGTTCCCGGAGCGCTTCATCCAGTGCGGCATTGCCGAGGCCAACATGGTCGGCGCCGCCGCCGGTCTCGCCATCACGGGCAAGATTCCCTTCATCGGCTCCTTCGCCGAGTTCGTCACGGGCCGCGTCTATGACCAGCTCCGCCAGGAAGTCTCCTACGGCAAGACCAATGTCAAGATCGCCTCTTCCCACGCCGGCATCACGCTCGGCGAGGACGGCGCGACGCACCAGACGATGGAGGACATCGCCCTGATGCGCGCCCTGCCGGAGATGGTGGTCCTGGTCCCCTGCGACTACAACCAGACGATGCAGGCGACCCTCGCCGCAGCCGCGTATGACGGCCCCGTCTATCTCCGTTTCGGCCGCCCGAGCGTCCCGAACTTCACCGACCCGAACGAACCTTTCGTCATCGGCAAGGCCTACATCCTCAACGAGGGCGCCGACGTGACGCTGCTCGCCGCCGGACACACCGTCTGGGAGGCGCTCCAGGCAGCGGAAGCCCTTGAGGCGGAAGGCATCCGCGCCGAGGTCATCAATGTCGCGACCGTGAAGCCGCTCGACGAAAAGACCCTTCTCGAAAGCGCCGCCAAGACCGGCGCCGTGGTCGTCGCCGAGGAGCACAACATGGCCGGCGGCATCGGAGAGGCCGTTGCCGGGCTCTTCGCCCGCACGAGTCCGACACCCGTCGAGTTCGTCAACGGCGGAGACCGTTTCGGCCAGAGCGGCACCCCCGCCGCCCTCATGCAGGCATACGGCCTGGATGCCGCCCACATCGCCGCGGCGGCAAAGAAAGTCCTGGAAAGGAAGAAATAACTAGACGAAAAGTCCGTCCCGCATCAGGATGGTGCGGTCGCACAGATGGGCCAGGTCCGAATCATGGGTGACTATGAGAAGGGTCTGGCCCAAGTCTTTGCGCAGGTCGAAAAAGAGCGAGTGGATCTGCGCCTTGGTGACAGAGTCGAGGTTGCCCGTGGGCTCGTCGGCGAAAAGGACGGCCGGGGCGTTGACAAGGGCGCGGGCGATGGCCACGCGCTGCTGCTCGCCGCCGGAGAGTTCTCCGGGTTTGTGGGTCAGGCGCTCCGAGAGGCCGACACGGGCGAGAAGGTCCCGGGCCCGGGAGCGGGCTTCCTTGCCGGAGACGCCGGCAATCAGGGCCGGAATCATGACGTTTTCCTCGGCGGAGAACTCCGGCAGCAGGTGATGCGCCTGGAAGACGAAGCCGATCCGACGGCCGCGGAAAGCGGCGATTTCCTTCTGCGAAAGGGCCAGGACGTCGGTCCCGTCTATCGTAAGCGTTCCGCCGTCGGGGCGCAGGAGCGTACCGAGAATCTGCAGGAGGGTCGTCTTGCCGGCGCCGGATGCGCCCATGACGGCGACGACTTCCCCGGGGGCGACTTCGAGGTCGAGCCCCCGCAGGACCTGCAGGGTGCCGAAACTTTTCGTGATGGCTTTCGCGGAAATGATCATAGGCTTGGAAAAACGCTGAAAATGATGTATTTTTGCGGTCCGCAATCGGGGTGTGGCGCAGTTGGCTAGCGCATCTGGTTTGGGACCAGAGGGTCGTGTGTTCGAGTCACATCACCCCGACGAGATGCCACGGACGAGCCGTGGCATGACGTCATTGCCAGCGCATGCAGGCAATCTTTAAAGGGGCTGACCTCGAGGTCAGCCCCTTATCCGTTTAGAACTTCTCTGCCGCCTCGACCGCCTTGAAGTAGCGGTAGCTCGAGACCTTGAGCTCGCCGACGGCGGCCTCGTCGCAGACGATGGTGCCGGCCGGGTGGTTCTGCAGGCCGCTGAGGGTGCAGTAGTGGGACATCGGACCTTCGATGGCGTCCTTGAGGGCGCGGGCCTTCTTGGAGCCGAAGGCAAGGATGACGACCTCCTGGGAGCTCAGGACGGTGGCGACACCGACGGTGAGGGCCTGTTTCGGGACCTTGTTGTAGTCGCCTTCGAAGAAGCGGGCGTTGACCTCGCGGGTGTCCTGCGTCAGCGTGACGACACGGGTGCGGCTGCTGAGCGAGGAGAAGGGCTCGTTGAAGGCGATATGGCCGTCCTCGCCGACACCGCCGAGGAAGAGGTCGAAACCGCCGGCCTTGACGATGGCCTCCTCATAGGCGGCGCATTCCGCTTCGACGTCCTTGGCGTTGCCGTCGAGGATGTGGATGTTCTCCGCGGGCTCGTCGATCTGGTCGAAGAGATAGGTGTGCATAAAGCTGTGGTAGCTCTCCGGATGGTCGACGGGCAGGCCGACATATTCGTCCATATTGAAGGAAATGACGTTCTTGAAGGAGACCTCGCCGGCCTTGACCATGCGGATCAGTTCGGCGTAGGTGCCGATCGGCGTGGAGCCGGTGCACAGACCGAGCACGAATGGCTCGCTGGTGCGGGCGGCTTTCTCGTTGATCTTCCTGGCGATGTAGTGGGCAGCCCAGAGGGAGCCCTCATTGGAATTGTTGCGAATAACGATTTTCATACGTGAATTACACTACTATTAATACAGTTTAAGGAAAACTTCGATTGCCTGGTATTCGGCCATGCCCAGCTCGTTGTAGAGACGGGCGGTGCCGGATGTGCGTTCCTCGGCCCGCTGCCAGAATTCGCGGGAATCCTCGCCCGGGAACGGAACGATATCTTTCTGGGAAAGATGGCGGTAGATGGCGTGACGCTTCTTGATGACCTCGTCCGGGCTCAGCGGGACGGCCATGTCGACACGGCCGAGCTCCCACTCCATCCAGGCGCCGCGGTAGAGCCAGACGTGGGTCTTCTCGAGCCAGGGGCTGCGGCCCTCTTCCTTGAGCTGCTCGATGGCCTCGAGTGCGGCCTCGGTGCAGACGCGGTGGGTGCCGTGCGGGTCGGCGAGGTCGCCGGCCATGAAGATCATGTCGGGCTGGATGCCGGAGATGAACTCCTTGATCACATCGACGTCAGCCTGTGTACGCGGTTTCTTTTTGATGCCGCCGGACTCGTAGAACGGGAGGTTCAGGAAGTGGGCGTTGGTGTTGTCGTTGAGGCCGAAGCTGCGGACGGCGCCGCGGGCCTCGCTGCGGCGGATGGCGCCCTTCATCTCAAGAAGAGCACGCGGCTCCGGCTCGCCCGGAACCTTGCTGTCGACAAGGGCCTTCGCCTCGGCAAAATGGTCGCCGAAACCGAGCTGGAACGCAGCGTCCATGTGCTGGAGGACCACATCGTCGTGGACGGCGACATTGCCGGAAGTCTCGTAGGCGACGTGGACATCGTGGCCCTGGGAGACGAGACGGATGAAGGTACCGCCCATGGAGATGACGTCATCGTCCGGATGCGGCGAGAAGATGATGACCTTCTTGGGGTACGGCGTCGCGGCGACGGGACGGGTGCTGTCGTCGGCGTTGGGCTTGCCGCCCGGCCAGCCGGTAATGGTGTGCTGGAGGTCGTTGAAGACGTTGATATTGATCTTGTCGAACGGGCCGTATAGCTCGAGGAGCTCGCCGAGGGAGTTCTCGAGATAGTCCTTTTCCGTCAGCTTGAGGATCGGCTTGCCGACCTTCTGGCAGAGCCACACGACGGCTTTGCGGATGAACTTCGGCGTCCAGTCGCAGGGACCGACGAGCCAGGGAGCGACGATGCGGGTAAGGTCCTCGGCGGCGGTGTCGTCGACGTAGAAGGTAATGTTGTCGTGGTTCTGGAGGAAGGAAGCCGGGCAGGCGGGCGTCGGACGGTCCTCCACGACGGCCTTGACGGCCTGGGCCTTGTCCTCGCCCCATGCCATCAGGACGATGCGCTTGGCGGAAAGCATCGTGTCGATGCCCATCGTCAGGGCGGTCGTCGGGGTCTGGCTCATGTCGAGGTTGAAGTTGCGGCTCTGGCGCTTGCGGGACTGGTAGGACAGGCGCACGAGGCGGGTGCGGCTGCGGAGGGAGGTACCGGCCTCGTTGAAGCCGACCTGGCCCTGCTCACCGATACCGACCACCATCAGGTCGAGACCGCGGGCGTTCTCGTCGAAATAGGCGCAGTACTCGCCGAGCTTCTCCACGGGGACGGAACCGTCGGGGACGTGGATGTTCTCCTCAAGGATGTCGACCTTGTCGAGGAGGGTCTCGTGGAGCTTGTGGTTGCGGCTCTGGCGCTCTTCGGCGGTGGAAGGATAGTACTCGTCGATGGAGACCACCTCAACGTTCCGGAAGGAAACTTCACCCAGCTCGTAGCGGGCTGCCAGCTCCGTGTAGAGGGTCTTCGGCGTCGAACCGGTCGTCAGGCCGAGACGGAACAGCCGGTCGGTCGGGGCGGTGTTGATCGCCTTGATAATCAGGTCGGCAATTTCCTCCGAAGCGACGTAGGAGTCGCGGCGGATCTCGACGGGAATGTTTTCATAAGAATGGAGGATGCCCTTTGGCAGGCCCTTCTCGATCAGACCGCCATCGTAAGGCAGGGTGAAATGCTTTTCCATAATTTATGATGCTATAACTGATTGGCGGGGATGCTATAGGTGTCGCGTTTGGACATGTCGCCGGTCGTGAGGCCCTTTTTGAGCCAGCGCATGCGCTGGGCGGCGGTGCCGTGGGTGAAACTGTCCTCGACGGCGAAGCCCTGGGCCTTTTTCTGGAGGTAGTCGTCGCCGATGACCGAGGCGCAGCGGATGGCTTCCTCGAGGTCGCCGTCCTCCAGCGAACCGAAGAGCTGCTTCTCATAATAGCCCCAGATGCCGGCGTAGAAGTCGGCCTGGAGTTCGATGCGGACGCTGCGGGCGTTCGCATCCTTCTTGCTCATCTGCGACATTCTGTTATGCTCGCGGGCGAGGTCACCCATCAGATATTCGACGTGGTGGCCCACCTCATGCGCGATGACGTATGCATAGGCGAAATCGCCGTCCGCGCCGAGCTGCTGCTTCATCGTCGAGAAGAAGGAGAGGTCGATATAGAGTTTCTGGTCGGCTGAGCAGTAGAAGGGGCCCATGGCCGCCTGACCCTGGCCGCAGCGGGTAGAAGTTGAGCCCGTGTAGAGCACGAGGGTCGGGGGCTGATAGGTCTTTCCCATCTGCTTGAACACCTTCGTCCAGACATCCTCCGTCGAGGCGAGGATCTTCTTGGAGAAGGAGGCGAGCTCCTGCTCCTCTTCGGAGAAGGTGGCCTCGCCGACCGTTTCGGTCTGGCCGCCGAGAACAGATCCCAGGACTTCCGGCAGGGCTTCTTCGATGACGCTGCCACCGATTCCGCTGCCGCCTCCGCCCATAAACTGCATGACAAGGGTGATAATAAGGCCGATGAGGCCGGCTCCGCCGGCAATGCCGGCTACTTTTCCGGCCGATGAGCGCCGGTCTTCCACGTTCGTGCTTTCGCGTCTTCCGTCGAGTTTCATGGGCGATTCGCGTTTAATCTTACAAATATAACGTTTTTTTCAAAAAATCAGTGCAGCATCACGGTCAGGCCGGCCATCACGATGGAGACCATCGACATCAGCTTGATGAGGATGTTCAGCGAAGGGCCTGACGTGTCCTTGAAGGGGTCACCGACGGTGTCGCCGACGATGGTTGCCTTGTGGGCCGGGGAATTCTTGCCGCCGTGATGGCCTTCCTCGACATATTTCTTGGCGTTGTCCCAGGCGCCGCCCGAGTTCGCCAGGAAGATGGCGAGCACGAATCCCGCGCCGAGACCGCCAGCGAGCAGGCCGATCACGCCCGCAGGACCGAGGAGCACGCCCACAAGCATCGGGACGATAATGGCAAGGAGCGACGGCAGGATCATCTCGTGCTGGGCCGCCTTGGTGGAAATGCGGACACAGCTTGTATAGTCCGGACGCTGCTTGCCCTCGAGGATGCCGGCGATCTCCCGGAACTGGCGGCGGACCTCCACGACCATCTTCGAAGCGGCGCGGCCGACGGCGTTCATCGTCATGCCGCAGAAAAGGAAGGCCATCATGGCCCCGACGAAGATGCCGACAAGCACCATCGGGTTCATCAGCGTGATGTCGTAGTAATTGACGATGTCGGTGATGGTGGCGCGGGTCGTCTCCACCACTTCCCCGCCGACTTCGAAGCTCGTGCGCCCGATGTGGGCAAATCCGATCTTGATTTCCTCGATGTAGGAGGCCAGGAGCGCGAGGGCCGTCAGGGCCGCCGAACCGATGGCGAAGCCCTTTCCCGTCGCGGCGGTGGTGTTGCCGAGGGCGTCGAGCACGTCGGTCTTTTCGCGGACGGACGGGTCGAGCTCGGACATCTGGGCGTTGCCGCCGGCGTTGTCGGCGATGGGGCCGTACGCATCCGTCGCGAGGGTGATGCCGAGGGTCGAGAGCATGCCGACCGCGGCGATGGAAATGCCGTAGAGGCCGACGCTGAGGGTTGCCGTCGAGAAGACGAAATCCGTCGCAAAGCCGTAGGCCAGGAGAATCGCGGCGGCGATGGTCAGCACCGGCACGGCCGTGGAAATCATGCCGAGGCCCGTACCCTCGATGATGACCGTCGCAGACCCCGTCTTTGCGGCCTCCGCAAGCCTCTGCGTGGGTTTGTACGAGTGCGAGGTATAATACTCCGTCACCTTGCCGATGATCACGCCCGCGGCGAGACCGGAAAGGACGCTGAGGGCGAGGCGCCACCACTCGGGCGTGCCGTAGGCCCCGTCAAATCCGAGGACATAGAAGATGCCGAAGCTCAGCACGGCGATCAGGACGGCGCTGAGGTTCGTGCCCCGCGAAAGGGACTTGAGCAGCTGCTGCAGCCCGGCGCCCTCCCGGGTCCTCACGACATAGATGCCGAGGATGCTGAGGACGACACCGATCGCGGCGATGAGCATCGGGGCGAAGATGGCCTTCATCTGCATGGCCGTGCCGTCGCCTACGCCGAAGAACGCCGAGGCGCCGAGGGCCATCGTGGCGAGGATGGAGCCGCAGTAGGATTCGTAGAGGTCGGCGCCCATGCCGGCGACGTCACCGACATTGTCACCGACGTTGTCGGCGATGGTGGCGGGGTTGCGGGGGTCATCCTCGGGGATGTCCTGCTCGACCTTGCCGACGATGTCCGCGCCGACATCCGCCGCCTTGGTATAGATGCCGCCGCCGACGCGGGCGAAAAGGGCCTGTGTCGAGGCGCCCATGCCGAAGGTCAGCATGGTGGTCGTGATGACGATGAGGTTCTGGCCGACGCTCGGGTCATAGAAGGCCCGGAGCACCATCCACCAGATGGAGATGTCGAGAAGGCCCAGGCCGACGACCGTCAGGCCCATCACCGCGCCGCTGCGGAAGGCGACCTTGAGGCCGGCGTTGAGCGAACGCATCGTGGCATTGGCCGTACGGGCCGAGGCATAGGTCGCGGTCTTCATGCCGACAAAGCCGGCGAGGCCGCTGAAGAAGCCGCCCGTCAGGAAAGCGAACGGCACCCACGGATTCTGGACACCGAAGCCGTACGCCAGGACGGCAAAGAGGACGGCCAGCACGATAAAAACAATGACGACGACCTTATACTGCTGCTTCAGATAGGCCATCGCCCCTTCCCGGACATACTGGGCAATTTCTTTCATGGTGACGGTACCCTCACTCTCCTTCATCATCCGGTGGAAGAACCACCAGGCAAAGAAGAGGGCGATCACGGCCGCTACGGGCACCGCATAAAACAAGGCATGCATAATGTGGTTTTTTTATTTGGACCTCTAATATACTTTTTTTCGCCAAAAAAAGCAAAAAAGGCCCGCAAACGTGACGCGGACCCGGAATTGTGGTCAAAATCAGCTTTTTGAGAAGTAGGACATCAGGGCATTCTGGTAGTCCTGAAGTGCGGAGGATCCTTTGGGCGTGATGCGACAGACGGTGTGGGAGCCGCGGCCGGCGCCGCTGGTGGACAGTTTGATATAGCCGGCGTCCTGGAGCTTGGTGAGCTGGACGGAAAGGTTACCCGAGGTGGCACCCGTGAGCCCTTTCAGGTACACGAAGTCTGCGTCATCCAGTGAGTCCAGGGCTGCCATAATCTTGAGCCGTAACTCGTTGTGAAGTATGGGGTCAAGATTTTGAAATTCCATCCTTTATGCTTTTCTTATAAAGAAAACCGGGTATTACCAGCGACACAACGGCAACAATGGATAGCGAGAGCATCTGCCACTCCCAAAGTTCTCCCTGAAGAATAAAGGAAGCGATGCCGATGGCCGCTCCCACCAGCCCGCCGATAATCTTTGGGCGGAAGCGGTTGACTTCACCGGTGACAAAGGCTCCCATCCCGACAAGAAGGCTGATAAGCGGCACGGCAAACAACTCGAACATATCGGCAAGCCCGAAAGCAAATCCACCGACTGCGCAGGCGACTCCGGCAAAGATCCAGAAATCCAGGATAATCTTGGCTTCGTGGGTCCTGTGATGAGTGCGCTTGTGGTCGCGGCGAAGGAGAATGATCATCCAGAGCCAGCCGATAACGACGGCCCCGGTCCAAATCCAAAGGCACCAACTCTGGCGAAAGACCATCCACAGTACAAACTGAATCAGAAAAAAAGCAGCAGTAAGAATTCCCCACAGCAGGAAAAGGTTTTCTCCTGTGGGGACCTTGTCCATTTCTACTTTGCCCCTTGTACGGGCAATGACTTCCAGCGCGTCAAATTGTTCTTCCATACAAAGGGCAAAGATAGTGGTTTTTAGATTCCCGGTCAAGCCGGGAATGGCGTTAATTGTGGTCTACGTATATAGTACTTGTCTTTCTATTGTCATACTTCAGTCGGAAGATAATCTGGGTGCCGTAGGACGTATCGCCGCCAGGATTGCTCTTGGTGCGCTCAAGCTTCGGGTGATCCTCCTTGCCGCCGTGGCCAGAGAAGGAGAATCCGTCGTAATCGTAGGCCAGTTCTACATCGGCCCAGTTCCAATAGGCATCTTCCGGCTCCGTAATCACGCCCAATTCCATCCCCATGGGATAATTGCACACGCCGTTTTCTCCGCCGCTGGTCCAGGGTTCAAAAGCGCCGTTGTTACTGTGCTTATAGGTAATCTGGAAGGAGGTGGCCTTATGATGAACCACCTTTACGGGGATGGTGAACTTGGCGTTGTGGTCGGTCACGCTGCGGAAAATCAGGTCAAACGATCCTTCCGGGATGCCCTTCTTGAAGTCGACATATTTGCCGTAGGGATTGTAATACAACTTGTTATAGTTCTCCGTAGCCGGGTCAATCTCTATGCCGTAACCGGTGAAAGAAGAACCCTCGGGTTTCCATTCATCTACCGTAAGCCAGATGGTGTCGCTGCCCCATGCGGGATCATTCTCGGCCAGGATATAATCGGCGGAACTGTTCTGCATCGAAAGGGAGAAGGAAGAGTAGCCGGGACCGTTGTAGAGTGAAATCTTATCGGTTAACTCCGTGCCGGCATAGCCGAAGGTCAGTGAGACCTGCTGGTTGTCAGCGGATTTGGTGGCGGTGAGTTTCTGCGTGGATGCATCCCAGCTGAACCAGTTGCCGGAGGAGCCTCCGCAGCTTTGCTCGTTCAGTGTTACCTTGTTCCAGTCGAAGGTGGCGCCGGGAGTCCAGAAAGCAGAAAGGGTAGTGGACTTGCCGGGGACCACCCAGTTGCTCTCGTAATCCAGACGGAAGTCTGACAGCTCGGCAACCAGCTCTTCTACAATCGCGTTGCCGCAGATGGTGTATTCCTCGCCTGTAGATACATAGCTGTCCGTCTCAGGATTGTACTCCTGGTTCTCGAATACAAGGACAAAGAGGAACTGGTACAGCCCGGAATAGGCTTTGGTGCCGCCCTTTTCTTTGAGCCATATCTGGCTGCTGCCGTCCAGCTTCACGTTTCCGCCCTGTCCTATATGTGCGTCTATCATGCCGCCCAAACGCATTGTCCCCAGTTTTGTCCCGGCCCAAGGGTATTTCTGGTAGAACTCTTGATTGATGGTTGTCAGTTTATTGGCAATTGCCAGAGGGAGTTCGGCATTGGCCCAGCCCATAGTCATCTGCTCCGGATCTTCATCCATCAGTTCCACGTGGATGGCCTGCTGGGAGCTGTCCATATAGCTGGTGCCAACATACCAGCTCGAGTACTCTTGAGGTAGCGTAAATACTTGAATCTCATCGCCTTTCTTCTGAATGGAATAGGTGTTCTCCTGGAGTTTTTCTGCCATGGAAATGGGCTGTTCGACCACGGGTGGATCTTCTGCGTCCAGTGGCAGTACAGTAGCCGTCGCCGATGCCAGGTCGCCCTGCTGTTCCACGATTCCCTTTACGTTTTTCACCGTGCCTTTGACCGTGCCGCCCTTGAAGTTTGAGGGATCTGACGCGGTAAAGGTCACGCTTATTTTCCCATTTTCATCCGTCATACCCGACTCGGGGCTCACCGTCCCGCCGGTGGCCTCGAAATGTACAGTTGCCGTGGCTTTGTCCCTTTTGAGGTCTATTACTTTGCCGTTTTTTGTCAACGAAAAAGTGAAGGTAAAAGCAGCGGTACCGTCCTCTGAAATCTTCTGCGAGGCCGGTGAAACCGTAAGTTCGTCCTGAGTAGGTTGGAGTTGTTCATTGACTCTCTCCGGGTCGCATCCGGAAAGGAGTCCTGCCGCCAGGGCACAGAATGGGAGTAGATGCCTGAGTTCCATATATGTGTGTTTAGTTTATTCTGTAAACTTTTGCAAAGATACTAAAGTTTAGAAAATAAACAATACACAAAGCTCGTGAACAAAAAGGGCCGGTTCTTGTTCACGAGTTGGGGAAAATGATGTGCGCCCCTTTTGTTGGACGGATTCAACATTAAAGATTTATTTGTTTTGAGTTCGGTACTGTACCGGACTCATTCCGTCTAGTTTGAGCT